>JAHEAQ010000017.1:50175-67562 GCA_024642705.1 Bacteroidota bacterium | reverse complement strand
TCGCCAAAATCCCACTTCTATTAAGTGATTTTTCCTTTTGATTCATCTTGAAAAGCAACGAGGTGCTGGTTCATATCAAGGATTTTAAACGAACATTTTGCTTCAATGGCTTCCCTGGAGTTGGGCTGCAGCGGCAATAATTTGAATGGAAAGAAGTAGTTAGCATTTCCGTACATGGTATGTTCTTTCGATAAGTTCCAAAAACCGCATTGTTTTTGGGTTTCATCATAATCTATAATGGCCCTGTAAAGCCCAATATCTTTGTTTTCTTTACTGCCCGTTCTGGTCCTTCACTTCCAGCACAATCGAAAGGAATTATCCAGAACTCAAGTGTAAGATGCCCTGATTCACCATGCTTAAAATCGAAATCGCAGATTGCATTGGCATAAGGTAAGTCCTTTATCCAAGATTGAGAGCTCCAAGCTATTGTCCATTCCTTACCTACAGCTGCGGTAAATATGTGATAATTCTGAGCTTGGACTCTATTAAAAGTGAAATAGGCATCCATTGGATTAAGCGTTTTGTTTGGATGAAATCTGTCAATAAATGGTCCCCCTGATTGATCTCCGCCTACTACTAATTCATAGGTATCATTATGTAATCCCGGGTCTGAAAGATCATAATAATCATCATATGCTTCATATAGAAATTTTAGCCTGTTTAACCCTTTCACCCAACCTACTTTTACGATAACATCCAGATTTTTTACCTGCTTTTTTATACTTGCCAATGTCTTCCCTAAGTTCATCCATTCCAACGATGTATCTTTTTGGCACTATTTGCCAATCGTCGATACTGCCGTTATTGCTAGGAATTTTATCTGCAGGAAATTAGGCAAACTAGCAAGGACAAAACCGTTTTACTGTCTATTAATTTTAAATATTATTTTCGGGTATGATTCATTCAATATTACATTATTGAAGTGTCTATCGGTTTGTGTTTTTTGGGATTAGCTGCTTCTCCTTTAAAATTGATCAGTCTCAGCCCTTTTACATCGTGAGCTTTCAGAGCATTTGTGAAGTAATCTGGAATATTATCACCCCAATTTACACTGCAATTTTCAAGTGTTATTTGATCTACAAAACGTACGTAAAACCCAGGGTTTTCGTGAGTTTCAATTCCTTCATAAACTTGTGTAGGACGATTATCAAAAAGATTTCCAGGATACTTTGTCCAGCGGTTAAAGGTTATATCAACATTATTGAAACGAATATTTGAAATGCTGCTTTCTTTTGTTCCATTTATTCTAACACTATTTTCTGCCATCCCTTTTACGTTTTCGACTAAAATATTGTGTATTTTACCAAGCTTTGTATCTGAAGTTCTCGGAATGGAAGTAAACGAGATAGCCTCACCGCGACCCCACCACGGTGCAGAATGGTAGCGGGATTTGAAGGTGATTTCTTTAAAAGCCACATTATAAACGTCGCCTTCGTCCCTGAGTTGAATTGTCAGTCCGCGGCAACTTGTTAAAATTTCACAACGCTCAAAGACCACATTATAAATATCTTCTGTGGTTTCTGTTCCAATTTTAACTCCTGAATCTTGTGTTTCCAAAATGCAATCGTGTACCCAGATGTTTGCTGATGGCCCGTAAGCTTTATCTTGTTTTGTAGCTTTTATAACAATTGCGTCGTCACCGCAAGTTATTTCGCAATTTCTGATTTCTACATTTCGGCAATGATCTGGGTCTATTCCGTCACTGTTAGGGACGTCAAGATCGTTTTTAATTTTTATGCCATCAATCAAAACATTATCGCAGCCTAGCATATGTAAACTCCAAGAAGGTGCTTTTTTTATGGTGATGTTTATAATTTCCAAATCCTTGCATTCCGTAAGAATAAAAAGTCTAGGACGCCAGTCTTTTGGAATCCACCATTCGTTTTCTTCTTCGTAATGGCTCATAAATTCCATCGCACGACCGTTAATACTTCCTGTTCCAGAAATTTTTAAGTTGTGTGCTTTTTTTGCAATTACAGCAGCTCTATCAGAGTAGTCTACCTTGTTTGTACTCACAAAAAGTTCAGCATCTCCTTCCAGATGAAAATCGATATTTCCTTTTAAAACAATGGTTCCTATTAAGTATTGATGCCCTTTCGGAACCAATACGCGTGCGCCGTTATCCAATTTCGAAGCTTCATCAATCGCTTTTTGAATTGCTTTGGTATCCAATGTTTTGCCATCTCCAACTGCGCCGTATTCAGTTATATCAAATACTTTTTGTTTTTCATCCAAAGGTGAACATGCAGCTAAATTCAGAAGTATTGTTAAAATTAGTAGGAATATTTTTAAGTATTTTTTCATGGAAAATTTTTTATTATACTGGACTGAGGTTTCATGCTCCATGAAATAAACAGTCCTAATAAGGTTTGAAGATATATGTCCGTTGAATATTTCGTCATCTATTTATTTTTTTTGGAGACGAAGATGTTCTTCGGGTAAAAGTTCAGATACCATTTCTAATATTCATACAAACAGCCATAATTGTCATATCCAGTAATATTGATCGGTTTAGGTTTTTATGACTGAAAATATTGTTTTGAATCAAATTAAACATGTCTATAGTTTTTATTCGAAACTATTTTTCAGGAAATAAAGGAACCAGCATTATATCACTCTCGGTAAAAAGACTGGAACTGAACAATACCCATTTGCCATCGGGGCTTATCGAATGATGTGAGTGGGCTTCGCTTGTAAAAGGGCTAATACTCTGCAGACGGTGTCCCTGTGTTAGTAAAGTGACGTCATTTAAGTCTTCGCTGTTCAGACGGTAAATTTTGCCATCAAATGTATCGGCAGCTATCCATTTTCGGTCTTTTGTCGCATTGCAATGCCAATAGCTTCCACTAGCTGTCTGTCCATGAAATGAGGTTTCGCCCGTGCGAATATTCAGGGACAGAATTCCCGTTTGGTTTTCGCGTAAACGATCGAGATGACCCATTAAATGGAAAAGAATATGATCAGGACCCATAAATACTTCGTGTGTTACCCAGTCATAATCCTTTTCATTATAAACTGGCCTGTTATCAACTGTTCCATCTTCATTGATTGTCATATACCACATCCTTTGCGGTGAGTCGCCACCTGTTTCCCAACAATACATAACTTCTCCGCTAACATAAGGGTTGGACTGCAAGTGACCTATTCTGAAAGGAACTTCTAGTTCCTTTTTAACTTTTCCGCTTTTTAAATCAATACTAAAAATAGCAGAGAGATCATCCTCAATCCTATTGGAAAAAAATATTCTTTCTTCGTTGGCATCCAGACCAATGCCATTTGTGTTCATGGAGTCAGGTATAAAGGCTAAGACTTTCTCATACTCTTCTTGCTTTCCCACTTTATCGTATTCACTGTCATTTAACAGTTTACCCAAATCAATTTCAATTAATTTATAGTCTCTGAAAAGGTAAGCAACGTTTTTATGCCAGCCCAAGTGAAATGCACCTCTCTGATTACCTGTTGTAATCTGCACTATTTCAAAATTTTCCATTGAAATGGCATAATATTGGCTCAAATTTCTATTCACGCCGAATGCCCCTTCTTTTGGATTTCGCAATGCCAAAGTGGAACTGAATATGATATACTTGCCATCCGCTGTCCATTGAGGATGGGTCTGATACATTGTTGAACTTTTTCTGCGGGAGGTCGTCAGGGCATTCACAGTAACACCTGTAACTTCATCTTTATATGTAACATTCTCAGAAAAAAAACGCTGTCCAAAAATATCTTCTTCATACATATCAAATGTCTTGTAAACCTTTGCTCTATTGGAATAATCAACTCCTTCGACTATTTGAGCGTAGGAGTTGGTTAACATTAGTGCAAGGAATAAGATTATCATCATCCAAGGACCTATGCTTTTCTTCCTTACCCTCAAGCATGCATAATTTTCAACCAAGATGTGTTTTTTCGTCTTATTTTGATCAAATTTCATTTTTATCAAGTTTAATTATTCAATTCGAATTTTTTAATATTTGCATAACGGGATAAGCACATTAACATCAAACGGAATCCAATTCTTTCCCCTTCAATTGCGGGGAGATCAGTATTCTCAAAATAGCAATAAAAGTTCTGTTGAACATTCGTTATTTTCATATAGATATTAAACTCTTTTTTTGATGATATTAATTTTTTAAAGAACACCGCAACAACTTCTTTTACGTCTGCCTAGTGGGCCTTAATATACATTGATGTAAATCAGAGATTAAAAGTTATGAATAAAATATGAATTGATTGAATGATATTTTGATTTATTTTTGTATTCATAGTAATTATTAAGATTTCTTCGTCAAAGCGGACTTTTAATTGCAATTAATTTGGCAGATTTAGGCAAAAATAGATTTGGTAATTAAATTCTTCTTGAAAAAAATGAAATTTAAGGAACATCAAAACTCACAGAATCATAATTTTCTATCTATGACTAATCATTGGCATTTCACGTGCTCTATTTTATTCATATGACATTATCTTTTAGTCCTGATAGAGTTTCAGGTAGCTAATACCATTCTTTCCACGCATCCATTCTGCCTTTAAGTTTTCTATGTCTGGCAATGGCAACATTTTCAAAAGCTAAGTCATGAACCTATGATCTGGTAATAAATAGTCATCTAGATTTTGAGAAAATAGGGGAGAAGAGCCTTCTTTGAAGTGTAGATTGACATTGTTCCCGATTTGTTTGCTTTTCATCTATAAAACACATTCAAAAGTAAGACGGGTCACCCATTTGTCAAAATCGTTTATCTGATTATCAATAACTTAACTAATAAATTGCATATTTTTCTCTAAAACTGCGAAAGACAGAAAAAAATAAGTGAAGAAAAAGAGATGGAAGAGCGAAAGAGCTATGTGAATATTCCATAAAATATAAGATAAACTTTTTACCTAGACAACTATCCGATTATTCAGTTTTGTTTTTATCTGTTTTAAACCAAAAAATGAGCTATTACAGTATCGAAAAGCGAATTTATTTAAGTGCCACGTCCCAAACTTTTGAAAGCCTAGATTTCCCTTCCGGACCTTCCACCCAAAGAACTACAACATAAAGGCCAGGTTCTTTATAAATGTGTTGCGGGTGTTGTTCAGTGGAAGTTTCTCCATCGCCAAAATCCCATTTCCAAGAAGTGATTTGTCCTATTGATTCATCCTGAAAAGTTACTAGGCGCCGTTGCATATCAACTATCTTAAACGACCACTTTGCTTCGATTACCTTCCTGTAATTTGATTCTAGCGGCATTAATTTGAATGGAAGGAGATAGTTAGCATTTCCGTACATGGTATGTTCTTTTGACAAGTTCCAAAAACCGCCTTGCTCCTTAGTTTGATCATAATCTATAATGGCCCAGCAAAGCCCAATATCTTTGTTTTCTTTAAGGACTGATTTTACTGCCCGTTCTGGTCCTTCACTTCCAGCATAATCAAAAGGGGTTATCCAGAACTCAAGTGTCAGGTGCCCTGATTCCCCATGCTCAAAATCGAAATTGTATGCTGCATTGGCATAGGGTAAGTCCTTTATCCAAGGTTGGGAGCCCCATGCTAATGTCCAGTCCTTACCTACAGCTGGGGTAAATATGTGATAATTCTGAGCGTGGACTCCATGAAAAGAGAAATAGGCATCCATGGGATTAAGCGTTTTGTTTGGATGAAATCTGTCAATAAATGGTCCTCCAGATTGATCACCGTCAACTACTAATTCATAGGTGTCATTGTGTAATCCAGTATCGGAAAAATCCCAATAATCATCATATGCTTCATATAGAAAATACAACCTGTTTAACCCTTTCACCCAACCTACTTTTACACTTACATTCAGATTGGTGGTGTCGAAAGAAGAATGTCGCTTACTATCATCCCAAAGTTGATCGATTCCTACCTCATAATTTTCCGGCACCATGTCCCAATCAGTCTTTTGACCATCGATGGTTGGGATCATATTTGGCGGGAACTGGAATATTTTAAAACTCCGTTCATCCTGTGAATACAATTTGCAAACCAAAATGAAACAAAAGATTAGTGCTAAAAGTCTACGATATGGAATATTCATAACTTACAATTGTTATCGAATGTTAACTTGTACTTCGGCGGACAATTGACTCACAAGGTTTTTAAGATATGTCTCAAAGTACTCTTTATCGGTAAACCCAGCATCACTTAGTTCCCAGCAGCCAACTGCATAATAGGTTACTGGTTTATTATTTTCAACTTTTAGTCTTGCTAGATAAGTATTTGACAACCGACCTGTTTTTGGAGCTTCCATAAAACCCAAGTAGATATCACGAGGAACAATTATTGCTAGCCCGAGCCACCAAGTCTTGTCATAGGTTTGCTGGTCATGTGTATAATGAACTACGTATTTATCATTTCCATCATAGGAAGCAAGTGGCATTTCTGTATTGCTATTTACAAGTCCTATTACCAACTCTTCATCTCCCTGAAGTCCCGAAAGCTTAATAGAGTTTTGGTAACCATACATACCGGGCCAGATGGAGGTGTTCTCTTCAACAACATATGCTCTGTTTCCTGTTCTCCAATTAGAGTACTCAAAGTTTAAAGATGATCGAACAGGGCCTTCGGTTACAATTCGAAAACTTGTTTTTTCTACATTACTCATTGTATCACCTTCAATACTTCCAAGCCTCAATAATTCATCCCCAGCCTTTATCCCAAAACCACCTATTCCTACTGAGTTGCCAACCGATAGAATGTCGCGTCCCCAATCTTCCATCACATGATAATTATCTTCTGTTTCTCCTTTACTATTTATTCCTACATCTTCAGGTGAAATCTCAGCAATTTTTTTTCCAAAAAGATCTTTGGAATTTCTCCCGTCTAGGTAATGCCGAAATCCCACCTTGTCGTTTTCCCAGGTGGGTCCATCAGTCTGGTATCTTTGAAAACCCATCACTAAGGGTAAATCTTTAGCAGTTAACACTTCATCAAGCGCAGGCTTAACTGGAATATCTGCAGCCATTCGTTTTCCAAAACGTACGCTTGTCCTAATAGGGAAATTCGGTGTCTCACTTGCCCATTCTAAAGAATAGCTGACCTCACCATTTGCTGGTATGTTAGTTACAAAAAACAACTCATCCCAGATATCATCTCCATCTAGATCATCGAGCTGAGAAGGAAGGGTATCGCCATCTGATGAAATGATTAAAGGGAATACAATCTTCTCTTCTGGAATCTTTGGTAACTGTGATCGTTTTATTGAGATAGCTTTATCGACTAAATCGAAGTCAGAGCTGTTTTTCAAATCAATAATAATTATGGCTGAGTCTGTTTGACATTGAGCCAAAAGAAGAATGTAGAAAAAGAACGAGAAAAGTCTTAAATTTTTTGTTGTCATTATTAATTGTGTTGAATTATTCATTTTTTTGATTAAAACGAGGATGATCTTCTGGAATCTGATCACCTACCAATTCCAATAATTCAATGGCATTCAAACACCATTGCGCTGTATTATTCGTCGATACACCTTTTACTTCATAAACCGGGCTTAATATTACAGGTTTATTTATCAATTTCATATCGAAATTTGTATTTTCAGTTTCACCTCTACCTCTATCTAGGAAATCATCCCATGCTTTTTCTGCCCAATCAAGCTTTCCCGTTTTATTTGCATAGTAAGCTGGGAGTCTTGCGTACCATAAGGTATTATCTCCAAGCTTAACACTTTTGCCAAATTCTTTTTCAATAGTTTCAACAGGTTGTCCATACAGTTTACAGAACTGTAACCAAAGCTCATTCCATTCTTTACTTTCCAGAAGTGGAGTTAATTCGAATGCCACTTCTGGGCCTCCCATTAATACAGATAAATGAGAAAAGCCAATGTCATTTTTATCCAGCTGATATAATTTGTATGTAGAGGGATCGTAGCCCATTGCCGCTTCCTTTCCTGAAAAAAGACCATAAGGCATATCAAATAAACTATTTACTCCTGTTAGAATTCGTTCTTTATAACTTTCATCACCTGTTCGTTCCCATTCGGTCATCCAATTGCCAACAAGCGCTAGCCAATCAGGTCCCATTCGGGCATGTGTCGGATATTCACTCTTATCCAATATCAAACGCAAGGGATCAAGTTCGCCAATGGCGTGGTTGGAGGCTTCTACTGATTCACGCATTAAATCACCAGTACGTTCATCACTAGTTAAATAATAATAAAAACGACTTAATGCAGCCTGGGAAATTCTTACTTCTTTTGCGCCATCCCCCCAATGTCGAACATTATGTCTAGACCCTAGACCTTCAAAACGTCCCAAATGGTATACATCGACTTCCCCAGTGTGTCTAGTCATTGCTTCTGCCATGCGGAAAATGTCCTTGCTACCAGATCTCAAAAATGAATACCATAACCACATGTTCGGAACTAACTCACTATTATCCCAGGCAAATCCACCCACATCGTATTTCCAAACATGTCTATCTTCATCGTAAGCATGCATAACATCTCCGTAGTCCCAGAATCCATACCATTTTCTTTGTTCTACCTCTAGCTGATAATAATCAAATGCATTATCCAACTGATTCTCTATCCATTGTTTCGCTTTTGTACTTCTATCTGGTAAACTCCAGGCTCCGAAAACAGGAACAGTATGTATGTATTCTGGCGAGGCCAATAGTAATGGAGGATTGTTACCAATATCTACAAGAGAATTGAGTGTTTCAATAGTGGGTACATCCGAGGAAGCAAATAGCAAAATCTCACTCGTTCTTCCCACTCCAGTAGGAGTGCTAAATCCGGGTTGTACATCTTCGTAACTAGCTTCAAGGCTATGCCCCCATGCAAGAGTGTCATAATGCCTCATGTCCATTTCGGGTCCGTCAGGTGACCATAGCCATACTTTTAATTTGGCATGGTCGGTTTTTGCATCACGAACTTCTAAAGCTGCAGGAAAAGATTGCCAGAAGTTTCGGACACAGGCAGTCAATCCTCCTGAAACGTCACCTGCAAAAACTAACCCCGATGATCGTCCTCCAGACCCAGCATTGATCCATGCACTTTGGTCGTTTGTTCTTTTTTGTATCCCGAAACCATCAGCATTGGCCTGAACTAATTTAAAATCATTCCATGAAGCCCAATTATCTAAAAGAGATTGTTCGCGTGTCGAAAATGTTTCGCGCTGTGGAATACGGTCCCCATTTAATTGCTTTGCATACATTTCTTTGTCAGTAAGTGGTCGACGACCGATCATGGGTTGGATTGGTTCCGACCAAAATCCATCGTTTTCGCCGGCAAAACGAATATGCCGGTTATGAAGTTCTTCATTCATAGGAATATCAAAAACAACTCCTAATCCTCGAATGAAATCTTTATTTTGTTCACCGTCGTATATAATGGTGTGAACTATTTTTACTGTTTGCTGACCGGAATAAAAATACATCCTTATTATAAATGGTAAGAAACTTCTGTTTCCGGAAGTCGAAATATGATTTCCTTCAATTTTTACAACAGATCTAACAGGTCCAGACTGTTCAACGGTCACTTTTTCAATTTTGCCAATAAACTTTTCTTTTTCTGGCTGTACACCAAACTCTTTAGCAGGACCATTCTGAAGGATACAAACCAATTCTCCCCCTGATGATATTTCTTGATTATCAATTTTCAAGGATGTTATGATTTTAGATCCCTGACGAGGAATTTCACATTGTAGCACTCCTGTGTTAATATGCACAGATTCATCATTTTCAGTTACTAGAATGTTAGCAGTTATATTATCAGTCTTTACATTTGGTTGAAGTTGGAAAGTTGAACCTGATTCAGACTCTACAACAGTGCTCAAACCTACCCATTTAATGGAACCATCAGGCCAGAAAGCCAGTGGCCAGTTCTGCACCATCATAGACTTACCTTTGGAATCTTTCAAAGTAAAATCACTTTCAGGTAGGACTTCTCCTTTCTTGAAAGGTACTCCCCAGCTCACTCCTGTGGCTATAGTGGGCGTTTGTTCTCCAAGCCATTTTAGCTGAACAGTTGAGTTGTCTTGAGCTGTAGTCTTTACATTGATTAGGCAAATTATTGCTATAATTTGTGTAATGATAGTGCCTAACTTCCAATGTTTTTTCTTAAAAATGAATTTCTGTAACATATTATTCCTATGATTTAGTCTTTAAATCTTATTTGCGATTCAGCCATTCCTTTGGCAATGGCACAATACAAATATTCATGGATCGGTCATCTTCAGAAAGCATCGCAGATTGGATTTGAATTTTCGTTCCATCAGGGCTGAATGTAGGATGAACATGATCTTTGGCTGAGCTTTTATGTCCCCCAGAAAGTAAAATCATTTCATTTGTTTTCCGATCAATCAAGTAAAGGTTTCTGTCAAAGTCATCGCCAGTTGCAAACCTACCATCTGATGAACCACTTACATGCCAAAGTCCACTTCCCTTTGGTGTTTGCCCAGCAATTCTCATTTCTCGTGTTCTGATGTTAACAATCCCAAGACCTGTTGGCTTTTCTCGGGTACCACATGGTCCCCATTCCTCTTCTTGTCCAGGATTAGCCCCATAAACACCTGTGGCTTCTTTATCACTTACTAGGGAAGATTCTGGTATAGACCGATGTCCCATTATTGCTATTGCAACCTCGTTAGGGCCAATGACAGCTTCGTGAGTCACCCATTCGTATTTAGACTCAGGGTATAGTGGCCGCAGCCCTGTTCCATCTGCGTTAACAATCCAGGTCCGTTGTGGTGCCTTTCCTCCTGTTTCCCAGCAGAAAATAATTTCACCTGATTTCCATGAATTGCTTTGTACATGACCTATTTGAAAAGGAACGGATACGACATATTTAATTTCTCCAGTTTTTACATCCATACCAGCAATGCCAGCAGGCCCCGCTCCCATATTCCGAGGGCCAAAAGGTTCTTCGATTTTTGTGCCTTCGGGTAAGTGCTTTACGGCTTCATTTTTACCAACCGAAAAGTATACCCACCCTTCATCAGCGTCTAATGCCATTTCAGTTTTAGCATTCATTTCTTCGGGCACTGAACCACAAACTCGCTGATATGTAACAGCTGGTTCAAGTATCCCCTTCTTACTATGATCAAATAGTTTTTCCAAATCAACTTCAATGAGTTGCTGTGATTCATTCTCTTTTTCCTTATCTGTTTTTTGCCAATAATACAAACGCATTGTTTTTCTTGCTATACAGAGTGCTCCAGAATATCCTCCCTCAGTAACTTGTACGATATCTCCTGTACTTTCATTAACAGCCATCGCCTCGCCTTTTACTCTGTCTGAGCGAAAGATAAGCCATTTGCCGTCGGAAGTCCATTGATTATGGGTTGGATATATTTTTGAGTCTCCAGCTGGGGTGCTCGTCAAAAAAACAAGTTCTATACCTGTGAGTGGATCTTCCACTACCTTTCTTTCAGATGGGAACCGCTGACCAATCTGCCCTTGACAAACAGAAATAGCAAGTAAAAGGGAAACTTGGCATAAAACCATTTTAATTATGCTTGTTTTCATTTCTTTTTATTTTCCAATTCAAATACTTTAAAATTGCCAAAAAGTGACGATCGAGTATACATCAATCGCAAACCAATTCTTCCCTCTTCGATTTTAGGAAGGTCAGAATTTATAAAATGACAATAATAGGTTTGTTGCGCATTACTAATCTTCATATAAATATTGCGTTCTTTTTTTATAACAGAAATTTTATGAGGAACTCCTGGAGCAAATAAGCCGTCTGGATAATAATCAGGCTTTAAATCGGAGCCCGATAATCCAGTGTCGTTAGGCATATAACGACGAGCCCGGATGTATTCTAAACGATCCTCGCCTTCATTTGGAAATGCGGCAAAGCTTATATGATAAACATTCATATGATCAAAATACCTGCTCATTGCTGGTATCTTTCGTTCGTCATTCCATTCTGAAATGTCTTTTTTAAAAGATCCTTCGCCACTTCCAGTAGCCTGAATATATAGAATGTTAACACACTGATTTTCAAAATCCAACCGAGTAAAATCAAACTCAATTCTTACATCACCTTTGAAAGAATCTTTGGTCCAAAGTACCATATGGTGAGCATCATTCTTAAATTGAGGCCCTGCTGTCAATTGCATCCCTTTTTCGCTGTTACTAACAGAAGCGATTTCACCATCCAAAAACCATTGATTTGTCCATACACCAGTGCAGGAATCAGAAAAGGACTGTTGCCAGTTTCCTTCAAAAGCATTTTCGAAAGCTTTTTTCTCATTACTATTAAACTCCTGGGCAAAGCATTCCTTCGATAACGCAAGAATTAGGAACAAGTACAGTATGAATAATTTATTCACCATTCCATTTTATTTAGGATAAATTATTAAGATTTAATGATGGACTTTTATGCCATCTTCTTCTAAATAAAAAATTGGTGCATCCGTTTTGATCTTTTCTTTGTAAAAAATAAGGCCACTATCGTTCATCTTTGCGGTATAATTCTGTAGTAATCGATAAACTTCAGCACCAGCATAAATAACGGGGCCGTAACCATGACCTGCGGCTATATTTACTGGGCGAAAATAGTAGAATGCAGGATCAAAAGCCATTCCAGTGCCCACGCAGGTTCCTTCAATTTCACCACGTTCGTTTACTTTAGTAGTAACACCATGCCAGCCTAACATGGTTTGAGATCCATATGCAAGAAGGTCAATCCAGCCTTCGTTTATTGACTTTGCCATGCAATATACATAAATTGCACTTGCTGACGTTTCAAGGTAGGAATCGTTTCTGTCTAAAAGCTGGTGCCATAAACCTTCACTTGATTGCAACGCAGAAAGGCCTTTTATATGAGCTTGCAATAAAGCCAATACCTTTTCTCGTCCTGGGTAACCTTCTGGAATGGCATCCAATACCTCAACCTTCGCAAGCAGTGCCCAACCATTCGCTCTTCCCCAGTGAAATGAGGGGTGTGGATTCATCGCCTCTACCCAACCATGGCGATATAATCCTTTTTCAGGGATAAACATTCTATCGGCAAAAAGCAGAACTTGTTTAATAGCCTCATCATAATATTTCGTCTCGCCCGTTAGTCTTCCCATATAGGCAATGACAGGAACGCCCATGAACATATCATCGAGCCATATTGTATTTTTTTGAGGGCGGTTTCGAGCAAAGATTCCATCTTTTAATCTGTACTCTTTATTCATTATGAAATCTAAATATCGGTCCATAATTGATTGACCATTGAACTCAATATTATCCATTTTTGCCTTAATCATTGCTGTGCACATTGCACCTGCATCATCTAGAGCTTGTGGACGAAGCATCTGCCGCATTTGGGGGTCAGCTTCATTATTGTTCTCTGGAAGTACTGCCAAAAAATAAGGGGCTACTTCAGCTAAAAATTGAAACCGATTTTCAACATATTTTTTGTAGCGATCATCTCCAGTAATTTTTGCAGCTTTAAGCATAGAAGAATAAGTTACTCCCCACATATAATTAGTGATACTGAAGGTTCCTTGATTGATAATGGAATTTTTGTCAATCTTATTATAATCAGTAATTGGTGCTTTTGTGTTTTTGTCAACTACTCCTGTTGGCGTTGTTTCCTCAAGGTAATTAAGCACTCGATCGATCACTGCTTTTATCGAATCTAGACTAGTTTCCCCGTAAGGTGTTTTGTAGCTAGGTTTTGCCATGTATAATTTGGTGGATGCGTCTACTTTTTTAATATCTACATATTGGGCTTCGACTTTCATTGTCGCAAATCCAAGGATACACATAGTGACTAAAATTAAAATTGGTTTCATATATTATTTTTTTTAATTCAATTTATTGAACGTGGCCTGAGAAGATATAAGGGTTGTTTGATAAATTACGCATAATAAAATTCAAAATTTGTACGTCCAGTTCAACTCCTTAATTATCGAAGTTAAAAAAATTATTGGAATGAGAGCACCGACGGATACCAATTATTATAACAATGTTAATTATCTGAGTACAAATCTGACTTCTTACTTATATCTATGTCGAATCACTTTTAAATGTTTTCACTTTCTATGATTGCAATTGAGTATACAGCCAAACCTTTAGTGGATTCATAATAGAAATGTCTCTTTAGATTTTTACTAAAAAATAGGCTTTTAGTACACAGAAATAACCAATAGATTGCTTGGCGGAAATGGGGTTGTAATTTAATTGTTTTAAGAATTTTTTAAAGACTGAAACATTTTTCAAGAATGGTTGATATTCGTAATTATTTTTTCAAAAATCTATGAAACTTTGTTGATATCCTTACCAAAATAATTTCTAACTTTACTCATAACAAAAAAGATTGTAAAGAGCCTATCTACAGGGAATTTAATAACTTGAAAACGAAGTCTTAGCTTCACATAACACTACGGATTTAACGTAAAAATGAGAAGGGATTATCAATGTGGTCGAAATCAAAGTTTCTTCGCCAATTATAACCTAATTCCTCTCCTTGGATATTTAGGCTTAATAATTTTAATTTATTAAAATGTTAACTCAATAAGTATTTAATCACATTGATGGCGAAAGAAACAATGGTTCAAAACAGAAAAGCCAGCTCTGTAACAACAACTTTTCACATAGAAACAACAGTAAGTGTCGAAATTATAGCTTACCCTTCAATTGTATCGGCTCTAATAATCAATGCTTCTGAATGTCCTCGCTGGGATTCAACTGTGATTCCTATTCAAGGTAATACAGCAATAAGAAAAAAAATAAAGTTTAAATCAATTCCTGATGCCAAGGGAACCTTTAAATTAAAAGTAGCAGAGTTCGAAGTAGAAAAGAAGTTAGTTTGGGGAGATGGGCAAAGAAAACTCGTTTATGCAGTTACTAATAAAGCAAACGGAACCAAAGCTTTTTCAATGATTGATATTTTGGTGGGCTTATGTTTCCTATGTATGTTAAAATGATTCCATCGTGTGAATATTCGTTTGAACAATTTGCAAACGATTTGCTAAAGGAATCAGAAACTATTATGAGTTCCAATTAATTCACAATTTAAAATCGAGCAAAACAACAATTCAAAACATATGGACAAAATAACGAACCCTGTAATTGGAGAGGAAGTAATCTTCCTCACAACATCTAAACAAAGTAATGGTGAAAAAACAATAATGGAAGTAACCATTGGACCGAAAGGAGGTAATCCTCTTCATTATCACAAAAAATTCTCCGAGACCTTTAATGTTTTAGAAGGTGAGCTTAGCGTGCAAATCGGGAAGGAAAAATTGAAATTAAAAAATGGTGAAAAGGCAACGGCTGAAATGAATAATAATCATCGCTTTTATAACACTTCAGGAAACCCTGTTCGCTTTACCGTTGAACTTACGCCAGCTAGTGAAGGATTTGAAAATGTATTACGGATTGCCTTTGGGCTTGCACAAGAAGGAAAAGCTGGCCCTAATGGAATGCCAAAAAGTTTCGTTCATAACGGAATATTAATGAATATGGGAGAAGGGTATTTCGTGGGTCCTTTTTCAATTCTAGAAAAAGTATTTAGGTTCTTCGGAAATTCTGATAAGGCAAGAAAAATAGAAAAAGAATTGCTTGATAAATACTGCAAATAAAAATAAGGAATAGTCAGTCTATAAAACTAACGCTATAAGATAGGTTTTACATAAGTGGGGGAGTAGTGAGAAAAAATCATAATAACTATGAATAAACATTGGTGCCATCAGACAGTTTTTGGTTTTGAAAGCCCACTTGTGTAAATCCTGAATCCATTTTGCTTCCATACCACTAACTGCTAAACTATTTGAAAATGTGAATCAAATTATGGTAAGAAAACATATTTTCTAAATTTCCGACCAAATAGATTTTTAAATATACAAAAGGGTCAGTACTTTTTGATCGCTCATTCTGAAATAGTAAACCAAGAACATTTTCAATCATTGATAATAATGCTCATGCGGAAAAGTCTGATCAAAAAAATCTATAAAAACAATTTTTAAGTAATTTTTTTTTGATAAAAACCTGCTTTTTAGAATCATAATTGCGAATTATAAAAAGGAATCGTATTGTCCATTAGGATGTTTCAGGAAATTTAACAATGGTTTTAATTTAACCACATTTACGTAAGGATTTTTTTTGCCTAATGGATTTTTGAAATTAATTATATTCATTATTAGAAAAGTCTAATGGATTTGATAAATTCCTTCTAGGAAACTGATTTCAGCAATTAACTTTTTATATTTTATTTTGATATGATATCACCAAAACGGCTGAAATTCATTCAAAACTTATCACGAATCTTGTTCAAAAAAATAAATTCTAATAGAATTGCTTAATTTGGTTTGGAATACTTGGTCTTTGTTTATTTTTTTCACAACAAATTGTAAGTAGATTTAAAATAAAACATAAAGAAAAATAATGATAAAATTCTTTCGCAGAATTAGGAGTAAATTAATTGACGAAAAAAATCTGAAAAAGTATATAATTTATGCTGGCGGCGAGATTTTACTTGTGATGATTGGAATTTTATTGGCATTGCAAGTAAATAGCTGGAATAATAATAGATTAAATCGCAACCTGGAAAAAATTAATCTGCAAGCAATTTCAGAAAAAATGAATCATAATCAATTTCAATTAGAAATAGGCATTAATCAATATAACTCAGTAATTAGAGCAGCTGAAGACCTACTAAAAATTAATTTTGATTCTAATTATTCATTAAGTTTGGTTGAGGAGAACTTATACAAACTGACGAAACGATTTCTGTTTGGAAAATCAAATTCAATTCACATTTATGATGAATTAATTAATTCTGGACAATTAAGTAATATTTCTTCCCAGCAATTAAGGAATAGTTTATCAACTTTAAAAGGTCAATTGCAACTTTTAGAATCTTATGAAGATATTCAATGTAATTTTGTGGATAACCAGTTAGCACCATACTTAAATAAGAATGTAGACAGAATCTATATAGGAGAAACTGGGATGAAAACAGATACCAGCTATTACAGTAAATCTATTGCCATAGATTATTCAACTTTCCATAAACATAAGATGGAACATTCTTATAAAGAATTGCTAAAAAGTCATGAGTTTACTAATCTGCTGCTGGAGTTGGTCATTCATACCAAAACGTTTTTACCAATATACAAAAGGATCGAAACTAATATTTCTGTGATAGATTCCTTGGTTATTCTAAGTGAAGCTTCTTTTAATCAATAACCATTTTATGTTATTAGAAATGAAGTCGTTTTTTAGGAAGAAAAACAGCACAAAAGTTAATCGAACTTCCAATTTTAGCATTTTGCCATCTTTTTGCTAACTATTTCATTTATCCGGACATTTTTAAATAAGCCGTTTAAAGAACTATAAAGCAAAATTAAACCAACATTCACCTTATTAAAATATGAAAAACTGCATACCATTATGAATTTAACGAAGGGTTAATTTTATTAGCAATAAAAATCAGAAGATAA
>JAHEAQ010000017.1:0-50075 GCA_024642705.1 Bacteroidota bacterium | reverse complement strand
TCAATGTTTATAATAAAAATTGCATATTTTAGCACGCATTTTAAAGAGATTACAAATTTAAAAAAGCGGATTTTATAAAGTTAAATCCCTGAACTTAAACATGCAACTTTCCATTAACAAATCTTTAATATATTATGCGAAATTTACTCACAATGCTAATTTTAGCTTCGTTTGTTATGTCATGTAGCGATTTGAAAAACAATCAAAATTTTGAAGGGATTTTAGAGTCAAAAGTAACATATACGTCTAAATTGGACGGTATAACAGCCCAAGAAATATTCGGAAAATCTGAAGAAACGGATACTACATACATAAAAGATGGGTTTATTAAATCTAACTCAAATAATGACTTGATAAGCATGCGTTTGTGGCGATATTTAGATACAATGAGTTACTTTTTTTACAGATCCAGTGGTGATACGCTTTGGTTTGATCGAACAGATTCATACCCTTATGAAATTATGGAATCAGAAATAATCCAAAATGCCGACACAATATTAAATTATGTTTGCAATGCGCTAATCATTCACAACGATAGAAACCAAGCTCTAACCTACTACTACGCTCCTGAACTAAAATTGGATCCAGAATATTATGTCAATTTTTCTAATAACTCAAAATATGAAATAATGAAGCTTATAAAGAGTGTCTATTTGGGATGGAAAATTGAATCAGTCTCAGGTATAATGGAAGGCAGAACTATTAAACTTACTCACCAAAAATTAGACGACAAGTTATTCGATATACCGAAGCACAAGATATTGAAAGAAAATAATTATTAAGTTCAAATCGTATCTTTAAATAAATTGGAGCTTTTTCTTTGAAAAATCTTTTTGGTTAAAAATCTATGCCTACAGAAATTTGCATTAATCGTAAACTTGAACATTGTGGCAGATTCCCCTGAAATTGTCAGCTTAATTGATCAAAAAAAATATCAATTTTTCAAAGGCAAATTAATTTGCCTTGCTAACCTTGGCTTAAGTTCAAGGATTATTATCTTAGCAAAATGACTAAAAAATGCATTTTGAAAATCAACTATTTAGCGAATATTAGTCAAAATTAAAAAATGAACACAATAAATAACATTTTTAACTTCCCAAGAATTTTTATTAAAATATTATATTCTCTTGGTAGGCAGAAGGTGTTTATTAAAAGTCATATAGATCCAATACTAGATAGTTATTCCTCTTCAGGCTTATCGCATTCTGATATTACTAAAATCAGAAAATATTATGGAAATGCTGTCCCTTCTATTTTGGGTGAAGGGTTTTGCATTTTAAGAGGAAGTCCACTTTCCCAAAGAGAAAGATTTGCAATGACCTATTTGGGGTCATTAACAGGTCTTTACGATGATTTTTTCGATAAGCTCGACACGCAAGAAAATCACATATTTGAATTAACAATCAACCCTTTCGATACCACTTTACAAAATATTCATGAATCCCTTTTTGCAAAATTATACAGATTGGCATTATTACACTGTCCTTCCTCTGAATTATTAAAACAAAAATTCATTGAGGTCTATAAGGCACAGATACAGAGTAAGCTTCAATATAAATCTAGTTTAGCTAGTAGTCATATCGAAGAAATTACTTATTTAAAAGGAGGAACGTCCCTACTTTTTTACAGAAGTGCTTTGAATGACAAACCTGATGAATTTGAGGAAGCCTTTTTATATGGACTAGGCAGTTTAATGCAATTGGAAAATGATGTTTTTGATGTATATAAGGACTACCAGAATAATATATCCACTCTTGTTACCAAAACAAAGAAAGTCAATGAATTAAGAGAAACATACACCCAATTACATAGAGAAGTGATAAAATTGGTGAGTAAAACAAAGTTTCCAAGAAAAAATAAGATCCTCTTTGCCCGATTTATAAATCTAATTATTTGTAGAGGATATGTTTGCTTGGATTGTTTGGAAAAAAATGAAAAATTAACGAATAATGTTTTTTCAATTGAGCTCTATTCAAGAAAAATGCTTATTTGTGATATGGAAAAGTTTAGAAATAGTATCAAAACTTTCAAATATTATGCTAAAAGCAATGTTTCAATATTGAAATAAATAGGATGAAATAAAAAACGTTTGCCAATACATGATCTAATGCATGTGGGGCTCATTGGTTTTCGATCCTTTGTAGTTCGTAATAAAAGTATATGTAAATTGATAGCAATCAACGTGCAATTCTGCAGGGCAACATATCATAATCCGTTGGCAAACATTTCCCAGATTTGGCCGACTAAAATTGATCTAAAAAAGATGTCAATTTTTCTTAGGCAAATTAATTCCCCTAGCTAACCTTGGCTTTAGTTGAAGGATTATTATCTTAGCAATAGGACTAAAAAATGCATATGGATAATCTACGAATTAGCGAACGTTAGTCAGAATTGCCACAACCCACTAAACAATGATAAAATTCTTTCGAAAAATTAGACAAAGATTACTGACTGAAAACAAATTTAGCAAATATCTGCTCTACGCTGTTGGCGAAATCCTACTTGTTATCATTGGTATTCTGATAGCTTTAAAATTGAACAACTTGAATAATACTCAAGATTTACGTCAAAAGGAATATACATTGCTTGTTGAAGTAAGAAATAATTTGGAAGCAAATATGAATGAATTCAATAGTAGTATTAAATGGCAAACGCAACAAATTAAAAATATTGAAAAAATAATTGACTATTCAAAAAAAGGTTATCTATGGAATGACACTTTAGGTATTGCAATTACCCAATTTCAGAACCCTGAAGAATTCTATGTCAATTCCTCTGGGTATAATTCTCTCCAATCTATTGGACTGGATATCATTTCTTCCGATACCGTCAGACAATCCATAACTCAACTTTATGATATGCATTATACTATTTGTGCAGTCAGAAGCAATGAATACGGGCAAGAACTCTTTTTGGTTAGAGAACCATTCATGCTTGAAAATTTTAGCTATAACCGCTCAAAAGATGCAATGGTGCCCAATAACCCAGGAAATATATTAAAAAACCAAAGATTTATAAATATACTTAGTCAAAGAATAAGGTTTAAAGATGTAGTTATTGGCACAAACCAATGGTCATTAGGTGAAACAAAATCAGTTATTAAAACTATTAGCGAACATTTATCTAACTTAAATAGATGATTTTGATACAAAATATATTGGTAACTTATTGCTTGTTAAGCTATAAAGAACCAATAGAAATCGTTTGCCTTTATTGTCACCAATGATAAAATTCATGTAATAAAAAATGATAAAAATATTTAGACAGATCAGGAAAACCTTATGGCATGAAAACAAATTCAGCAAATATCTGATTTATGCTATTGGTGAAATAATTCTTGTCGTGATTGGAATCCTTATCGCAATTTCAATCAACAATTGGAATGAAATCCGAAAGATGAATGAACAAGAACAGAAGCATTTCATCAAAATTTTAGCAGATCTGAAAATTGATTCAATTAGTATTGAAAAGACATTGACCGCGTTTAGAAACTATCAAGATCTATATTATCGCTTGTACGATGAAATTAAAGGCAATGCCTCTTACGACTCTACCATAGAATATGGAATGTTGCGGTTTACTCCGTCTTTTAATTCTGTACTAGCAAATGATCAATCAATGGTCGACAAAGTTATCAATGAAAATGTAAGGCTTAATCTAAGCGAATATTTAAGAAGAGAAAAAAATATTTTTGTTTTAGGAATCGATCAATTCATGGACCTACAAATCAACATGGTAAGGCCATATTTAACCGCAAATAATATTAGCGATATTGACGCTATTTTTAGCATACCTAGATATGAAAATAATGAACCGGATAAGATGATAAGCTATAATGCCATGAAGTCCAAATTTAATACGCCAGAATTCGCTCAGATTTTATATGAACTAAGGGCGAAAAGTGCAGCTTCCATGCAAGGGCTAAATAATTTAAAAAGAGAAAACAAAAACCTTCAAAAGATTGTCCAGGATGCTTTAATAAAATGAAGTTCTGAATTTAGATTCTTAAGATTCCATAGAGATTCGTTGATTTATATTAATATGTAATAAATCTCCTTCATTATTCATTCTTTCCTTCTAACTTTGTCCATTTGTCAAATCAATCAAAAATAAATGTCTTTTACAGCTCTAGGAATTTCTCCAACATTAATTCAGAATTTAGCAGCCCAAAATTGCGTCCATCCATATCCTATCCAAAGTCAAGTAATTCCATTGATTTTGAAATCAAAAGATGTTTTAGGTATTGCCAAAACTGGTTCCGGTAAGACATTAAGTTATGTGTTACCAATAATCATGAAACAGGAAAATATTACCAATTCTAAGAATAGACATGTGGATGTTTTGATAGTCGTTCCCACCAGAGAATTGGCAATACAAGTGGATACAGTTTTCAAAACTTACAAGAAAGATTTACCATTTCAATTCAAATCAATGGCCGTCTTTGGAGGTGTTTCCATTAATCCTCAAATGATTGCATTGCAAAATGTGAGCGTTTTGATTGCAACACCAGGCCGATTGCTTGATTTAATTCAAGCTAATGCTATCCAAATATCTTCAGTGAGTACATTTGTCTTAGATGAAGCGGATAAATTACTAAATCTTGGATTCAAGGAAGAATTGGATAAAATTATTGGAATGCTTCCTATTAAAAGACAAAATTTATTGTTTTCTGCAACGTTGAGCGATGATATTCAAAATATTACGCAAGTTGCTCTTCGCAATCCAATTGTTATAAACACACTTCTCGAAGAATCAAACACTGAATCAATTGTCCAAAAAGCATATTTGGTTACTAATGAAAAAAAAGGACCTTTACTGCGTTACCTTTTTAAGACAATGGACATGCAAAAAGCCTTGGTTTTTGTTTCTTCCGCATACCAAGCTGATCATGTTGCTGATAAATTAACGAAAAATGGAATTGAAGCAAAATCCATCCACAGCAAAAAAAGCCAATCCAACAGGAATAACACGTTAGAAGATTTGAAAAGTGGCAAAATTAAAGTGCTTGTAACTACAGATTTGCTGTCGAGAGGGATTGACATTGAGGCCCTTCCTTTTGTTATAAATTATGAATTGCCTAGGTCTCCTAAGGACTTTATCCATAGGGTAGGAAGGACTGGAAGGGCAGAACTATCTGGTAATGCCATTTCTTTCATAACAGGTGATGATCTTCAACATTTCAAAGTAATCGAGAAAAAGATGAAAATTCAAACTGAATTAATTGATGCCGAAACTTTCAATTTACATGGCTTTTAATTTATACCCAATTGACCATGAGATATTTTTTACATTTAGGATTCGATGGTGGTAAATACCATGGCTGGCAACGACAACCCAATGTTATCAGCGTTCAGGAAGCGATTGAAAATGCTTTACAACGCATTTTAAAAGAAGAAATAATTGCTTTTGGTTGCGGAAGGACAGACACAGGTGTTCATGCTAGCCAATATTTTATGCACTTTAATGTTTCCAAACCTTTCAATTTTGATTTGAAATTTAGACTTAATAAAACTTTGCCAGCTGATATTGCAATTTATGATATTATAGAAATGGATGGAAATCAACATGCACGATATGATGCCATTTCAAGAACCTATGATTATTTTATTCATTTAACAAAAGATCCGATCTTAATAAATTATAGTGCTTTTTATGAAATTGAAAATTTGGATTTTGAATCCATGCAAAAAGCAAGCTTATTATTGATGAAATATGACGATTTTAGGAGTATATGCAAACAACCAGATTTGTACAAACATACCATATGTCGAATTTCAAACGTCAAACTTTTTGTCAATGAAAATAAAAATCGGTTGAGATTTACAATTACTTCCGATCGATTTTTACAAAGTATGGTTCGCTTATGTGTATATTTTTTATTGGAAATTGGTGAAGGGAAAATATCCCTTGATGCTTTTGAAAACATTTTAGCCAATAAATTAGAATTAAAGAACAAAAAAGCAGCTTTCCCGCAAGGTTTGTTTCTTTCCAAAATAGAATACCCATATCTAAAATTAAAACAACCTGAAGATTTATGTAGCTTTTTAAAAATGGGATTGCAATAAAAAAATAAAAGAACTTACATTTATCAACATGTTTTTTTGAAGGTTTCTCCGTTCAAACTCATTATTTGATCTAGTCTAATTTTTAATCCATTTTCTGCAATCAAAAATTCTTCCTTATTTGAAGTTTCCCATGTTTTAATCGTAAGTTGCTCCTCGATGAATTCATCATTATCTGCATAAACAACTAAGACTTGCTTTTTATATGTGGCTAAAATTTCAATTTTATCCAATAAGTCGCACGATACAGGTATGTATTCCTCTTTCATTTTATTTTTGCTATAATTGTTTCTCCATCAATTACCTTATCACCAACACCAATAGCAGGTTCTAAAGTAGAAGGCAAAATCAAAGAAACCTGGCTTCCTAATTTTATTAATCCAATAATATCTCCTTGATCTAGTTTTTGATTGGGTTCAATATAATCCACAATCCTTCTTGCAACCAATCCAGCAATTTGGATGACTTTATATTTTAAACCACTTTCTGTTTCAAAAAGCAAAGAATTTCTTTCATTTTCTAGTCTCATGCCGTATTCGTTGGTTTGGATAAGGGCGTTTTTAAACTTTCCAGGTGTATATTCCTTACTTATCAATGTGCTTTTTATGGGTGCTCTCTGATAATGCACATTACTTATGTCCATTTCTATTGCAATTAACCATCCTTCAGAATCAACATCTTTGGTTAACACTTTTACCACTCCTTGATCCTTATCCCATTGCAAACTATCGCTATTCCATTTCTTCACGGCTATAATTTTACCATTTGCAGGGCTTACAAATACAGTATTGTCCAATGGAATATTCCGTTCGGGCTGCCTCAAAAACCAAAATTGATAATATAAGAAAATGAAAACCAATACCCCGACAATAGAAATAAGTATTTTAATAAGCAACTGCATAAAAAAAATTTGGTTCTCCAGCTCGAAAATAGCAAGGATTTCTGGATTTAAATGAAAATTTAAAAATATAGATTTTAATTATACTTAAAATAAAAAAACAGCAATTCGATCATTTGAAATAAATAAAATCGATTGCTGTTCATTATTCGAATGTGAGCCATTCTTAATAAAAGCTCAAATTGATATTATTTTGAAGCCATTGCTTTTGCTTCTTCTTTTGCTTTTTCAATGCTTGCAATAGTCAAACCTGGAGCTATATCCAAAGGTTGTGCATTGATAAATGAAACATCTTGAATTCCTGCAAGTCCAAATATTGATCTTAAATATGGCTCTTGAAAATCAAATTGATGCATATATGAACCTGGACTATAATCGTTTCCTCTAGAAGTTACGCAAAACATTTTTTTGTTCTTGGCTAAACCTTCAACACCGTTTTCTGAAAATTTAAACAAAATACCTGCTTGCATGATTACATCGATATAATGTTTTAATTTGTAAGGAACCGTAAAATTCCACATTGGGCTCGTAATTAAATAGGCATCATAAGATAAAAATTCTTGAGAATATTTTGCGACGACAGCCCACGTTTTTTTTGATTCCTCAGGTACAGAACTACCTTGCATAAGAGCGTATTTTGCACTTGCAACATCGGTCAATACTTCTGGTAATTCAATTTCAAATAAATTTAAATCATCAACTACTAAATCAGAATTATTTTTTTTTAAATTGCTTAGGAATTCTCTTGAAATTCCAATAGTACGGGAGCTTTCCCCTCTTGGAGAGGCAATAATATGAAGTAATTTCATCTCTATTAAATTGTTTTTAAGGTTAAAATATTTTTAATGTAGTTTCCAGAAATTATAAAATATTGGAAATTAACTTTTGATTAATTTTCACAAAAGTAAAAATTGACCTTCATAATAACCAAATACAATTATAATTTTAGAAAGTATAAAGTAAACGTAAATTATTTAATTCAACAATACGTTTGCCTAAATATTTTTAACAATAAATATTATTATTAAAAGATAATATTTCATTTGCATCAATAAAATTGGGACATTTTGCGTTAAAAAATAAAAGACTTTTATTGCATTTTAATCAATAATATAATCACTTGATGAATATTAGGTATTTTAAACTTTTTGTATTAAAATTCTGCCTTATAGGATTTCTATTTTTATTCTCAAACTTCGTTTATTGCCAAAAAGCGGAAATCATATCATTGGAAAAACTTCAGCATGAAATTGAAAATGATTCTGAGAAAATTTTGGTTTTTAATTTTTGGGCAACTTGGTGTGGGCCATGCATCAAAGAGCTTCCGATGTTCGAAAAATTAAATAGGGAAAATAGTAACATTAAAATAACATTGGTGAGTATGGATTTAGACTTGAACCCTAATCCACAGAAAGTTTACGATTTCGTTTCTAAGAAAAAATTAAAATCTAGAGTCGTTATTTTAGAAGCTGGTGACCCCAATTCATGGATTGAAACAATAGATGCAAACTGGTCAGGAGCGCTTCCAGCAACATTAGTGGTGAACACAGTGACTGGGAATCGAAGATTTGTAAATAGTGAAATCGATTTAGAAGAACTAGAAAATCTTATAAAAGAAGTACAGTAAATATTAACAAACAAAATATAAATTTGAACTATGAATTATTTACTCTTACCATTTTTAGCATTGTTTTTTTCATTAACGTCTAATCCTTCTGGATATGAAGTAGGGGATAATGCAATTGATTTTAATTTAAAAAATGTGGATGGCAAAATGGTCTCTTTAGCCAATTATGAATCTGCAAAAGGTTTCATTTTAGTATTTGATTGCAACACTTGTCCATATTCGAAAGCTTACAATGAAAGAATTATTGGATTAAGCAAAAAATATCCAAAAGATTATCCATTGATTGCAATTAATGCAAATGACCCAAGTCGTTCTTCAGGAGATTCTTTTGAAGCTATGAAGATGCAAGCAAAATCTAAAGGTTACGACTTTCCATATCTTGTTGATGAAACTCAGGAAATTGCAAAAACTTATGGAGCGACAAATACGCCTCATGTATTTGTTTTACAGAAACAAGCAAAAGAATTGAAAGTTGCTTATATCGGAACAATAGATGATAATTCGAGAGATGCTTCTGCTGTGACGAAAAGTTATGTGGAAGATGCTGTGGATGCTTTATTGGCTGGAAATGAAATTACTACCACTAAAACTAAAGCAATTGGTTGCGGTATTAAATGGAAAAGATAATATTTAGAAGTGTTTTTCACCAGCATAAACAAGAAAAAAAGCAGAAAATCGGGAAGTCTTGGGCCGATTTTCTGCTTTTTGTTTCTGGTTTTCCTTGGAAAGGAATGGTGTTAGATGAAGGAATTCAAGCTCGAAAGAATAATCTTCAACATTATAAACAAGGAAAAATGCCTTTGAAATAGAGCGTTTTTTGTTTCGTTTTTTGCTCAATCAAAAAATGAAAAGATATATTTTGATTATTTCAATTTTTCTGTAAAAAATTCAATGGTTCTTTCCCAAGCCAATTTAGCTGCTGCTTCATCATACCTTGGGGTTGTATCATTGTGAAATCCATGGTTTACACCTGGATAAATGTATGTTTTGTATTCTTTTTTATTTTTGATTAATTCAGCTTCATATGCTGGCCATCCAGCATTTACTCTTGTATCTAATTCTCCATAATGTATTAAAAGTGGAGCCTTTATTGCAGGAACTTCTTCGGCACTTGGCTGACCACCATAAAAAGGAACTGAAGCAGATAGAGTAGGGACCTTTACTGCCATCATGTTGCTTATCCAACCTCCAAAACAGAAACCTACTACTCCAACATTTCCATTGCATTCGGGATGAACTTTTAAAGTTTCATACGCTGCAATAAAATCTTCCAACATTTCATTTCTATCTCTCTTTTGTTGCATTGTTCTTCCATCATCATCATTTCCAGGATATCCGCCCAAAGGAGACAAAGCATCAGGAGCAAGGGAGATAAATCCGGCTAATCCTGCTCTTCTTCCTACATCTTCAATATATGGATTTAGTCCTCTATTTTCGTGCACAACCACTATACCTGGTAATTTTTGTTTGTTACCTACAGGTCTTGACAATAAACCTTTTATTTTTCCACCTCCTTTTGGCGAGTCGTATTCAATAAATTCAGAATTTAATCTAGGATCATCTGATTTAATCTGAATTTTTTGAGTGTAATTTGGCATTAGATATTCAAGAAGTGCAGGAACGGTAAGACCTCCAACTGCATAAATGGAGATTTTTTCTACAAATTCTCTTCGATCAATTTTATTGTGAACATAATAATCATACAGATCAAATATTTCCTGGTTGATATCTTCTTTTTTCATTTTTTTGATTTTTATTTTATACTATGTGTTTACTAAGCCTGTTAAAATGCCATTAACAAATGGCAACATTCCCTGGGAACCAGAGTTCCAATCCTTCAAATGAACAGTTGTACTTTTACTTGTTTCAAAAATAAATCTTATAGCCTCAATTCTAACCTCCAAATCAATTCCAGCTCCCATGATTACACAATCAATCTCATTTTTTTGCTCTTGAAAAATTGATTTTACGTCATTTAGTGATGAGCTACTAAAGATCTTGAAATTCCTTGAAGTAACTCCAGTTTCTGCATCTGGGATGTTAGATGCCAATCGACCCAGCAAAATAACTTTTTTCATTTCAAGTAAATTTTATAGCTAAAGCTCCTGATGGGCATTTATTTACTTGCGCTATGATATTTTCTCTTGTATCGTTTTCTGTCTGAATCCATGGTTTCTCTTTGGGTTTGAATACTGTTGGCAAACCTCTTGCGCAATTTGCGGAATGGGTACATTTGCTCATGTCCCAAATTACTTTAATATCTTCCTTTGGATATTCTTTAATCATGATCAAAATTTATAATGGAATAGAAAAGCGAACAATAACAAATTCTAAAATAGTTAAATTTTTTTAATTTATAATAAACATGTAGCAACTTACTTTTTAATTTTGAAGATTTTAAATCAATAATTGAAAATTTACTGAATTGGATTTCTTGTAAAAATTTGTTGAACTGAATGGCTCAAAACCATTTATGCTGAAACAGTTATACATCTAATTGAAAACAAAACATTTATAAAATAAAGCATTATAAACCCATTGTTTTGTTGAAAAATGAAATGTCTGTAGCTCCTTCAGTGTTGATGAACAATAAACGGCTGTTTTTATTAATCTCAAGCATTTCTCTAACTGGTCTAAACTCATTTTCTTTTAAAATAGCTAAGAATCCTGCCAATCCAGCTGCCCCTGATTCTCCAGATATAATTTGAGGGTCATTGCCTTTTGGGAAATACAATTCTTGCATGGCTTTTATAGCATATTTGTCTTCAATTTTTATCGCTACATCTATTCCGGAATTTAAAAGATTCCAAGCAGCTGCAGAAGGAGTTTCACAACATAAACCTGCCATTATGGTTTTACTTTTATAAGGTATAGTGCTTAATTCATCCTGTTGAAATGAATAAAGAATGTTATCTGCTTTTCTTGGCTCAATTAATACGATTTTTGGTCTATTTGCGCTATAGCGTTCCAAATAATAAAATACAGCAGCACTTGCAAAACTGCCTACTCCTGCTTGCAAAAATAGGACGTCAATTTTTGACTTAGGCAAGGTGTGGATAGTATCTTCCATTTCTTGAAACATCGTAAGATATCCTTTCATTATTAGAGCATTTGTGATATCATTGGCGTTTGATGAAGTATCTTGAACTAAACACCAACCATTTAATTTGCTCATTTTTATAGCGTGATCACAAGCATCATCGTAACTTCCTTTTACTTTTTCAACTTTAGCGCCTTCCTTTTCAATAGCAGCTATTCGATCCTTTACAGTATGTTCTGGGACATAAACTACTGAATTTTTATTCATAAATTTTGATGCTTTAGCTACAGCCTTACCATGATTTCCATCTGTTGCAGTGCAAAATGTTTCAATTGTTGGATCTTTTTTTAATAATTGATCTATGGCATAGGAAGCGCCTAAAATTTTGAATGCATTCAAGCCAAATCTTGTCGATTCATCTTTGATATAAATTGAACCAACATTGTACTTTTTGGATAATTTAGGCAATAATACGAGAGGCGTAGCTTCATAATTTGGCAAAGAAGAGTGAAATTCAATGCCATTTTTTGTTTTGAGTATTTCATTTACAATAGTCTCTTTCAATTTATTAGAAGGAGAACAGATAAAAAAGGAATTTTTGGAATTGGCTTTCATTTTTAACAAAAGTTTTTCAAGATTAAAGGATACTTTTCTTTTCGTAATTTATGAATTTAACTTAATAATAGATTTAGTATATTACTTTCTTAAATTAGCACGCAGTTAATCTAAGCGAATTTACATTTACAATTAAATTTTATGAAACAAATATTTTTCCTTGTCTTTCTGTGTTTGCAATTATCTGGAATTGCCCAAAACATAGATAAAGCATTATACCAAGATTTATCGTACCGATGTATCGGACCTTTTAGAGCTAGCCGCACAGTAGGGGCAGTTGGAATTCCTACTCAACCAAATGTTTTTTTTGTTGGTGTTAATAATGGGGGAGTATGGAAAACTGATGATTCTGGAAGAACTTGGAAGCCAATATTCGATAGTGCACCGACAGGCTCAGTTGGTGATTTGGCTGTTTCACCAACAAATCCTAATATTATTTATGTTGGCACTGGTGAAGGTTTGCATAGGCCTGACCTTTCTGTTGGTGATGGAATGTTCAAGTCTATAGATGGTGGAAAATCTTGGGCTCATATTGGATTAGATGACGTGCAACAAATAGCAAGAGTTATTGTGAATCCTGAAGATCCTAATAATGTTTTTGTTGCAGGTTTAGGTCACCCATATGGGGCAAATGAAACCCGTGGAGTTTTCAAAACTACAGATGGAGGAGAAACTTGGGAAAAAGTACTTTATATCAATCATAATACAGGTTGCATACAAGTAGAATTTGATCCGACCAATCCAAATATTGTTTTCGCGGATATGTGGGAGCATCAAGAGGGACCTTGGGAAAATGCTAGCTTTTCTGGTCCTAATAGTGGGCTATACAAGTCATTAGATGGTGGAAAAACCTGGAATAAATTAACAAAAGGCCTTCCTACGGCTTCCCAAGGACTTGGAAGAATTGGTATTGGCATTTCACCAAGCAATCCAAACCGCATGTACGCAACTGTTGATTCTAGACAAAATAGCGGTTTTTATAGAAGTGATGATGCTGGGGAAAGTTGGCAACAAATTCCTACGCATCGCAGAATTTATGGAAGAGGTAGTGATTTCGCTGAAGTAAGAGTCCACCCAAATAATCCGGATATTGTTTTTTCAGCAAACGTAGCCTCGTATAAATCCATTGATGGTGGCTTTAATTGGACTTCCATTAAAGGAGCTCCTGGAGGAGATGATTATCATAGAATTTGGATTAATCCACTAAATCCCGACATTATGCTTTTTGCAGTTGATCAAGGTGCTACTATAACAGTAAATGGTGGGAAAACTTGGAGTTCTTGGTACAATCAACCAACAACTCAACTGTATCATATTACTACAGACAATCAATTTCCATACTGGGTTTATGGTGGTCAGCAGGAAAGTGGTGCTATTGGCGTGGCAAGTAGGGGAAATGGAGGACAAATTTCATTTAGAGAATTTATGGGTGTGGGAGCTGATGAATACGCTTATATTGCTCCAGATCCGAAAAATTCTAATATCATTTTTGGCGGACGAGTCACTAAATTTAATAAATTAACAGGCCAATCCCAAAATGTGGCTCCTGAGGCAATGCGCTCTGGAGCATTTCGATATTTAAGAACAATGCCTTTGATTTTTCATCCTGCAGATGATAATATGCTTCTGTTTGGGACGAATGTGATTTGGAAAACTATGGACGGAGCACAATCTTGGGAACAAATTAGTCCGGATTTAACAAGGGTAAAACCAGAAGTGCCAGCTAGTATTGGAGATTTTAAAACTGCCGAACTAGAAAATATGGTTCAAAGGGCGATTGTTTATTCCATTGGACCTTCTGCGGTAAGTAAAGATATCATATGGGCAGGTACAGACGACGGTCTTGTTCATGTAACAATCGATGGGGGCAAAAACTGGTTAGATGTTACTCCTCCAGCATTAAAGTCTTGGGACAAAATTGCCCAGATTGATGCAAGTCATTTTGATAAAAATACTGCATACATAGCAGTAAATGCAATTCGAAAAGACAATATGAAACCACTTATTTATCGAACAACAGATCTGGGAAAAACGTGGACTCTTATCACTAGAGGAATGAATGAAATGGGACCTGTAAATGTGGTTAGAGAAGACCCTAAGACAAAAGGATTATTATTTGCTGGAACCGAAAGAGAAGTTTATTTCTCGAATAACAATGGAGACCATTGGGAAAACTTGAGAATGAATATGCCTGCAACTTCAATTCGGGATTTACAGATTCATGAGAATGATTTGGTGGTAGGGACACATGGCAGATCAATTTGGATAATGGATGACATAAATCCACTTAGAATGTTGGCAAAAAATACAGATGTTACTCATATTCAAAAACCATCAGATGCCATTAGAGTAAGGTATAACATGTTTCATGATACTCCTTTGCCTCCAGAAGAGCCTACTGGAGAAAATCCACCGGATGGTGCAGTTTTGGATTATTTGCTTTCTAAAAATTATGAAAAAGTAGAGATTCAAATTTTAGATTTTGATGGAAATCCAATTATGTCTTACAGTTCTGAAATGGAATTTGAATTTATTGATACTACAGCCATTCAATATCCAACATATTGGATTCGACCAAATCAGGAAATCGGAACATCAAAAGGTCATCATCGATTTGTTTGGGATTTGAAATATGACCCACCCAAAGGAGCAGATCGAGGATATTCAATCTCCGCAGTATTGCATAATACACCTGATGGACCTTTCGGGCCTTTAGTGGAACCAGGGACTTATAAAGTGCGTTTAATTGCCGATGGGACAATTTCTGAAACGACCTTGAATGTAAATTTAGATCCTCGAGTAATCATTTCAGACCAAGACTTAGGTCTGCAAACCAAATTATCCATGATATGTTACGAAAGTTACAATGAATTGCAGGAATGGGTTAAACAAATAGACAAAAACCTTGCAGATCAAAGTAGGAATTGGAAGGAAGGTCAAAAAGAAGAATTAATTTCTTTCAGAGGAAATGGAAAACCTTCAGGAGGTGATTTCTTGTATGGTAGCATAAGAGCATCTTCCATAGATAAAGAGAACATTGTCGGACTCCAAGAAAAATTTCTATTTATGTTAAATGTGTTGCAAAGTGCTGATGTCCGACCAACTTCACAGACCGAAAAGACAATGAAGAACCTAGAAGAAACTATGAAAATGATGCAAGCGAAATGGGTGAAATTAAAATAATAATCTAGTTTTCTAAAGCAACCAAATGAAATGAAGGCTTTTAAATAGCCTTCATTTTATTGCCTCTAGCCTCGTGACTCACTTCAGCCATACCAATTGCTTCCATTAAAGGTGGAATATACATGCCAAAGCGCCCTCTAAAATTTTTCTTTAATCCATACCAGCCACCGATGGGATTTGAAGTACTTCTGCCCCAATGTTCTACAGTGCCTTCTTTGGTATCCTGTTTTTCATCTTTACTACCCAGCTCCATCCAATCACCATGGTCTTTTAACATATTATGAAGGTCAGTTAAGCAGCGAATATCATAGTGTAATATTGTTTTTCCAACGGTACAAACCAATATTTCCTTGCCATCTTTAGTGTCCACATGCATGCTGTATTCAGAAGATTGAGGAGGAGTTAATAGGGTGAGTGGGTTTTCTTTTGTGCCTATTTTTTCTTTTAAATTCATCTTTAACAATTGAGTTGTGTATTAATTATCAATTTTATATTTATCAGAATTGGATTTTATTAAAATATACGGTAACCCTATAATTAATGCACTAATTAAAGAAAAAGATTCTACATTGGGTTTGCTCAAGGAAACTGAAAGAAAATATCCTATTGCTATGATAATAGCCATTCCAAACATTGCATTTCGCATGACGGATGCTATGCCTTCGATATCATATTTAGCCTTTTCTTCGGTTGACATTGTATTATAGCCTGCAATCAGAAAATACATTTTTCCATTTTTAACTAAAATTCCAATGATCACAAAAAGTAATGCAACTAATATCATGTTAACAAATTAGAGGTTTTTTATTGTAAATATAGATTTTATAGGTATTCCATGTGCGAATATTTTCAGTTCTATGCCATTCGAAAAATAAGATTTGCTTTAATACTAGATAATAGCCGTTTAAAAATATATAATAACCTTATTGTCATTTGTACAATAAGGTTATTTTTAATTACTTTATTGGACAAAGTTGATTTCGAATGTTATTTATAATCGCTAGTCAGCATGACAATAAACATAAACAATATCGCCAGAACCCATGGACCGAAACTTAGCAAAAGCCCAAGTTTTTGGTTGTTTTTGATAATAGATAAGTAAAATGCTCCAATTCCCATAGTTAAAAAAAGAAGGGCAAATACAATTGTCGCAGTTTTAGAGTATTTGCTCGACTGAAGAATATTTAGCGCATTGAGTAAATTAATGAATCCAAAATAGATATTAACAGATGAAATGAGCCAGATAAAATATTTCATTATTTTTTGATTTTAATTGGAAATAATAATTTTATTGAGCAAACATTTTGTCCATTCTCGTTTGCATTTCTTCAGCACTAACATCTTCGAAATGGGTTGCAATCGACCATTTGTATCCATATGGATCCAGAACTTGTCCAACACGGTCGCCATAAAATTCCTCTTTGATCGGCATAATAACTGTTGCCCCAGCGTCGATGGCTTTTTGAAATGCTGCATCCACATCCTTCACGTACAATCCAAATGTCATTGGATTGCCACCTAATGTATGCGGACTTTTTGTTCCCCAATCTTGGTTTTCTTCTGACATCATTAGTAGAGTTCCTTCTATTTCTATTTCAGCATGACCAATAAGTCCATTTGGCATAAGTAATTTCATTTTCTCTATAGCTCCGAAAGCTTTTTTGTAAAAATCGATTGCTTTACCGCAATCTTTAATGGTGATGTAAACATTTAATGTGTTTGATCCTGGATAGACATGGCTCATAGCGTTGTTTTTTAGGTTTTTATTAAAATGAAAGATTTATTCATTTTTTGAATAATTAAGTCCAATTACCCCGCAATTAAATGTCCTACTTTCAATTAGCAATAATTTTTTCACATCTTTAATTCCTTTAAACATGGGTATACCTTCGCCAATTACAACAGGATTAATAAAAAGCCAAAGTTCGTCAATCAAGCCTTCATTGAATAAAGAATGGGTTGCTGAAGGACTTCCAAAAATCAAAATATTTTTGTCTCCTGACTCTTTTAATTTTTGAATATTGCTCGGTATTTCATCTCCTATAATTATTGTTTTATCAAGATTAGTTTTGCCCATTGTGGTTGACAATACTACTTTTAATGATTCTTTGTACCATTTTGAATGTTCAATATCATGCTTGCTAGCATTTGGTTTATCTCCAGCAGTTGGCCAATAATCTTCCATCATTTTATGAGTTACTCGACCATAAAGTGCAATATCCGCCTCTGCCGTCATTTTGCCCACAAAATCAAACAATTCATTATCGAATTTAATCCAATTCATTGCCCCATTTGGTCCTGCAACAAATCCATCCAATGTTACATGCATGGATACAATTAGTTTTCTCATTTTGTTATTGTTAATATTTTGAAATTGAATTGACTGTTATTGTCCTTTCATTTCTTATTTGGGTTTACACCAAGAAATGAGACATTACGATTGCTTAAAATTACCAATAAATAAAATAGATTTTTAGATAACTAGATAATTAATACCAAATTAATACCATACCATTTGCCCCATCTTTTCCTAAACTTCCTCCGCTGCCTCCTCCACCTGGGTAGGGTGCTGCTGTTGGAAGGTTGTTTGAAATTAAAATACCAGTACTTTCATTCACAATTATAGTTTGACCTTGACACTTAACATTATAATTTGGACCAGATGCACCTCCATCTCCATATTTTTGAATGGTTACAAAAGTTGTTGCATTTTTTTGAGTATAACTAGTTGTATTGGTCTCCCCATTTTGTCCAAGGACTTGAATAAATTTTGCTCCACTCAATGCATATCTATTAGAAGAGCCTGGAGAATTTGATCCAGAACCTCCGCCACCTAAAGCGGTTAATGGAGACATTAAGCCTTCAATTTTAGTTTCACCACCATCTGTTGCAGCACCAGGATTTGTAGTTGCATTTAAACCTCCTGTACCTATTGTAATTGTAAGACTTGTTGAAGGAGTAACATCTTGAACGGAGAAAATATAATTTCCTGCTGCTCCTCCTCCACCAGATGATCCACCGCCACCAGCTCCCCAAGCTTCTATTAGAATTCGGGTTACTCCAGCAGGTACAATAAAGTTTCCATTGTTGGTGTATGTTGCCACATAGGTGTAATTTTTGAGATTAGCCCAAGCAGTCGATCCTGAGCTTGTAGTTTGCAATACTTGACCTGTTGTTCCAGAAACTCCATTCATATATATTTTTCCGTCAATGTTAACATTTCCATTTACATCAAGGGATTGCTGGGGATTTGTTTTGTTGATGCCAACGTTTTGTGCAGTCACGGCTACTGAACCGAAAAGTAAAACACTTATAAAAAATATTCTTACCACATGCATTTATTAATGATTTCTTTGGTTATAAAAATTGTAAAATGGTTGATTAAAAATATTATTATTTATTCAAAAATGAAAGTGCAACCCTAATTTAATCAGCCCTAAGTCAAAATATGGATAGCGGAAATTCAACTCAATTTTTGTTGCATTTTACTTTTTAAATTGCTTACAAAGGAGACTTTAATCCGTATAATGAGAATATAAAATATGGGATAATAGAAAGCTGCAATAGCGATTTCAAACTAATTTTGAAGGCTTTTATAATACAAAAAAATGGTGGTGAATTTATAAGAAACCATACGATTCCAAAAATTTTGAAAATCTTCCATCTGTTTTTACTTCCGCGATAAACCTGGGATCTTTAATCAAATTTGGATAAGTCCAAGGATCTGCGCAAATAGATTCAAAACTTGTCATTGAAATTGTATTCTTAGCTATTTGCTCATAATAGTAAAATACTTTTTCAGGACTTATAAGATCAATTGCCTGAAGCAAAACAGAACGTTCCACGGCACCCGTTGGAAAACTTTTGTTTTGGATTATTGGGATGGCAAGCTCTTCAATTTTTTCAGTTGCAAGTGCTTTATTTCCAGATAAGTAATCTAATTTCGGCATATATACTTCAGGATTGAAGACACAAACTGAATTTGGATTAACTGGGGCCAAAACAACAAGTTTTGCCTGTTCGATTAATGATGCTGCTTCTTTCTCTTTTTTGTGTTCTTTTAATAACCTTGCCTGATTGATAAAATCATTTGTGACTAAAGGGCACATCCAATTGTTATGACCTTTAATGTGATTTTCATGTTTCCCTTTCCAATCTTCGTGATAAGTTTCAAATTCATTATTGAACATTGCGACTATCATATCCATGTTTTTAATGGCACGTTCATCCCATGGATTTTCTGAGTTTCCAGCTTCTACACTTTTCTTAAATTCTTCATATGAAATTAAAGTTCCGTCATTGAGAAATTGGTAATATTTTGCTTCTACCAAAAAGTGCTTGTCTTCTGGATAAATTTCGTACAATCGCTCTAGAAAAGGCACCATTTTTTTATATTCGCCATTAATTTCATATACAAAAGTCAAAAAATAAACCAAGGCACCATTGGTTTGAGTTAATTCAAAACTCCTTTCCAATATATTCATAGCTTTTCTTACATCACCCATAAAAACATACAATTGGCCTAATTTCATCATTGAATTAACATCGCTTGGATTTTGTTCGATCGCACTGTTAAATGAATTGAGTGCTGAAATCTGATCATTTAATATATTCATTGAATAAAAGCCTTCTTCACTCAGTACTTCCCAGTTATCAGGTGCTAAAGCTTTTGCTTTTCGAAGTGCAAAATCTGCTTTTTCTTTCGCATTATCCATTTCCAATTTCTGATCTTCAAGCTTTGAAAGTTTACTGTATATTTCACTGTGCGCTTGAACAAGAAGAGTCCATGCTTTGGAAAAGTTGTCATCAATTTTGACAGCATTGTTCAGTAATGTTATGGCTATGTTTATATCATCGTATGTTGCTCGGGGTTTATTAAGAATATACCTTGCTCTTAAAAAGTCCTCATATGCAGCGATATCTTTTGTTGGGGCCTCTTCAAGTTCTTTTTTTTCATCTTTTGTTAGATTAGCAGTCAATTTCTGAGTGATTAATGTTGCAATTTCAGCTTGAAGATCGAATACATTCTCCATTTGACCGTCATATTCATTAGACCAAATGGCTTGATTTGTTTTGCATTCGACCAATTGAACAGTCAGCCTTATTTGATCTTCCCACCTCCTAACAGTGCCTTGCAATATATAATCTGAATTTAATTTTTGGCCTAATTTCTTTAAATCACCTTCAAAGTCTTTGTATTTCATTACAGATGCCTTTGAAATAATCCTGAAATTTTTAACTCCTGCTAGCTTTGTCATTAAATCTTCATGAACTCCTGAAGTAAAGAATTCGTCATCTTCTTTAACGCTTTGGTGACTAAAGGGAAGGACAGCTAATGTGCTGAATTCAATTTTGTCTTGCGAAGGAGAGGTTAAATTGAATATTTTGTCTGTGATAAGAAGTAAAATAGCCAATGAAAGCCCGAAAATGATATACCTTGTAGAAACTTTATCTGAAGATTTTAAATCTTCATTTTCTTCTTCAATATTTAAAGTCTGTTTGTATCCTTCAGGTGTCCATTCGTAGATATATGCAAAAATAATCCAAGCAGGAAATCCAATTGCTAATGCAATAAGTTCCCATCTTTGGTAGGCCATTTCAATTTGTAAAATTGGAAATATGATTGAAGAAATTTGCAAAATTAACCAAGAAGAAACCAAATAAGCAAGTGCAGCCTTGAATACTCTTCTTCGTTTCAATTCTCTTAAAAAATTCATAAAGTGTTTTTTGGAGGTCTATTATTTATGAGTTCATTCAAAGATAAACAGATTTTTCTATTGTCTATTATTTGTAATTTAAACTTTACTCCATGGATTTTATCCATAATTCTGCATCACTTCTGAATAAAAGAATCTAAATTTATGCAAAGGTGAATTGATAAAAAGTGATTTCCTAACCTATTTTAAGTCCATTTGCTACCGTTCTTTCTGGTTGGATAAGGATTACCTCATTTTTTTCGCCAATTCCACCTAATATCAGGCATTCACTCATAATATTGGCTATTTGTTTTGGTGGAAAATTCAATACTGCAATAACTTGTTTTCCTAAAAGTTCTTTAGCGCTGTACAAACCAGTTAATTGCGCAGATGATTTTCGTATTCCATATTCTCCAAAATCTACCAATATTTTAAATGCTGGTTTTTTCACTTCTTTGAAAATCTCAGCTGATATTATGGTACCTATTCTCATCTCAATTTTGGAAAAATCATCCCAACTTATTTCACTGCTTTCCTTGTTCATATTTTTTAGCTTGAATATTTGATTGCCTTTTTTTCTTCAGAAACTTTGATTGGTAAGTAAAAACCCAATTTTTTATGGTTAAGGTGATTTATATTCCTAAGGTTGGCAGTTTTTTGACTTTATGATACAACAACGCTGCCCTTATACAAATTTTTAATTCTTTTTCAGGAATAGGATCGTTCATTTGAAATATTATGGCCCGATTTCCTTCAAAATTAAATTTTTCACCAAAAACCATTTTAAAGGTAGGAACAAGAGCACTCTGACAATTGAAATACATCGCATATTCTTGAGGTTTCTTTTCCTTCCAATCTATTCGAATAGGACTTCCTTTTTTAGTATTATAACTTGGTTCTCCCCATTTTAATGTTTCCTCGATAGATGTTATTTCATCTGTATTCTTTGCTGTGTCAATAATCAATTTTCTAAGATAAGAAATTTTTTTTCGTGCTGAAACTGGATATTTTTCGAACACTTTATGCACTGAAGGTTCCGTTCTAACCATGAAATTATTCGTGATCATTAATATTTTAATGATAAATTATGATAAATCATTCAGCATTATTTAAAAATTGAAATCATTTCGATAATTTTTTATCCCATTCTTTCCATTTTAAATATTCTTCAAAGCTAAGAGCATCTGGTAAAATCGATTTTGTTTCTATTTGAGCATCTATTAACGCTTGAGGATAAGGCGAGCGGCCCCATTTTTCAAAATGTTTTCTTAAAGGAATCCATTCTCTGGCAAAAATCCACATCAGGAACATTGGTGGAGCTTTGCTTATAAATTTCTTACCTGTTAATTTACTTACAACTTCCGCTAATTCATCACCTGAAATAAAATCACCTACGAGGTTGATTTTTTTACCTAAATAAAGCTCAGGATTGTTAAATGCTTTTTCGGCAATTCTTCCAATATCCCTGCTAGCAATTTGTGGAATTTTCACATCATTGTCAGTCATTCCAGTTATTTTATTCTTTTTTACAGGCATAAATTCACCTCCAAAATCATCCATGAAAGAACCTGGACACAAAAAGGTATAGGGTATTTCTTTTTGTTTAATTAGATTTTCGACATCTATCTTTCTTTTGATGTATGACAATGTATTTTCTTGTCCTTCTTCTACATATAAAACTGTACTCAAAACCAGATGTTTTATATTATTTGCTAGACATGCTTCAACAATATTTTGACCTTGGACATAATCTAATTCAGTGTCAATCTTACCTTTTGGAGTAACTGGCATCGTCATGGCATAAACGCCGTAGGCATTCTTGAAAGCTTCCATTAAAGATTGTTTGTCCATCAAGTCAGCCTTAACCAATTTGATATTTTTATTTTTGATTTCTGATGCTTTTTGACTGTCAATGTCTCTGGAAATTGCAATAATGTTCCACTTTTCATTTTTCATAAGTGCATTAAGTACTGCCCCTCCTTGTTTTCCAGTTGCCCCACAAACAACAATTGTCTTTTTTTCCTGCTCCATAATTAGTAGTATTTTAAGTATCTAAAATGTAATATTTTTGAATGGAAATTTGAAATGAATATTTTGGTTTAATTAATTTTCAAAAGTTTTTATGTTAGAATTGCTTTTAAGTTGTTGAAAAACGAAATTCCGTCATTAAGATAAAAATTTTTTTATACCTAAAAGAAGAACCTCAATATTTGGTAACTATAAATTGAATCTTCGAATTATATAACAATTGCTTTTTACTATTCTATTTTATGCTGATTTTCGTCATAAAGGCCAACTAGAATGCTATTTCCATTGTCATCAATTCTAAGTCCACCATACTTTGCATTTTCAAACTTCTCCGATTTCCCTTCTTGAAAAAAATAAGATTCTGCTCCAATATTTATTCGCCAACCATTGGAATGGTATTTTATGGCAAATTCATTTTCATCTATAGGGTTAAGATTAGTTTGAATTCTGATTTTTTCAGCTATTCCCTTTTCATTTGATTTTAAAATACAAAAGCCATGGTTTGGTATGCTTTCTATATCTTCAATTTGCGAGATAGCATAGCTTAAATCCATATAATCGCCTTGAATGAGAGATCTAGGATCCACAGGTGCTAGTTCTAAAAGCACCAATTTGCCATCTGATAATATTGCTTCCTTCTCCAAAATTGAATGGTTGAACCAAACCAATAAAGCAATAAGATTTCCCAAAATAACCCAATCTCTATATTTTTTCATGGTGCTTGTTTTTGAAATTGGTAATATAATACAATGCAATAAAAAAGATTCCTGACGAAAATAGGATAATTGACTTGGTCAGTAAAGTAAAATTTAAATCATAATAATATTGAGAAACAAAATAAATCAGCGCAATGATACCAATAACAAAACTGGTTTTAAAATTGACATAAAAACTTAAAAGTATGATCAAAAGTGCCCCAAGAATTGCAGGTGCAAGTGATATCGAAAGTAGAGCTAAAATCGAAAGAGCGTAAATGGTTATGGATTTTTGTGCGCTGTCAATTTTTAGAATAATGATGATTCTATACGTCATATACATTAAGATAAGAATCAATGGAATTGAAGTAATCCATATAAAACTTTCATTGTATGGAACCAGGGCTCTTTTTCCTAATATGATTAACCCAAAAATAAAAGATATCACTAAACCAATTCGAACAGGATCATATAATTTGGAGTATTTTTTGAATAATACAATGATTTTGGATTCTTTAAGAAAAAGAAAAGAAAGTAGGCTTGCAACAGCAATATTATAAATATGAATTAAATCATAGAAGTCATTTGATAATATGAAAACTATAAAACTTCCCCCAATAATTAAAATTGAGAGGAATGTAATTAGATAATTTTTTGAAATAATGATGCCAAATAAAGCTAAGATTGGTATAATAATGTTGACTGTATTTTCATCTATTTCCAAACCAATTAAACCAAATCCCACTAAAAATAGACCAATGATATAAGTCGTAATACTCAAAGTATCGAAAATTAGTTTGTCATAAATTCTTGTACTCCAGATACCAAATCCAATAGATAAAAATCCTAGAATCATGATTACAGTTGCAGACTCAAACAGCCCAGCAATTGCTAAAAAACCTAGAAAAGCAAAAGATGCAATAATGCCTCCAGAGATAGATACTATTTTAATAGTTAAGCTAGATTCATTTTTTTCCTTCCGTTCATATTCTCCATTAATGGCTTTCTCATCATATTGATAAACTTTGTTTTCTGATGGTCTGAGTTGAGAAATAAAAGCATTTGCTTCTTCTAATTTTTTCATTCCTCACTTTTTTGAATGTCAATTAATTTTTTAACTAGAAATGTGATGCTAAATATCACAAATAGACAAACAAACAAAAACGATGCGGCGCCATCCGATATTTTTACGATAAAAGACGAAATGATTGCAATGATACCTATTGGTATAGCAGATAAGTAAAAGACGTTTTTATGTTTTAGTGCAAAATATAAACCTACACAAAATGTTATGCTGGTGGCTATTGCCAAAATAGTAAAGGCAAATTCTTTTTGATCAAAAATACCGATTACAATGCCAAGGGTCGCAAATGATATAGTTACCAATCCTAATAAATTTAAGAACCATTTAGAACTTTTAACAATAGAGAATATTTTGGGCAATTGATTGAAAATAGATAGAAAAAAAGCATTGATTATTGTTAAGCCTAATAAAACACTAACACTAGACCAATCACTAGCGATTTGATTTGCAAATAAAATAAAAGTAATATTAGTCAACAAAATGAAAATGAGCCATAAAACAGGATAGTTGGATATCAATGCCCATAAGGCAATTGCTAAAGTCCAGCCAAAGAAAAAGTCATACGCATTTGCACCTGTTTGATAAATCTGACCAAAAACGCCGATCAAAACTCCAACAATCATTGTTGAGCTTGCAATAAGAATGTTTTTCAGCAGAGGATTTATTTTTCCAAATACAGCAGATACAATCAGTGCTGTGATTAAAAACTCAATAACGCTTAATTTTAAAAATTTATGAAGTTCGTCCCAATTGTAAGCAAAAAAGAAAACAACTCCAGCCGTTGTAAAACAAATTCCTAAGCCAATAAAGAAAAGTTTGAGGAATTTTTGCCAAGAATCTGAGCTGCTGTATACGTTTTCTTTTAAGATTTGATCAATTAAGTCTACATCCCAATCACTGTGGCGATTTAAAATATAAAAGTCTTCTTTTTTCATCTTTTTCCCACTGTATTTATAAAATCTGAATTTGATTTTTGTACCAACTATTAACCTAAATATCCAAAAAATCTTTGAATTTTTTCTTTTTTAAATTTAAGAAAAGCATAAGCAGGCGTTCGTTTTTTATTTTGAACGATAAAGAAGGGATTGAATTTTAAAAGTAAAAACAATTAACAGAAGAATAAAAGAAATCCAGTTTCAATATAAGGACACTGAGCTTGTTGTTTTTGAATTAATAGCGTGCGCAAAGACTTTAAAGAAATGTTTTTATTTATTTGATATTCGTGTGTATTCGTTTGATTAAAGTAGGTGCAATTATATTTTTTTTCTTATTTTTGTTGAATATGGATTAATCCAATATCATTAAATTTCAGCAATTAAGTATTATGGCAGTTTTTAATTTAAACATTAACGGTAAAAACCGTGAAATAGACGTTGATCCTACGACACCATTATTGTGGGTATTAAGAGATCATCTTAACTTAGTAGGCACTAAATATGGATGCGGTATAGCTCAATGTGGTGCATGTACTGTGCATTTAGATGATGTTGCAGTACGTTCATGTATGATGCCAGTTTCATCGATAAGCAATCAAAAAGTAACCACAATTGAAGGTTTATCTGAAAATGGAGATCATCCAGTCCAAAAAGCATGGTTGGAAGTGGATACAGCTCAGTGTGGGTATTGCCAAACTGGACAAATTATGACTGCAGCGGCTTTGTTAAAGAAAAATAGTAACCCAAGTGATGAACAGATTGAAATGGCCATGAATGGCAACATTTGCCGATGTGGAACTTATTTAAGAATCAAAGAGTCAGTTAAAAAAGCTGCTGATATGATGAAATAACTAAGATTATTTCATTGCACTAATTCCAAGTTTATAAATCTATCAATATTATGACACTAATTCAAACATCATTCAATAGAAGATCTTTTTTGAAAACTTCTGCTTTAGCTGGGGGTGGAATTTTAATAAGCTTTAGTTGGCTTGCAGGTTGTCAACCCGCAGTAAATGAAGAATTATTGACATTACCAGAAGAATGGTATAGTCTAAATGGTTTTTTGAAAATAGGAGAAAATGGTGTAGTTACTATATATTGCCCAAATCCAGAGTTTGGACAAGGTGTAAAAACATCTATGCCGATGATAGTTGCTGAGGAACTTGACATTGATTGGAAAAAAGTAATTGTTGAACAAGCACCTTTTAATACAGAAATTTACAAAAGGCAACTTTCAGGTGGAAGTCAATCCATTAGACAAGGTTGGAGTAGTCTTCGAATGGCTGGCGCGTCAGCTAGACAAATGCTTAAAGAAGCAGCTGCGCAAGCTTGGGGTGTACCAGTTGAAGAAATTACAACCGAAGAAGGTATGCTCTTTCATAAACCAACAGAAAAGACTGCGGGATATGGTGAAATGGCATCTGCAGCTGCTAATATAGAAGTCCCAAAGGAAGTTGCACTCAAAGATGTGAAAGATTTCAAAATTGTAGGTACGTCTAGAAAGAATGTGAATGGAAAAGATATAGTTACTGGCAAACCGATGTTCAGTATGGATTATAATAAAGAAGGAATGCTAATAGCAATGATAGTGCATCCTCCGGCCTTTGGGAAAAAATTTAAGTCATTTGATGATGCAGCAGTTAAATCAATGCCGGGAATTAAAGATGTTTTCACTATTAAACTGTATAATGATTCATATGAAAAGTCCATGTTCGATACAGCAACTTTTACTGAATTAGTGGCAATTGTAGGTAATTCCACATGGGAAGTGATGAATGCAAAGAAAGCAATAAATGTGGAGTGGGAGGATTTTGATAGTTATAAAGAAACTTGGGGCGGTTTTGGAGGAACACGACAAGTAGATGTACCTTCTGGCTTAGAAAGTTCAGAAGATCATTATAAAGAAATGGAAAGTTATTCAAATACCTCTGCTAAAGTTGCAAGAAAAGATGGAAACCCTGAAGAAGCTTTTAAGAATGCTGCCAAAATAATCGAAAGAACCTATTCTGCGCCATTTTTGGCCCATAATACAATGGAACCAATGAATTGTTTTGCGGAAGTAACAGATGACCATGCACAATTAGCAGGACCTCTTCAAGCTCCAGAGTTTTTGGAAAACACACTTTCTGCTCGATTAGGAATGCCATTAGATAAAATTGACATCGAAATGACCAGAATGGGTGGAGGTTTTGGCAGGAGAGCATATAGCCATTATATGATTGAAGCAGCACTTATTTCTCAAAAGGCAAAAGCTCCAGTTAAATTAATGTACACAAGGGAAGACGATATGACGTATGGGATATACCGTCCAACTTACCATGCAAAATACAGAGCTGCATTTGATGAAAACAATAATCTTACGGCATTTCATGTGAATGCAGGAGGAATACCAGAGAGTCCTTTACATGCTAATAGATTTCCAGCTGGGGCTATTGATAATTATCTTGCTGAACAATGGGCCATTGATTCGAATATAACCATTGGTGCATTCAGAGCGCCTAGGTCTAATTTTATTGCTGGCGCCGAACAATCCTTCTTAGATGAGATTGCTGAAGAATTAGGAAAAGATCCCATAGATTTTAGGCTTGAACTTTTAGAACGAGCGATATCAAATCCTGTAGGAGAGAGAAATGATTATGATGCTGCCCGATATGCTGGAGTGCTTGAATTGGTTAAAGAAAAATCTGGATGGAACAAAGAAACTGATGCAAATATTCACAGAGGCGTTTCTGCCTATTTCTGCCACAATTCATATGCTGCTCACGTGCTTGAAGTGAAATTTACCAACGGAAAATTGGAAATACCAAAAGTAACAACTGCCATAGATTGTGGAATAGTTGTAAATCCTGATGCTGCAGCTAATATGGCCCAAGGAGCGGTAGTGGACGGAATAGGCAATGCTCTTTTTGGACAACTTTCATTGAAGAACGGAAAACCTGATCAGAATAATTTTGATCGGTATAAAATGATCCGATTTAGTGAAGCTCCAAAAGAGATAGACGTTCATTTTGTTAAAAACGAAATTGATCCGACAGGGATGGGTGAACCACCATTCCCGCCAGTCTTTGGAGCCGTTGCAAATGCATTGTATAAAGCTACTGGAAAAAGGCATCTAAATCAGCCATTTTTCCCAGATATTGAAGTTTTAGGTTAGAAAAGTTTATTTGGATGGAGCAGTAATTATAATTAAGTGCTATAAGTTTGCTTTAAACCATTTAATTGCTTCATCGGATGCCTCTTTAAGGCCTTCCATATAAGGAGAGAAATGGTTACCTTCAATATAAACTATATTTTTTGGTTCTGAAGCTAAATCAAAGGCATCTAATATTTGATGCTCTGGAACAACTTCATCATTTGCTGCTATTATAAATAATTTTGGAATTTCACGAATATTAGAAACGTAAGAAATTGGTTCATATCCCAATTGCATTTCAAGACTTTTCAAGGTCACAGAATTTTTATAATTTGGTGCATAATCTTTAAAACTTTGAATGAATTGCCATGCGTTAGGACTGGATATTGCAGAAAATTCTGAAGCATCTTCTGTTGAAACAGGAATCATCATAGGTGCTTCGCCTTGAATTCTGGCTAATCTATCCCTATTGAACATTTGATTCAAAAATGACTTTACTTCAGAAGGAAAATTATTCAAATAAAAGGATCCACTTATAAATGGGGTTATTGCTACCATGCATTTTACCCTTTCATCTAAAGCACTTACAATAATTGCATGACCACCAGAATAACTACCTCCCCAAACACCTATTCTTTCATTATCAATTTCATTTCTTGATCCAACAAATGAAATACCATCTCTATATGCTTGTACTTGCATCCAAGGATCAATTTCACCTCGGAAACTACCTTCACTTTCCCCAAAATTTGGATAGTCAAAAAGTAAAACAGCAAATCCTTCTTTTGTGAAGTTTTCAGCAAAAAACTGATAATTGCATTCTTTAACACCAGAAAAACCGGGAGCCATTACAATTACTGGAAATTTGCTATTAGATTCAGTTTTTGGCAAGTATAACCATCCTTTAACAAGATGTCCGCTAGAATAAAAACTTACATCCATTTTTTCAATCGAATTAGCTAAAAAAAATTCAGAAACTAAACTTAAAAAAACTAAAAAAGTACTTATTAATTTCATGCCAGAATATTTAGAATTTTCAATTATTATCTTACCATTCCAATATCAAAAAAAACACTAATCTCAATAAAAGATAAGGAGATCTTCCGACATAATGTTTGTTAAGCTCAAAAATATTTTTTTTCAATATAGATGGTAAACTAAACCAAAATTAAGAGGCGGGCTGAAATCTTTTCTACAATTGAAAAATGGCTATTATGACTTATACTTTTCGAAGGGCTTTGATTACAATTGTAGGAAAAGCATATGAATTTCTTTCTACAGCTTCTACTACTTCAAAGTTGTTTATTTCGAGGAAAATCTTCATTTCATCCAAAGTAAATGTTCTGATTGTTGAAACATCTTGATTAATTATTTTCCAAATATCGTCTTCTTTCTTAAAGTATTCAGAAGTCCATTTAAAATCCATTCCATCTTTCAATATTAAAGTCCATTTACTTTTTCTTAAATATGAATTATTTTCAAAAAATGCACGATGTTCAACGTTTTTTCCATTGACGATGGAAGGGATGAATTTGTTAGCATCAATAAAATCAAAAACTAGAAGGCCTTTTGAATTCAGACTCCTGGCTATGCTCTCAAAAGCATTCAACAAATCCACATTTTTTAGCAAATAACTAATTGTTCTGCCCGTAATAATCACACTTTCTACAGGAGCTTCTAATGAAAAGGAACGCATATCATCATGCAAAAATATTCCGTTTGGAACCTTTTTATTGGCTATTGAAATCATTTCTTTACTAGAATCTAAACCAATAAAATTCCTTCCATTTGCCAAAAAATATTTTGCAAGATTTCCAGTTCCGCTTCCGATTTCTAGAACACTTCCTTTTTGAAAATTGGTAAGAATTTCATTATAAAAGCAGAATTCTTCTTCATAATCAATAAATGTTTGATACATGGCCTCATATATATCTGCTAATTCATGGTATAATTTATCAGCCATGGTCAATTTGGAATGTTTTTGTATTTTATTCTGGTTGCAAGTATTGTTTTAATAATCTCGCTCATAATATTGGTTCATTTAAATTTAATATTTAAATAATTCCATATCAGCATTGATTTCAATTAATTTTTCGAAATCATATAATGAGCAGCTCCGAAAAGTACAGATTCAGGATTTAAGATTATGGTTACATTTACCAACATTAAAAGAGATTTCATCCTTCCCACATCAAAGAAATTTTCTAAAAACAAGTTCTTGTATTCTTCATTCCATATTTTTGGAATAATTCCACCGCCAATATAAACTCCACCAGTTGATTTGAATTTTAATGCCATATTGCCAGATTCAATGGCCAAATATCTAACGAATAATTTCAAGGTATCTATTGCTACTGGGATTCCATTAATAGCTGCTTTGCTAATATTTGCAGCTATATCACCTTCTAATAAACTCGCTTCTAAATCTGGATCAAGATTATATTCGGCAGAAGTACGTAAATAATCAAAAATATTAACTATTCCCATTCCTGAAACCAGCCTTTCCCAGCTAACATGACCATATTTATGTTGAAGAAACATCAATAAAGATATGTCATTCTTATCACGAGGAGCAAAATCGCAATGTCCACCTTCCGTTGCAAAAGGATGGTAATTTGTACCATCCCAATAAACAGCAGCTTCACCTAAGCCTGTGCCAGGAGCAATAACTACCACATTTCCCGTTGTTTTGTCTTCAGACTCGAAAATGCGGATTAAATCTGATTCGGGCATGAAGGGTAAGCCAAATGCAGAGGCTTCAAGGTCATTTAATAAATATATTTGTGTTACTCCCGTTGCTTCAATAATTTTATTCTTTTCTACTTTCCATGAAACGTTGGTTAATTGAGCTTGATCCCCAAAAATTGGGCCTGCAATTGCAACACTTATTGCTGTAATATCCGACATGTCCGGATGAAAATCATGGAGCATTTCTTCCAGGCCAGAAACTTTTTGAGTCTTATATTTTTTTTCTTTCGTTCTGACTTGTTCACCTGATTCACTTATTTCAAAAAGTGCAATGTGTGTTTTCGTTCCTCCTATATCTATTGCTATATATTGCTTCATTTCTATTTTGTTAATAATTCCTTTGAGATTGAATTAAGCTGTAAGTTAAAAAAACTAATAATTTTGATGTATTAAATTGATAATTGTTCTAGAAATGATTTAATATTTCAGTTATTAATATAATTAAATAAAATCCTGCTTTTAAACTGAAAGAGGAGGTCCAACAATTTTCATTTCATGATCGTTAAAAACTTTTGCAATTTGCTCTTTTGAGGGCGGCTCATTCCATTGATCAGTAACTTGGAAAAAGGATTCCATTTTTCCAGCAGGTAAATAGGAAACAATCATTTTCCCTTTTTTGGATAATTGAATGAATGCATGTGGAATGTTTCTTGGAAGAAAAATTGTGTCACCTGTTGTTAAGTCGAATTTATCTTCTCCAACTTGAAATTTATATTTTCCCTTAAGAACATAAAACCATTCATCTTGGTACATATGAATGTGGAGTGGTGGCCCGCCATAAGGAGTTAGACCTGTTTGTTCGAAAACTGCCAATCCATCTTCTGTGTCTTTTCCAGAAATTTTTATATCCAATGTATTAAAAGTTACGCCTTTCATTTTGTAGTGGACTCCAAATCGAGCTTCTCCAGCATTAACCTTAAATCCTTTTTCAAGAGATGATTTTAAATTTAAAACCAATTTTTTACCGAATAATACAATTGGCCCCAAGCTTAATCCATAAAGCATTAAATTCCTACGATTCATTTGATTAATTTTCTAATAATCTTTAAAGTTAATAAAATCAAATCCTAGATTACATTAAAAAACCATTCTCTGCACTAATAGCTTCTGGGATATTTTCATCATCTATCATTTCTCTCAAATCTATTTCTATCCCTCTCGAAATTGATGTAATCGGCACATCGTTGTAAGTTCCCTCAAATGGATTTTCTGAATAATCACCTATTTTTTCCATCAAGAAGAAGATCCAAATTATTAATGCAGACATAAAAGGACAGATCCAAAACATCCAGCCTTCTGCAGATTTGAAAATATCAATTAACCCAAAGGGAACAAAACCACAAAAAACTAAAGTAAGCCATAAAGCCGTTGACGCATATTGTCTTGGAAATGGAAAATTTTTAATTCTTTCAGCTCGTCCTTGCTCATCATATAAACTTTTTGTCAGTTGGTATAACTCCATATGCCTGAAGTCTTCTATGTAGTCCATATTTTTCAATTCCTGAAAACGTTGTGTTTGAATTTTTAGTAATTGAGTGGCAATGTTGGTTTTGTTTTGAAGTTTTTTTAGTTCCTCAATGGAAATAAAATTTGCCAATTCGTTATCAAGCTTATTAAAATAATTTTCGCAAACATTAGGAACATATAAGCCATTCAAGCGTTCATTCGTATGCTCCCAAGTTCTGCTTAACCTCAATTGATGTCTTAGTGCAGTTAACCAAGCAATATGCCGGTATATCATTTCTTTTTTTATAATTTCTTCATTCGGTCCTTGCACAAACGAAACAATGGCAGCTCCAAAACTCCGGCTTGTATTGACAATTCCGCCATATATTTTGCGAGCTTCCCAAGTTCTGTCATAGGAACTATTGTTCTTGAAGCCTAAATAAAAAGCAACCGCAATTCCTATGATGCTTATTGGCTGCCAAGGAATGGGCAGGTTTTTATCAAAGAAAAAGGATAAACCGCAAATTATTGCGGAATAAATAAACCCAATAATGAAGGGTTTTTTTGACCAATTGAAAGTCATCCAAAAGCCATAATTTCTTTTTATGTACATCTGTTTTGATTATTTTAATCTATAGAGATATTTTAATATCAGGGTGTTTTTGTGCAGAATTTCTCAAATGAAAAATACATATTTATTCCGAATTCCAAAGGACAAAATACACTAATTAATTTTATGTTATTTACAATAAGGATCTTGAAAACTTTATCTTAAGATCAATTTAATCAAGGAAATCAATATTTTACAAATTAAATTATTAAGTTTAAAATCATTTTTAACACCTAACCATTTAATTCGATTTTACTTTAATCTTCTAAAATATTTCAATGAAACAAATTAACATTATTTTAATGCTGGTCTCAATTATATTAGGCCTTCAATTAGGATATTCCCAAGAAACATTCCCAAGGAATGATGTTTTGGACAATAGGGAAGATGCTTTTGCATTTATCCATGCAACCATTATTACAGATCCAGAAACTAAGCTCGAAAATGCCACTTTAATTATTAAAAATGGCAAAATTGAAAATGTTGGGCCAGGCATACCAATTCCAAAAGGTTATACTACCATAGATTTAAAAGGAAAATACATTTATCCTTCATTTATAGACTTGAACACTAATTATGGAATACCTGAGCAAGAAAGGCAGAGACGAGGAGGCGGATTTGGTGCTGCAGAACAAATTCAAAGTGCCACAAGAGGTGCATACAATGCAAACGAAGCAATAAAAGCTCAATATAATGCTAGTGAGGAATTTGCTATCGACAGCAAATCAGCAGGTGCAATGAGAAAAAATGGTTTTGGAACTGTACTGACATACAAGTCAGATGGAATTTCTAGAGGCACCTCAGCGCTGGTAACTTTGGGCGAAGAATCGGTAAACGGTTCTTTATTAATGAATCAGGCAGCAGCTCATTATTCATTAACTAAAGGAAGCTCTCAACAAAATTATCCAGGTTCCATGATGGGTTTTATTGCATTGTTGCGACAAACTTATCTTGATGCGGAATGGTTTTCATCTCAATCGCCAAGACCTTTTGCGGATCAAACATTAGAGGCATGGATTAATTCACAAAAATTACCTCAAGTATTCGACGCAGGAAACTGGCTTAATGTGCTTAGAGCGGATAAAATTGGGGATGAATTTGGAGTAAAGTACATTATCACCAGTGGTGGCGATGATTATCAAAGAATCAATGATATTAAATCAACAAAGTCTTCACTTATAGTTCCAGTTAATTTTCCGGATGCATACGATGTAGATGATCCAATTGACGCTGAAAAAGTATCTTATGCTGATATGAAACATTGGGAATTAGCACCAACAAATCCGGGTGTTTTGGAGAAAAATGGAATAATATTTTCTATAACTTCTGCGGGCGCAGGGGATGATTTTTTAACCAATATTCGAACTGCAATCCATTATGGATTGAGCGAAAATGCAGCATTAAAGGCTTTAACCACAGTTCCTGCGATGTTATTAAACGCTCAAAATTCTGTTGGCAAAATTAAAAGCGGAATGGTTGCTAATTTTTTAATCACTTCAGATGAAATTTTCAAAGATAAAATGATTATTCATGAGAATTGGGTCCAAGGTAAGCCCTACAAATTGAAGCCACTCAATACTCATGACTATTCTGGCGTCTATAGTTTAAATATTGGAGGAACAGTATATCAATTAGAAATAAGCGGTGAACCTGGATCCCAAAAATCAAAAGTTATACTGGATGATTCTACTTCTATTGATGCAAAATCAAAATTTGACAATGATCTGCTCACATTAGGAATCAAACTTCAAAAAGATGCAAAAGAAGAAATTCGATTGTCTGGCTGGAAAACTGCAAATGGGTGGAAAGGAACAGGTCAAGAAGTGAATGGGGATTGGGTCAATTGGGAAGCAAGTAGAGATGGCGATGTGAAAGCAAATGATAAAGGAAAAAGAGGAGATAAAGAAGCAAAAGAAAATACGGATTTAGTCGGAAACACAATTTTTCCTTTTGTAGCTTTTGGAAGGAAAGAATTGCCTAAACAGGAGAATATTTTAATTAAGAATGCAACAGTTTGGACAAACGAAGCCGACGGTATTTTAACGAATACTGACGTTTTGCTAAAAGATGGAAAGATTGCACAAATTGGAAAAAGCATTAATGCCGACGGCACTTTGACAATTGATGGTTCAGGGAAACACCTAACATCAGGAATAATTGATGAGCATACACATATTGGTGGAGGAGGTAATGATAGAGCTACCAATTCATCCATGGTTAGGATTGGAGACCAATTGAATTCAGAGCAGATAAGTATTTACAGGACGCTAGCTGGAGGTGTTACAGCAGCCCAAGTACTACATGGGTCAGCAAATCCAGTTGGCGGTCAATCGGCATTGATTAAATTGAGATGGGGTGAATCACCAGAAAACTTAAAAATTAAAGGAGCAGATGAATTTATAAAATTTGCATTAGGAGAAAATGTAAAACGTTCTTCTAGCAACCAATCTATTAGATATCCACAGTCACGAATGGGTGTTGAGCAAGTTTATATGGACGGTTTTTCAAATGCTTTAGAATATGAAAAAGCATGGAAAAATTACAATACGCTAAATGCAACGACCAAAGCAACGGCAATCAAACCGAGAAGAGATTTAGTGGATGAAGCGATGTTAGAAATCATAAATGGAAAACGATTCATCACTTGTCACTCTTATGTGCAATCAGAAATTAATATGCTAATGGAATTAGCGGAAAGTTTTAATTTCAGAGTAAATACATTTACGCACATCTTGGAAGGTTATAAAGTTGCAGATAAAATGAAAGAACATGGAGCTGCAGCATCCACTTTTTCGGATTGGTGGAATTACAAATGGGAGGTTCGTTATGCAATACCTTATAATGCAGCTATTTTGCAAAGAGAAGGTGTACTTACAGCAATTAATTCAGATGATGCCAATATGGGTAGAAGATTAAATCAAGAGGCCGCCAAAACAATCAAATATGGCAATATTTCTGAGGAAGATGCATGGAAAATGGTGACTTTAAATCCAGCCAAAATGCTTCATTTGGATAAACAGATGGGAAGTGTTAAAGTTGGTAAAGATGCTGATGTGGTATTGTGGACAGACCATCCACTTTCTGTTTATGCTCGTGCTGAAAAAACAATAATTGATGGAAAAATATATTTTGATATTATCGAAGATCAAAAATTACGAGATGAGATGAGAATGGAAAGGGCTCGAATTATTCAAAAGATGAAAGATTCTAAAAAGAAGGGTGGAAAGATGCAAAGGCCTAATTCTGAATCGCATTTTGATTTCCATTGTGATGATGATTATGATTTAGGCAATTTTATCAATCAAAAAAACTAAAACTATGAAAAATTATATATTAGGTTTATTGCTTTTAGCAAATTCAACAGCATATTTAAATGCACAAGTTCCAATTCCAGTTAAGGCCCAAGAAAAATCAATAATGCTAGTTGGTGGAACCGCTCATATTGGGGATGGAACAGTAATTGCCAATTCAGCAATTGGGTTTGAAAAAGGGAAATTGACTTTTGTAGGATCTGCCACTTTATTTAGCAACGATAACAATAAATATACAGTCCTTGATGTAAAAGGGAAGCATGTATATCCAGGATTGATTCTACCAAATTCCCAGTTGGGACTAGTAGAAGTTAGTAGTTTTAAAGCAACTGATGACATGTCAGAAACTGGGACTTTCAATCCAAATGTGAGATCTCAAATTGCTTACAATACGGATTCTGAGAATATTGCAACAATGCGATTTAATGGAATTCTATTGACTGAAACTACGCCGACAGGAGGCATTATCTCTGGATTATCGTCTGTGATGGAATTGGAAGGATGGAATTGGGAGGATGCAACGCATTCTGTAGATATAGCTATGCACATGAATTGGCCGGCGAAAAATACCAGAAGTTTTGATTTTGCAACTTTTACAGTTAAAGAAAGTCCAAATAAAAATTACGATAAAGAAGTTGGCGAAATTGCAAAAATACTTGCTGATGCAACTGCATATATGGCTGTATCCGATAAGAAAATGAATCTGAAGTTAGACAAGATGCAGGGTTTGTTAGATGGATCTACGATTCTAATGTTACATGCTTCTGACGCTAAAGAAATCATCGAAGGTGTCAACTTGTTGAAAGAAAATGGGGTTCAAAAAATTGTTGTCGTGGCTGGGGCAGATGCTTTGTATGTAAGTGAATTTTTGAAGGATAATGACATCGCTGTAGTCTTGCCACCTGTGCACAGTTTGCCATCCAGAGATGATGAAGATATTGATCTTCCTTATCGATTGCCATATTTATTAACAGAAGCTGGAATTACTGTTGGATTATCCCATGATGGAATGTTGGCAAACGCTAGAAATTTACCTTTTTATGCAGGGACCGCTTCAGCTTATGGAATGACAAAAGAGGATGCCCTAAAAACAGTTACTTCAAATACAGCTAAAATTCTTGGAATTGATGATAGAGTAGGGAGCTTAGAAGTAGGTAAAGACGCAACATTATTTGTTTCTGAGGGTGATGCATTGGATATTCGAACCAATATTTTAACTCATGCATTTATCAGCGGGAAGGGTGTGAAATTAGACAACAAACAACAAGAACTTTACCATAGATTTTCAAATAAATACGGACATACTATAGACAAATAATTGGCGATTATTTCAATTGTTTATAAATTTAATATTGCTATTGATTATCAATTTGAAGCAAAAAAGTAAAAGAGCGTTAAATCAATTAAAATGATTTAGCGCTCTTTTTTATGGACTTTAATAAAAAGTTGGGAATTACCTAAATACACCAGACAATAATTAAAGAAAGCAAAAGATACTTTTCATATTTTGGTTGAGATAAAAACGAAACAAAAAAAGATTATATTCCAAATGCATTTTTCCTTGATTACGACATCAAATATTTTTTTTCAACGGTTGAATTCTATCATTCCACTAATATTCGATTACCAAAGAGGACATTAAAATCAACTTTGGAAACTATCTCCATAATTAAAAATGAAATGCTTTCAAAGCTACATAATAGTATCTGTAATTGAAAGTTTATTGTTTAAGGATGGCATGGGCAAACCTGGCAATTAAATTTTCAATTGCTCTGAAAATGGGTAAATACAAAATATTGAGGAAGCAAATTGATTTACGGTGCTGCTTTTTGGCGAAAAATTTTAAAAATTTGGTGGAAGAAGAAATTATTAGTGGATGAAAGGCGATATGGAGGAAGAACTTTGAAGCTATCTCCGAGGTTGACTTTGTAAGCATTCAAATACCCATCAACACTTAACTTTTCCCTCCTGAAAACTTCGGAATACAACCAACCACTAGTCATCGCTTTTTTCTCTTTCATAATTTCATTCACCCATATTCCTGAATAATGGGGTTGTTCAATACCTTTATTTAATTTTTCTATCAACTCATTCATCTCTTTATTATTTTCTATCAACTTACGTCCAAATCGGCTTGCCACCAATGTGCCAGAGCGTTTATGCGAAAAATTAAAATGTTTGACAAAACTTACTTGCAAATTAGCCATAGCTTGTGAAAAAATATACGTCGTGTCTGGAATCTCAGCATCTGAAATAGCCTCTTTTTTATAAGAATTATAATAAGTGCAAAATATTTGCCTCGATTTCAATTTAACAAGTATTTGAAATTCATTCCCAGTAATACTATAAGCTAAAATATCAGATATGGGCATTAAATATTTTTCCATCTTCAACTTGAAATATTTTTGCATTAAAGGTGAAGAAAACATTGGATTTCGAGCAACTGAGTGGTTACAGATCAAATAAATATGATCCTCAAATAAATGGATTGTTTTCATAGAAATACTATTTTCAGATTATGTTCTATAGTATTAGTGTTTAAAAATCGAATTCTGTTACCTTTTTTTTTGACTTATTTTTAAATATTATGTAAAGGACCCTTTAATTTGATTTCAAACCGGTATAAAGAATGAGAATAAATGAAATGATGGATCGGTTTTAAGTGGTCGAATTCAGCTATATCTTCTGCAATTAATTTCGGTGTACAAACTGTGTTTGATTAGGTGCTCTCCCATAGTACCTTTGATAGTCAGCTTTCTTGAATGATTCAAATGCTGCCAAGAAACATGGGTAATTTTCTATTAGGGTAAATATAAATGTTCTTCCAACTTATACCTTCTTTCCTGACTGAGATGCATTCAATCTGACCAATTAAGAATTGGCGAACTTGGCTTGTTCGTTTTTTTTAATACTTATTTACCTTTTTTAAATTCATTTTCATTTGAATATCTCAATATTTGTAATCCTCAGCTTTTAATTGTTTACCTTTTTTATTATTACCTCTTATTGTATAAATGACAATAAGCCTTTACACTCTGAAATTGAAAAAAAGGATGTTTGAAAGATTAAATAATAAAGTCTGAGGAAAAAATTATCTATCAATTTTGAAAGTATCTAATTTGATGTCATCCAATCCATGATCATCAAAAGGATATTCCAATTGATCTTGGATATTATACAATGAAATCAAAATGAATTCTGTTAAAACAACAATAAAATAAGTAGCCCACTGAGTAGAATCAGTACCAATTGTACTGATTAGAGTGGGTGCATAAATCAATGGGAAGAGATAAATGAAAACTTTACAATAAGCTTTTAGACTGATTGGTGTGCGGTGCGTATGTATAGAATGCAAATTTTCAATTGATTCGTGTAAATTTTCCAAAATTTTGAAAACACGATCCCTTAATCCCCCAGAAACAAACTCTTGATTTTTGATAGTGAAATCAAAAATTTCGTGCACAGCATTATCAAGATATTCTGTCTCAGTATTATCGTTCTTTAAATGATTGATTGTAGTTTCGCTAACTTTCGTTAAAATTGTGGATATTTCTTGTTTTAGTTCTTCAGATAATTTACTGCTGCTATTGAAGAAATAATAAATAGTTTTTAAAGCACTTCTGAATTGGCTTAAATGTTCCAGTGCTTTTTCTCTCCTTCTAAATGAACCTCTAATGGTAAAAACCAAAGGAAAAATAACAGCAATGCTGATAAGAGTAAGATCAACATTAAAATTAATATTTAGAGCATAAGAAAGATATGTTATCAATAACGAGGCAATTACAACGATTAACGTTCTGAAATTTAATACTGCTGAATATTGTTTGATAAGATTTATTTTTATATTTTGATGGAGTAAAATAGATACAATATTTTGAAAAAACAAATAGTCAGCCTCCTCCTTTTTTCCTTTTTCTTAGTTTTTAATATTGCTTTTTCCCAAGAAAAGGATACTATCAGACAACTAATTGAATTTGATCCACTTTTTAACCAATCAGAGATTCTTCCTATAAAGTTGAAATATTCTCAAAAGAATTTAAAAAAAAATACCAAAGACAGCATTTATACCATTTCAGATATCACGTATAAGAAAGAAGATGGCACATGGGTAACGGTTAATGTTGAACTTAAAGCCAGGGGAAATTTTCGTCGTGAAAAATGTTATTTTCCCCCAGTAATGATTAAAATAAAAAAATCTGATGGAGCAGGTACTGTTTTTGAAGGACATACTAAATTAAAATTAGTGCTTCCTTGTTTGAAGTCAAAGCATAGCAATGATGATGTTATTAAAGAATACATCGCTTATAAATTGTTTGAAGTCATCTCACAGTATTCTTTTAAAACCAGAATGTTGCAAATAGATTTTGATGATACAAATGATAATAAAGACGAAAATTATAGCCTAATTGGATTTCTAATCGAAGATGATAAAGTACTTGTTGCAAGGGAAGGAGCCAATCAGATTAAACGATTTGTTCATCCATTATCTCAAGATGCAATTTTTTCAATTAGGAATGATCTTTTTCAATATATGATTGGTAATGTCGATTTTTCAACTGGATACCAACATAATTCTAAGTTGATATTTATTGATAGTAAAATAATTCCAATTCCTTATGATTTTGATATGTCAGGTTTTGTCGATCCTAGTTATGGGGTTTTGCCTGAAATGGAAGGGAAACCATTGGGCATTAGCGACATCAAGCAGAGATTGTACAGAGGTTTTAAAAGAGATGAAGACTCATTTCAATCAGTGAGACAAGAATTTTTAGTAAATAAAGACAAAATATTGGACACAATGAAAAGCTTTGAAGAAGTTTTTACGAATCCAAAAGAGTACAAAAGAGCCGAAAATTATATTTTATCTTTCTTTAAAGTAATTGAAAATGACAATATCTTTCAAAACGAAGTCATTTTGGCATCTAGAGAAAACTAATATTTTTACTACTTTATAGTTTGAGATTATTTTTTAGTTATTTATTGCCAAAAATTTCAAACAGAGGCTCTCCGGAAGACCCGCTTGGCAATTGTAAGTTTAGAATCATCGATAAACTCGGAGTTATGTCAGTTATGCTCACTTTTCTGACCGATTCTCCAGTTTTAATTCCCGATCCAAACCACAACATAGGCACATGTGTGTCATAATTGTATCCTGTTCCATGCGTCGTACCTTTTACCATATTTACAGTTCTTCCCGGAGTTGTATTGGCAAGAAAACCAGGTTCAAAAGTTACTAAAATATCACCTGACCTTTTAAAATTAAATCCATTTTGCAACATTTGTTTAATTCCAGAATTATATTCTTGAAATTGTAATTGATCTGCAGTTATTGCAACACTTATACCTTCAAGATTCATTAAAAAATTTGCAGCTTCTTGTTGTATTGTTTTTAAATCCACTTTTTTCTTATTATTAATCAAATCTCTATCTAAATAGATTTCATCACCTCCAAAATACTCGATCCATTCATTTACACCATATTTATTGTTCAAATATTGGTGTAATGCATTTTTGCAATTATCAATTTCGACCAATCCAGAAGGCAATTTATGGTCATCTAGAAAAGAAACTACGGGTAAAGCTGCGTGGTCTGAAGTTAAAAAAAGCACATAATTGTCTACTCCAACTTTTTCATCCAGATAGTTTAATAAATCTGCAATGTTTTGATCTAATCTGAGATAAATGTCTTCTATTTCTACGGACTGAGGACCAAAAGAATGGCCGACTACATCTGGAGTAGAAAAGCTAATATTTATAAAATCAGTATAGTCACCGCCACCTAAATTTTCATTTTTTATTGCTTCAATTGCAAATTCAGTCAATATTGAATTTCCAGCAGGGGTTACCCACAATAACTTATACTCACTTCCCTGTTCTCTATATTTTGTTCGCATTTCTTTTAAATCATAAGGGAAAGTAGGACTTCTTTTACCTCCTAATGTATATTCATATTTATTATTGTCCGGGGCGCTTTCTGTATAAGTTTCAATAGGGAGGAGCGTGTTCCAAATTTCATCCAAATAGCTATTTGATTTCTCTTTGTTGTTAAATTCAGTAACCCAGTCAGGCAATTCGTTCATGTAATACGTACTTGAAACAAAATATCCTGGGCTAGATTCCCAATCATTCCAATATGCGCCATTTGCAGTATGACCACCTGGTAAAATAGCTCCGCGATCCTTAAGTGAAACACTGATGGTCTTCGATTTGAAATTAGATGCCATTTGGAGTTGATCCGTAATGGTAGTTACCAATAAGTTTTTAGGGGAATAACCACTTTTACTTTCATTCTTAGCTCCAACTAACGTATAAGTTGAATCAGTTACATTTTCCACGCCTTCATGAGTATATCGATCATACCAACCATTGCCTATAATACCATGCACTGAAGGTGTAGTCCCAGTATAAATCGAGGCATGTCCTGCAGCAGTTACAGTCGGAATGTAATTATAATGCATGTTTTTAAAATTGAAGCCATCATGCATAAGTCTTTTAAAACCGTCTTCTCCATATTTGTTTTCGTATTTGTATAGATAATCAAATCTCATTTGATCAACTACGATTCCTACAACTAATTTAGGTTTTTGGTCTTGATTTACTTGTCCAAATAGAAAAGATCCACTAATCATGTATAATATTACAAATGAAATTATTCTAGATATCATTCCTTAATGTTTAAATTTAAAAATACCCAAATAATAAAAATTAAAACTTTCACTTTTTGGTTACAAATACACCTTTTAACAAAGATGTAATTAGATCGCAAAATAACTAGAACATTTTGAATTTCTTGAAAAATCAATAGCTTTCACATTAAAATAACATTTGATATAAGTATATTTTGGTTGGTAAATTCTAATAACCTTGAATTTTCTTGACGATACCACCAGAAGCTTCTTTAATTGAATTTGCGAATACAAAAGCATTTTCATCTATTTCATAAACCAGATTTTTCAGTTTACGCATTTCTAGTCTGGATATAACTGTGAATATAATATCACATTCTGAGCTAATTTCATATTTTCCTGGTAGAAATCCCCTTTCTCCTTTATAAACAGTGATTCCACGACCAAGTTCATTCACTAATTGATACTTGATATCTTCACTTTTGCTAGAAATAATAGTAACCCCAATATGAGCCTGCAAACCTTCTACCACATAATCCAAACTAATTGAAGCTGCAAAATAAGTAAGAATGGAATACAATGCTATTTCGATTCCAAATTGAAATGCAGCAACAGAAAATATCAATATATTGATTCCCATAACGATTTCCGTCATACTGAAAGATGTCTTTTTGAATGTGTATAGTGCTAGAACATCAATTCCATCTAAAGCAGCTCCAGCTCTCATTCCTAAACCAATACCAATCCCAAGAAAAATTCCTCCAAAAATAGAAATCAGTAATTTATCTTCAGTAAATACTAAATCAGGTAGCAAGAAATAACAAATGGATAGCAAAAAAATACTTGCTAGGGTTCTAATTGCAAATTTTTTGCCTACGGAAAAGTAACTAATGACTATTAAGGGTAAATTTAAAGCGATAATTGCAATCGATAAATTTACACCAAAAAGCTGCGAAACAAGCAATGCAATTCCTGAAATACCGCCATCAAAAAATTGATTTGGAACCAAAAATCCTTTTAATGCAATTCCGGAAATAATAACTGCGGCAATAATTAAGAATGCATCCTGAATGATCACAATTGGTGCATCCTTAGATATATGGAATTTCAGTTTTTCCTTGACGATGTGAAGTTTTTTCTTTTTTGTTTCATCTCTTTCATGCCTGGCAGTTTTGGTAAAGTAATGATGTGAAGAGAGAAATTCTTTTTGGAGCAACAACCACTCTTTTTTCTCTTTTAGAATTTTATTAGCTTTAAATTCTTTAAAAAGGTTTTCTGCCAATTTTTCATATTCCGCACTTCCAAGATAGTATAAATCAGAATCGCAAAGAATTTCTGCCAAGTGATCATGCGGTTTTTGAGGTAATTTGGTTGCCATAATCATTTCGCAGATGTGTTCAATTTGGTCTGGGTTATAATCGAATTTTGGCAATAATTCTCGTGCAATTTCGCAAGATAAAGCTTCGTGTTCAATATGACTTTTCAAAAAACCAGCGTCGTGAAATAAGGCTGCAGTTTTTAATAGAATTAGGTCATCTCCAATAACTTTCTCTTTTTCAGCAATTAATTCCGCTGATTTGATGACATATTTGGTATGTTGCACATTATGGTAGGTAATATGTGAGGGTAGTCCTTTTTCTAATTTTGGTATTAGTAAGTTGTTAGCTTCTTGGTATTTCATGAATAAGTTTTGTGGTAAATTCCTCTTTTTAGCTCAATACTTCATATAATATAACTTCTTCCTCTTTATTTTTCAACCTTTTACTGCCAATTTTTTCGCAATGAAAGGATTGTTTTACTTTTTCATAACATGATTCGCTGATTACTATCTGACCATTTTCAGCAGCACTTTGTAATCTTTGAGCAGTATTGACAGTATCTCCAATTACGGTATAATCTAATCTTTTCAACGTAATAGAACCAATATTTCCTGAAATCATTTCTCCGCTGTTGATTCCTATTGAAACTTGTGGGGTGAAGCTGTGATCGGACGGTAAAGAATTGATTTTGTTCCGGATGCTAAGGCAAGCATCAATAGCTCTGTCAATATTGTAATCGCCTTTAAAAACGGCCATGATGCAATCGCCCATAAATTTATCGACTATGCCATCTTGAGCTATAATTTCTTTAACCATCAAGTCAAAATAGTTGTTGATTAAGGTAACAACGGTATTAGGGTCTTCTTTTTCGCTAATTGCTGTAAAACCGCAAATGTCAATAAAAGCTACTGAGGCTTCAATGGTTTCATTTTCTTCCAATGAAGTTTCATATTCTTTAGTCGCCATGAAATTCAGAACATTTTTGTCAACATACATTTTTAAAATGTTGTTTTCTTTTATGGCGTTCAAAGTATTTTTTAGTTGAATAACATGGTGAATTGTTTTTTCCATGGTCATTTCCAAATCTTTGAAATTTATAGGCTTGGTTACAAAATCAAACGCGCCAAGATTCATGGCAGTTCGAATATTGTCCATGTCACCATAAGCTGAAACCATTACTGTTTTGGTCATTGGGTTCAATTCACCAAGTTTTGTAAGGAGCGTTAATCCATCCATTTCTGGCATGTTGATATCACTAAGCACAATAGAAACATCAGGATGCTCTATCATTTTTGCTAGGGCATCATTTCCATTTACAGCGAACACAAATTCATATTGTTGTTCCCTTATTTTTTGCCGAAATTTTTGTCTGATAAGGATTTCCAGATCCTCCTCATCATCAGCAACTAAAATTTTTGTCATGACATTTTTGATTTTAGTTTTTCTTTCAAAGTTTTAAAATCAACCGGTTTTGTTAAAAAATCATCAGCCCCTAATTTCATTGCACTATTGTAATTTTCATCATCACCATATGCAGTTATCATCATTACTATTGGAGGTGGTTTTTCATATTTTTCTTTAATGTGTTTTAGGAGTTCAAGTCCACTCATTCCTGGCATATTAATATCTGAAAGAATCAATACAGCTTCGTGTTCATTTTCTTTCATGTAATTTAAAGCTTCTTCACCAGAAAATGCAAAGACTAGGTCCATTTCACCATTTTTTATTTCTTTCCTAAACCGCTGTTCAAAAAGAAATTTGACATCCTGCTCGTCATCGACTACTAAAATTTTCATATTATTAAGTTTTTAAAGGTTATTCAATTCAATTATGAAACTGGTTCCTGTCTCTAATAATTCGCTGTTTTCAAGTTTGGTACTTTGTAAATCTTCTTCAGTTTTTGTTTCAACATATATTAAACCATCATGAGCTTTTACAATATCGTAACTCATAGAAAGTCCTAATCCAGTTCCTTGTCCAGTAGGTTTAGTAGTGAAGAATGGATGGAATATTTTATCTAAAGCGGTTTTGGGAATACCAGCACCATTATCAGAAATTCTAATTTCAACTTTATTGTCTAATTGTTTTGTTAATACCGAAACCATAGGTTCATATTCAGAAATATTTGTTGGATGTAAACTCCTCCATTGTTCTTGCTTTTCTTTTACGGCATAAAAAGCATTGGTAAATAAATTTAAAATAACTCTTCCAAAATCTTGCGGAATGACATTTATTTTGCCCAATTTTTCATCATATTCGGTACGAATTTTCGCATTAAAGGACTTGTCTTTGGCACGCAGACCATGGTAGGAAAGTCTTAAATATTCATCAACGAGTTTGTTTATATCTGTTGGTTCTTTGATTCCATTGCTGCTTCTGCTGTGTTGCAACATGCCTTTTACGATAGAATCTGCTCTTTTGCCATGATGGTTTATTTTTTGTTCATTTTCTTTTATGTTTTGTACGATTGCACTTACTTCGTCGTAATTCCCTTTTGTAATTTCATCAGTTAATTCTTCAATAAGTTCTACATTGATTTCTGAGAAATTATTTACAAAGTTGAGCGGATTCTGAATTTCGTGTGCAATACCTGCTGTGAGTTCTCCAAGGGAAGCCATTTTTTCGGAATGGATGAGTTGAGATTGGGTGGATTTTAGTTGATCTAAAGATTGGCTAAGTTCAAAAGTTCTTTCTTTTACTTGTTCTTCCAATACTTTTTGTTGCATAATTGCTTGTTCTTGTTGCTTTGCTGAGAGTACAACAACTTGCTGTGCATTAACTTTCACTTCTTTAATAATTTCTTTGAAACGCCATGCTACATAAACTATTAATGAAAGTGGAAAAGCTAATGCGCTGCTGGTTTCAATAATTGAAACTATGATGTAACTGGCTTGATTTTCAAAAAATATGGATTGAATAAGTCCTACCAATACCAATGTGCCCATGATTAGAATTCCGATTACGACAGCCCACTGCGCCCCTTTTAAGTACTTTAAAGAAGTCATTGTATAATAAAAAAGAATCAAGAAGCAAAATATAAAATTAGCAGGCCCTAAGAAATTGGGAAAAAAGCCTAAAAAAGCTACAATGGCTATTGCAACGACCATCAATAAAAAGAATTTTAATAATTTGGTAATCTTTCTATTGAATATTTTAACAATCAAATAAATACTTATAATATTTGAAAATGGATAAAAAAGAAAAGTGAAATATTCATTAACGGCAACAACATCGTATGATGCAATGTGACTGTGGAAAATCCAATTTGAAATTTGCGAAATCAAAAGTAAAGTAGAAACTGCAGCTATCAACTTTAGATGGCGCTCATCTGGCAAGACAAAATATAACAGCCAAAACAACAACGCCAATAATGTACTAATCGATAATTTAATAATGGTAAAAATTGGCTCTTGAATCAAATGGTTCTCATATTTTGAAAATTCTTCCTTACTAAAAATGTGGACGATGATATTACCTTTAAATTCTCTTTTGGGAATACTGGAAAGTTTATCTACAAAATGTAAGGCAAATAAATATTCTTTTCCACCAGAGACATCAATTTCTTGCGATGTATCATGAATTCTATTGTTTTCTCTAAAAGGCTGTCCATTATCTCCTGTATTTCCAAAACTCCGAATTAAGTTTCCATCCAAATACAAATCAATTGCGGCCCAAGCGGATATTTTAAGCTGAAGTGTTTTGCTAAGAAAATTGGAATCTATTTTAATTGTTGTTCTAAACCAACCTTCTATTGTGCCATCTTCATTTGCAAAAGATAAATCAATTTCTGATGGTTTAATTTGTTGCCAATCAGTAGTGTTAATGCCATTATTTTTCCAAGAATTGTCATTTCCTGATTTATACAACCAAATATTTCTATTTCCTAAAAATAAATTTTCTTTGATTGAGTAATCTGAAATAAGATATTTTGGTGTGAATTTAACTCTATCTAACCATTCATCAATTTCTGCATAGATTGTTGTGTCTTGATTTATTTTAATCAGTCTATTGGGAGCTTCGCCTATAGTTAAACTATCTTGAAGTCTCATTTCAACTTTTGCCCAATTTCCCCTGTGAAATTTGTATTCATGGTCACCTGGACTGAGATCCAGTGTAATCATTTTTTGCCCAACAGAATTGTCAACTAATAAATAATCTTCATTCTTCATGTTGATTGCCCATTTGTTGAAGTCGCCAGAAATATAGATACTATCTTGTGGCAGTATTGACTCTTTTTCTATAACAAATGTGACTTTAAGTTGTGCAGCAGCAGAACCAGAAAAAATTAATGAAAAAAGGAAGAATATTAGTTTTTTCAAATGATTTAGGGTTTAAGTATGGTCTTCAGGATGAAAAGTTAATAAAATATTTTTATAAGGTATAGGAATCATCAATTTTACGGATGTTAATCGTCAAAACTAAAGATTGCATTGTTAATGATGCGTATAAATTTTAGAAGTTAAAACAAACGTCAATTTGGGTTATTTTACTTCCTTCTCTAAAATAATTTTAATGGAGAATAGTGATCAAATAAATGATTTTAATCCTCTTCATTAATGTATTATATCCAATAATCTTACTATTTATTCTATCCTTAATCGGAAAGTTTTATGCAGAGTATTTTAGCTTATAAAACATGTTTTTCTTGTTTTTATAGACAACTTAAACAATATATATCGGCAGAGAGCGGATAAACTCTGTTCCTTCATCATGCTCACTTTCAAGTCGCCATTTCTTGTGTAGCACTTCATTGCGGAATTTTACAGCGAAGATGGTTTGAATAAAGATCTGAGGATAGGTGTTTGCCGGATTACTTTTGTTTCTTTTAAGATATTCTCCGAGCCTACAGCTCTTTATAATTTCAACTATTTGCTAATCAACGGATTAAAATCCGCTGTTATAATATGATCCGAGCCTACGGCTCTCATTTGTTCTTGTTTCTTTAGATTACGGACTAAAGGCTGCTGTCAAAAATTCTGTCGAAGCTAAACGTTTATTTGCTCATAATCACTTCCT
>JAHEAQ010000096.1 GCA_024642705.1 Bacteroidota bacterium | reverse complement strand
AGTATCAATCTTAACATCATACTCCGGTAAGTCAGAAATATCTCTTTCCACTAATACTGAATCTCGAACAACACAACCATTCGCAATTATTTGTAAGTAATATTTACCGATTTGCGATACAGTAGCAACAGCCGATGTGGAAGAAAAATTTCCTGGCCCAGTCCAATTATAAACTGCATTTGGAAGGTCTGTAAATCCTTCAACAGTCGTTGTACCCCCATTACAAACAAATTTATTTGCCAATATTTCATAATCAAAAATTTGAGTATTCCCAAATACTTCAATATTTGCAAAAGCTTTACATCCATTGTTGTCTTCAGCAGTTAAATAATAATTACCAGGTGCCGTAACTTTTGGATTTTCAAGGTTTGAAACGAAGCCATTCGGTCCAAGCCATTTGTAAGAAATTAGAGGCTTTGAGCTTGTGAGTAGGATTTCAACATCTGTGATACCACAATTTATTTCAGCCGAACTTAGCGTAATCATTGCTTGATCCTGCCCTTGCATGACATCATGAAACTTGTTAACAATACAACCATCGCTATAGGTGACTTTTAAGAAATATCTGCCTGGAAATGTGATGAAGGGTTCCAAAATTGAGCTGGTAAATCCTTGAGGACCTGTCCAAGAAGATGAGGCAACAATAGCATTAGTAGAAACTTTAAGCTGGACAGTTGGTATTCCACAACTGAAGGAGCTTGAATTGATATTGAGTATTGGTGTATTAGTATCTGTTCCAATATTTATACTTTTTGTTACGGAACAACCTTTTTCTTCTTGCTTTAGAATATAATTTCCAGGAAGTCCAACGTTAATTTTTGATCCAGTTGTCAAACCAAGAATTTGGCCATCAATAGTAGTCCAAGAAAAAGTACTAAAAGTTTCTTGAACGGATTGGCTTGCATCTAAACTAATTTGATTGACACCACAAATGAATTCGGAAATGCTCGGAGTAATAATTGGAGTTAAAGAAATCACTTCTAAATTAAGGATTACCGCAGTATCACATTCTGCCCCATTGCCTTTCAGTATCGCTTGGAATGTACCATCGGTATTAAAATTGTCTGTGCCAATGGTTATTGTCTCTCCTTCACATATTGTTTCATTCATCACTAAGGATGGAGAACTTGGAATTATTTCAATAAAGACACAATTTTCGGAAATATCATAACAAATAGGATTATTGAAATTTGCTTCACCAGATTTGAGTTCGGAATAGGTTAAATTTGAAGTTAAAAACTGAGCTAAATTTTTTGTTAAAACAGAAATTCCACATACTTCATATTGTCCTGCAGATAAACCAGTGAGATCTGTCGTAGGACTGAATTTAATAATATTGCTATTCTGGCTAATCATATACAGATAACTATATTCTGGCTCTGTATTTTGCCCATTTAAGCCTAAATTGAAAACTAGATTATCATTTTCACAAGCGGTAAAGATCGAGTTCGTTAATGAACCTGCTTTAGGATTACATTGAATACATTTAGCCCCTGAATTATTACAAAAATCAATACCAAAACTTTCTATAGTACCTTCATTAAAATTTACTCCATCAATAATTTTTAATATCCAATTACCATTTACTGGTCCTTGATTAAAATCTTCTAGGCATCCATCTTTTGGATAATATGATCCTATGTAAGACCCGAAATTGGTCCAATTAGAATTATTATCCCAGGAATCAGTTATGCCCGGATCAGGATTTGCATTTGCACCGCAATTAACAAAATTAATATTCCAAGAAGTAAATTGGGTAACTGGCCCTGAGGTGTTTATGTCTCCAATCAATGTTATGGTCTGTCCAGCAGGAGAGGTAAGTTGTAACACCAAATCACTTACAGCATCATGAGTGAAGGCAATATTAATATTGCAAACACCTTGAAGCGGATCGGATAAATTATCAAGCATTACGCCTGAGATAGGAATGATTACAATAGTATCCTGATTATCTTTTATTATTGTTGGTAAGATGGCCTCATCACACTGACTAAAAACATTTACTGAACTTAGTATGAAATAAAAAGCAAATAAAATATTGCAAAGGTGTTTCATTGTTTATTGTTCAGGTTGCGTTATAATTTTAAGGTTATACTATCATTGTAGTAATCTTAATAAACGATTCTTTAAAGATCAATGTTGAAAGATATTATAATATTTAATTATGCAATCTTAATCTCAAAAAACTAGCCAAGATTTGTTCACTATAAATAGATTCAATTTTTTCAAAAAACGCTGCTTATTTAGCGATAATGAATTTATGAATAGAAGGAATATCTTTATCTCTCATTATTAACAGAAAATACTGGCCTGATGGTATTGAATTTGAAAAATTTAATTTAATATTATCAGTAGTTGAATTAACTTCTTGACTTAATATTTTACGACCCAATTGATCTAAAATTTCGACTGAATGCACATTTCCTTTTTGTTCAAAGTCTATATTTAGATAATTAAAAGCAGGATTTGGAAATATATTAATTCCAGCATCTATTCCTAAATCACTCACTGAAGTTGAAAGATTAGACACAGTTTCAAAATATTCAGTGGAACATTCACCTAAATACGCAGTCAATTTCACATCAAATTCACCATTTTCCAAAAATTGATGCATTGGATCTATTTCATTTGATTTTGTGTTGTCCCCAAAATCCCAAATCAGTGAATCAAATTTTGTCACATTTGAGAAAAATTCAAAATTCTTTCCATCTTTTTCGTATGAATAGGATACTTCAGGACTTTCAAATACTTCAATTAGATTATTCAAATTAACGGTATCTGATCCATATTCATTTGAAGCTATTATCATTATTCCGTACAAACCAGGGTTGGAAAATTCAATACTAGGATTTTGCTCAACAAAATTAGGTTCTTGTAAACCTTTAAGTACCCATTTAATTTCTGTAGCATTATCAGAAGATCTATTTTCAAAATTTACGATTAGCGGGCTGCAACCTTCTGTAACATCTAAAGAAAAACCTGCCTGTGGATAAACGTCAATGTTTACTTCCTTTGTTAATTCAGAAATTCCACATGAATTTTCCACTTTTAAGCCTATTATAAAGTTACCATTTTTGGTATACTCATGAATTACATTTTTAGTATTTGCAGTTGAACCATCACCCAATTTCCATAAAAATTTATTCACATTTTCTGACTTGTTCGTCAATTCGACTTTATTACCAAGAATTGAAGTTTCAAATGAAGCAGTTGGTTTTTCAACGATAGTAACATAATTTTCCAAATTAATTGTTCGGGTATTAAAACCATTTGAAACTGTTAATTTTACATTATATTTTCCAAATTTAGAATACATTACTGATGGATTCTTTTCAGTTGATTCTGATGGTATTGCCCCAGGAAAAGACCAATTCCATTGAGTGATATCTTCCGAAGAAAGGTCAAGAAATTTTAAAGTTTCTCCTAAGCAATACAATGGTTGCTCAATTTTAAAATTAGCATAAGTTTTAGCATCATTATATAAATCAATTGTTTTTGTAATGGTATCAGAAGAACAATTGTTGGTAGCAATTAATGTAACTTTGTAAGATTTCTCTTCATTAAATACAAAAGTAGGACTAAGGTCGTTACTTTCTCCAACGCCTTCAAAAATCCATTTATATGAAATTCCATCTTTGGAGATGTTATAGAACCTCACTGAATCTTTGTTAATTTGGAATTCAAAATCTGCTTTTGGAATCTCCCTAACAATGATATTTTCATTGTAATTAATGGTTTCTTCTTCAAATAAACTTTTAACCTTTAACTGCACATTGTAATTTCCAGGAGTTAAATATTTTATTTGAGGATTTTTTTCAGTTGATGTACTTGGAGTTCCACCAGGAAAACTCCATTCCCAAGTTTTTACATTTTTACTTGTTTGCGAAGTAAACTTGATGAATGATTCAGGACAAATTTCATTAACACTAGGAATAAAATTAGCTTCTATTGGTGCTTGAACTTTAACTTCAGAATAAACTGAATCTAAACCACAAACATTAGAAACAACCAACAATATTTGATAAATTCCTTCATTTTCATAATTGTGTTGAGGATTTTTAATGTTTGAACTTATTCCATCTCCAAATTCCCAATAGAATTCATTAGAACCTATTTCGTTGGTTGAAAAATTGACCAAATAATTATTTTCCTCTGCAAAAATTTCAACTTCTGGTGCTTCTAGAACTTCAATAAAAAAAGATTTAACTTCTTCAACTTGTTCGGTAGCACTGTTTACAGAAAGAGATACATCATAATTTCCTGGAACATCATAATGAACCGTTGGATTCTTTTCAGTTGATGTGTTTGGATTTCCTCCTGGAAAATTCCAATTCCATGAGGTTGCACTACCTGATGATAAATCGTAAAATTTAATATTATTGTCGGAACAAATCTGCGTTGAACTTGAATAAAATCCTGCCACTAATTTTTTGTAAACCGAGATAACTTTTTCAATAGTTTCATTATTACATGGACTTCCTACTGTAAGTTTAACGGTATATACTCCTTCTTCTGCATAATTGTGTAAAGGTGACATCGCATTTGATGTTTCACCATCGCCAAAATCCCAAAAATAATCGCTACCATCTGTTGAATTATTTTCAAAAGCAACATTAAGTTCGTTTTGTACATAAGCGAATTTTGCTTCTGTAAGATTCATTACTTTAATGTATTGGTTGATGGTTTTACTATTTTCTTCTTCAAGATTGCTTACGATAAGTTCAACATTATAAGTACCAGCTTCCGTTAAATTAAAAGTTGGATTTTGTTCTTCAATTGTTAACATTGAAGATCCTTCTATATGCCACATCCAATGGTCTGGATTTCCAGATGATAAATCTTGTAATTCTACAGTTTCTCCAGGACATAATACTGTTTTACTAGCTTGAAAATTTGCTAATAATTGATCATAAACAGGAATTACAATCTCTTTTATGCTCACCCCACAAGAATTAGAAGCAGTTAATTTCACAGTATAATCTCCTTCATTTGCATAAGTGTGAACAGGATTTAATGAATTCGAAGATTGACCATCGCCAAAATCCCAAGAAATATTTGTAAATGATTGAGACAAATTATTAAATGAAACTGTAAATTCATTTAGCGCATAGGAAAAATCAGAAAGAGAATATTTTGAAACTTCTACTTTGTTAAATGATTCAATTACGTCAATTGCTCCATAAGTTCCCTGTACGGTTAATTTTACATTAAACAGCCCCGAATTATTATACTTTACGATAGGATTTTGAGCGGTTGAAAAAGAAGGAGAACCTCCTTCAAATTCCCATTGTATTAATGATAATTCACCAAATGAAGTATTGTAAAAGTTAATAGATTCACCTTCGCAAATTGAAGTTTGGCCGACTTCATAAGAAGCTTCTATTATTTCTTCAATAAATATTTGTTGAGAAAATTGATCTGAACCACATTCATTTTCAGCTGTCAGAACTACATTGTAACTTCCAGGAATATTATAAAGGTGATCAGGATTTGCTGTGGTACTGGTAATTCCATCACCAAAATCCCAAAGATAAGTATTGCCGGAAGTTGTATTGTTATCAAAAGAAAATAAATAATCAATTGATGTATAAGTAAATTCAGCTTGAGGTACTCCAGTTATGAAAACATGGTTTATTTTGTTTTCAATATCTGAGCTTGAAGCATTTGATACAGTCAACTTTGCATTAAAACTTCCTGATGAATTATAGGTAACAGATGGATTTGCAGAAGTCGAAGTAGCAGGTGATCCACCTTCAAATTGCCAAAAGAAAGATGTAATATCACCAGTTGATGTACTTGCATAATTAACAATCAAACCTTCGCAGCCTTCTCTCGCACTTGATTCAAAAGATGCTACAACACTTTCTTCAATTACAATAGTTTCAGAACTTTGATTTGAACCACAATTGTTGGTTGAAGTTAATTTTACTAAATATGTTCCAGGGCTGTAAGTATGGTTAGGGTTGCTGGTTGAACTGGTATTTCCATCACCAAAATCCCAGGTGTATGTATTTCCCCCAATTGAATTATTGTCAAATATTACATTATAACCATTTTTAGAATAAGTAAAAGCACTGGTTGGTTCATTAATAATAGTTATATAATTAATTTTGTTTTCTATGTCTGAAGTATTGCCATTTTGAACTGTCAACTTAACATTAAATGTTCCAGAATTATTAAATTGAACAACTGGAGATGCTAAGGATGATGTTGAAGGACTACCACCTTCAAATTCCCAAGCAAAGGATGTAATATTTCCTATTGATTGGTTATAAAACTCAATACTTTGACCGGCACAAGCAGACGTTGTAGATGCAGAAAAAGCTGCTATTATTTGATCTGCAATTATAACAGTTTTTATTTCAGAGTCTGAACCGCAGCTATTTGTAGATGTTAATGTAACTGAATAGCTTCCGCCTTCATTGTATGCGTGAGAAGGGTTTGCGCTAGTACTGGTAGAGCCATCACCAAAATTCCATAAATATGAAGTTGCTCCAGTGCTTGTATTGGTAAAATTGGCGGTATTACCTGAAACATTATGGGTAAAACCTGCAACTGGAGCAGGTGTTACATTTAAAGTCATGATTAGTACTTTTGAATCTGCACCCGCGCTATTTGATGCAGTCAATGTAACTCTGTAATTTCCTCCACCTGGAAAGTTAACAATTGGATTTTGAGCTGTTGAAGTTCCAGGACTTCCATTTTGAAATTGCCATGACCACGCTGTTGGAGAATTGGTGGATTGATCTAACATTTGAACCTGTGTTGGATTGCATTCTTGTAACAAATTAGCTCCAAAATTTGCTACTGGCGCAGATCCCGAAGGTGGGCCACCATCACAAGTTCCAAGACAATTTAAATTAGGATAATAATTGTTTACGGTCGTTTTTGATGCAGCAGACCAAGTTGTAGTCCCAGAAACTGAACCCGACATTATAAATCCACTGCCACTATCATGGCTACAATTAAAATTATGACCGACTTCATGAGAACATAAATTTTGATATCCGCTAGCAGAGCCACCATAATCTTTTAATGCATGATACCTATAAGGTCCGCAAACGGCACCAATACTGGCCCATCCGATAGTTGAGCCGGAATAATTGTATTTACTCCAAATTCCTCCTAAATCATGCGAATTATTGAAACCATTTGGTGCCCAATTTGTAAAATTATTTAATACTTGGAGTAAATCTGTGTTGTTCCCCCAGGAATCTTGAGATGTATTTTGTGATACATATATTTCAACAATTTCAAATCTTATTTCGTCATTGAAACTATCGTCATAGTCTGTATTCATATTAGCTACTACTCCTGCATTCCAACTTGCGGTATTGCCTCCCCTTGAATCATAGACCCAATGATCGTTTGCAATAGCATATTCAACTGCAAGACAAGAACCATTTCGTGAATTAGCACTATTAGTCGATTTAAATTGTATGCTTTCACTTTTTTCTTTGTGTTCAGATGCGGCACAAAATTGTCCTTCAAATGAAATCACATCATTAACATCGTAAACAATAAATTCATTTTCCTGAGCATTCTCATCAAAAGAAGAAAGTGGTTCAAAGTATATTTTTGTAGAACGAGTTTCTATGAAACCATATAAAAAGTCATTGTTTACAGTAATGGTTGCTTGAACCTCGTTGTTCTGAATTTCTAAGCCAGATAGGACGACTGGTAAATTTGATAATTCTTTTATCGTTTTACCTGGATTGTCTCCTTCTCGTAAAATAAAATTGTCTGCAAAAACTTGATTGTGAGATAATTTTAAATTCCAGTCGTATTTATCTGATAGCTTAAAATTATAGTTAAAGAAATCGTTTGGAAATCGCTTTGATGTAGATAATAATGTTTTTGTATCAAAAGTTACAATTTCGTACTCTTTGAAATATCTACTAATATCAGCACCTTTAGTTTGTCCGTTAACATTAATGTATATCAACAAAGAAAGTGAAGTAATTAAAATTCTATTAATAATGCCCATAAAAAAAATGAATTGTGGATTTTTAATTCCTGTTGCAAATATGTAAAAGAAGTTTAATATTATTTAGTTTAGGTCTAATATATTGAAACAAAATGTCTTGATAACCACTATAGAATTAACAAAATGTTAAAAAATATTTTACACGACACTCATTTTTTAGCTATGAACTTTTATTTTAACCATTCAAAAGTCTGTTTGGAAGATTTAACTACAAAAATCATCCTTAATATCGATGGACCAACATTTAAAAAATGAATTTTGATACAATAAATTAAAAGGAAGTTGTAATACATTTCTATAATTTGTTCAAGATTTGAATTTTTCTTTTGTTAAATCCCATATTACTACATTGAAAATCCCATTTTTGTGCAAATATTAAATTGTGAAATAAGCTAATAGTTAAATTACAAATTATTTTAATTCCGAATGAGAGATAATACAAAGAAAAAATCAGCTGAGAAAGCACGTTTAGAAGAATCTTCGAATAATACCAAGTGGAAAAAGTGGGGACCGTATTTAGCTGACCGTCAATGGGGAACCGTAAGAGAAGATTATAGTTCAAATGGTGATACTTGGAACTTTATTTCACATGATCAAGCAAGAAGTAATACTTACAGATGGGGTGAGGAAGGTATAGCAGGCTTTTGTGATGCTCAAGAAATTTTATGCCTTGCTCCTGCTTTTTGGAATGGAAAGGATGCAATCTTAAAGGAACGTTTATTTGGGTTGACAAATGGTCAAGGAAATCATGGTGAAGATGTAAAAGAATTGTACTATCATCTGGATTCCTCTCCAACACATTCTTATTGTAAATTTCTTTACAAGTATCCCCAGACTCCGTTTCCTTACGAACAAATTACGGTTCGAAATATGTTGCCTAAAGCAGAAACTGAATTTGAAATAATTGATACCGGAATATTTGATAAAGATAAATATTTTGACATTTTTATAGAATATGCAAAGGCGGATATAGACGATATATTAATGCAAATAACTGTTTGCAATAGGGGAGACAAAGAGGCGACAATTCATGTAATACCTCATTTATGGTTTAGAAATTTTTGGAAACATAATCCTAGGTACAATAAACCCTCCATCAAACAAATAGATGAAAATACTATTCTTGCACAATCCATTAGGAATGGGAAATACTACTTTTATTTTGATGAGGCTCAAACATTATTTTGTGAAAATGAGACAAATAATGCCAGAATTTATAAAGTTGCTAATGAGGTTCCATACGTTAAAGATGGAATAAATAATTATATCATACGGGGCCAGAAAAGTATAAATCCAATTTCAGAAGGAACTAAAGTTGGGATTTGGTACAAAGCTGAAGTTCCCTCAGAAGGTGAAGTAATATTCAAAGTTAGGTTATCAAAGAAAAAACTAGCTCAACCGTGGGAAAATTTTACTGAGGTTTTTCAACAAAGAATTATTGAAACAGAAGAATTTTATAATGGCTTAAAAACTGGGCATCTAAATGAAGAACAAAAAATAATACTCAGAAGATCATTTGCTGGGTTATTATGGACAAAGCAATTTTATTATTTAGATGTTTTCAAATGGCTTTATGGAGGACCTGGAGAAATCCCACCTTATAGATTAGAAAGACGAAATGAGCAATGGGAACATTTGACCAATAGAGATATTATTTCAATGCCTGACAAATGGGAATATCCATGGTACGCAGCATGGGACCTAGCTTTTCATACTACAACCTTCGTAGAAATTGATCCTGATTTTGCGAAAGAACAATTGATGTTGATGCTTAAGGAATTTTACATGAATCCAAATGGCCAAATTCCTGCTTATGAGTGGAATTTTAGCGATGTAAATCCTCCAGTGCATTCCTGGGCAGTTTGGGATGTTTATGAAAAAGATAAACTAGCTACTGGTAAAGGGGATCTGGATTTTCTTGAAAAGTGTTTTCAAAAATTATTGATAAATTATACGTGGTGGGTTAATCAAAAAGATTCAAGTGGGTCTGGTTTGTTTGAAGGTGGTTTTTTGGGACTCGATAATATTGGTGTTTTTGACAGAAGCAATATGCCGAAAGGAATAAAACAAATGCAACAGGCAGATGCAACAAGTTGGATGGCAATGTTTTCTTTAGATATGCTAAGAATGTCTATAGAATTGTCTTTACAAAATAAAGCATATGAAGAATCTGCAGCTAAATTTTTTAGACATTTTCTTAACATTGCTTGGGCCATGCATAATATTGGAAAGAAGAATATTTCATTGTGGGATGATGAGGATGATTTCTATTATGATGTAGTAGAGATGGATACAGGGGTAAACTCAAAATTAAAAGTACGTTCTTTAGTAGGAATTATTCCATTATTTGCTATTGAAATTATAAACAAAGATTTATTTGATGGGTTAAAAGAGTTTAAATCTAGGGCACAAAGAATTATTAGAACAAGGCCTGATTTGGCAAGTCTAATTTCAAGAATTGAGGAGACGAATGAAAATGATCAGTATTTGTTTTCAATAATGAGAGGATATAGACTAGAACATGTATTAAAAAGAATGCTCGATGAGAATGAATTTCTTTCAGATTATGGAGTGCGTTCCTTGTCAAAATTTCACGAGAAAAACCCATTTGTTTTCGAACATCACGGGCAACATAAAATCAAATATGAACCTGGCGAAAGTATGACAGATATGTTTGGTGGTAATTCAAACTGGCGTGGTCCAATATGGTTGCCATTGAACTATTTGATTATACAATCATTGCGAAAATATTATGATTTTTATGGCCCTACATATGTATACGAATTTCCTTATGGTTCAGGTGTTAAAATGAATTTGAAACAAATAGCAAAAGAACTTTCATTGAGGCTTCTAAAATTGTTCGAAAGAGATGAGGGCAAATTTCATTATCATTCGGAAAGCAAGAAGAAATTGTATTCGAACAATAAATATTTCAAGGATCATCATTTGTTTTACGAATTTTTTAATGGTGATACTGGCCGTGGACTAGGTGCTTCCCACCAGACTGGTTGGACAGCCTTGATAAGCAATATATTGCTTGAATTGAATAATTAGTATTTTTTTCGTGCGAATTACAAAGCCACCACATAAAATAATGTGATGGCTTTGTTTTCTTGAAACTTAATAGGTTTTTCCCAAAAGTAGTAACCCGTTAGCTTCTATATCTTCATAAATCTCTTAATATCAGTAGACCTACCATTATCAATCAAAATATAATATATACCTGGTGAGAAATCATTCACGTCAACAATTATATTACTTTCACTTTCTGTAATATTAACTTTATTGGTTAATATCCTTTCGTTCATCGTATTCAAAATAGTGTATTGAATTGTTGCAGCATCATGCGATATAATTGACATTACAATTCTGTCAGCAGTTGGGTTTGGTGAAATATTTGAAATAAATATCTCCCCTTCTAATGGATAATTTTCCGATCGATTAATTCCGCCTTTTGCAATGCAGTTAATCTCATATTCACTATAAGATTCACATTGATTGGCATCCGTAACTTTTAATTTAACAATTGTAGAATGGAATCCGACATATACTTCAATTGATTTGGTGCCTTGTCCACCTTGGATCTGACAATCTTTGCTTTCAATTGTCCATTCATATGAAAATGGCCCTTCTCCGCCTTCTGTATTTGCTGTTACTAAATTATTATGAGAATTACATAATATATCATTAGCTGCAGATATTGAAGAAGACAAATCTGAATGTACAATCTCAGTTAATTGTTGTAATACCTGTGTCACATTTCCACATGCATCTGTTGCTGTCCAAATGTTAGTCATGACCATAATTCCATTGATCATTTCCTCTGATTGGATAAATGCAATAGAACCGCTCATAGAATCAATGTGCTCTCCAAATTCTGGACTATTAAGATTTCTAATTTCAGGCATTCCAAGACAGCCATAATCAGCACTCTGAGGCACATTTATCATTATTGGCGCAACATCATCTACAATTTTTACTTTGAATTCTACTGTCGATTTGTTTCCACATACGTCTACAAAATCCCAATGGAATGTCCTCATTTCCAAGTATCCAGATTCTGAACATATTTCTGTAAATTCTGATGTCTCTGTAAATTCTGGTCTTACAACTTCCCCAACACAAGCATCGTAAGAAATAATATTGTACCATTCTATACTATTTACTTCTAACATTCTTTTAACATCAGAGAGCATAACTTCAGTTTCAGAATTTAAGAATGGAACTATATTATTATTGTATATAAGTTCTGGAGGTGTAACATCATTGATTGAAATAATTTGTTCGATTTCGGTTGTATTTCCACAAAGATCTGTAGCTGACCAAATTCTTCTAATTAGCATTGATGGTTCACAATTTTCTTTTTGAACAGTGTCTTGTACCATTGCAACAGAAATCATTTCTGAGCTACATGCATCAAATGCAGACACATTAGGTATGGACAAGTCTTCACAAACATAAGGTTCGACACCTTCTATCACAGGACCTAATATATCAATGATATGAATTTTTTGAGATTCATTCAATACATTTCCACATTCATCTTCAGCATGAATTACTCTAATGATAAGATAATTTCCAGGACAATCTCCAGGAATTATTGTTTCATCTATGGTGGATGTAACTTTTCCTGAATTATCAGTAATAATTACATTTGGAATTTCCTTCGCACATGAAGTTGTAAATTCAGCTTTGAAATTAGAAATAACAGGAGCTTGTGTATCATTTAGCAAGGCATATATAGATATTTGTGAAATATTTTCACATGCATCTTCAGCGCTCCAAGTCATTTTAATTAAAGCCTTAGTATTTCCTTCTTTACAATCTAAGCCAAGCATCAATTCTTCAGTATAAGACGTTGTCAAAGCCAAGTTACATTCGTCTTTGAATTGAGCATCATTTATACTGAAATTAGTGAAATTGCCATTGGTTTGTAAATTATACTCCATTTCAATAGTATCTCCACTTTCAATACCTTCGAATAATGGATTCGTAAGAACTATTTCTGGTGCTATATGATCTTCTCTAATGATAATTTGTTCTTTTTCAATAGTATTACCACAAGCGTCAGAAGCTAAGTAGATTCTTTTGAATTCAGTGCCACAACCTCCTTCTATTTCAACATCAAAATATTGTAAATATGCATTACTACAATTATCAATTGCATAAATAAAAGGTAAACCATCACCATTATCACAAATTTGATCTTCTAAATTCATAATTATTGGCGGCACCGTATCTATAACTTTAATTTTTAAGGTAATAGAAGAAGTATTCAAACAGGCATCATTTGCAGCCCAAACAAAAGTATGCACTTCTAATGCTCCATCATTACAATTATTACTTGTCTCAGTATTAGAATTAAATGTTACCTCAGGAGTTCCACTGCAACCTTCAGTTGCTTCTGCAGAAAATACAGACAAACCTAAGAAGTTAGATGGAATACCGCCAATATTACAATCAAATTCAAGAACTTTATTATCATAAATTTCAGTACCATCTGGTAAGGTTACTTTCAAGGAAGGAGCGACATTATCAATCAATGTAATGGTTTGAGTAGCTATTGTTACATTTCCACAACAATCATAGGCCGTCCAAGTCCTTTCGATTACTTGTCCATTCAGGCATTCAGAAGTTAATAATGATTCTGTCATTTCAATATCTGCACATAGACATTCATCAATAGCTTTCAAATTTGGAGCTCCAGGTAAATTATCGCACGAAACTGTGATGTCTGTAGGCACACCTATTATAATTGGAGAAATGGTATCTACGACTTCCATATAAATAAATAGTGTAATAGCATTACCACATCCATTGTTTGCTGTCCACGAACATTTAAACTTTTCAATATATCCATCAGAAGAACAATCCCCTTCTGAAACAACGACTTCTGAGACAACTAAATCAACTTCTCCTTGACATCCACCAAAAACAGAAACATCATAAATGCTGGCTTCAGGCAAAGACCAATTAGGATCTTGTCCATAACATTGAACTTTCAAAGTGCCTCCATTTCCTATTTCTTTCAAAATTGGATTAACAAAAGTAATAATTGGCTCATCTTTATCCTCTGTCCAAGTATAGGTCACGCTCACTTCAGCTGCTTTATTCAAGCAATTGTCAGTATAGTTTGCTATCCATGTTTGAGTATAAGAACATCCGTTATGAGATGGTCCTGTAGTTGTAGGCAAAACACTCACGGAAACATCCAAACAATTGTCAGTTGCCTTAAATGTAGGGGCAACAACTGGATTACATCCAAAATATGTACCATCTTCAGCTCCTGTTAATTGGGTTATTACAGGTATTTCCAAATCCTCCGTCCATGTATAGGTTACACTCTTTTCGACCACATTATTCGAATTTGCTCCTTCATGGCGTGCTGTCCATGTTTGAGAATAAGAACATCCATTATTTTCAGGGCCAATTGTTGTTGGCACTACATTTACCGTAACATCAAAACAATTTTCAGCTGCATAGAATTTGGGTGGTATAATATTTGGGTTGCAACCCAAATCTCTACTGTGATCGCTTGCAATAATTATTGCATCTTGTGAATTCACTGACCAAGTATAGGTCACGCTCACTTCAGCTGCTTTATTCAAGCAATTGTCAGTATAGTTTGCAGACCATGTTTGGGTAAAAGAACATCCATCATTAGAAGGACCGGAAGTTGCTGGAAGTAAGTTTAATGTTGCATCCAAACAATTATCGTATGTTGAAAAGGTCGGTGGTTTAATATCTGGACTATAACCCAAATCTCTACTCTGATCGCTTGCTATAATTATAGGAACAACTAAATCTTCAGTCCAAGTATACGTTACACTTTGTTCAACCGCCTTATTCAAACATTTGTCAGTATAATTAGCAGTCCATGTTTGTGCGAAAAAACAGCCATAATTTGAAGGACCTGAATTTGTTGGAACTACATTTAATGTAGCATCCAAACAATTATCAGTTGCATAGAAAGTTGGTGGCAGAAAACTTGGATTGCAACCCAAATCTCTACTCTGATCACTTGCTGTGATTACTGGAATTTCTAAATCCTCAGTCCATGTGTAAGTTATACTCACTTCAGCAGCTTTTTTCAAATTTTTGTCAGTAAAGTTTGCTGTCCATGTTTGAGTGAATCCACATGTGCCGTTCGATTGTGCGCCAGCAGTTACAGGAATCACATTTATTGTAGCATCCGCACAATTTTCACTTACAGAGAATGTCGGTGGTTGAATGTTTGGGTTGCAACCTAAATCTCTACTCTGATCACTTGCAATGATTTTTGGAATTTCTGAATTTACAGTCCAAGTATAAGTTACGCTCACTTTAGCTGCCTTATTCAAACATTTGTCCGTATAATTTGCTGTCCATGTTTGAGTGAATCTACATTCGCCATTAGCCTGTGCCCCTATAGTTGTAGGTATTACATTAAATGTAGCATCTAAACAATTATCTTTTACTGAGAAGGATGGTGGAATTATTTCTGGGTTATAACCCAAATCTCTATTCTGATCACTAGCTGTGATTATTGGTATTTCTAGATCTTCTGTCCATGTATAGGTTACACTTACTTCAGCAGCTTTATTCAAGCATTTGTCTGTATAGTTAGCTGTCCAAGTTTGTACATATCCGCATTTTCCATTCGCTTTTTTTCCAGAAGTTGTTGGTGTTAAATTTACTGCGACGTCCAAACAATTATCAGTTGCAGTAAATGTTGGAGGCACTATACTTGGGTTGCATCCTAAATCTCTACTCTGATTATTTGGCTTGATTACTGGTACTTCTGAATCTTCAGTCCAAGTATAAGTTACACTTTTTTGAATTCCTACATTTCCACAATCATCTGTATAATTGGCATACCAAGTTTGAGAAAAATTATTGCACTTTGCATTCCCAACATTATCCTTTGTTTTGCCACTTGTAGTTACTATTGGAGCGAAAATTCCGCTGCAATTATCAATACCTGAAAATGTTGGCGTTATTATATTTGGGGAGCAACCAAGATAACCACTTTTGTTATTTGAAGTTATTACAGGCTTTTTGGTATCAAAAACAGAAATCAATTGGTTGCAATTATTCGTTTTTCCTTTTGCATCTGTAGCAGTCCATTTTCTGGTAATTGTATATTCGCCTGGACATTTTCCATTAGAAATTACATCAGCACGGCTAAAAGTTATCGTTCCACAAGCACCTATGCTTAATGGAACTCCCGTAATAGATGGATTAGTTGATACATCACATTCTATTGTTTTATCCGCAGGACAAGTTATGGTTGGTGAATCACAACAAGGTTCTCCAATTTCAAAAATTTCAATTAAACACTCTGTAGAACATTCGTTTGTCATATTATTTCCATCAGAAGTTTGAGTTACAGTTACAGTTGAAATGCCAATTGGCAAATTGATGGCTGTTTTTGTCTTTTCTCCATTGGACCACAAATAAGTATAATTACCGCTTCCCCCTGTAGGATAAACTGTAGCAGATCCTGGTTTAGTTTGAACTGGATCGCATAAATTTTCAAAATCTTTATTTTTGGTTATTGAACACGTTAATTTCTTAACAGTTACAGAAGCAAAACATTCTGAAGATAATGATCCTTCTGAAAGAGGTTTTGAGATCTTTACATTAATAAGAAATGACCCAGCAGATGATCCAGGATTAACCACTACGCTTGAATTTGTGCTAGAACCAACAATTGATGCTCCTGAAGTATTGTTCGAAATTGTCCACTTAAATATATATTCACCATTTGTATTATTGGTGGGCACTTCGTATATCAGATTGGAATCTGTCGTACAAGCTATTGTAGTTCCTTTTACTTCGCAAAGTGGAGGTTCATAAACTGCACTTGTTTGGAGTTGCACATCTTTATTTCCGCAACCACTTAGATTAATACAAGCATCTATAAAAGTGTGGTACGGACTTCCATTAATATTCGAAGCTGAATTACCAAACCCCCAAATATTCTGAGCAGCTATATGTCCTCCCCAAGCTAAAACTACAGTGCTTTGTCCACCATTTACTTTGAAATTTACTTTTAAGGTTGAAGAGGTAGTTCCTAAAGCTAAACTACCTTCATTCACGTATGAGATACTTGAAATAGTCCCATTAAAAATTCTCATTTGCCGATTAATTGCAGCTAGGCTTCTAAATGTTAGTGTTGGCTGGCCTAATCCTATTCCTGAAGACCCCTCAGAAGAAGGCTCTGGAATAGAAACAGACATCATGGAAGGTGAAGTTTCAAATAACGCAGTATTTGCTAATGGATTTATGACTTCTGGGTTATGTCCAAAGTTCGAGTGATTTCCAGTATAATCATATGATGTAATATAGTCAATTGCATTTTTTCCTCCTTTTTTTGTATCCCAACCTATGGTTACAGAATAAGTAGTTCCTGGTACAAGATTGATTATTTCAAGATGATATGGGATTACCATACACTCCGTATAATGGGCTTTTGCAGCATTTAAGTTTCCTGATATCCATTCGACGGGGTCGTTTATTGAGGATATCGTTCCATTTGCAGCTTGTTCAAGTTTTTCAATTTTTTGAGCTTCTAGGTCATTGAGACCAATTGAAATTATGGCAACTAAGATTAATAAGAATGTGGACATTTTGGACTTAAAAAGTCGACGAATTTTCACTTTAATAAAGAGCTCAAGAATAATTTTGAATAAAGAAGGAAAAGAGCTATCAGAAATAGTCTTTTTTGAACCAAAAGGAATCCAAAATTTGAATGTATTTGAATCTTTCATATTGAATAAAGACCAAACACAAAACCTATAAGGAAAAATAATCACCTATTCAAAAGATAAGGATATCTTTTAAATTAATTTACAAATGACATATACAAATGACATGAACAAATGACATATAATAATGACATGAACAAATGGCATAGACAAATGACACACACAAATGCAATAATGCGCATGCAATAGTCAAAAGTAAAAAATTGAAAATAAAAAGTTTCTTAGAAATCGAAACGTTAAGGTGAAGATTTATCGAACATGGGTATTGTACTTGTTTTAGGTTAAGGTAAAGGAAAAAGGGTTAAAAATGTATTATAAATAACTTCAAAAAGTCATCATAACTAATATAAAGTTATAAACTAATTTTCCCCATTGCCTAAATTTTTTTAAAATAATTAAATATAATTTATTTTTATATTTATTAACTTAATATTATCAGCACTTTAAGATTGAATATTTATTTAATTAATATGTCAGCTATTTTGCGTTTTAAGTGTTGGAATTAATGAATGATAGCGGCTTAACAAGGAATGCTCATCTTGGGAAGCCATAATAATTAGATTTGCATTTTTGAAAAAATACTGATTTATTCTGTATTTAAATAATGTTTAATTTTTAATGAAATCTACACGAATTCTGATTGCTCTCAAGGCATAAAAGATTGTATTGATCTGAAAAAATTACAAGACAAGACAATAGGTAAAATAATTTCTGTTAAATCACAAAGCCACCACTTATAAATAAGCGATGGCCTTGCTTCCCTAAAACCTAAATTGGGATAACCCAAAAAGTAGTAACCCATTAACTACTTTATCTTCATAAATCTTTTTACATCTGAAGTTTTTCCATTATCTACTCTTAAGAAATATACACCTGAAGCAAATTCAGAAACATCTAAATTAATAGTGCT
>JAHEAQ010000016.1 GCA_024642705.1 Bacteroidota bacterium | reverse complement strand
TACCATTTAGCTTAGAATAATTCTAACCAAAAAATATAGTATGGATGGACAAAGTAGACAACCTAAACCTGTATAGAAAGTTGCAGTAATTGCTCCATACGGTACTAATTTGGGATCTGTAGCTGCTAATCCTGCAGTCACGCCACTTGAAGTTCCTAAAAGGCCGCCAAAAACAACAGCAGAATGTGGATTATTTAATCCAATTGATTTGGCAATCAATGGAGTTCCAATGGTTGTTACAATTGTTTTTACAACTCCAACAGCAATACTAATAGCAATAATTTCTGAACTTGCTCCAAGAGCAGATCCAGTGATTGGGCCAACAATATATGTGCAAGCTCCAGCACCAATAGTAGTCAAACTTACTATATCTGTAAATCCAGAAAAATATGCAATAATGACTCCCAAACTAAATGAGAAAAGCACCCCTACAAAAAGCGAAAGTATCCCAGCTAAACCAGCTTTTTTTATTTTTTCTAAATCTGCACCCATCGCAGTACTTACAACAGAAAAATCTCTTAACATTGAACCTCCTAGAAGTGTCATCCCCGCAAATAAAGGGATATCCCCAAGCCCATTTTTTTCTCCTAAAAATGCCAATCCTAAACCAACAATAATGGCAATTGCTACACCTGGAATTTTTTTATTTAACAACTTTTCTGAAATTCCAAATGAGATCAACATGATAACGCCAACAACAAGAAATGAAAATAATAGCCCGTTTTTACCAATTATAACATCAATAACATTCATGGTTTAGGAATCTCGTTTAAATGTTCAGAAGCTTGGCCAACTTTTGAAATTATAGGCACAAGTAAAAACCCTAGCACTACCACAATAATTCCAAGTATTATTGCTAAAGGCCCTCCGCTGATGGCCGCTTTTACATTTTGTGTGGCTGACATTGCAACAACAATAGGAATATACATTGTACTCCAGAATACAATTCCTGACTTTGTCTCTTGTTTGATCCAACCTTTATTTTGGAGGAAATTATAAGAAAACATTAAAAGGACCATGGCAAATCCAACTCCTCCTATATCACCGTTAATTCCCAAAAGTACTCCAAGAAAAGTTCCTGTTATTTTGCCAATCAGAAAGCAGGCAGCAAGCAATGAAACACCGTAAATGGTCATTTTATATGTTTTATTAAATTTTAGTATTTATAATTTAATCTTCTAAAAAGGAAATTAAAAGTTCTTTTTTAGTCACTTTTCCCATTACATTTCTAGGAAGGTCATCCTGAAAAATATATTTTCTTGGAATTTTATAATTAGGCAATTTCTCTCTAAGCCAACTATTAAGTTGTTGAATATCCAAAATAATTCCATTAGTAATGAGACAAGCTCCAATAATTTCTCCCCATTCCTCATCTGGAATTCCAATTACTCCGCATTCAAGAATCCCAGGGTATGTTCTCAAAACTTCTTCTATTTCTAAAGCCGAAATCTTATATCCTCCAGATTTTATAATATCTACAGAATTCCTTCCTAGAATTTTATAACTATCCTTATTAAAAATGGCAATATCACCAGTTTTGAACCATCCATCATTTGAAAAAGTATCTTTGGTGGCCTCAGGTTTTTGCCAATATTCTTGAAATACATTTGGACCTTTGACTTGGATTTCGCCAACCTCACCATTTTGAACTGCATTATTATTTTCATCAACAAGTCTTATACTGACTCCTTTTAAAGCTTGCCCAATATGACCAGGTTTTCGTTCGCCTTTGTATGGATTACTAATAGCCATTCCTATTTCAGTCATTCCGTACCTTTCCAATAAAGTGTGATTGCTTAATACTTTCCATTTTTCGAGAACAGAAATTGGTAGTGCTGCTGAACCGGAAACCATAAGTCTAAAGTTCGAAAGTACAGCAGAAATCTCAATCTGTTCCATTTTTGGAAGGTTTTGAAAATAGTTTATTAGTTTATAATAAATTGTTGGGACAGCCATGAATAAATTGACTTCTTTCTTTTTAAAAACATCAAAAACTTTTTCTTCGTCAAAAGAAACTAAAAATTCGTTGCAAGCTCCGACCCATAAAGCGCAGCTAAGAACGTTAATAATTCCATGCACATGGTGAAGTGGAAGAACATTTAAAATATGATCGTCCTTATCCCATTGCCATGCATCTATAAGCGCAGTAATCTGATTTTCAATATTGTGGTGAGTAGTGACCACACCTTTTGGATTACCAGTAGTCCCACTGGTGTATAAAATTAATGCTCTTCTTTCGGTACTGACGTTAGGCAATGCCTTTTTATGAAAAACATTTTCAGCAAATGCTTCAATAGGAATGCTTTGTTGCCCAATATTTAATTCTAACGATAAAATTAATTGCTTGTAGTTTTTCGAATAGATTATTATAGATGCTTGGGTATCATTTATGACATATTGAATAGAAGGTAATGGATGCTTTGTACAAAGAGGAACTGCAATGCCACCAGCCAGCCAAATTGCCCATTGAATGGAAACATAATCAAAACCTGGGTCTACAAGAAATGCAATTCTACATTCTTTTAAGTCATTTTCATCACCAATTAACTGATTTGCAATATTTTCTGATTTTTGAATTAATTGTTCGTAGTTCCATTTTTCCTCATTACATTTTAATGCAATTCTTCCTGTATATTTTCTAGCATTTTCAATTAATTGAATCATAATTCCTTTTCAATATCAATTTTAGTTTTAAAAATTTACCTCTACAAATTCGATGTTAACTTTTGGTTCAATGTTTAAAATTGATAAACTTTGAGCTTTGTTTGGAATTGTATTTCCTTTTATCGGCTTTGTCATTGGATTATAGAATTCCAAGCTAGATTGTATCAATTTGTTATTAAACAAGTCTTTTACTTCATCATTATTTAAAGCGGCTCTGTAAATAGCAATGTCTTTGATATCAATGGATGGTATGTTCCCAGCAAACATTATTTTTTCAGGTGAAAATTGTTCGTCTACAAAACCAATCATTTCCCCATTAACAAATAAAAAAGTTTTCCCATTGGCAAAACTGTGAGATAATACAACGGATGTCCATTCATTTAGATGTCTATTGAAAATTGCGGATAAACCTTTATACTTTAATTTGAAGCCATCAATAATAATATTATGATTTTTATTATTTGCTGTAAAACCACAAATTTGACCATCTGATGTATTTTTAAATTTAAAACTCAAAGAAAAAGAGTGCATTGTTTTTTCCGGAATGAAAGATATTGCTTCACCTACTTCTTTAATATTCGAAATTTTACAATAGCTGGGATTGTAATCATATTTTGGCGTTTTTTTTCCAGATATTATTGCTTCGAACAAAGAGGGTACAAAAGCATATGCCATTTCTTCATGTCCTAAGTCGTTAGGATGCCATGGATCGCGTACACAATTATCGACCCATTTACCTGACAGATCATCAATTGTGCCCAACACATTAACGCTTGGATATTCCCAAGTATTAATGATGCGGTTCATTTTTTTAGTGTATAAATATTGTTCAGTTTTGAATAAGGTATGTGCATAACAATTCACAATGACTGGTTTTATGCCTACATTAGATAGCGAATCAGCCAATGCCTTCAATCTGGATCTAAATTGTTCTAATATTTTTTCCCTACCATCATCATCGATTGGAGATAAAATTCCTTCGTTTCCTAAAGAAAGACCGAGAACTACAATATTTGGTTTCGTGGGGTATAACTTTTGAGTTAATCGATCAAATATTTCAACTTTGATGGTATTGTCTCCACCTGTAGATGCATTATAATATTTGAAAATTGTTGTATCAAAAAAATTGGTATTATTTAATAACCAAGCATATCCATGATTATTTTTTGCTCCAGTACCATTGCAAACAGAAGAACCAAAAAAAGTAACGTTATAAGTTTCATTATTTTGAGAGCAAAGACTAAAGCTTATAAAAAGAACCAAGAAAAACGCGAAAGAAAAAGATTTCATATTAATGTTTTGAATGTTAATTCATTTGCTGCTTTTCAAAACTGAAATCTGTTTCATCTAATATTCAGTTTTATTTGTCAGCTTAAATTAATTATTTTTTCCATTAATTTTCCTGAATTTATAAGATTAAGATTATCAGCAACAAGAGCGCTGAAACCTTTTATGTCATTTAGATCTTCTTCCCAAAGACTTTTTTCAGCCAAAAGGTCTTGCAGCATAGAAGAATCATATATTTTTGATTTAGAAATTTTACTCCAATGGTTCTGCAGGCAATTTATTTTTTCTTTTTGATCACTTGGATTGAAATGCAAATCATTTAAATTTCCTCGATAATAAATAAGCATTGAAGAAAATGCCAACATTAATCTCTCTGGTAATTTATTATTAAGTGAAAGATAAGCTTTAATTGTTGGTTTGTATCTATTATTAAATTTTGAGATCGAATAAAGGGAAATGGATTTTAAATAATGATCTAGAAATGGATTTTTAAATCTATCGATTACTTCATTAGCAAATTCTTTTCCCGATTCTTTATCGACATCCAGACTAGGTAAAACTTCTTCGAGAATCAATTTTTCAATAAACGTACTGAGGTTTTCATGATTCATCACATCAATCACTTTCTCAAGTTTTAAGAGTAGTCCAATAGGAACCATAGATGAATGAGCACCATTTAAAATTTTCAACTTTAATTCTCTATATGGCTTAAGGTTAGTAGTATAAATAACATTTAAACCAATTCGGTTAAGCGAAAGTCTAGATCCAATGTCATATTTAGATTCAATTGCCCACAAATGATAAGGTTCGCTTTCTGTCATCAATTGATCTTCATAACCAACTCTTTCTTGATATTTTTGAATATTTTCTTCTTTAATACCAGAGACGATTCGGTCAACCAATGTATTGCAAAAATGATTTTCATTTTCTAACCATTTGATGAAAGCATCACCATAATTCCAATGAATTGCATATTGGAGTAATACTTGTTTTAATAATTCTCCATTATTATTTATAAGTTCGCAAGGAATAATAATACAACCTGCTTTCCGCACACCGTTAAAATAGGTAAACCGATGGTATAGCCATTGACAAAGTTGGCCAGGAAAAGTAGAAGGAGTTTGATCTATATTGTCATTTTCATCAAAATTTATTCCCGTTTCTGTGGTATTTGATATAATGATATTTAACAAAGGCTGTTGTGCAGAATTTATGAATTCAATCCAGTCACCATGAGCATGTATTATTCTACCAACGCTCTTGATAAGTGTTTTCTCGTCTATAATTTTTCCATTAGCATAACCTTTAATAAACATATGGAAAAGACCATCTTGATCTTTCCAGTCTTGATAACTGCCTTCTTTCCGAACTTTAATGACTACAATGCCTAATTTTTCATCGTTAGATTGCCGATTATATCTTTCAATTATCCAATCAACGAAGCCTCTTAAAAAATTTCCTCCCCCAAATTGCAAAATTCTTTCAGGATAAATTTGATTAATATTAGCAGTTTTTCGATTTAGTTTTTTCAAGGTTTATTTTTTATTTAATTATGGTTGTTAACTGTGAAATTAAAAAAAGATATTCAATCTTCTATGAAATTACAAAATTCAATCCTGTGTTATATTTTATTTGAAATTTTACATGGAGTTAAAATTATTTTTTTGTAAAAATGAATAATATTGATAAAATCAATTTGTTTCGATTGATTTTAATTCTTTAAATTGTCATTGGTATATGTAATTATTTTTAAAACTAGAATAAAATTTATTAATTTATGAGTGATTCAATTGGTGTTTTGGGAATCGATATTGGTGGGTCAGGTATCAAAGCTGCCTTGGTTAATACAAGCAATGGAGATTTTCTGAGTGAGCGCATTAGATTGGATACTCCTGATCCAGCAACTCCTGAAAATATTGCAGATACGGTCAAAGAATTAGTAGATCAATTTCAGTATGATGGGCCCATTGGAGTAAGTTTTCCAACTGTAGTGATAAAAAGTAAAGCTATTACTTCAGGCAATATTGATGTATCCTGGGTAGGCGTTCAAATTGATGAATTATTCAAATCAAAAACTGGGCATCAATATATTGTTTTCAATGACGCCGATTCTGCAGGAATTGCAGAAATGGAGTTAGGCGCAGGAAAAGGCAAAGACGATGGTATGGTAATTATGATAACTATTGGAACAGGCCTTGGCTCAGGCGTATTTTACAACGGTCAATTGATACCAAACATTGAATTGGGCAGAATTTTTGGTAAAAAAGGGAAACCTATTGAGTTTTATGCTGGAGATAAAGCAAGGAAAATTAGCGAATTATCTTGGAAAGCTTGGGGCAAGAGATTTGATTTCTTTCTAAATCATATAGTTACCACTTTTTCGCCAGATTTATTTATTCTGGGAGGAGGAGCAAGTACTAAATTTGAAAAATTTCAGCACAAGTTGACGATTGATACACCCATAGTTATTGCGAAATTTGAAAATGATGCAGGTATAATAGGGGCAGCAATGGCTGCAAAAAGACATTTTTCTTAGTTCCAATTATAATTAATTTCAGTAGAATCCAAGAATAAATAGGTGGTCCCAAAAGCAAAGAGCAAAATCACTAAAACAGTTTTATTGTTAGGCTTAGTAAGCCTTTTTACTGATATGGCAAGTGAAATGCTTTATCCAATTATGCCTTTTTATTTGAAGAGTATTGGATTTACAGTTTTAGGAATAGGAATATTAGAAGGAATAGCTCAAGCAACTGCTGGACTTAGTAAAGCATATTTTGGAAGATGGTCTGATTTGGCATTAAAAAGATTACCTTTTGTTCAATTAGGTTATGCATTGAGTGCATTATCCAAGCCGTTGCTAGCAGTTTGGGCAAATGCATTTTGGGTATTAGGAGCTCGAGTTACTGATCGAATTGGTAAAGGAATAAGGACTGGAGCTAGAGACGCTTTGTTATCCGCAGAATCCAATGAAAAAAATAGAGCACGAATTTTTGGTTTTCATAGATCAATGGACACTTTAGGTGCTTCAATTGGTCCCGTAATTGCGATTATTTTTCTAGCCATCTATCCGGAATCTTATAAAGCGATATTCCTAATTGCTTTTATTCCCGGTGTGCTAGCGATATTATTTACCTTATTAATCAAAGAAAAAAACAATTCTAATTCAATTTCGAAAATTCGCCCCTCTCTTTATGTGATGTGGTCGTATATTGTCAAAAGTCCCAAAACTTATAAAAAATTAGTTCTAGGTTTACTTTTGTTTGCATTAGTAAATAGCACAGATTTATTTTTGCTTTTGTACATAAGCAATTTGGGAGTAAAGGATAATGTAGTTATTTGGATTTATGTTTTCTATAATTTAATCTATGCACTTTCGGCATACCCGATAGGAATATTGGCTGATAAACTTGGGCTTAAAAAGATTTTTATAATTGGAATAGGGTTGTTCTCAATTGTTTATTTTTGCCTTGGATTAACCACAAGATTTTCTCCGTTCATTTTTGCACTTTTTTTATTGTATGGATTATATGCTTCTTGTACTGAAGGGGTAGCAAAAGCATGGATAAGCAACGTAGTTGGAGGAAAAGAAGTAGGTTCTGCAATTGGCAATTATGAAGCTTTTAATAGCATTGCAGCAATGCTTTCAAGTTTTCTTGGCGGACTGGTATGGTATGGATTTGGAGCTCAATTCTTTTTTATAATTACTGGATCGGTCTCAATATTGATTGTTGCTTATTTTTTAATGGTGAATTTTGAACCAAAAATTGCACATTCAATTGAATAAAATCTTATTTACTGGCCTACCTGAATCTCTTCAATACTTATTGGCCTAATCTTGGGCTAAACCATGTAAATATTTAAAATAATTTTAACACGCTGAAATTTTCAAATAGCAATATTCGAGTATCCCTTTATGTTTATATACAACCTCTATAAATTTGTTATAAATTATTTTTTTAATTCAAGAAACCCTAGCAACCAATTCGATCTTTTCGTCCGTATTACTAATAATTAAAATATTATTTATGTTATCAATATTCATTTTGTTGCAAAGTTTGTTCATTTTCAATAATCCAGTGGAATGGCAAACGAATTTGGAATCTGCACAGAAAATTGCTTCTGATCAGAATAAAGAGATTTTAGTGGTTTTTGCTGGATCAGATTGGTGTATTCCTTGTATGAAATTTAAGGAAACTATATTGCTTGCCGAAGATTTTAAAAGTTTTGAAAAAGATAATTTAGTCGTTGTATACCTTGATTTTCCTGCTAAAAAGAAAAATAAATTGCCAGCAGAACAAACTGCTTACAATGAAAAATTAGCTTCTAAGTACAACCCTTCAGGATTATTTCCTCACATTGTATTATTAGATTCCCAAGGGGCGGTAATAAAACATTTAAAATTTGACAATCAAACTCCGAAGGCTTTTACTAAAGAAATAAAATCTTTGATATAATGAGATTGTTATCATTGTCAATTTTGTGTTTGTTTTCTTTTTTATTTGTCAAGGGACAGTCTAGTGTTTCAGTTGAAAAGGAGACGAAGCTCATGGGGTGTAAATTTGTTTTTAGAATTGTTGCTGAGAATGAATATATAGGATGGAATGCAATTAATAAAGGAATTGCAGAGGTATCTAGAATTGAAAAATTGATTTCATCTTGGGATGAAAATTCTCAAACCAGCGAAATTAATCGGAATGCTGGCATCGTTCCGGTAAAAGTAGACAAAGAATTGTACGATCTTATTCATAGAGCGAAAAAAATATCCGCATTGACCAATGGGGCGTTCGACATTTCTTTTGCATCAATGGATAAAGTTTATGTGTTTGATAGAAAAGAACATTCGTTGCCTTCTAGTAAAGACATAGAAGAGGCAAAATCCAAAATTAATTGGGAAAATATCGAACTCATGGAAAATAACATGGTTTTTTTGAAAGAGAAAGGAATGAAAATCGGTTTTGGTGCAATAGGAAAGGGTTATGCTGCGAATAAAGCAAAAGCATTGATTGAAAAGATTGAAGGTGTGCAAGGAGGCATAGTTAATGCAAGTGGCGATTTATTGATTTGGGGAAAAACCTCAACAAATTCTGAATTATGGGACATAAAAATTAGCGATCCTAAAAACCCAAAAAGAGAAATAGCTGACTTGTCGGTTAATAATTGTGCTGTTGTAACTTCAGGGAACTATGAGAAATTTTTCACGAGTGAAGGCAAAAGGTTTGCTCATATTATCAATCCAAGAACAGGATATCCTACTTCAGGGATCAAAAGTGTTACCATAATTTGCCCAGATGCTGAAATTGCTGACGCCTTGGCAACTTCTGTATTTGTTTTGGGTAAAGAAGAAGGTTTGTTTCTAATCAACAAACTTAAAAATGTGGAAGGCATTATTTTAACGGATGATGATGAAATAATTCATTCCGAAAACTTAAAATTGAACTACAATTAATCAGGTTTTTTTCAAACTAACCTGTTTATCTTAAATTTTGAATCGATCAATTATTAAAATGAAAAATATAATTAAATTAATAATCATAACACCGGTTGTCTTATTTGTGACGAGTTCATGCGCTGTAGCACCATATCAGAAAATGCACATCAATGAAAAAGACATGGTTCTGAGTCAGAAAAAGATCGTCACATTTGAATCAAATTTTCAATCTTATAGGGAAGGCGCATCTGGAGCAAATGGGGGAAAAGTTGGAGGAGGATGTGGTTGTAATTAAGAATTTTGAATTAGTAATTTTTAGAATTCAGCTCACCTCATCATTTCTAAAACCTAATATTTTTTCTAACCAAAAATAGGATAGCGAAATGAATTATAATTTGAATTCTACTATTATCAGTTCTTCATATTTATCCATTAAACTTAAAAAATGAGATTAATCGCCATAATCGTTGTTTTTCTTATACCTATTCTTACTTATTCACAAAGCGAATACAGAATGAAAGGAAATGATAAAGCAATAGATGTAAATTTTTTAGCTAGTTATTACCAACAAGAAGGAAATAATTCAGCTGTAGAAGGAGGAATTGGTACCGAACATTTGATTGACGGTGCAAGCATGTTGATTGTCAATATTCCAATTGATTCAGCTAAAAGTTTGCAAATTACAGTTGGTGCTGATGCATATACATCCGCATCAACGGATATGATTGATGCACGTATGTCTTCAGCTTCTGTCCAAGATACTAGAGTGTATGGAAATCTAGGATTCACTCAAAAAGATCTTGGAAAAGGATTAACTTATGGAGGTAGAGTTGGGTTTAGCAATGAATTCGATTACACTTCAATTAATGGAGGGCTTAATTTTGCAAAAGAATGGAATCAAGGGAATACTGAATTGAGTTTTCAAGCTCAAGCTTTCATTGATCAATGGAGACCCTATTTTCCTATTGAACTTCGCAGAACCGTAACCATTCCAACAAATAAAAGAAGTTCTTACAATTTATCTGCAGTTTTTTCTCAAGTACTCAACAAGCAAATGCAAATAGCTATAAGTGCTGAAGCTATTTATATGACTGGCCTGCTTTCTACTCCTTTTCATAGAGTATATTTCAGTGATATGAATACACTAGATATCGAACGATTACCACAGTCGAGATTAAAAATCCCATTAAGTGTTCAATTTAATTATTTTATCAGTGACAGATTTATTTTGCGATCATATTACCGGTATTACGAAGACGATTTTGGAATTAAAGCGCATACTGCAAGCCTTGAACTTCCGATAAAAATAAATAATAGCATTAGTATTTCACCATTTTTTAGATACCACACTCAAGAAGGGTCCATTTATTTTGCTCCTTACAAAACCCATCTTTCTACAGAACAATATTATACGTCAGATTTTGACTTAAGCACTCTGAAAAGCAAACACATGGGTGTTGCTTTTGGTTATTATCCAGTTTATGGACTTGCTCATGCTAATTTACTAAATAGGCAAATGTCATTCAAATCTATTGAATTTAGAACAGCTTATTACATGAGAAATACAGGATTGAATTCTTTTATTGGCAGTGTGAACTTACAATTTCAATTTTAGTAACTTTGTTTGATGATAAATTAAGGTCAGTTTTAATTAAAAATGATCTTTTGGATATTAGAAGCTTATATCCTGTCTTTAAGAAGAATTGTATAAAGTTTTTGAAAATTCGGTTCATATTCATTTTTTAGGCATGAGTACCAATAATTCTCAAAATATATTTTTTTCGAGTATAGAAATGGATATAAACATTCACCCGAATTTTAATATTTTATTGAAAGTAAGTTTTATGTTTTTAAATTATGAAAAACCCCAAGCAACCATTTTCTCTTAACCAGTCGTATACATTTAAACAAGTGGAACAAAATTAAAGAGCTAATCAAACAATGCTTATCTGGATCAGAGAAAGCGCAACGGCATTTATTCGACAGGTATTATTCCTTTGGTTATCATATTGCCCGAAGGTATAGTTCTAATAATGATGATGCTAGGGAAATTTTAAGCAATGCTTTTTTGAGAGTCTTTAATAAATTGTATTTGTTTGATATAGAAAGATCTTTTGAAAACTGGTTTGCAAGAATTATCATCAATTGTAATAGCGATTTTTATAGGAGTAAAAAAAATGAAACTTCTGATATTGAGAATTATATGTTCGATTTGAAATCTAATGATCCAGATATTTTAGACCAAATTAGTTATGATGAATTATTGGAATGTATAAGCAAATTAAGTCCACATTATAGGTCAGTATTTAATCTTTATATCATAGATGGATACAAACACAATGAAATTGCTGAAATACTTAATATATCAGAAGGAACATCTAAATCGAACTTAAATAGAGCAAAAAAACAATTGCAATTGATTTTAAAAGAAAATTTTAACATTCTAGGGCAAGACCATGAGGAAAATATTGATTTTAATAACCCTGTAAATAATTAAAATTTGGAAGAATTTTACGACAAGTTAAAACAAAAAATGTCTGAACCTCCCAAAGAAACTACTAATTGGTCAATGTGGGAGGACCTTAAAGGCAAAATCGATTCCAACTCGAATCGAAACAAAGCAGTAATACCTTTGTGGGCTTGGCTACCTATTGCATTAGGTTTGTGTTTATATTTTGGTTATTCCTTAGGATCTAAAAATGATAATGCCGATTTGAGCAATTCATTTCAAGATATTGATACGGTGTACGTTAAACAAAATGTTTATTTGATAGATACCATTTTTCAAAATCGATACATCACGAAATATTTAGAACATAAAATTTCTCAAGAAGAAAATCAAATTTTAGAAAATCAACAAAGTGCGTTGGTTAATGCAGCACTAAAAAATGAAATTGAATATTTAAAGGAAAAACTAAACCAATATTCTTATGCTATCCAAAATGGCCCATATAAAAACGATCCTTATTTCTCTACTTTAATTCTGCATGATAGTGGAACAAACCAATTAGGTTCTGATGCTGCCAATATAAATAATGAGAATATTGGGTTAGGTCAACTAAATAGATCCAATGAAATTGTGAATTTTGACCTTCTTAATAACTTGCAATTGTATGTTTCAAGTGAAAATCTGATAAGAAAATGGAATTTGAGTCCAACAGTTTTAGTTAAAAAGAAAAAGTCTTTTTTATCAAAATTAACTCCTGATTATTACAACCTTGGATTATCTGTAAAAGCTCCAACTTTTGCGTTTGTAAAAAATTTCAACACTGGTTTTGAATTTGGATCTAATTTGAACTTAGAAATGCTGTTTTCACCAAGGTTTTCAATTGAAAGCGGGATTGGTTTAACCAATTCAACAATATCAATTTGGGATTATGAAACTGCAAAATTATATGCGGTAGCTGATTATACCGAGGGAGATGAATTCAAAAAACTTTCCCTATCACTTTCTAGTTTAATTATTCCAATTTCAGGAAAATATAAACTTTATTCGGACAGAAATTGGAAGCCATATTTTAGATTTGGAGCGCAATTTAATTCTATTTTAAGTGAAGAATTTCAATACGAATTTAGTCGCGGGCTAGATGAAGTTTATGTAGAAATTCATGGTAAAAGATCTTCGCTGCAATTAAATTCTTTGATCGGAGGTTTTGGTTTCGAGAGAAAATTATTTCATAGAATTAATGGGTATGTAGAACCTTTTGGAAGATATGCATTTAATTTTAATAACAATTCAAATAGATTGCACGGACTTGGATTGAACTTGGGATTATATTACGAATTATAGTTTAAATTTTTAACCCGAAAATTATATTTGAAAATTCGAATATCTGGCTGTTTTTACTAATAATAGTTGTTAGTATTAAAATGTGAAATTTTGTAAAATGCCCTCCTTTTAAGAGGTCATTTATTTTTTTCTTGTCCTTTTTAAACTATTTATTTAATCAGGATGCAAATTAAAGTGTAAATATTAATCTAATGAAAAAGGTGCACTTCATTACGAGATGCACCTTTCTATTTAACCAATCAAAATTTATTAAACTATAACAAAATAGAAATCATTCTTAATTGTTTTACAATAATGTGCTTGGACACACATAATCAGTAACTTCAAATAACTTAGAATCTTTCATTTTATTGAACCCACATTTTACGTCAACTAAATTACGGTATCCTCTGGATTGAAGTATTGAAATAAAAATTAATGACCTGTATCCAGTTGCACAATGTATATAATAAGTACTCGAAGGGAGTAATTTTTTCATACTTTCATTGATATAATCTAAGGGTGCATTGATTGCTCCCATTATATGCTCACTATTGAATTCGCTTGCTTTTCGGATATCCACAATTTCTGGATCAGTAATTTTTGATAATTGTTCTGCAGTTACTGTTTTGATAAAATCAATTTCCCTTTTTTCTTGCTTCCAAGCTTCGAATCCACCTTTTAAATAACCTTGAGCGTTATCGTATCCAACACGAGCTAACCTTGTGATTACCTCTTGCACTTTATCTTCATCAGCAACTATAAGGATTTCTTGTTTTACGTCTGGAATCAAAGTTCCAGCCCAAGTTGCAAAACTTCCATCAATTCCGATGTAAATTGAATTAGGTATAAACCCCTTTCTGAACTCGTCTTTTGCTCTTGTATCAATAATTATTGCATTTGTTTCATTTGCCAACATTTCAAATTCGCGTGGAGTCAAAGCATTACTTCCTTTTTTTAATACAGAATCTAAAGGTTCATAACCTTTAATATTGATCATTACATTTTGAGGAAAATATCCAGGAGGAGGCATAAGACCAGTAAGCACTTCTTTAGTAAATTCTTTTTTTGTCATATCTGCCCGAAGTGCATAATTTGTTTTTTTCTGATGTCCAAGGGTGTCCATGGTTTCACTGCTCATGTTCTTGCCACAGGCACTACCTTGACCATGACCTGGGTATACAATAATGTCATCATCTAATGGCATGATTTTATTTCTCAACGAATCATAAAGATGACTTGCTAATTTTTCCTGAGTTAATTCAGCAATTACTTTTTGGGCTAAATCTGGACGGCCAACATCCCCAATAAACAAAGTGTCTCCAGTAAAAATACCTACTCCTTTTCCCACTTCATTTCTAAGCAAAAATGTACTGCTTTCCATAGTATGTCCTGGAGTATGCAAAACTTCAAAAGTAACTTTACCAACTTTAAATATTTGACCATCGGTAGCAGTTATTTTATTGAAGCCAGTTTCCATCGTTGTAGGTCCATATACTATTTCAGCACCAGTTTTATTAGCCAAGTCGATATGACCAGAAACAAAGTCTGCATGGAAATGTGTTTCAAATATGTATTTTATTTTTGCATTATCAGCTTTAGCTCTATCTAAATAAGGTTTTGTTTCACGCAAAGGATCAATTATAACTGCTTCTCCCTCTGATTCAATATAATAAGCAGCTTCTGAAAGGCATCCCGTATAAATTTGTTCTATTTTCATTTTTTTCTTTTTTATCACCAATAAATGGTTTTAATTAAACAATAAGTGGATTTTAGAGGCAAATTATTTTATGAATAATTTAGCTCACCAATATCCTTTTTCAATTAATTATTGAATTTTTTTGATATTGAAACAATTTAAGGACATCGTGAACCGCAAAACATATTCTTATTTTTTTTAACTTTTAAAGTTATTATTCAGACTTTTTAAATCAAATAATTTATATCTGTTATTAGAATGATATTTATTATATTGGATTAATTCAAAATGCTTGTATACCCTTCCATTTCATACAAACCACCACCATTAAAAGCATTGTTAACACCTTGAGCTTTCAAGAAAGCGACTGCTTGCCCGCTTCTTGCACCACTTCTGCAATACAATATAATTGGACCTTGCATTTCTTTTAATTTAGGCAAGTAATTTGCAAATTGAGAAAGCGGAAAATTTACAGAGCCAGGAATGTGATCTGAAGAATATTCATAAGTTTCTCTTACATCAATAATTTTTACATTTTCTTCTTTTAATAATTCTTTAATATTCATGTTACGATTGTTTTTATTTACAAAATTTGATTTTACGTATTTAAATAGAAAATAGGCTAATAATAGCCATGGCAATCCATGCATCAAAAGATCAGCATAATCCATAAGCTGCATTCCTTTTCCACCTCCTTTAATCCATCTCAATTTGCCAACAATGTGTGGCTCAGGAAAGAAAGGGGTAAGTCCTAATGTAAAGCTTGCCAATAATGCCATCAATAAATTTGATCTAAGATTATTTTTCATATGTTTTTTTAAGAAAGACAAATTTAAGGGTGAATAAGTTTTCAGTCTGTGACTTGAGTTACTAATGTGTTCATTTGTAAAGTAATGTCAGAATATTAATGCTTTAAATTTTGAGTTTTGAAATTTTAAATATTTTGAAGAATGAATTCTGTTGATTTCATTAACTAGTTAGAATTTAATATGTATTTTGGCGCAAAAAAAGTGAGCGAGTTTGACCCAATAATTGTAGTGATAGAAGAAGCTTATACCGTAGCCCATTTAGACTCAACAAGAAAAATATCAGCTTTATTACCATATGATTATCACGATTCTGATAAAAAGTACCCTGTTCTTTATCTTCAGGATGGACAAAATTTGTTTAATCCTCATGCCCCATTTGGAGATTGGGCAATTGATAAGTCCCTATCCAAACTTGCTTCAGAAGGTTTTAAGGACGTAATCATAATTGCAATTGATCACGGAGAGCATGAAAGGATAAGAGAATATTTGCCTGATTTTCACCCAAAATATGGGCAAGGATTAGGGAAACATTACATACAATTCATGAAAGACAAATTAATTCCCTATGTAAATAACAAATACCGCACTTTACAAGACCATGAAAATACTGGTATAGGAGGTAGTTCAATGGGTGGCTTGATTAGTTTATTTGGAGGGTTGACTGAACCGAACATTTTTGGCAAAATGATGATTTTTTCTCCAAGTTTGTGGATTTCAAATATAATTTTTGAAAATGCTATGGATTTTGCTCCAACTCAAAGTTCAAAGATTTATTTATACGCAGGAGGCAAAGAAAGTAAGTCTCACTTACCAAATGTGTTAAAAATGGAAAAAATACTATTGAAAAAAGATATATCTAACGACTTTTTTGATCTGGTAGTGAAAATTAATCTTGAAGGTGAACACGGAGAAATTTATTGGAGAGAAGAGTTTCCTGAAGCAATAAAGTGGTTGTTTTACAATAAAAAAATATGAAGTATATACAAGTACCAACGATAAACTATGATCTAGATTTGATTTTACCATTTCGTAAAAATGCGGTTGATACTAATCAAATTGAAAAAATAACTGGAATTAAAAATATTGATTTTGAAGGTGATTTTGCAAAATGCCAAATGCTTTATTCTAATTCGGGCAGACGAATTTACCTTTTGGGATTAGGAGAAGAAAAAGATGCAGTAAAACTGAAAGATGCATTTAGAAAAATTACTTTTTATAATAAAAAATATTGGTCGGACATTCAATTGGATTGTTCTAATTTAAACTTTGAAGAAATTAAGCAAGCCGCTATAGGAATTCAAATGGCTACTTATAATTTGGGTGTATTTAAGTCAAATCTAAATGAAGGTATAGAAGCCAAAAAAGACACCACAATTTCATTTGTTGCTCTGGGCGATATAATGGGATTTATTAAAGAAGGCGAACAAAGTGGAGATACAATTAATAGTATTAAAACGCTAATTGATGCACCTGCCAACCAAAAAACACCAGAATTTCTAGGAAAATGGGCTCAGGATTCAGCTAAGAAATATAACTATAATTGTGAAGTTTGGAATAAAAGCAAATTAGAGAAAGAAGGCTTTGGAGCATTATTAGCTGTAGGGCAGGGGAGTATAAACGAACCTTGTTTAATTGTTGTAAGTCATAAGGCCAAGAAAACAGATCAAATCGATTTAGGGTTAGTAGGAAAAGGTATAACTTTTGATACTGGTGGATTATCCATTAAGCCATCGGCTAACCTTCATTACATGAAGAGTGATATGGGCGGAGCAGCTGCAGTTCTTGGGGCTGTTGAATTGGCAGCTAAACTCAAATTAGAAATCAATGTAGTGGGAATCATAGCTGCTGCAGAAAATGCAGTTGACGCAAATAGTATTAGACCAGGCGATGTAATTCATTCGCATTCTGGAAAAACTATTGAAATAATAGATACCGACGCTGAAGGACGATTGGTTCTAGCTGATGGATTAAGTCATATGGTTAACACATACAATCCAGACCATATGATTGATTTGGCAACTTTAACAGGTAGCGTTGTAAGAACCCTTGGATATTCAGCTGGCGGTATGTTTACAACTAATAATGAACTTGCGGATTCTCTAAGCAAAGTAGGAGCGAGTATTCATGAAAGATTATGGCATCTGCCGCTTTATGATGATTTCGACGAAGATATTCAGTCTGATATTGCAGATCTTAGGAACTTTAGCGGAAAACCAATTGCTGGAGCTATTACAGCTGCAAAATTTCTAGAAGCATTTACCGAAGAGCATGAAAAATGGGCTCATTTAGATATTGCGGGCGTAGCATTTGGCTCTTCGGAGTATGCTAAAATGAAATGTGCGTCTGGATATGGCGTTAGACTTTTAGTTGAATTTATGAAAACATTAATATAAAATATTATGCAATCTCGTCCTATAAATTTTTTATGTGTTTCCACTTATTTTAAAGGCCAAGACTTTTTAAAAAGTTGTAAAGCTGAGGGAAATGTAGTTTTCTTGCTCACCAAAAAAAGTCTTGAGCACGAAGATTGGCCATGGGACTCTATTGATGAAGTATTTTACATTGAAGAATGGGTCCAAGGGCATGTAACTAATGGAATAGCTTACAAATTTCGTTCACTAAAATTTGATGTTTTTGTGGCTTTGGATGATTTTGACGTTGAAAAGGTAGCTAGATTAAGGGAATATTTCAGAATGCCAGGAATGGGGGAAACTACAGCTCAGCATTTCAGAGATAAACTTGCAATGAGATTCAAGGCAAAGGATGCTGGAGTCCAAATCCCAGATTTTATTCCACTGTTTAATGATAATGAAATAAATGAATTTGCTGACAATGTGCCGGCTCCATGGCTTTTGAAACCAAGACTCGAGGCTTCGGCCAAAGGAATTCAGAAAATAAATAACAAGCAAGAGTTATGGAATATTGTGAATGAATTAGGCGATGACCGGCATAGGTATTTAATAGAAAAGTTTGCTCCTGGAGATGTGTTTCATGTAGATTGTTTGAATTATGAAGGTAAAGTTGTGTTTTCAAGGGTTAGCCAATATTTGGATACACCATTCAATGTAGCCCATGGAGGTGGAATCTTTCGTTCTTGTACCATAGAAACTGGCACAAAAGATGAAAAAGCATTGACTAAAGCAAATAAACAGGTTGTGGAAGCCTTCGGATTAAGATTTGGTGCTTCACACACAGAATTTATTAAGTCTAAATCTGATGGTAAAATATATTTTCTTGAAACTTCATCAAGGGTAGGAGGGGCTAATCTTGCTGAAATGGTTGAAATAGCTTCGGGTGTAAATTTATGGGGAGAATGGGCCAGAATAGAAACTGCCGCATTCAAAAAAGTCCCATATGTATTACCAAAAATAAAAAATACCTATGCTGGAATTGTAGTTTCTTTAACCAGATATGAATATCCAGACATATCAATATTCAAAGACAAGGAAATTAAATGGAAGATGAACTTTCCGTGGCATATTGGTTTTATTGTAGAATCTGATTCTAGAGAAAGAGTATTGGAATTGTTGGAAAAATATACTGAAATAATTTCAAAAGAGTTTCACGCAAGTCTTCCTCCGTCTAATAAATTGGAGCATTAAGATGTTATAAAAAATGATTAAGTCTGCCCAAATAGACGAGAAATATGCATGAAATGACAATTTCATCATCTTTTTTGGTTAAAAATGCCACTAAAACAAGATTCTTGGTTAATTCAATGCATTTGGTTGTAAATATTGCCAATCAAATTTAAGCACCAAAGCTTTATCCCCAGAGAAACTTTAACCATTCTGAGTATTTACAAACAACTTAAGTCTGAAAAATTATAGCTGAATTGATTTTTACTAATTCTTATTCTTCGAAAAATCCAATACTGCCGCCTACCCAGGTTTTATTTTTGTTGTATTTAACACCTACCATTTCACCTTTTGTTAATCGCATTAAATTACAAACGACGTTGGCCTTTTTTTCTTTTGTATTGAATAAAGTCATCATTCTTATTTCACATTTTGCGAACCCATCAGGTGTTTCAATTACTGGGGCATAATGGACTTTTTCTTGTAAAATATAGTTTTCTTTATCTTCAATTTCATCCAAAATTTCCTTATTTATGTTAAGTAAAACGCCAGATCCTGCAAAGGAATACAATGGTTTTAACACAAAATTTTCCAAGTCTTCTGGATAAGCTGTTAATTTGTCCAAATAATAAGATTTTGGAACATATTTTCCATGCAGTAAAGGAAGTGTGTATTTACTTATTCTAAAAAACCAATTTGGGTGTCCAACCCATTCTACATCCACTTCATCTTTAAAATAAAACTCTCTTTGGATATCTGATCTTTTGTTCAATTCATCAAATATTACTCGATTGTAAATTTTTAAAATTTTCACATCTTTTCCATCCTCATTTTCATAAAACAACTCCTTGCCTCTTTTTTTCATTTTACTGATGCACAAAACCTTTATCCCTAGTAGTTTTTCGGCACACAAAAAGTCAATTCTCGTGACTTGCTTTTCAGGTTCAATCTCCAATAGAACAACTTGACTTGGTTCTGTTTCCCCAACAATCTCATGCCGCAACATTTCGACATATTCTTCTCTATTTATTCCATTTAGATGGATGGAAACATTTGCTGGTATATCAAAATGTTTGCGGTATTTACTTGATAAAAAATCTTGAAAAAAGTAAAGGGATGGGAAACCTTGTAATTCTATCAGTTTTGGAGTAAGTTCACCATTTTCATCTCTGCAAATCCCAAAGTCAAATTGAATAAACCTCGACCTATAATCTTCCGCAGGAACGTGCAGCGAAGGATGTATAATAGCATCTCTAGTTAATTCTTTGAAATTTGGTTTATTAACCACAGCAAGAATATCATCACAAGCTTCAAGAAGTTTATTTTTTAGATTTTTTGGAATAAAAACTGGAGATTCAGCGATCCTAAAATCTGGCTTATATTTAAATTCATCTTCGATGTCTTTCAAAAATGAATCGTACTTTTCTTCTGAAAATTGTGCATTAAATTTATCTCTAAATGACTTTATCATAAAAATTTATACAAGTATTAATGAAGAAATTTTCTCAATAGCCGTCGCAATGAAAACTGGTAAAATAGTTTCATGAGTTTTTCTAATTTTATCAGGATCATCAATGTGCTCAATCATATCAATATATTTCTGTTCATCGTAATTACTGATAATTTTTTCCTTCATTTCTCCCCTAGAAAAATAGGCTTTCATGCCTTCAGGATCTGCTTCAGGATGAAATTGAGTTCCAAAAAATTCATCAGAAAAACTAACTGCCATGATTGCCCTTTCGTATTCGGCATGGGTCCTAAAAGTTTCAATGCTTAATATTTTTGCTCCATGCTCTTCAAAAACCTCATGTTTTGGTTGTACAACTTGCCAATCCCTTGAATCTACAGCATAATATGGATTCCTCAAATGGCTTAAAATTGGATCTTTTTTTCCAACCTTAGTTTTATGGATCGGAAAAACCCCAAATGATGTACTCTTTCTTCTGTTAATGGTGCAAAGTTTGAAATGTTCACATGCTACTTGGAAAGAGTAACAAATAAAGAAAAAATATTTTTTGTCATTTTCCTTTTTTAAATTATGCTTCCAGACATTGTCAACAAGGTCGAAATATCTTTGCTTCCACTCTCCTTCCTCCAGCGGGCTTCCAGGTCCACCACTTGAAATAAAAATATCAAAAGATAAGTCTGGGAAACTATTTTCACCACGTATATCAAAAACTTCCCAATCCACTTCGCTATCGAATTCTGCAACGATTTCCTTAATACATCTCAAGCCTTCATTTTTGGCTTTGTTATTCATATCAAGGATAGCTAATTTTATTTTTTTCACGTTCAATTATTAATATTAATGAACACCATCTAAAGTTTGTTCGATGATATAATCAACTACTTTTGCCAAATCTTTTGTTTCCTCAAAAACTGCTAGCTGCCTATCAGCTCCTGTGCCTTTTTCAATTAAATTTTTCACCTTTTCAATTTCATCTCTAGATCCTAATTCGTCTACTACATCATCAATAAATTCTAAAAGTTCATAAAGCATTGACCTTGTATCGACTTCAATTTCCTTTCCAAAATCAATTAATTTGCCGTCCAATCCATATCTGCCAGCTCGCCATTTATTTTCATTAATTAGCGATCGATGGTAAATATTGAAAGTCATATTTTGAGTTCGCAATTTATATAACTTCGCTACTATGGCTTGAATAACTGCTGTTATACATATGGTCTCATTTACAGTCATTGGTATATCACAAATCCTTATTTCCAAAGTAGGATAAAAAGGGTGGGCCCTAATATCCCACCATATTTTCTTTGGATTATCAATACAACCAGTTTTAATCAATAAATTGATATAATTTTCATATTGCGCAAGACTTTGAAATACATCTGGAATTCCAGTTCTTGGAAATTTGTCAAATACCTTTGATCTAAATGATTTAAATCCTGTGTTTCTTCCTTCCCAAAAAGGAGAATTCGTAGACAATGCATAAATGTGAGGTAGAAAATAACGCATTGAATTTTGAATTTGCAATGCCAACATTTTACTTTCCATTCCTACATGTACATGAAGACCAAAAATCAAATTCGATCTTGCAGTATCCTGCATCTCTTTTATAATCTCGTCATATCTCGGATTCGGCGTAATAAGCTGTTTTTCCCACTCCGAAAATGGATGGGTTCCCGAAGCTCCTATTCTAAAACCAAGGTCTACTGCAATTTCAGAAATGGTTTTTCTCAAATAAGTGAGTTCCTTCCTCGCTTCATGAATATCCTGACATACTTTAGTCCCAATTTCTACAACAGCTTGGTGCATTTCCGCTTTAACCTGCTCTTCAAGATGTTTTTCTGCTACTTCTACGATTTTTTGATCGTGTGAAATAAGCTCCCTTGTAACTGGGTCGATAACTTGATATTCTTCTTCAATACCTAAAGTAAAATGCATATTATCAATTTTTATAGCTTTATGATTATATGAAATTACAATTTATTTTTTAGGTGCAGGCTTCTTTTTCGCAGCTGGAGCCTTTTTTGCTGCTGCGGGTTTTGCCTTTGCATTTGGTGCAGCTTTTTCTGCTGTTTTTACTTTTTCTGCTTTTTCAGTTTTAGACGGAGCTGCTTTTTTGGCAACTGGTTGAACTTTTGCTGCAGGTTTTGCTGCTGCAGTTTTTGCTATTGGCGTTTTTGCTTTAGCAACAGTTTCCGGCTTAGTAGGAGAATTGCTGAATTGATCCTTAATAAATGTTCCCCAAGTCAAATTCATTTTGCCTTTCTGATAAGACTTTGCCTTTTCAATTGCTAAATCAGCTGCATTTTCAACTATCCAATCGAAATTTTCTTGGCCGACTGAATGGATATCTGCATCTGGTGCAGGATTGCAAAAATCAATAGCATAAGGAATTCCATCTCGAATTGCAAATTCTACTGTATTGAAATCATAACCTAATGCTTGATTTAATTTAATGCAATATTCTTCTACTTTTTTCAAAATAGCCTTGTCAACTGGAGGTCCATCTAACACATATCTTTCATGATGAGGATTTCTAGGCTCATATTGCATGATATGAACACGATTCCCTCCTAGCACATAGCATCTGAAATATTCAGTAAATTGGATTTCTTCTTGCAACATCATTACCAATTGCTGAGTTTCAGCATGGTTAGCGAACAATTGGTTAGCATCATTCACTTTATAAACACTTTTCCATCCACCTCCATCATGTGGTTTCATATATGCAGGAAAACCAACATATGAAAATATTTTATCCCAACCAAATGGCATAGCAAGATTCCTAAATGACTCTTCTCCAGTATCATCAGGTCTTTCATAAGATGGTAAAATCACAGTTTTTGGTACAGGAACACCAATTTTTTCTGCTAATGCATTGTTGAAAAATTTCTCATCAGCGCTCCACCAAAATGGATTGTTAATAACAGCAGTACCAGAAATTGCAGCATTTTTCAAGAAAGCTCTGTAGAAAGGAACATCTTGTGAAATTCTGTCAATGATTACAGCGTAATCAGTCGGCTTTGCTTGTTGAACCATGTCAATATGCACAGCTTCTGCAGTAATATCTTTTAATTTTTTTTCATTTACTCTGTCGATAAATGCTTGTGGAAAGGTATTTTCTTTCCCGAATAAAATGCCTATTTTTTTCATCTTTGAACGAATAGATTATGATAATGTGGATAAATAATGAGGAAACATCTCCCTCCATAATGGCCAATCATGTTTTGCCCATCTTCTTAAATCCAACCAATGTGGAATTTGTTTTATTGATAATATTTCTGATAACCTTTGATTTGCATCCAGACAAATATCCCACTCACCAACTCCAAGAATGATCTTCATTTTCCAAAGTTCTGGATTATTGTTGCCAGGTAAGAAATCAACCGGGTTATTGAAAAAGACATTGTCATCGTAATACCCATCAACAAATGATTTGATATCAAATGAACCACTCATACTAAACATGTGACTCACGGCATCCGGATGTCTGAAAGCAAAATTTGCCGCTTGATAACCACCAAAACTTGGACCCGCAACAGCAATTTTGGACATTCCTTTTTCATGTCGAATTGCATTCACAACTTCATCTAAAATAAATTGATCATACCACATGTGATTTTTCACTCTTTCTGCTGGGTGAATATTCTTATTGTACCAACTTAGTTCGTTGATACTATCTGGGCAATAAATTTGTACAAGTCCTTGATCCAAAAACCATCTAACTGAATCTAAAAGTAAAAAATCTTTACATTCATAGAATCGACCCATAGTTGTTGGAAATAGGATTACGGGATATCCCGCGTGCCCGAAAATTAGCATCTCCATTTCTTTGTTTAAGGTAGGAGAATACCACTTTTTATGTTCTTCTTTCAAATTAATTGTGTTGATTAATAATACTAAAAAATATGTACTTTCTGTAAAAAAAATGCAAAAGTACTATAATTATATTCGTTAAGCAATTTCATTGAAATTTACTTTGAATATTGTTTTTGTGATTTGATAATTGAATAGGAAACGATTAATACACCAAACAAGAATATGCACGTTAACATTAATATGATGGTGCTAAAGTTTTGTTTGATAAAAGGTAATCCTCCGAGAAAGTATCCAGAAAAAGTTATGGTTATAACCCAAGGAGTGACACTCAGGATATTGGATTTATAAAAACTAGTTTTATCCATTTTCATCGTGCCTGCAACAAATGGAATTAATGCTCTAACAACTGGAACAAACCTCGAAAATAAAAATGCCTTTCCTCCATGCTTATTGAAATAATCATGAGTTTTTTTGTAATTTTTTTCATTCAATCCTGGAAACTTGTACAATAATAATTCACCCATTTTTTCACCCCATTTGAAAGCAAGCAAATTTCCAATAAAGCCGGCTAAAATAAGTATTGGAATCACAAAAGATAATCTTAATAATTGATCTGAAGCTAATACACCAATTGCGAAAATTAAACCACCTCCAGGAAGTAATGGTGCTATAGGAAAAAATGCAGTTTCACTCATTATTATTAGAAATAATAATGTATAAAAATATATAGGATGCAAAGTCAACATTACAACCAACCATTCATCGAGGTGAAATAAATATTCTTTAAATGAAGACATTTAGAATTTTTTTTGCGCTTTGATAATAGCTTTTGTTAATTGAACTGTTGATGATTAGAAGCCGAAATTGTATTGTTCGGCAATAATTCAAAACTGACGGAAAACATTGATAATAGAGTTTTTTTTATTTATAAACACCTGTAAGCTATTAGTTTTTAATAATTTAATGCAAAATTAAACTTTAATTAAATAAAACATTCTTTTTCAATGTATTTTATCTTTTGGGATTACTTATGTTGAGATTCCTATTTATTGGGATGTAGTTAGTTACTATTATTCTTAGTTAACTATCCGTTTAAAATTGAGTACCTTGATATTTAGTTCAATATTAAAATTAAAGTTTATAGACTTTCTAAATAAATTTTTTTAGTAATAAATATCTGATTATAATTATTGTAAATGTCGAAAAAACACAAAAAAGCGGGTTTGTCTCCAGGAACTATAGTTTATACTGGAAACAAACAATTAGAGAAAATATACATTCATTTTTTGCAATATGATGGAGACTCTTTTGTGGAAGATAAGTTTGATAACCATAAAAAAATTGCTTTCAATAATTTGATTGATGGCAAGGTAAATTGGTATGACATACGCGGTATTCATGATGTGGAATTAATAGAAATTATTGGTAAAGCATTTCAAATTCACCCTCTTATTTTGGAGGATGTTGCAGATGTGAATCAACGCCCAAAATTTGATGAGTACGAGCTAGGTAATTTCATAACAATAAGGGCTTTATCATTTGATAAATCAAAATTGTCTGTTACTACAGAACAAATTTCGTTGTATTTTAATAAGAGTGTCGTATTAACTTTTCAAGAAAATGAAAGTGATTTATTTGAAGAAGTTAGGATTCGTATAAAAAATGGTAAGGGAAGAATAAGAAACCGAAAGACCGATTATTTGTCATATGCAATCATTGATGTATTAATCGATAATTATTATATCGTTTTGGAAGAAATCGAAGAAGTGATAGAAGAACTGGAAGAAAATTTGTTGTCTACTCAAGACTTAAGAAATAAGAATAGAATTCATATTCTAAAGAAAGAATTATTATTTGTAAGGAAATCTATATTGCCACTAAGAGAGGCTATCAATCGCTTTTCTAAAAATGAAACCATCTATGTAGAAGACCGGACTTTATTATTTATAAGAGATGCATACGATCATACTATTCAAATAATGGATATGCTTGATTCATATAGGGATATTCTAACTGGGCTTCAAGATTTATTGATTACGGAAGTAAGTTACAAAATGAATCAAGTGATGCAAGTGCTTACACTAGTTGCCACCATTTTTATTCCGTTGACTTTTTTGGCTGGAGTATATGGGATGAATTTTGACAACATGCCTGAACTACATTGGGAATATAGCTATTTTGTATTATTAGGAATAATGTTTGTTTTATTGGTAGGGCTGATTTTTTACTTCAAAAAAAGAAAATGGTTATAAAAAAATGCCGCCTATGAAATGAATTCATAGACGGCATTATAATTTTCTAACCTAAATTTATTGATACTAATACTTTTTGGCTTTTTCTTTTGCTTCGTCAAAAACATCAGTTTGCTTTCTGATTTCTTTTTTCTTTCCAGCAATGTCATCTTCATTTTGACGCAATTCTTTTTCCCATTTTAGAATATTTTCCTGAGCTTTTGAAATGCTTTTTCTCAAATCATCTTCTGTAGATTCTAACTTTTTAAGTTCACCGTTTAATTTTTTTAGCTTTTCTTCTTCAGCCTTTTCATTATCCAGAGCAACTTGTTTCAATACAATGGTAGCAAATTCAGTTACAATCTCCACAGCAGATTCAGATTGAACCTCCATATCTATTGAATTTACGTAACCACTCCCTGTATCAAACCAAACACTAAAATCCGTTTTTAATCCAGATTTATCTTCAGAAATCATAACGTAAACATCAAGTGGTGTTCTTCCTATTCTTGGCATTTGAACCGCCTCAGAAACAATTAAATTTTGTTTTTTGTCTTTTTTAATTTTCGCATCATAATCTTTCATGAAATCTTTCCAACTTGATTCAATAAAAGAAGCACTTGCACCTTCCAGTTCCACAGTGTAGGCGTTAAATGAACCTTCTCTCATGGCTTTCGTACCTTCAGAAACATCAATATCCTGAGCATAGACACCTATTAATAAAAAAGCGAAAATTGAAGTAAGAATTATTTTTTTCATTTTATTTATTTTTCAAATTACAAAATATGAGCATAGTATTTTATGAGAATTCAATATACAATACAAGGCTATTTTATGTCCAATAGTTATTAAGCATGCATTTCATACTGCTTTCAAATAACCTTTTTATTAAGACGACGAATGTATTTTATGTCACTATTTTTAATTGTTAATATTTATAAAACATTAATCTATAATAATAACATTAACAAGAAATAACTGTGCCGAGTTTCAATAAATCATGTCATTATTGAATGAATAATAAATATGTTTAATTTTTATGTTTAGTTATTTCATTTAAACAATTAAAACATAACAATATTATTCGGAGTGATTTAGTAATATTTTTTTAAAAAACTTCAAAATTTACTTTTTAGAATAAGATCTTGGAATAGCTTTTACAATAGATAAGGTAGGTGTTTAATAAAAAAAGCCGACATAAAGTCGGCTTTTTCTATGCGGTGAGAGGGGGATTCGAACCCCCGGTACCTGTTTCCAAGTACGTCGGTTTAGCAAACCGGTGGTTTCAGCCACTCACCCATCTCACCAGTTGAGTCGCTTTTGCTTTAAAATTTCTAAAGCGATGCAAATATATAGATTTATATAAATTTTCACTTTATTCTGCCATTTTTTTTGAAGGTTTATTCGCTCAATCGCCTATCATGTGCATTTTAAATATCATCTTTGCTTTTTATTGGATCAGATAGGATTGATTCTTAATCATTTAAGTTGAAAAGGTATAAAGAATGGAAAATGTAAAAGACTTAGAAGAATTGCTCACCTTGGAGCAGATAGAAGTGAATATTTTTCGCGGTCAGAATTTTAAGGCCCCTTGGAAAAGGGTTTTTGGGGGGCAAGTATTAGCACAGTCTATAAATGCCGCTTATCGAACTGTCCCTGAAGAAAGATTTATGCATTCTATGCACGCCTATTTTATACTCGCTGGAGATATTGAACTGCCTATCGTTTACGAAGTTGATGTAGTGAGAGATGGTGGAAGTTTTACAACAAGAAGGGTAGTGGCCATTCAAAAAGGAAGACCCATTTTTATTATGGCAGCATCTTTTCAAGCAAAACAAGAAGGCTCTGATCACCAAATAGAGATGCCGAAAGTAACAGGGCCGGAACATTTGCTTTCTGATCATGATATTCTCGAATCCATTAAGTTCAAATTTCCAAGTGCTTACGCCGCTTATATGCATGAAAGGCCAATAGAATTTCGACCCGTTGAAAATTATGGTCCATTGTTAACAAAGGATGGAGAGCCGTTTCAGCATATTTGGTTTAGAGCAAAAGGGGAAGTGAACCATGGCCTTAGAATGCAACATCAGATCTTGGCTTATGCAAGTGACTATAACCTGTTGACAACGGCAACATTACCTCATAGGGAAAAACTGAATAAAAGTAAGAGCTTTTTAGCAAGCTTAGATCATGCCATGTGGATCCATCGTGAGTTTGACATTTCTAAATGGCACTTATATGCCTTAGATAGTCCAAGCGCTTCCAATTCTAGAGGATTCACAAGGGGGAATATCTTTAATCAAGAAGGAAAATTGGTTGCTTCAGTTGTTCAAGAAGGTTTGATTAGATTGAACGATTAGGCTGAAAATTTTAATGCACCTTGTCGTTTTTTGCTCAATCAAAAAATGAAAAGATATCTTTTACTTCCATAAATAAACGACCAACGAGGTTCATTTTTCAACTTTTCTTATAAAAGAAAATTTTCCTATAATAAATTCACGGTAATTGCTCAGGCAGTCGATTAATGGACTTTTAAAGAATAATTTTATCATCATTTTTGGCAAAGAATGCCACCAAAACAATAATATCATACGAAACAATCAAAAAACTTTCGACCTCCTTTGAAATATTGGATTTTGAATAGGTCGCTCCTCTGGAGCTTAATTTGTTAATGTCTTATTTTGCTACAAACAGATCATCCCTACGGGATTTTTTAGCCCCACTCGGGGCGAACTGTTTGTAAAAAGAAATGTAAAAATGACAATGAGCTCCGTAGGTGCGGTCTTTAATCTGATAATAGGGCTACCAAAACCAGATTCATCGATAATGCCTTTGAAAAAGGGAGCCTTTTTGTTTCGTTTTTTGCTCAATCAAAAAATGAAAAAACACCTTTTACTTCCAAAAAACTTCATCTGGCGAGGTTTATTTTTCAACTTGCGGATATTGAAGGGTACATTGCCACATTTAATTGTTCAATAGGCAAACATTCGACTGTTAAATTATTTTATCTAGCCCACGATTAATAATAAAAAGAGCCCATGTTAAATGGAAGAAGTCATGAATTCATGGTTCTGAAATTTTTTTTGGGTTTAATTTATTTTTTTCTTATCACATAGAAATATTTAGTATATATAAAATGAACATTTAAAATTACATACATTATTTTGTATTTATTCATATGTGTTAATTGTTTTATATCAGACTTTTAATGACGAAATAATTATAATTATTCATTAGAAACACCTAGTTTTACGGCGTATATATAATAATTATAAACCAACCTAGTCTCATGAAAAGAACGTATACCCATTCATTCTTTGCAATTTTTGTATTGCTATTTAGTTTTAACACCTCCCTTATTAGTCAATTATCCTTGCCGCTTTCAGGCGTTAGTGCAACGATAAATTTTGAAAACAGCGTTACTACAGTTAACAACGGAACTTATACTGCTACTGCAGCTCCTTCACCGATGCCTGCAGCAGGAGGAATCAGTTCTAACGCATGGACGTTTACTGGGCATAGTGACGGAACAGTACCTGGGGCTGTGGGCGCTAATGATTTAGCTCGAGGAACCGATGCTGGAGGTGGAGTAACAACCGGAGGTGTGTATGCATTTACAATGGCAATGGGAGCAGACGTGTTCTTGGGTATTCAGCCAGCTGGAACTGATTTTACACCTGGAACCATTACCTTAACAGTAACCAACAATACTGGAGCAGACCTAACAGGAATTAATATTTCTTATGAATTATGGGTAAATAATGATCAAGCAAGAGCGAATTCTTTCAATTTGGCTGTGAGCAGTGATGGAAATGCATATACCAGCATTTCTGCTTTTGATTTTACATCGACTGCTGTTGCTGATGCGTTTGGTTTTTTAGCCATTCCAAAATCAGGTATAATTTTGTTACCAACAACGGTTCCTGATGGAGGAACATTTTACATAAGATGGAATACGGATGATGACTCTGGCAGTGGAAGTAGAGATGAATTTGGTATAGATGATATCGTAGTGTCTGCAGCTAGTTTTTGTGCTGGAAGTGCTGGTGCTAATCAGATCGCTTTCGTTGATGAAGTAATTCAATTAAATGCAACAGGATTCGGCGAATGGTCTGGTGGTGCAGGAGCATTTAGTAATATTAACGATCCGAATGCCACTTATACTCCAGATGCAAGTGAAGCAAATTCACAAGTGGAGCTAACCTGGACTACTACTTTTAATGATAATGTATATAATGTAAATAGGAGTATTGGTACAGATGGTACTGTGGTAGGTACCATTACTACGGATGGAACAATTGGTTCAATTTCTTTAGCTAACATTGTTGCCTGGGATTTAACCATTAATGATGGAGTAAATACACATAATTTGGTAGGTCCAGATGATTTCAATTCTATCGATTTCGGGTTTGCATCAGCAGTTACTGTATCTGCTAATTCAATGTTTTTTAATTTCAATGTTGATGCAGCTGCATTTGCACCTTTTCAAAGTGGATCTAATTGGAATTTATGGTGTTTAAGCACAACGGGTGCATGTGGATATTCAGCCACTGATAACGTCGAAACTGTTCAAGTGAGTGATATAAATAATTATGATGAAATAGTACTTTCTGGATTGGTTGAATTCGCTATAAAACCTGCTCCTTGCCTTGATGCTGCTTACACCACTCAATTAACCATTTTTGAAGCTCCTGATGCTGAATTTTCATTCGATCCGGCAATGTTGTGCCCTAGATATGGTGCAATGCTTCCGGTACATACTTCAGGAACGGATGGGTTATACAAATATACGGTTGTTGATGGTGGTCCTCATCTCGAATTGGACCCAGCTTCTGGAGCTATAGAAGCTGACAACAGTGATATCGGAACTTACAATGTTACAAATACCGTTTCTTCTTGCGGTAACTTAATTATTACAGGGGTTATTGATGGGGATATACCTGGTGGTTTACCTAAAGCTATAGAATTATACTCTTTAGAAAACATTGGTGATTTATCTGCTTATGGTCTTGGTTCTGCCAACAATGGTGGTGGAAGCGATGGTTTGGAATTTACTTTACCAAAAGTAAGCCTTGCTAAAGGAAAATATTATTATGTCTCGAATGAGACTACAGAATTTAGAAACTTTTTTGGATTTTCACCAAGTGTAGTAGCTGCAGGAAATGGACCAGCTTCTATTAATGGTGATGATGCAATTGAACTATATTGTAACGGAATCATCATAGATGTTTTTGGAGATCCAAATATGTCAGGAACTGGTCAAGCATGGGAATATACCAATGGCTGGGCGTATAGAAATAATGATCAAAGTCCGAATGCTGGAACTTTCGATCCAAGCAATTGGACTTTCAGTGGCCCGGACGGATTAATGGATGAAGCTACGAATGCAGGAGCTACCAATCCTATGCCAATCAAAACATTCACAAATGCTGGTTTTGTGGGCAGAGCAGATGCTGCTTATACTTTTCAAGTCATTGTGGATTATGATCCGCCATTTTCAGAATCTATGGCTTGTCTAGGAAAAGTAAATGTTTCAATTGATCCAGAAACTTGCTTTGCAAACATCAATTACCTGCACTTCTTGTATGGTGTTGATCCAGATGCTTGTTATGATTATGATGTAGTAATTGAAGGATTATCAGGAAATTTAGTTTCTGAACCAGGAACCTATAAAGTTTCAGTAACAAGTGGCTATGATGGCAATAGCTGTTGGGGAACGCTTGTCGTAGAAGACAAAGCTGCTCCTGTTATTACTTGTCCTCCTTTTGTTGCAGTTTCTTGCGAAGTGGCTACCGACCCAGAAAGCTTAGATGCAAGTGGCATTTATGACACAAGATGTGAGACTTTACAAGGTTTGCCAGTTAGCTCAAATTACAATGGACTAAGCAATTCGATTTTGTGGCATGTTGGAGTAGAAGAATGTTCACCATTCAATTTGGTTTACAATGATCATAGAGTCAATGGAGCATGTGACGGAGACAGAATAGTAAGGGTATTTTCTGCAGTAGATAAATATGGTTTAACAAGCACATGTGAGCAAGAAATTTATATCATCCCTGAAGATCTTAATGATTTAACACTTCCAGCTGATTATGATTGTACTGCAAATGGAGGTTGTACAGAAAGAGTTTTCTCTTATGGAACAGCTGACAGAGAAGAAGTATTATCATGTGATGGAGCTGGAAAAGTTTGGAATGTGATGGCAAATGGTTATCCATCTCCTTACGATAAATATGATGAAGCTGATAATTTGGTGGCTTTTGGAACTGGAAAACCAGGTGCTTTAGGTTGTGGAACAGTTGCTGCTGGTTTTAACGATATAAAAATTGAAATATGTGGTGAGGATTGTGGTCAAAGCTATGGTTCATATAAAATTTTAAGGCAATGGACTATTATTGATTGGTGTTCAGGTGGCATTATTGACCATAACCAAATTATCAAAGTTATGGATATAGTTGCACCAGAAATTGAAAAAATTGACGATTTGACTATTTCTACTTCACTATGGGATTGTAGTGCTGAATATGTTTTACCAGTAGGTAAAGCAAAAGATAATTGCTCTACAAAAATAACTGTTGGCTATTGGACATCCGTAGGAACAGTTTCTGAAGATGGCGTTTTATATTTGCCAAATAGTGCAAAAACAATGCCTGATGAACCGGTTAGAATAATTGCTGGCTATGCAGATTGTTGCAACAATATTGCTTTAGATACTTTCTATATTACGGTTATTGATAATGTGCCTCCAGTTGTTGTTGCAGATAAACATACTGTAGTTTCATTATCAGATTTGAATGATATAGGATTAGCAAAATTACATGTGAGCTCTCTTGATGAAGGATCTTTTGACAACTGCGGTCCAGTAGAATTTTTAGCTAGAAGAATGAGCGGTTCTTGCAAAAACAATGATGTACCGTTTGATTTTAGTTATGAAGATGACAATGGAAAATATTGGGATGTTTTACATTTTTGTTGTGCTGATGCTGGAAAAGTGAACATGATTGAGATTCGAGTTTGTGATGATGCTAACATGAACGGTATATTTGGAGATAAAACAGGTGATATAGCGGATAATTGCAATACTGCAATGGTGGAAGTTGATGTGCAAGATAAGTTGCCTCCAGTTTGTTTTGTGCCAAAAGCAACAAACATCACTTGCACCGATTTTGCATTGATTAGCAGCTTGGTTAACAAAGGAACTTTAAGAAGTAGCGATGCGAAAAAAATCGACGCTTTATTTGGTGCTGCAGATGGTGCAGCGGCATGTAGATCCAAAATTGAGCAAGCATTAACAAGTGAGGAAGAATGTGGATTAGGCAAAGTAACAAGGACCGTTACTGTTATCAATACCAATAACATGCTTACTTCAACTTGTTCTCAGGAAATTACAATCACAGCAGATCCAGACCTTAATTTCTTAACATGTGATGATATTACCTTCCCTGAAGGTTCAGCTGAGGATATTTTGTTCAGAAACTATATTAAAGTAAATTATACAGATAAAAAAGACCATTCTTATGATCCTAATTTGATTTGGTGCTTGATGAATCCGTTCAATATTGGTTATTCTGTGGAAGATGGTGAAAACCTACCAGCAATAGAAGTAATGGAATGCGGCGGTGTTTCAATTACAGCACCTATTATTGATATCGACAACTTATGCTCTGAAGTAGGTATAAATCTTGAGCTAGATACATTTAATTTTGCTGGTGGTGGATGTAAGAAGATATTGGCTCACTGGGAAATTATTGATCAATGTAAGTTTGTAGAGAATTATTATATTGAAGGAGAAATCAATCCGTTTGTGCCTGAAAATGGGTATTTTGAGATGTATGTTGAGTACGATTTATTTGACAATACTGGTCCAGAAATTACTTGTGGAGAAGGATTTATTGTAGGATGTGGAGAAGAGTTGACTGGAGCAATTACAGCTTCTGCAACAGATGCATGTACAGAGTCTTCATTCTTAGGATGGAATTGGGTATTGAAGTTTGAAGGGGACACCAAAGAATATAAAGGTGAAGGAAATTCTGTAGCTCCTGGAAATATTAAAGTAAATAATGTGCCTTTAGTTTCTTTCCCTGAAGGAAATCATACAATTACATGGATAGTTAGCGATGGTTGTGGTAATTCAAGTACGAAAACGTGTGAATTCGGTTTGTCAAAAGAAGATACAAAAGCACCAACGCCTTATTGCTTTGATGGTTTGTCCTCTGCAATTATGTTGATGAATGGAGTTACCTTATGGGCATCAGATTTTGATGCAGGATCATTTGACGCATGTACTGATGTATTTGTATCTATGGTTCCTGAGTCTGATGTTGTTGGATTAAATTCTGTTGAGGCATATTTAAAATCATTGAATAGAGTTACAAATACCAATACTGGCAATTTAGAATATGGATGGAACTTCACATGTGCATACATTCCAAATGGTGTTTCTGCAACAATTGATGTAAGAATATATGTGACAGATGATGCAGGAAATTATGATTTCTGTACAGCAAGTTTTAGATTGCAAGACAACTTAGGAGCATGTGAAGATTCTGAAGGCGGTTTATCTGCAATAGCTGGAAATATAGTAACAGAATCTGGCGCTAATGTGGATAAAGTTGAAGTTGAAGCTATGTCTAACAACCCAGAATTTCCGAAATATACAATGACGGGTTCAGACGGAAAATATGCTTTCTATGGCAATCCAATGTTTAAAGATTATGAGGTTTCTTCATTGAGAAATGATGATTATTTAAATGGAGTATCAACATTAGATTTGGTTTTAATTCAAAAGCATATTTTAAATTTAGTTGCTTTAGATTCGCCATTTAAAATGATTGCTGCAGATATTAATAATGATGGTGGTATTAAAGCTTCGGATTTATTGCAATTAAGAAAGTTGATATTAGGATTATATGCTGAAAATAAATTACCATCTAATGATTCTTGGAGATTTGTGGATGGTTCATACAGCTTTAGCAATCCTGGTAATCCTTGGCCATTTAATGAAGTGATAAGTGTAGAATCTTTAGCAAAAGATATGATGGCTGAGAATTTTGTAGCAGTTAAAATCGGAGATGTGAATGGTTCTGCTGTGGCCAATGCAATGATGAATGCTCAAACTAGAAATAATAAAGCATTAACTTTTGAAATCGAAAATGGCAATTATGCAGCTGGTGAAACAGTGTTGATAAATTTCAGATCATCGGAATTTACTAATGTTTACGGATATCAATTCACTTTAGAATTCGCAAAAGATTTAAATTTTGTTGGATTTGAAAAAGGGTCTTTGGAATTGGGAGAAGCTAATTTTGGTTTGAACAGAGTTTCCGAAGGCATCATTACTACATCTTATGATAATATTAAAGGAGCTACTATAAATGCGGATGAAGTTCTATTTACCTTAAAATTCGTTGCTGCTCAAGCTTTAGAAATTAAAGATGTAGTGAGTGTAAGTTCAAGAGTTACAGAATCTGAAGCTTATATAGGATCAACTTTAGAAGTAAATGAGGTAAAAGTTAGCTTTAGAACAAATGAAGGAATTGAAGTTTCTGAAAATTATGCGTTATTCCAAAATGAACCAAATCCATTTAGAGGAAGCACAATAATTAGCTTTAGTTTACCAAATGCTGCTGATGCTACTTTATCAGTATATGATGTTACTGGCAAATTATTGTTTACAACTTCGGCAGCTTATGCAAAAGGTTTAAATAAAGTTAAAATAGATAACTTGAATACATCGGGAGTATTGTACTATCAGTTGAACTCTGATGATTTCAGTGCTACTAAGAAAATGATTGTGATCAAATAATAATTTTGATAATAACTAAAAGCCTTATTTGTGAAAACAAATAAGGCTTTTTTGTTTCTGCTCACCTGGTTTTCAAGCATAGCAATGTTTGCTTGAACAATTTGGCTTGATTTGGTAAAAGTTTTAATTTATATATTTCTTTTCTATTGTCAAATGATATCCCTACTACTTCGGAAGAACTTAACATTTCAAACTTTTGATCGATTTCTTCCATTTCTTGAAAATTAATAGTCATCAATGATTCACAATTTGAAATGTGGGAACTTGGGCAAGTGATAACTTGACCTTGTAACAGATGAAAAGAAACTGCAATATCATGTTCGAAACACATTTTATTTCTAGCCTTTAAAGCCAAAGTATACTCCTCTTTGCTTTTGAACCAAACCAAGTCGAAATCATTTTTATTTTCAAAGTCTGCTAGCGCTATTTTCTCCTTTGCAATATATCTTTTGATTCCAGTTATTTTGTCCACATATTTCTCAGTGTATTCAGTGCATATATTTTTCTTTTTCTTATTGTTATTTTCTGACGGTGCAGAAGAGCTTAGGATAAGGAATAAGAATAAAAAATATGAAATGACTTGGATCGAAGGCTTCAATTTATATTGTTTTCAATACATATTGCAAATAGAATACCAGAATGTAAAACCGCTATAAGATTTAATTTTTTCTTCATATAATTCGAAATTAATTTCTTCTAATGAATATTCGATCTTAAATTGTGCTTCCTTAATATCTGTATGTAAATTGCAGAAAATTAAGATTTTATATCCTTTAATAGTTTAACATATAATTTATTCAGAAATGATAGACCTCATTCCATTAATTGTTATGCCCGATTTCTCAGATTCTTCGATTTGGTTGAGTCTAATAACCTTGACATTTTTAGAAATTGTGCTTGGAGTGGATAATATTATCTTTATTTCTATCACTTCTAATCGATTAGAAGAAAAGTATAGAGCAAAAGCGACCAATATAGGACTGCTTTTGGCGATGCTTTTAAGAATTATTTTGTTGTTTGGCGTGACATGGTTAATTGCAATGGAAGATCCATGGTTTCACATTAATTTTATCGGAATAGAAGGAAGCCTTTCTGGGCAAAGTTTAATATTAATCGCTGGTGGAATATTTTTACTGTATAAAAGTGTTTCTGAAATTCACCATAAGTTAGAAGGTGAAGAACATGAAGATGGAACCACAAAGCCCAAACTTAGTACCTTAACCAATGCAATCACACAAATTGCAGTTATCAATATTGTTTTTTCTTTTGATTCCATATTGACAGCTGTGGGTATGACAAATGGACTTACAGGTTCATTGGTCTTAATGATCATTGCAGTGGTGTTATCGGTTTTGATCATGATGTTGTTTGCAAATCCAGTAAGTAATTTTGTAAATAAACACCCTACAATTCAAATGCTCGGACTTTCTTTTTTAATCTTGATTGGTTTTATGTTAATTCTTGAAGGTGCTCATTTGGGAGATATTTCCATTGCTGGAGCTGAAATAGGAGCAGTTCCAAAAGGGTACTTATACTTTGCAATTGCTTTTTCTTTATTAGTAGAAGTATTGAACATTCGATTAAGAAAAAAGCAGAAACCTATTCAATTACACGGTTATGGAGAAGAAGCTTTGGCTGAAGGATTGTTGAAAGATGAAAATAATTAATTCAAAAAACAAATTAAAAATACATGCTCATAAAAGTTTTAAAATCTAAGCTGCAACAAGTGTTTGTTACAGAATCAAATATTGCATATAGAGGAAGCATCACTATAGATGAAGATTTAATGGACGCAGCAGACTTATATGAATGGGAACTTGTACATGTAAATAATGCAACAAATGGAAATCGACTCATTACTTATATTCTTAAAGGAGCAAGAGGAACTGGTGAAATTTGTATGAACGGCGGTGCTTCAGTACATGCAAAACCAGGTGATAAGATACATATTCTATCTTATTGTAATATTGATAGGGAAGAAGCAAAGAATTATAAACCTATAATTATTTTGACTGATGAAAAAAATACCATTACAGGTTTTAAAAAAGTGTAATAATCAATTAGAAATAAAAATTAAAATTTATGTTAGCAACAACTAAAAGAACAAATTTTGGCATTGACATTTCTTCACTATTAATTCGTCTAACTTTCGGATTTACTATGCTATATAATCATGGGTGGGGAAAATTTATGAGGTTTTTTGAAGATGGGCCAGTAAAATTTGGAGACCCTATTGGTTTAGGGCCAACAGTAAGCCTTGGTTTGGCTTCATTTGCAGAACTTTTTTGTGCCGGTGCATTGATGATTGGACTTTTTACTAGACTATCTACAATACCGTTAATAATCACTATGGGAGTAGCTATTTTTGTAGTTCATATCAATGATCCTTTAGGAAAGTGGGAATTGCCAATGATGTATATTGTTGCATATTTGGCTATTCTAATTATTGGTCCAGGAAAATATTCATTAGACAGTCTCATTAAGAAATAACAAGTTTGTGAGGATATTTTTAATTGGTATTGTTTTCCTTTTTCAAATTATAAGTTGTTCACCTATTGATAAAGAATATTTTGTTTTATCCGGTAAAACAATGGGTACAACTTATAATATTAATGTGGAAGGAAATGATAAGGACAAATTACAAAGTGAAATAGATCAACTTTTGTTAAGAGTAAATGCAGCAACTTCAACTTATGAGAAAAACAGTCTGATTTCTTTGTTTAATAAGAATTATAAGACTTACATAAGTTTGGTAAGTAAAGACACTATTTTAACCAATTATTTCAATGAAAATTTTAGACTGTCGCAACAAATTTACAATCAAACCTACGGTGCTTTTGATCCTACAGTAATGCCCCTTGTAAATTATTGGGGATTTGGTTATTCTGGGAGAGATCACATCGAGCATGTTGATACATCAGAAGTAATTCATTTACTTTCATTAACAGGATTGAATAAATTAGAACTTGATGGGCAAATCATTAAAAAGGCCAACCAAGCCATGGAGCTTGATTTTTCAGGCATTGCCAAAGGTTTTGGCGTTGATCAAGTAGCAGATTTGTTTGATGGTAAAGGTATTATAAATTATTACATCGAGATTGGGGGCGAAGTTTTTGCAAAAGGACTCAATAGCAAGGGAATTACTTGGAGAACTGGGGTTTCAATTCCTTCGCCAAATTCAAATATTAATGATTATCAACAAGTTATTGAAATATCGAATAAAGGAATTGCAACATCAGGAAATTATAGAAATTATTACGAAACGGATGGCAAGATCTATAGTCATACCATAAATCCCAAAACGGGATTTCCAGAGCGAAATGATGTACTCAGCGCAACAATTATTGCTGAATCTTGCGCTTTAGCAGATGGTTATGCCACAGCTTGCATGGTACTTGGGCTTGAGAATGCTATGAAATTAATAAAAACGACACCCGAAATCGAAGGGATTCTTATTTACCAAAATGAAAAAGGTGAATTTGTATCCTTTGATTCCACAAATAAGTAAAGAATGCACAAATTTAACTTAAAGAAACCAATAGTTTTTTTTGATATCGAATCAACTGGACTAAATGTAATAAGAGATAGAATCATTCAAATTGCGTTGATAAAATTTAGCCCTAATATCGCTGATCCTGAGGAAATGGAAATGTTAATAAACCCAGGAATTCCAATTTCTGAGGAATCCATTAGCATTCATGGCATAACTCCTGCAGATGTAGCAAATAAACCTACTTTCCAGCAAGTTGCTTCTAAGATTCAAAATTTTATTGGTGATGCAGATCTAGCAGGCTATAATTCTAATAGATTTGATATTCCTATTTTAATGGAAGAGTTTGCACGAGCAGGCGTTGATCTTGACATCAGCACAAGAAGTACAATAGATGTGCAAAGAATCTTTTATAAAATGGAACCTAGAACGCTCAAAGCAGCTTTGAAATTCTATTGTGATAAAGAACTTGAAGATGCTCACGATGCTATGGCGGATGTTAAAGCGACTGTTGACGTGCTTATAGGCCAATTAGAAAGATATGATGGAGTCGATTTTATTGATAGTGATGGGAATGTGGTTGAAAAGCCAATAAAAAACAATATTAAAGTATTAAATGAATTCTCTAATGATACAAATGTAGTAGATGTTACCCAACGACTAAAGTACGATAGCAACAACAAAATCGTTTTTAATTTTGGAAAATATATTGGACAAGAAGTCGGACCTTTGTTATATAATGATCGACAATACTTGAATTGGATTTTGGAGAAAGAATTTTCCCATCAAGTCAAGAAAATAGTTCAAAATGAAGTAAAAAACTATGCCAAAACGCTTAATTTATAATTTAGCCATAATTGGAACAACAGCTCTTTTAGTTTTTTCTTCTTGTTATGAGAAAAAAGAAGGATGTCTGGATATTAGCGCAAAAAATTATGATTTTGGAGCAGACGAGCCTTGCTCAGATTGCTGTGTTTATCCAACATTTAAATTGGGCATAAGCCATCTTTGGGGTGATACAACCTTAAAGCATAATTCTTTTTATTTAAATAGCTTTGGTCAATATATAAAAATTATTGAAGCCAAATTTTATATTTCTGAAGTTTCATTAAGGAAAAATAATGCAGAAAATACCATCAATGAAACAATTAATGTTAGAGATCTAAGTGGTAATATTTCGACTATACCCGATGATTTTATATTTGTGCAAACAAGCAGATTTACCTACCCAGTAGGCACTTTTAATTCTGGTCGAGAATTTGACGGGATCAGCTTTACACTTGGAATAAGTGGCAATTTTTCTGCGCTTGATGAGAAGGATAGTTTCGTAGAAGAGGATAACTTTTTTTCTGAAAATACCTTTATCCACACTAATATTCGTATGAAGTATGTTGTGGATTCTATAAAAATGGACACTTTGCAATGGTCGCTTGAAAATTTTGACACTTCACTAAATTTTAAGCTTGATGCTGAAATAGAACTACCTTTGGGCAAAGATTTTGTGATTCCTTTAAAAGCCGACTATAAAAAATTGCTTTTTAATGTTAATTTTTTGGAATTGGTTAATGGACTTGCCGACGAAAATATTCAAAAGAACTTAAGTGATTTTATTCACAATTAACAGAAAACTTAACCATTGAAAATTTCGTTCTATATGTAATAGACAAATAATGGTTGATAAATAGTTTATCCATTGGTTTTTAAATAATAATCCAAATTGTAAAAAAAAGTAAATGAGAAATATATTTGTTTTATTTCTTTTGATAATATTAATAGCTTCATGTACCAAAGAAACTGGAAGTTTTGATTTAAGTTTTAAGGCGATTATGAAAGATGAGCCTTTGATATTGAATAAAGCTTATGAATTTGGGAATATGGATATTAAATTTGAAAATCTAGCCTTTTATGTATCTGATATTTCATTAACTGATAAAAAGGGTGGTAAAGTCGAATTAGCTGATATCGAATTTATTAGCCTTAATAATTTCGACGAATTAAGTGCATCTGCAGGAAAATCAATAAGATTCAATGATATACCTACAGGTACTTACAAGAAGATAAATTTCACAATGGGGGTTGCTTCTGATTTGAATAGTAAAACACCAAGTGATTTTGACGTTAGTGATCCATTGGGCAGAACAGATTTTTATTGGGCAGATTGGAAATCTTACATTTTTTCCAAAACTGAAGGAAGTGCTGATACTTTAAGAAATGGAAATTTTAATTTGAAGTTTTTTTACCATACAGGTAGTGATGAATTAATCAGATCATACGAATTGGTAGAAGATTTGAATGTAGATGAAAATTTTAACTTCGGTTTAGAAATATTCTTTGATTATGATAAATTGCTGAGAAAAGGTGACGAGACATATTTTGACATAAAAGCCTTTCCCAGAAACCACAATCCGAGTGAATTAAATGTAATAACGCAATTGGTAAATAATTACATAAAAGCAATAAAGTTTAGACTATAAAAATTTGCGACCTTTTAAATTACATATTTGGTTAATACTTTTGGTATTCTTGTTCTTAAGCTGTGAGAAAGAAAATCAAAAATCTGAAGATATTGATCTAACACAAATCGAATATAATCCTGTTGATTTCAAACTGAACACGCCCAAACATTTTCCGGGTTTTACAAATCCAGCAGACAACCCATTAACAATAGATGGCGTGAAATTAGGTCAACATTTATTTTATGATCCTATTTTGTCATTGGATAGCACCGTCTCATGTGCTAGTTGTCATATTCCAAATAAAGCATTTACGGATGGGAAATCAATCAGTAATGGTGTGAATGGCCTGATTGGCACGAGGTCTTCAATGTCATTGGTAAATATTGCATATGCTTTCAATGGATTGTTTTGGGATGGTAGATCGAATACTTTAGAAGAACAGGCTATAGAACCCGTTGAGAATGCAGTTGAATTAATCGAGGATTGGGATAATGTAGAAGAAAAACTTCGAAGAAGTCCTAAATATCAGGAGCTTTTCAGAAAGGCATTTGGGATTACAAGAGCCACCGATATAAATAGAAATTTGGCTACAAAATCTATTGCCCAATTCCAACGCATTATCATAAGCGGAGATAGTAAGTTTGATAGGGTTGAATTTGGGAATAATGCAGCTTATACAAATGATGAATTGGATGGAAGAGATATGTATTTTGACGCCGATCCACTTACACCAGATGCAGAATGTGCGCATTGTCATAATGGAGCATTGTTGACATCTCAACAGTATTTTAACAACGGAATTGAATCAGTTTCTGATTTGAACGGATTTCCAGATAAAGGAAAAGGTGGCGTAAGCAACATTTTATTTGATAATGGAAAATTTCGCGCGCCAACTTTAAGAAATATTGAAATAACGGCGCCTTATATGCATGATGGGCGATTCAAAACTCTGGAAGAAGTTTTGGATCATTATAATTCAGGTGGACATTTTGCTCAAAATATTGATCCATTGATTAGACCATTGTCACTATCTGAAAAACAAAAAGCAAATATTATTAAGTTTCTCAAAACGATGACAGATACCTCCTATTTGTCAAATCCAAATATAATTGATCCATTTAAATAATTTTTTTTGAGAAATTTTTTCTCAAAAATAAATTATTATTTGAACAATTATTACAAAATATCCAAAGGTCATAAATTATAACATCTTGATAATCAATTATAATTAGTTGTTTCAAAAACACATTATAATTATTTATATATAACATAAACGTAATTTTGTACTTGTTGGACCCGAAATTTATTCTGATTATTGTATTGTGAATGAAAGTTATTCACTTCAAAATAACAAATTTGAATATGTTCATGGGATTATAACTTGCTAATAGTGAACTGCGAATTTACGTAGTTTGCTATTATCAGGTAACACATGACAAATAAATTAGAGATTGAGTTTTAGTTATTATATAACATTCTTTGTAGAATAAAAAAAGATTTATATCTACTTTGGATATGTTCATGGGATTATAATTTGCATAAGTTAGTCGTATCTGCTGCGACTAACTTTTTTTTTGCCCTTTACTGAAAATTTAAAAAAGTAAATCTATCAAGAATTTATTTTTCCTCTTATTATATAAAGAAAAGTATCCTATTCAAAAGTCCTGCAAATATTTTTATTTTTTACTTGGCAATAAATTTTTGGGATTAGCCAAAATATCAGAATTTTGATAAGATTTTCAAATAACTTGCTTTTACATTTAACTTATTTCAACATAAATACTTGGAAGTATAATCAATATTTCTTCTCGCAATTACATTAAAATACCTAATAAATATTTATAAAAACTACTATCTTCCCTAATTATTTTTGAAAATTTAAAATAATTAGTAGTAATATTTCGAGATTTTGAAATATTTTTTAGAATTTGCTAACATATTTATTTCTAATCCAATTAACGGCTTGGAATTAATTTATTCTATAAATATCTGAACTGCATTATTCAGATCTTAAATTAACATTAATTTAAACTCTATTATGTACTTTAATTCAAAAGGAAACGAAGAAGTCACATACGATGCTATCGTTGTGGGTTCTGGAATAAGCGGTGGATGGGCTGCAAAAGAATTGGCTGAACAAGGCTTGAAAACAATTGTTCTGGAACGAGGACGTAAAGTAGAACACATCGTTGATTACGTGACTGCTAATTCGGACACATGGGATTTTCCTGGACAGTCGGAGCAGCTATCCATTGAAGAAAATAAAGATTATTTAGTACAAAGTAGAACTGGATATACTACTAAACGTGGGTCAAAACATTGGTTTGTCAAAGATACTGAACATCCATTTGTTGAAGTTAAGCCGTTTAATTGGATGAGAGGTTATCATTTGGGGGGTCGATCCATTACTTGGGGAAGGCAAAGTTACCGTTTATCAGAAATGGACTTTAATGCAAATGCAAAAGATGGAATTGCAGTAGACTGGCCAATTCGATACGCTGATATGAAACCATGGTATGATTACGTAGAAGGATTTATAGGAGTTTCAGGTCAAAATGAAGGATTAGCGCAACTTCCGGACGGAAACTACTTACCTCCTATGGAAATGAATTGTGTGGAAGAGAAATTTAAAGCTGGTGTGGCCTCCAATTTTGGTGGAAGAGTTATCACAATGGGCCGAACTGCGCATATGACAGGTCCTCTTTCCCACGAAAAATCAAAAGGAAGAGGTCAGTGCCAATACAGAAACAGATGCATTCGTGGTTGTCCTTATGGTGCATATTTTAGCAGTTTATCGTCTACATTACCAGTAGCCGAGCAGACCGGAAACTTGACCATTGTTTGCAATTCTATAGTTTCAGAAATCATCTATGATCCGGAGACTCAAATGGCAAAGGGCGTCCGTGTCATTGATGCTTTAACAAATGAAACACGCGAAGTATATGCTAAAATAATTTTTTGTAATGCTTCGGCAATTGCTACTGCTTCAATTTTATTAAATTCGAAATCTGATAGATTTCCGAATGGCTTAGGAAATGATAGTGGAGAACTAGGACACAATTTGATGGATCACCATTTAGGTGTTGGTGCAAATGGGCAATTTGAAGGATTTGAAGATAAATATTATAAAGGCAGACGGCCGAATGGCATTTATGTACCAAGGTTTAGAAATATAGATTCTAAATCAGAAAGAAAGGATTTTATTAGAGGTTTTGGTTATCAAGGTGGTGCTTCGAGAGAAAGTTGGTCTAAAGTAATTAAAGAAATGAAGCTTGGTAAAGAATTGATGGAGTCTTTGCAAACTCCTGGAATTTGGACATTAGGAATTGGAGGGTTTGGTGAATGTCTGCCAGATCATAGAAATAAAATGTGGCTAGACGAATCTAAAAAAGATAGTTTTGGAATGCCTTTGGTAACCATTGATGCAGAATGGCAAGAGAATGAGTTAACAATGAGAAAAGATATGAAAATTGCTGCTGCCGAGATGCTGGAAGCTGCAGGTGCAAAAAATGTTAATATGTTCGATGGTTTGGATAATGATAAAACTGGTTTCAGAGCAATGGGAATTGGTATTCATGAAATGGGGACAGCAAGAATGGGGAAAGATCCTAAAACATCAGTTTTAAATAAATTCAATCAAATCCATACTTGTAAAAACGTTTTTGTAACAGATGGAGCTGCAATGACTTCAGCTGGATGTCAAAATCCATCCTTAACTTATATGGCATTAACAGCAAGAGCAGCTAATCATGCTGTGAATGAACTTAAAAAAATGAATCTGTAATGAAAAGAAGAGACGTATTAAAAACAGCAGGCATAGTATTGGGATATTCACTTACTGCAGGAACAGCAGCAGCTGTCTTAGCAGGATGTAACGCAGATCCTACTCCAGGATGGGTACCAACTTTTAATTCAGAAGATGAATCTAAAATATTGAAATCCATGGCAGAAATAATAATCCCAGGAACAGATACTTTACCGGGCGCCAAAGATATTATGATTGAAAAATTTATCGATGAAACAATCTTATTGCACGCAACTGAGGAGGAAAAAACAAAGTACAAAGATGGATTCTCAGCATTTATAGACAAAATAAATACATCTAAATCGAAATCATTTTTGAATTTAACCGATGAAGAAAAGCTTGCCGAAATAAAAAATGGCCTTGAAGGAAATGATGATTTTATTAAAAATATTCACGAAATGTGCATTACTGGATTTTGTACTTCTGAAGTTGGCGCCAAAAAAGTATTGGTGTATGATCCAATTCCAGGAGCTCAGAAAGGTTGTATCACATTGGAAGAAGTAGGAGGTATTTGGGCGATTTAATGCAATGTATTCCACTTATTCTTGATCATAATATTGCACTGATAACTTGCAAGTATTTTGGAAAATATCTGAATGGCCATAAAATTGTGATTTAATGTGGAGTTTGATTGATATCAAAATTTAAATGGAAATGGAGTCGTTTTAGCATGTTTTGCATTCGTTTGCATTTGAATTTGGAGTGAATCATATGAATTGATGAATCCTTAAAAGAACTCTAAAAATGCTAAATGAAATCTACTTTCAAAATAAAAATATTTGGATCACTGGCGCATCTAGTGGCATAGGAAGAGCATTTGCTATTCAATTATCTGCTCTAGGGGCATTTGTGATTTTATCGTCAAGAAATACAGAAAAACTAAAACAAGTACAATCTGAATTACAACATCCTATCAAAAGTTTTATATTTGCTATTGATATGGAAGACGAAAAATCCATAGCCGAGGCCAGTAAAAAGATTTTAGACCAATATGAAGTTGATATCTTGATTCATGGTGCTGGAATATCCCAACGGTCCTCGTGTTTAGAAACCAGTTTTGAAACTGAGGACAAAATTATGAAAACTAATTTTCAAGGTGTTACCCGGTTAACAAAACCAGTTTTGAATTCCATGTCACAAAGACGAAAAGGTCATTTTGTTATTTTAAGCAGTGTCTCGGGTAAAATTGGTACTCCTTTTAGGTCTTCTTATGCAGCTTCAAAACATGCATTACATGGATATTTTGATTCACTTCGAGCAGAAGAATCTGATAATGGCATCAGTGTTACTATAATCTGTCCAGGATATATCAATACCAATATTTCTCAAAATGCATTACTTGGTGATGGAAGTCCCCACGTCAAAAAAGATGCAAATTCTGAAAATGGAATGAATGTAGATTTATTTGTTAAAAAAGCATTAAAAGCAATTTCACAAAAAAAATCTGAAGTGAATATAGGTGGTAAAGAAATATTTGGTATAATTTTGAAAAGATTTTTACCAAACATATTGAATAGAATTGTTAAAAATATAAACCATGATAGAAAATAAAATACAAAGCGTAGACATATTTGATAGATTAAGGAAAAATATGGGCCCATTAGGAAAGTATTCGGAGGTTGCTGAAGGCTATTATATTTTTCCAAGGCTTGAAGGACCTCTCGGTAATAGAATGGTTTTCCAGGGCAAAGAAGTCATCAATTGGTCAATAAACGATTATTTGGGGCTTGCTAGACGACAAGATGTCATCGAAACAGATGCTGAAAGTGCAGCTGAACATGGAATGGGATATCCCATGGGATCTCGTATGATGTCTGGAGATACGAAATGGCATGAACATCTTGAAAACGAGTTAGCTTCATTTGTAAAAAAAGATAAGGTGGTCCTGATGAATTTTGGGTATATGGGCATTATGTCTGCTATCGATTGTTTGTTGAGTAGGAGAGATGTTGTTATTTATGATGCAAATTCGCATGCATGCATAGTAGATGGAGTTAGATTACACAGTGGTAAAAGATTTGCCTTTACCCACAATGATATGGTAAGTTTAGAAAAATACTTGGGATTTGCGACTACATTATGCGAAAAATCGGGTGGGGGAATTCTGGTAATTTCTGAAGGCGTTTTTGGAATGCAAGGCGATCAAGGAAAGCTGCAAGAAATTATTGAACTTAAGAAAAAGTACCAATTCAGATTTCTAGTTGATGATGCTCATGGATTCGGTACTCTAGGCGAAACTGGAGCGGGTGCAGGAGAATTTCAAAACGTCCAACAAGATATTGATTTGTATTTTTCAACTTTTGCAAAATCAATGGGAAGTATTGGTGCTTTTATGGCTGGAGATGAGGATATTATCAAATTTCTAAAATACAACATGCGTTCGCAGATTTTTGCAAAGTCTCTACCGCATATTGTTGTAAAAGGAGCACTTAAAAGATTGGACCTAATGAGGAGAGACAATACTTTAATTAAAAAACTATGGAATAATGTAAATCTTCTTCAAAAAGGTCTTAAAGATAAAGGATTTAACCTAGGAGATACAAATTCTTGCGTTACGCCAGTATTTCTGAATGGCAGCGTTGAAGAGGCTATGCATCTAGTGCATGACCTTAGAGAAAATTTCTCTATTTTTTGCAGTATAGTTGTCTATCCAGTGATTCCACAAGGAATGATTTTGTTACGTTTGATACCAACTGCAGATCATACTGTCGAAGATATTGAAATAACTATAAATGCCTTCAGTGCGATTTCAAGTAAATTGAACTCTGGAGCTTATAATATTAAATAATTTGGAAAAATATAATATTAGCAGTATCCAACAAGTTGGCATTGGATCGAAAAATGTAAATGAAGTTTGGAGTTGGTATAGAGCAAATTTGAAAATGAATGTGCCTGTATTTGATGAAATTGCAGATGCGCCACTAATGATTGACTATACTGGAAACAAAGTTCAAAAACGTCACGCTATATTAGCTCTAAATAAAAATGGAGGTGGTGGAATAGAATTTTGGCAATTTAAATCCAGGGAATCCCTCCCTCCAAAAAACAAATTACGACCTGGTGACCCTGGCATTTTTATGTTAAAAATGAAAGTTTCAAATATCCATGACGCATATGACAAAATAAGCCAAACTAATGCAGTAATTCAATATGCTATAACGGAGAATGTGATGGACAAAAAATCATTTGCATTTCAGGATCCTTTTGGAAATTATGTGCAATTGATAGAATCAGAAAATTGGTACAAATCAAAGAATATTTCAAAACAGGGAGGTGTTTATGGTGTTTCAATAGGCGTGTCAAATATCGAAAAATCCATTTTATTTTACAGTGAAATTTTAAATTTCGACGTCATTGGTGAAATAAAACAAGGATCTTTTGATGACCTTGATAAAATGTCTGATGGCAAGTTTAAGTATAGACGAGTAATATTAAAACATAAAAAAGAGAGAACTGGACCATTTGCCAAACTGTTAGGCAACAATGAAATTGAATTAATAGAGGTGAATGGCAGAGAAACAACTCCCATTTTTCAAGACAGGTATTGGGGCGATCAGGGATTTATTCATTTGTGCTTTGATGTTCAAGGAATGGACCACTTCAAGAATTTTTGTGAACTTAAAAGATTTGAATTTACGGTTGATAGTTCAGATAGTTTTGATATGGGTAAAGCAGCTGGAAGATTTGCTTATACCGAAGATCCCGATGGAACATTAATAGAGTTTGTGGAGACTCATAAAATTCCAATTTTACCAAAAATTGGGTGGTATTATAAAATTTCAAAAGATCATTCTAAAAGCCTGCCAGATTTTTTAATATTTCTAATGATGTTAAGTGAAAAAAATTAAGGAGAATCACATTTTCATTCCTGCCCTTTCACATGCAACATTCCTGGGGATACAATCTGAAAAGAAGCATTTTCATGCAATAAAAGTTCTTTACAAAAAGCATTAATTTCTTGGAGAATTGGTTGGTTTGGAGTGGTTTCAATTCCTGGAATAGTAATAATTTGTAATGAATCTGGGACTCTGGTTGGGTTCCAATTTTGAACATCAAACCAATCATTTCCATTGATTCCAGTCCATGTTACAGATTCTGGAAGATCAAATTCATATGGACCTATATCAATTGCAGCTCCAGAAATCCTGGAATTAAATGACAATTCAGGAGAAACTCCTAAACTAGTATTTCCAGCATTTATGCATTCTGAGATAATCTGAAGCTTTAAACCATCATCCAATGTCATCCAACACCCATCATTACCAATCGCATTATTTATATTTTGAAATTGGGGGTTGATGAAAATATTTCCTGTTCCAGGTCCAGAAATGGGATGAGCTAAAGTTTGGCCCACAGTATCTATGTTGGAGTAAACAGCATTGAAGTTTCCAGTACCCAAAATGAAAAATTGCGGACCTGAACCTGAAGTATTGCCCCAAAGAATGGAATTACTTATATCAATTACAGCATTGCCATTGAAAGGAGGCAAACCATCTAAATCGTCTGAATTATCAACAATTATGCCTCCTGCTATATTTGGAGAAGTATTGTTAATAAATGCTGAATTAACGATGGTGGGATTGCAATTTCCTCCTCTTCCTCCCCAACAATACATTGCGCCAGCCCTATCATCAGAAATATTACCATAAAAAAGACAATTCGTCAATGATGGTGCTACATTTCCATTATCCCAACCATAACTATCCATTCCACCGCCTCCTACTGAAGCTCTGTTGTTAGCAAAAATGCAATTTGAAAGGTTGGGTTCAGAATTACCATTATGATGGCCATTATTGAACATTCCTGCGCCGTACCCAGCATAATTATTGATAATGGTACAATTTCTAAAAGTTGGGCTACAATTTCCTCCTTCACCTCCTGCCCCTGAACCTCCATTATAGATGCCGCCACCAAGTCCTGCTTCGATTGAATTAATGGAACGATTATCGTAGCCACCGCTTATTTCAAATCCATCAAGAATCGCCGAATGGTCCAATCCAATATTAACAATTATAGTATAAGAGTTATCAGTAGCAACATTAACATTACCGATGTTACCATTTAATATACTGCAAGGGCCGCAAGTAAATTCTCTTTCTGAAACTAATGCTTCATTCGCATTGAAACTTCCAAAAATAGAAACATTATTTCTCATATGAAACGCTAGACTTCTATCATTTGAAGTTGTGGGTCTGTACGAGCCACAGGAAACCCAGATGCTGTCACCAGCTAAAGCGGCATCAATTGTGAGTTGGAGTGATATTCCTGGCAATGCATTATCCCAACTGTTCCCATTCATAAGTCCAGCACCATTTGGTGTTATATAGTGTATTGTACCTAACAGTTTAGGACAAGTTGCTATAATTATAATTGAAATTATGATTGATTTTTTCAGAATCACTTTTCCATTTATTTCTTGTAAACATTTTCAAATACCTTAATTTAAATAAACCTTTTTGGTAAATTTCATTTAATAAAGTAGGATAAATAATATTGTTTGAATATCAGTTGAGTCTAAATATCTTAAATATTATTTCCAATAGCAATAGAATAGAAACAAAGAATTAATGCCATGCCGCGTCCATGACCTTTTAGAATTCTTTATGTAAATCGTCTTTCTTTTTATATTTTACTTTTATGTTATTGTTTTGCAGGCTTTGAAAATGCAGGCGGAACAATTTTTTGCTCATTAATTTTAGAAAGTGTTTTGAGTAATTCTGTTACTGCTCTTTCCAATTGTGGGTCCTTACCTTGGGCTAATGAAATAGCATCTTGTCGAACTTCTATATCTGGAGGTACACCTTCATTTTCAGCAATCCATTTTCCATTAACAGGATCAAAAACAGCATTGTCTGGGGCGGTAAGTGCTCCACCATCTACAAGTCCGTAATGAACGGATGATTTTACAAGACCACCCCAAGTTCTTTTTCCAATTAATGCACCAGCTTTTTGTTGTCTGAATACCCAAGGGAAAAAGTCGCCACCTGAACCTGCCATTTCGTTAATTAGAAGAACTTTTGGACCTAATATTCCACCTGGAAGTCTCAGAGGAACGCCATTAGGAACTTCATTGGTCAAAGCAGCCCTAATTTCTCTTGTTAATAAATCCACCATATAATCATCTAACAAGCCGCCCCCATTAAATCTTTCGTCAATTATTGCACCCTTCTTATCTTGTTGTGCAAATAAATATCTGTTGAAAGATACAAATCCTGGACCACCAGTATTTGGAACCCATACATATGCTAATTGACCATTTGATAATTTATCAACTAATCTCCTGTTATCTTCAACCCAAGCTCTTTGTCTTAATGCATTTTCACTTCTTATAGGTTTGACATTTTCTTTCCAAGCATCTTTAAAGTTTGGTTCAGAATTTATATGAATGGAAGTGATTTGGTCAAGAGTACCATCTAAAAATTGAAATGGATCCATTCCAGAAGTCAGTTCTTTACCATTAATCCCAACGAGGTAATATCCTTCTTTAATATTTACATCTGGACGATCAAGTGGACTTGATAATTCTGGATTCCAGCTCTCAGTAGTATATATTCTGGTTATTTTCCAATATCCATTGTCTTGGACTAAATCTGCACCCAAGAGTCCAACTTTGTCTTTGTCTGTTTCAGGATAATCTCCACCAAATACAAAACTATGACCAACCGATAATTCTCCATTAACTTGATCTAAAATATATGTTAAATCAGCACGGTGTTTGATAAATGGAACTAATGGAGCATATCTTGAATGCACATCATCCCAATTTCTACCATGAAGATTAGGATCATAAAAATAATCCCTTTCATATCGCCATGCTTCCTCAAAAATTTGTTTCCATTCCTGCTGCCGATCTAATTTTATTTGCAAATCTACTTTTAAGGATTTTCCTTCGTCAGCTTTTGGTCCAGAAGTTTTAAAGATTTTCCATGAACCACCTACTCTTGCAATCATGTTTTGAGCGTCAAAACTAACACTGGCTTGTCCTACACCGCTTAAAAATTCTTTTGATTTACGATCTTCTAAACTGTACTTTTGCAAAGTTATACCACTTGTGTTTGGTTTTCTTTCCGCAATAAAAACATTCCCAGAGGGCCCAGTTAGCATGCCAACATAATTTGCAACGTCAATAGGAAGTGCCATTGTTCTTCTTTCGATATTGTCAAAATCAATGGTAATTTTTTCTTCTTTTTTCTCTTCTTTGACAGTTTCTTTCTTTTCGGGTAGTTCAAGATCTTCTTTTTCCAACTTATTTTCGTCAGTGTTCACTTTTATAGAATCTGTATCTGTCTTTTCTTCTTTTTTAACCTCTTCTTCATCACTCAAAGGTTTGAATGGCGATGGTTCACCATTTTTTAGGTTAATTACATATCCAGCATATTCAGGTCTTGAAGTCATGGAACTTGTATTTGCCCAACCTGAACTTAATGCCAAATCTGTACTAGCCAAAAAATACATGTGTTTTTTATCCATATCCCAAGCTGGAGAAAAAGAATCAGCAAACGAATTAGTCATTGCATATGCTTTTTTTTCAGTGATTGACCACACAAAAATCTGTCTAAATCCATTTAGGCCAGTTTTTGAATAAGCCAACCATTCGGAATCTGGAGACCAAGTGATGCCTTGATCACCCCTTTCAAGATTCGTCCCTCCAACATCAGCAGTTGTTATAATGCCACTTGCTAATTCTATAACTTGAATTCTAACATCATCGTCTGCAAAAGCGATAAATTTACCATCTGGAGACCAAGTGGGTTCCCATGCTAATTTTGAAATTCCAATGGATATTTTCTTAATATTAGAAATCCCATCTTGATCAGCAATAATCAATTCATATCCTTTTTTACTTTGATCAGAAAACCAAGCAATTTGATCTCCTTTTGGCGACCAAAGTGGCGATCGATCAGCAGCATCAGAGGATAAAGTAATATTTCTTGTGTTTCCATTTTCAGCAGGAACAGTAAATATCTCTCCCCGAGATTCTATTATAACCCTTTTTGCATTTGGGGAAAGAACTGCAGAACGAGCGTCGCCACTAACATCCTCCCATTTAGTTTCTGCCCAAGGGAAATCTCCAGTTAATTCGATTTTTATCTTTTCTGATTTATTGGTAGTCAAATCGAAAATATGCACAAAACCTTCTCTTTCGAAACAAAGATTTTTATTCTTTCCTGCCAACCATTTAATATCTGATCCCTTAAATTTTGTTATTTGTTTAATTTCTTTTGTATCTGTATTGTATGCCCAGATGTTTGAAGTTTTATCTCTATCAGAAAGAAAATAAATTTGATTTTTTATCCAAATGGGATGGATATCGATTGTTCTTTCGTCGTTAGGAATGATTGTTTCTGTATTATCTGTTAGATTCAAAATAATTAATGGAGAATTTTGACCACCTCGATAACCTCTCCATTCAGAATCCCATCTTGAAACAGGTTGTAAGACAATATTTTTACCATTTTCAGAATAAGATCCATCATTTCCCCATTGATTGGATAATAATTCAGAGGGACCACCATCCTTATTAACAGTCCATAACCTATTATAACGGGAGGGAGCAGCGTCTCTTGAAGAAGCAAACAAGACTTTCGAACCATCTGGAGTCCACCCAATAGCTATAGATTGACTTGGGTGGAATGTTAGTCTTTTTGGACTTCCTCCATTAATTGAAACCGTATATATTGCATCAGATCCGGATCTGTTTGAAGTAAAAGCTACAGTCTTTCCATCAGGAGACAAATGAGGGTTACTTTCTACTGCAGGAGTACTAGTTAATCTTAAAGTCGATTGATCACCTAGAGTTGTAATCCAAATATCACCGCCATAAGCAAATGTAATATGACTTTCATTGATGTCAGGAGACCTTAATAGTCTCGTTTCCTGAGAAAATGCAGAGTTAATAGCGAGAAAAAATGGAATTAAAATGAATAAAAAATGTCTCATTGTTATTTTATTTTGAAGTACAAAAAGTTTTTTGAATAGAAAATAATTGAATTCGTGGTTATAAATATCAAAAAAATTATAGTAAAAATAGAATGTTAATTAATTTCAATGGAGAATTATGGACAAGCATGCAAGAAATGAGGATTAATCTATATCAATAACATTCGCATTAATAACTCAAAAGACACGTTTTTATTGAGATTTTTTGATTTGAAAAGGCATAAAAAAAGGGAAACAAACATGTTGCTTCCCTTCCATATATCACTTTTGTGAATTATTACATCATACCTGGCATTCCGCCACCTCCATGTGAATGAGCATGACCACCTGCGTCTTCAGTTGGTTTGTCATTGATAACACATTCGGTAGTTAATATCATACCAGCAATTGAACCTGCATTTTCTAATGCAATTCTAGTTACTTTAGTTGGATCAATTACTCCAGCTTTTTTAAGATCTTCAAAAACATCAGTTCTTGCATTATAACCGTAAGAACCTTTCTTAGATTGAACTTCTCTCAAAACAACAGAACCTTCAACACCAGCATTTTCAGATATTATTCTTAATGGAGCCTCTAATGCTTTTTTAACGATTTGAATTCCAATGTTTTCATCTTCGTTCAATCCTTTTACATTATCCAAAGAGGACATTGCTCTTACTAGTGCAACACCACCACCGGCAACAATACCTTCTTCTACAGCTGCTCTTGTAGCATGAAGAGCATCATCCACTCTATCCTTTTTCTCTTTCATTTCAACTTCCGTTGCTGCACCTACATGAAGAACTGCAACACCACCAGCTAATTTTGCCAATCTTTCTTGCAATTTTTCTCTATCATAGTCAGACGTCGTAGTCTCTATTTGAGATTTGATCTGATTAATTCTTGCTTGAATTCCTTCGTTTTGACCACCACCATTTACAATAGTTGTATTGTCTTTGTCGATGGTAATTTTTTCTGCAGTTCCTAAATGATCAAGTTCAGCATTTTCTAATTTGTAACCTTGTTCTTCTGAAATAACAGTTCCTCCCGTTAGAATGGCAATATCTTCAAGCATTGCTTTTCTTCTATCACCAAATCCTGGAGCTTTTACTGCAACAATTTTCAATTGTGCTCTTAATCTATTTACAACCAATACTCCAAGTGCTTGACTTTCGATATCTTCTGCAATGATTAAAAGTGGTCTGTTAGAACCAACAGCTTTTTCCAATATTGGAAGAATATCTTGCATGTTAGATATCTTCTTATCGTGAATTAGAATATAAGCATTTTCATATTCACAAAGCATATCTTCTGCATTGGTAACAAAATACGGAGACAAATATCCTCTGTCAAATTGCATACCTAAAACTTCGTCAACATATGTATCTGTTCCTTTAGCTTCTTCAACAGTAATTACACCATCTTTAGAAACTCTTTTCATCGCATCAGCAATTAATGAACCTATTTCTTCATCATTATTGGCAGAAATAGAACCAACTTGTTTTATTTTATTGTAATCATCACCAATGATCTCGGTTTGTTGTTTTAGGTTTTCAATCACAGCTTTAACTGCTTTATCGATTCCTCTTTTCAAATCCATTGGATTGGCACCAGCTGTTACGTTTTTCATACCTGCAGCTACCATTGCTTGAGCTAGAACAGTTGCTGTCGTTGTTCCATCACCTGCAAGATCTGCAGTTTTTGAAGCAACTTCTTTAACCATTTGCGCACCCATATTTTCAACTGGGTTTTCCAATTCTATTTCTTTCGCAACAGTAACACCATCTTTCGTAATAGTTGGAGCACCAAAACTTTTTTGAATAATTACATTTCTTCCTTTAGGTCCCAATGTTACTTTAACTGCGTTAGCTAAAGCATCAATACCTGATTTTAGCTTTGCACGAGCATCGGAATTAAAGCTAATCTCTTTAGACATATTTTAATTTTTTTTTGTTAAATAAAATGTTAAGTTGAATAGGAGTTAATTAAAGAACAACAAGAATGTCATCTTCTCTCATGATAAGGTAATCTGCACCTTCATAATTAAGTTCTTGACCAGCATATTTACCATATAGAACTATATCTCCTTTTGTTACTGTCATTAGATTTCCGTCCTTTCCAGGTCCAACAGCAATTACCTCACCTCTTTGTGGTTTTTCTTTTGCAGTATCAGGAATAATAATTCCACCTTTAGTTTTCTCTTCTGCCGGAGCAGGCTTAATTACCACTCTATCGTTGATTGGCTTCATATAATAATTTGTTTTTAGTTAGACAATTAAGTTTAATAATTAACTTACAGTTGTAATCCATCAGTTACCATGCCAAGGCATAAAGACTGACATTTTAGCATGATAAAAATGAAGTTTTTTTATTTGCTGAAATTAACTGACCATATTTCAGCCAAGATTGCCATATTGACAAAAAAAAGCCACACTGTCAAAGCGTGGCTTTTTTTATTTATCCTTGTGATTGGAGTGGTGCATCAATAACTCCGCCTGATTGAGTATTTACAACTAAGACAGTTATGATACAAAGTACAAATAATGAAATTGCTAAACCCCAAGTTAATTTTTCTATAAAATCTGAGGATTTCGCAGCTCCGAACATTTGATTTGCTCCCTGACCTCCAAAAGTTGAATCAACACCACCACCTTTTGGGTTTTGAATGAGTACAACTAACGTTAAAAGCAAGCATATTAACGCGATAATTACGGTTAAAAAATTTACCATTTTAATTCGAATTATTTAAATTTTCAATTTGAGTTGCAAAGAAACTACTTTTTTCTGGAAAAATCAAACTTAACTTTCGATACATTTTAATAGCTTTCTCTTTATGGCCTTGACTAGCTAAAATTTTGGCCAATGTTTCAGAAACAATTTCATCGTCTTTTACAACGCTTTTTTCAATTAGAACTGCAAGGTTGTCTTTCTTTGTGTTTTTCTTTAACTTCTTTAAAGGTTTCTTTTTATCTTTTTTTACTTTGTTTTTTACTTTTGGAGCCTCCAAAGAAACATTTTGTAAACTTCCTAGCCACTTCGCGAAAGATGAAAGTTTATCCTCAATTTCTGGTTTTTGAATATTTGTTTCTTTTTTCATTTTAGTTAAGTTTTCAACTTCTAATGATTGTTCCACAAATTGTTCTTTATTTGGTAATGCTGATACGATTTCACTTTCAGGAATTAATTCCAATTCTGATCTAGTTATTGAAGTAGAGTCAGTAATCGATTCGCATTCAGAATTGGTCATTCGTTCGAATAAATGTTCTCTATCTACGGAATAAAATGCTGCAGTATGAAAAACTTTCATATCATCTATTAAGCCTTCTAATTGGAATTTTTTTGCCATTAAAAAATGAACCATTTGGCTATAAGGATACATTTCTTTCCATTGACCAAGTTTCTCAAAACTCAAATCACGGACCCTGTTCAAATCTTCCAAATAGTATGCAATATTTCGGCTTTCCATGTTTACCAATTTGCAAAGGATTTATTGAATATCTGTTCTATTATTTGGTCGTATATTTCTGCAATTGCCTGATCCTGAATACTTAATAAATCTTGGTCTGCAGAAAAATCAAAATTCTGTGAAAATGTTTGTTTCCAACTTCCTTTTTCGTCCTTGCTATTAATATATTCAACATTAATGGAAACCCTCAACCTATTCAAAGTACTTTCCTGATCCCTAGTAGGCGCCAAAGCTTCAATAGCATAAGTAGAAATTTCTCCCCTAAATTCTATATCTGGGCTATTATCATTTGCAACAAGCTTTGTTTGTGTATTGATCTTATTTTTAAGTTTTTCTGTAAAAATCTGATTGATCAAGGGAGGGGCATTTTGTGCTTTTAACTTGAATGTCTCAATATAATATGTATTTACATTATCTGGTATACTAATGCCATTAAGAGAGTAGCACGCTTGAAAAATCAATATTAATAATAATAAAAAAAATTTATTTAACATGTGACGGATAAGTATATATTCTTAACGAAGTTAACAGTAAAGATTAAATTTTTTGTTGTTTGAAAAGTGATTTTTCGTTAATGACTTAATTTAATTACTGAATAATATCGTATTCTTTAATTTTTCTGTACAAGGTTCGTTCAGAAATTCCCAACTCGTCAGCAGCGTCTTTCCTTCTGCCATTATGTTTTTTCAAAGCTTTATTGATCCACTCTTTTTGCATTTCGTCCAGAGATAAATTTTCTTCCACCACTTCCGAATCTTGAAATTTTTTGATATTTGAATTTTCAATCACTATTGGATTATTGTTTCCTTCTAATTCTTCATCGATTTCTTCAAATTCTGGTCTCTTATAATTTTGGTTAGACCTGAATTCTGTAAATTTTTCTGGTAAAGCATTTTTGTTATTCCCATAATTATTGACCTTAGGAAATTCCAGATTGTTGGTTTGAATCAATTCGAAAACTAGTGATTTCAAATCGTTCAGATCACTTTTCATTTCAAAAAGTAATTTATATAAAATCTCTCTTTCTTGAAACCCTCCAGATTCATTTTGATCTCGAACCGAAATACTTGGCAAATTCCTGTGTGAAATGTTTGGTATAATTATTTTAAGTTGGTCAGCTGAAATTTGTGGTTTATCACTCAAAATGGATAATTGTTCAACCACATTTTTTAATTCTCGTATATTTCCTGGCCAGGAGTAATTTTCAATCAACAATAATGCAGATTCGTCCAAACGAATAATTTCAGTTTTGTACTTATCAGCAAAGTCAATTGCAAATTTTCTGAAAAGAATATTTATATCTTCTTTCCTTTCCTTCAATGAAGGAATTTTTATAGGAATAGTGTTCAATCTGTAATATAAATCTTCTCTAAATTTTCCATTTTTCACTTTTTCAAGCAAATCAACATTAGTTGCTGCAATAACTCGTACATCTGTTTTTTGAACAACAGAAGAACCTACTTTTACATATTCGCCATTTTCTAAAACCCGAAGAAGATATGCTTGTGTGTCTAGAGGCATTTCAGAGATCTCATCAAGAAAAATGGTCCCTTTATCTGCAAATTCGAAATAACCTTTTCTATCACTTGTCGCACCAGTAAAAGACCCTTTTTCATGTCCAAAAAGTTCAGAATTGATCGTTCCTTCAGGTATTGCTCCGCAATTAATAGCAATCAATTGATTATGTTTTCTTGGGCTAATTTGATGAATAACTTTTGAAAAAACTTCTTTCCCAACTCCACTTTCTCCAGAAATAAGGACTGTAAGATCCGTTCCAGCAACTCTAATTGCAGTATTTAGGGCATGTTCTAAAAAAATTGACCTGCCAACTATTCCGAATCTTTGTTTTATTGCTTGCAGACTGCTCATTCAGTTTTAATTCTGGATATTTTTATTAATCTAAAAATCTTTTAATTTAATTCCGTATTTTTTTCTTGATCTTCATTTATAAAAAGAAATGTCAATACTATACTATTTCTCCTTTTAGCGTGGCACTTGTATAGGAAGTAATTTTCACATTTACATAATCTCCGGGCTTAAATCCTTCTATTTTTGGGAAAATCACCGCTTTGTTTTGTGAATTTCTTCCTTTAAAATCTAAACTTGATTTCTTAGAATCTCCTTCAATTAATATTTCAAATGTTTTGCCAAGGTCCAATTTATTGTGTTCGAATGAGATTTGCCTTTGAACTCTAATCACATCAGATAATCTTTTTTTCTTGACATCATAAGGAACATCATCCTTGTATTTCCTAGCTGCTAACGTTCCAGGACGCTCACTATAAAAAAACATATATGACATGGTAAATTTAGCCCATTCTATAATACTTAAAGTGTCTTGATGTTCCTCTTCTGTCTCAGTGCAAAAACCAGTTATAATGTCTGAAGAAATGGCACATTCTGGCATTATTTCGTAAATTCTTTTCACTTTGCTTTCATACCAAGATCTATCATATGTCCGATTCATTAATTCAAGGATTCGGCTATTTCCTGATTGAATTGGTAAATGAATGTATTTACAAATATTATCATATTTTGCCATTGTAAATAATACATCATCTGTTATGTCTTTAGGATGAGAAGTACTGAACCTAATTCTAACAATTGGAGAAACTAAAGCGACCATTTCAAGTAACATTGCAAATGAATAGATTTCCATTGTTTCAGGATTTTCCCACTTGAATGAATCCACATTCTGACCTAATAAAGTTATTTCTTTATAACCTCTTTCGAAAAGGTCTCTCGCTTCTGCAACAATAGTGAATGGATTTCTGCTTCTTTCTCTCCCTCTTGTAAATGGAACAACGCAAAATGAGCACATGTTATCACAACCTCTCATGATTGAAATAAATCCGCTTACACCATTAGAATCTAATCTCAAAGGGGAAATGTCAGCGTAAGTTTCTTCTCTACTCAAAAGTACGTTAACTCCTTTTTGTCCATCCTCAGCATTATTAATTAAAAGAGGCAAATCTCTATATGCATCAGGTCCAACTACTATGTCAACTAGTTTTTCTTCATCCAAAAATTTACCTTTTAACCTTTCAGCCATGCACCCTAGCACTCCAACAAGCAATCCTGGTTTGATTTTTTTGACCTTGTCGAATTGTCGGAGACGCTGACGCACATTGTCTTCGGCCTTTTCTCTGATCGAGCAGGTATTAATAAGAATGAGATCTGCTTCTTCCATAATTCGGGTCGAGCTGTATCCATCTTCTGTAAGAATAGAAGCTACAATTTCGGAATCTGCGAAGTTCATCTGGCATCCATAACTTTCAATATAGAATTTCTTTTCACTCTCTAATCCAGATTGAAAACTTTCCAGTACTTCACCTTGCTTTGATTCGTCGATATGCTTGTTGACATTAATTAATGTCGGGTTATCATTATACATTCCTAATTATTTAGAACTTCAAAAAGGAATGCAAAACTAGTTTTTTTTTAAGAAATAGTGACAAAATGGCAGAATTTAAATTGGATATAATTATCAGTTATGTCAAATTGAAATATCATTTTTCTAAATTCATTCAAATTAAGTTAATTAATTTAACTGAAAATCCACATTTTAATAAGTTCGTGCAATTAATTATTTAAAAAATTCCATTTCTAATACTGACATCATAATTTTGTTATCAATAGCTTCAGGATTTGAAACCACAAAATAAATATCATGAAAACCTATTGTCGGTTCTATTGAAATTGGAATTTGTTGCTGTCCTCGACGTCTTCGTTCCTTTCTTTCTTCAGGAGTTGCTGCTGGTGGTCCATTAAAACCTGCAAAACTTCTTCTTGGAATTTCTACCTTCACAACTTTCTCACTTTTACCAATCACTTTACCATTAACATCATCGATTCTAATTTCAATTGTTCCACCCAATGCTTCGACTCGATCACTTACTTGCACGAAAGCCTCTATTTTATTTATATTTGTCAAATCAATACTACTATACTTTATATGAGCCTTCGTGCCTAGCATATAAAAATTAGTTGATGGAGTGGTCAACAATTGTGTATGTTCAGTTGCATCCGCTATCTGAGGTGTAATTACTGGATTTCTTAAAGCAATGGATTCAGAAGTGGATAAAGATTTTAATCCTTCGACCCCTTTATCATTGTACACTGCTTGTAATAAGAAAACACCACTTCCATCTTCCCCATTAGGGATTACTGGATTTAAATTCCCCCTAAGTGAAAGCTTTTGAGCCGTCGGTTTTACATCATTAATTGCCATAATATATTCAACCATTCTTTTTGCATGGTCATTAGTTAAATCAGGATGTGCTGCCATAGCATGCTCGCCCCAAATTCCTGAACTTCCATTAATAATGTGGTCCATTAAAGTAGCTTTAACCTCAGCAGTATTCTCATATTTTTTTGCTACTTCAGAATAACTTGGCCCAATCGATGCTGCATCATACTGGTGGCAAGATTTACAGTCACTAGTTTCAATCAAATTCCGAGCTATAGCATCAACGGCTAACATTTCGGCGCCACTTTGATTTGAAGCTGCTTGTATAGGATCAAAACCAGAAGGTATATAATCAAAAGAAATAGCAACTTCATCCCCAGCAATTCCTCCTTCAGAAGAACTACCGTCTTCTTTGTCTTTGACATCTATTGAGTAGGGTAGTTCAGGTTCACCAAAATAAAAGCTTTGATTATTTCCTGAAAAATCTATGGTTACCAACGGTGGTTCATTTCCTGCAACTATTTCAAATTCTACTTTATTGCTTTCTTTTTTGCTATCCGTTACAGTCAAGCTTACCTTATAAATACCAGCTTTTTCAAAAGTCATGCTCGGGTTTTGTTCACTAAAACTTTTTTTAACCCCATTGTCTGAAACAATTTCCCATTTAAATTTTAATTTTCCTTGGTCATACAAATCATAATCTGTAGTTCCTTCAGACGTAAATTGTGTTGTAAATGGAATAGAACCAGCTAATTGATCGCCGCTTGCATGAATGATAGGTTTTCTATTACCAGAATTGTATTCTAATTTGACTAATTGAGAATTGCTATTTTTTCTAAACCAAGCATCTCCATATTCCAGCACGTACAGATCTCCAGATGGTCCAAATTTCATATCTATGGCAGCATTAAAGTTTTGACTAGGCAGAAATCGTTCCATGCTAACGTAATCTCCATTTTCATCCATTGTAACCGACATGATCCAATCCCGCATAAAGTCTATGATCAACCATTTCCCTTCATAATAGCTAGGAAAAGGCCTTTTAGCATTTTTGAAATCTGCCTTTCGAAAAACTGGTCCTCCAGTGGAACTTCTTCCAGAACTGCCAACCAAAGGGAACTCTTCAGAAGGACCGTACGGATAGTAAATAAATGCAGGAATAGGTTCTGGCAATTCTTTAATTCCAGTATTATTTACTGAGTTGTTTTCAACTTTTTTAGGATCAAATGCAGCCCCGTAAGTATCTGTCTCAAGATTGTGAGTATTATAAGGTCGGTTATTACCTATGAAATATGGCCAGCCAAAAAAACCAGGTCCTTTCGCTTGATTGAACTCATCATATCCTTTAGGTCCCCAAATGGAATCTTTAGAAGCATCTGGTCCAACTTCACCCCAATAGAGATATCCAGTTTCGCTATCCAAAGTAGGTCTCCAAGGATTTCTATGTCCCATTGTGTAAATTTCGGGCCTTGTTTTCTCTTTTCCTTTAGGAAAAAGATTGCCTTCTGGAATAGTATAACTGCCATCATCTTCAGGATGGATTCTTAAAATTTTACCTCTCAGATCATTCGAGTTCGAAGGCCCTCTTTGATCGTCCGAATTTTCGTAACCTAATCTTTCATCTAAATTTGAAGATCCTGTTGGCGGATTTACCGTGTTATTTCCAACTGTTAAATACAAATTCCCATTTTTATCAAAGACCATTCCTCCTCCTGTATGACAACATTCTTCCCTTTGAGTTGGAACTTCCAATACAACAATTTTTGAAGCGGTATCTAATTTATTATCTTTTAATACCCATCGGGCCAGCACATGTTTTGGCTCTTCAGGGTCTGCGTAATACATAAATATCCAATTGTTTTTTGCATAATTGGGATGAGAAACAACTCCCATTAGGCCTTCTTCTGCTTCCCTTACTCTTCCTTCTTTATTAGTATATTTGGTATTCACTTTTAAAGTACTTACTAAAGTCATTGTTTCAGTTCCTTCATCAAATACTTTTACGCCTCCTTTTCTTTCAACAATAATGACTTTATTGCCAGGCAAAAAATCCATAGCCATAGGCTCATCCATTCCTCGGGACAATATAAACTTAGTAAATCTATTTTCTTCAGGTTTTTCAGAAGAACTATTAATGGCATCCGGAGAACAAGAGCTTATAAGTTGAGTTACAAGTAGAAGAACAAAAATTAATTTTGAATTAGACATGCAAATTATGTTTAGAAAAATTGAAAAAAATCTAAAATTTTAAAAAGAACAATAATAATTAAATCAAGGTATAATTAAGAAAATTAAAACAATTATGTTTAAAAAAGGTACCACTTTTTGATTGTATTTGAATAGTTTATAAATTTTCAATTATTATTGCACTTGCACCACCGCCACCATTGCATAAAGTAGCACATCCATATTTGCCCTTTGTAGATTTAAGTGCATGAATAAGAGTGGTTGTGATTCGAGAACCTGACGAACCAAGAGGATGTCCAAGAGCAACTGCTCCACCATGAATATTAACTTTCTTGGGATCTACTTCTAAGACTTTGTTAAAAGCTAAGGCAACTACTGAAAAAGCTTCATTTACTTCGAATAGATCCATTTTGTCCTTTGTTAATCCAGCTCTCTTCAAAGCTTTTGGAACTGCTAGTGTCGGAGCAGTTGTGAACCACTCTGGTTCGTGGGATGCATCAGCATATGAAACAATCCGAGCTATAGGTGTTAAATTAAATTTTTTCACTGCTTCAGCACTTGCAAGAATTAAAGCTGAAGCACCATCATTAATAGTGCTTGAATTTGCAGCTGTAGCTGTGCCATCTTTTGAAAAGGCCGGCCTTAAAAGTGGGATTTTGTCAAAACTTACTTTTGTAAATTCCTCATCTTCTTTCATTATTATTGGGTCTCCTTTTCTTTGAGGGATGGAAATAGGTGTGATTTCAGCCATAAACTTTCCCTCATTCGTACTCTTTGCTACTTTTTTATAAGAATCAATGGCAAATTCATCCTGTTCATCTCTGCTGATATTATATTTAATTGCAGTTTGATCTGCAGAAACGCCCATTGCATTGTGATCGTAAGCATCGGTCAAGCCATCTTTTTGTAAACCATCAATTAATTTTGACTCTCCATATTTTAACCCCCATCTAACATTTGGAAGATAGTAAGGAATATTACTCATGCTTTCCATTCCGCCTGCAACTATAATATCCGCTTGCCCCAATTGAATAGCTTGAGCACCGAACATAATAGATTTCATTCCAGAAGAACAAACTTTATTAACCGTAGTACATGGAACTGTATTTGGAATACCCGCGCCTAAGCTGGATTGCTTTGCTGGAGCTTGGCCTAAATTTGCTTGACAAACATTCCCCATAAAAACTTCGTCAACATCATTTGGGTTAACTTTCGATTCTTTCAATGCTGCTTTTATTGAAATTGATCCTAAGGAAGTAGCTGAAAAATTTGCTAATTGACCTCCAAAACTTCCCATTGGAGTTCTTATTGCTGAAACGATATATACTTCTTTCATTTTATTTGCTTTTTATTTCCTAAAGATACGTTAATTCATGTTTATGAAATATTTTATTTAAAATTTAAATAATTTTTATTCACTTTTATTGAATATTTCACTACACATAGTCAATGAATTATACATTACATATATTTATATCTATAAAAATTTTAATTTTTTTTATATTAAAGTAGGGGGAAAGCAAAAAAAAGGTGACTAGTATATAAGGGTGTTTTATAAAATTAGTTTTAGGGTAATAAGCGTGTCAAAGTGAGGACTTTGCACGCTTTTTTAATTTAAGCGCTTTTTTTGTAGAATTCTTGCCCTTTTCTTTATTTGAAATTTACAATTTATCCAAATCCATCCCATTTTTTGGAAGTCGCTAAAATTAATTCCTACAAATTTTAAAATTAATTAAAATTTATCGCAATAAAAATATTGTGTAGTATCTTGAAAATCAATAAATAATATATTTTATTTATAATCTTTATTTTTTAATTGTCTTTATTATTTTAAAAAGTAGGGGGAAAGCAGGAAAATGGTGACTAGTATGTAAGGGTGTTTTATAAAATTAGTTTTAGGGTAATAAGCGCGTCAAAGTGAGGACTTTGCGCGCTTTTTTTTTCTCCTTTCCAATAAGTCTTCCTTTTCTTCCAAAACTTCCTTTTTTTACGAAATTTTCAAACTTATTTAAATTTGTAAAATTTTTCAAGGTGCAAAACTGTTAAAAGTTATTTAAGAAGTTTTGGTTTTGAAACTCTACGAATCCAATTTCGTTCTTAACTTTATACCAAACAATTCAAAAAATGAACATTCGAAATATATTAATCATATTGATTGCAGTTTTTATTACCAATTCGGGCATTTTAGCTCAAGCAATAGAAGAAGAGGTCGGTTTCAAATATGTTAAAGGAAATTATCTATTTGATAGTGGTAGATATGATGAAGCCATTCAAATATATAATGATATCATAAAAAGTGATCCATCATTTAAAGATGTGTTGATTTATAGAGCCAATGCTAAATATGCACTTGGAGCTTATAAAGGAGCAAAAAAAGACGGAATGGATTATGTTCAATTAAATGGATTGAATGAAGAAGTTTGTCTCATATTAGGGAAAGCAGAGTTGGGGTTGAATAATCCTATGGCAGCAGTAAGCTATTTTGACTTTACTATTATGAAGAATAAAGAAAACGTTGACGCCTTATTATATAGAGGAAATTCATTCTTTGAGTTAGAAGATGATGTTAAAGCGTGCACCGATTGGCATAAAGCTTTGCGCTTGGGATCAGATTTAGCAAAAAGACAGGCTAATAAATATTGTCAAAGAGTGGCGATTCCAATAGATGAAGAGCCTAAAGAAAAAATAGTCGAGGTTGCTAATCAAGGAGATGAAATGGAGACTCAAAATACAGATAATGAAGAGGTGCTTTCTGTCGGTCATCAAAATGAAGATATTGAGAATAGTGAAAACTCAACTTTTCCCACTATGGATGATGTAATTATGATTGGACAAGATTCTGTTTATTATGGAGATTCTAATTCTAATACTGTTGAAGAGGAGGTGATTGTGCCTGTTCCAATGGATGATACTGTTGAATTGATGGAAATTGATGAAGATTTAGATATAAAAATATTTGGTGGAATTGGTAGTAGAAAAGTTAAGGAGATTCCAGAAATTCTAATCCTTTCTGATACTGAAGGTCAAGTAGTCGTTGATATTTGCATTGATAAAAGTGGAAATGTTATTTCTGCTTCGATGAATAGAGACGAATCAACAATTAGTTCTGCAGGTTTAATTTCTCTTGCTCTCAGAAAGTCTAGAGATTTTAGATTTGAAAGATCTCGAGAATCTGAACAATGTGGAAAACTTGCTTTCTTGATAAAATAATAGGGAAAAAAATAAAATTTTATTGCTTAGAAACAATCAAATTCTATGCTTCTTGAAAAAGAGGAATGCTTATTTAAGTAGATTGAATATTTTATTATCAGAGCTCAATTCAGGC
>JAHEAQ010000095.1:13985-18977 GCA_024642705.1 Bacteroidota bacterium | reverse complement strand
AAGAAAATGATTTCGGCTACAAATCTGATTTTCCTGGCATTTCGCATAAATGCGGCCATGATGGACATATGGCAATAGTTGCTGGATTAGTGACTTGGATTGGTAAACAAGAATTTAAAGGAGGGAAAATCATTCTACTTTTTCAACCTGCTGAAGAAAATGGGCAAGGTGCTTTAAAAATGCTCACTGATCAAAAATTTAAAGAACTTAATCCTGAATATGTATTTGCACTGCATAATATACCAGGCGAGAAAAAACATCAAATCATTACGGTCAAAAATTATTTTTCAGCTTCTGTTCAAAGCATCAACATTCGTTTAACTGGCAAAGAATCTCATGCTTCAGAGCAAGAAAATGGAATAAATCCTGCATTAGCAATCTCAGAAATAATTAGGGAGTTTAACTTAATGAACAACCACAATCCTTTAGATGATGATTTTACAATCCTCACACCAATACATATAAAACTTGGTAAACAATCTTATGGCATTTCTCCAGCTAAGGCAGAAATTGATTTCACGCTTAGAACTTGGTCTGAAGATAGGATGTCAATGTTGAAAGAGAAAATACAAAGGAAGCTCGGTTCCATTTCTTCAAAACATCAACTCGATTTAAACATTCATTGGATTGAATACTTTCCTGCAACGGTCAACAATAACGAATGCAATAATTTTATAACTAAAGCCGCTCAAATAAATGGTTATGAAATTAAAGAAAAAGAATACCCTTTCAAATTCGGAGAAGATTTTGGCTGGTTTTCCCAAAAATTTAAATCAGCAATGTTTGGTTTGGGGGCAGGAGAAAATACACCAGCACTTCATAATGCCGATTATGATTTCCCAGATGAATTGTTGGAAACTGCTATGAATATGTTCCAAGAGATTATTAGGGAAATTATGAAAGAAAACATTTGTGACTAACATAGTGGGAATCACATAACACAATGATATTTTGTCTATTATTACTTCCCGTATTTTATAATATTTTCGCTTCTCAAAATGTTTCCAATCATCCCAAAATTTATGAAGTAAGTTAAAAACATATTATTAAAACATTGTTGTCCGATTAAGTACTGCACCTACGGAGCTTATTGTCATTTTTACATTTCTTTTTACTAACATATCGCCCCTTTGGGCTAAAAATTCTCATAGGGATAAAATATTTGTCGCAAAGTATTACAAATACAAAACAAGCCCCAGAAGAACGACATCATCAAATCAGCCTATTTCGTTGGATTTTGAAAGATTTATAAATGTTTTATCGGACAACATTGTTATTAAAACTAATAATATGAAAAAGTTTATAGATTTAGGAACCTGAATATTTCCAAAGATTAACTTTTTACTGCAAGCACATGTCTAAGAGCAAAATTAGAAAATTCTTTTTTAAATATCTAGAATTGGCAAAGACAGGGAGGAAAATTTGTGTTCCATTATGGCGAATTGTGAAGGCAATTTTAAATATATTGAAAACGGACATTCAATGGAAATACCTTCCGATGTGGCAGTTTTTTGCTTTTGCAAAATATAGCTGGGCATTAGTGTATTCTCATTTCAACAAGTGGTCTCAAACTGGAATCTGGGAGAAATGTCACAGGAAATCAATCGCTGACCATAGATCACAACTTGATATGTCACTGGAAAATTTAGTTGGAAATTATATCCCAGCAAAACGCGGTGGTGAGGCAACAGGCTATCTAGGAAGATAAAATGTAAAACGAGCAGTATGCTGATTTTAAATGATAAACAAGATGTACCAGTTGGATGGTCACAAACAATCAGTGGCGAGCATCACGACAGTTTTGATTAAAAAAAACTTTAGTGGAATTTTTGATAATATTAAGCGAAATGGGATACGTCTAGATGGTCTATTTTAAATGCAGATGCAGGATTTGATGTTAAAGATTTTCGAAGGTTATGCGAAGAAAAGGATACCATTCACAATATTAATCTTATTAAGAGAAGAAGCAAACACCAGCAGAATTTCGAATAATTGATGGATAATGTGCTAGTTAAGAATAATTTTTCGGTCGAACAACTAAATGCATAGGTTGACGGTTTTAAGTCTCTGAGGTTTAGATATGAAAAAAATCCACAAACTGGATGGCGCTTCAATGTCTAGCATTCTCCATAATATTTATATGGAAATTTGATAAATTAACAATTAGATTTTAAATCAATTCTATGTTTTAAAACTATGTAGCGTGAGTTTTCTATGCTTGAAATTCGAATTAGAAGACAGAATTTGGATCATTTGCATGATTTGATTCCTTATTTTTATTGACTTGAATCCAAGTATATCTTTTCATCCCAAACAACAAATCTTGAAAACATTTCTTCTTTGTACCAATTTAGTGCTCTTGTTTTCTTAATCATTGCAGCATGATTTGGGTTGTCATAAGCATAAGCTTTCATATGTTCTAAAGTATCCCAAACTGAAAATGTTGCTTGCATTAAAATTGGCCACTCTCCAAAACCTTTTGTATAACTCAATCCTATGTAATTCTTGAGTTTCTTGGAAACTTCTGGGACAAACTTCCAGAATTTTATTGCCAACGAAGGTTAAATTGTCGCCCGAGTAATGACAGCAATTTTATTTGTCAAATTAGGGTTTTCGCATACCAACAATGGGTTTGAACCACCCCATTTGCCATGAGTGAGAATACAATGCATGAAATAAGACCTATGTTCAGCGCAATTTTTAGTATATTTTTTCATAATAAACCCTTCGTAGAATTTTACAGCGTCCTGTTCTGTCTCAAAAACTGTCACTAATGCATAAGTAGATAAATCTGGTTGAATAGAAAAACCATTTTCACCTCCAACTCCCATTGTACGCCAAAATTGAAGACCTTCCACCTTCGAGAACATCAATGGAGGCAATCCCATTCTTTTGAATGCTTACCATTTATCCCATATTTTGTGATACTTAAAAAATGAAACGAGAGTTGTTTGACTCATTGATTGATATTAAAAGAAGACGAAAACCAAAAAGAAAAATGAAAAAGTAATAAGAATATTGAAAGCTAGAATTGCAGTTCCGTGGGGGTTAGACTTTTGGTAAAGAACATTTGCTACAAAACCAAAACCAAACCAAGCTAAATAATTTTGCAAGGGAATTATTCCATCTTTAAACTCCCAAAAATCGAATCTCGGCGCTACCATTTCAATCAAAAGGTCAAAAGATACCATCAAAGCAGCAGCAATTATTGATGATAAAAACAAATTGTTGGTAAAACTTCTTGAAATATTCGCACTACAATAAGTTAAGATTGCCCAATTTACTCCTATGAACCATGGAACACCTAAAACTTTAGGGCCTAGGTTCTGCCCATATGCATATTCTCCAAAAAAATAACCATAATTGACCCCTAGTATTTCAGCAAACATTCCTATTAGAAATGGTATCATTAATGGTAACAATCTTTTAGGTTCCCACTTTTCTACCCATAATATTGCTAATAAACACGCCAACAAATTGATAGGAGTAAGCGCTATAAATAGTTGTTCATATCCTATTAAAATTCCTATCATCCCCGAAATATGGAATAACCAGACTATAAAAATAGCAATATATAAAGTTCCCCACTTCAAATTATTCTTAATTTAAGATCATTTCGGAAGTAATTTTAGCTGATAATAAACAAAGTGGGATACCTCCACCAGGATGAACACTTCCACCACAGAAATACAAATTCTCAATTTTATTAGAAAAATTAGGATGACGCAAGAATGCAGCAAATTTATTGTTGCTTGCTGCACCATACAAACTCCCTTGATAACTTTGAGTTCGACTTTCAATGCTTCGTGGATCAAGCACAGATTCGGCAACTATCAAAGGTGCAATTTCTACACCAAGTTGTTTTGATAACTTATGGATAATATTTTTACGCGTTCTTTGTATGATTTCATCCCAATCTTGATCAGTATTACCAGGAGCATTTACCATGACAAACCAATTTTCATTTCCTGGAGGTGCATCTTTAGGAATATCTTTAGCGGTAATATTGAGGTATACAGTGATATCATCTCCAATAGTATGGTGTTCAAAAATATTCTTGAATTCATTGTAATAATCTTCTGCAAAAAAAATATTGTGCAAGTCTAGTTCAGGGAAATTTTGTTTGATGCCCCAGTAAAATATAATCGCTGAGCTAGATCTTTCTTGTCGCAAGACCATTTCGGGTGCTGGAAAACTCGACAATAATTTTCTGTAAGTTGGAACAATATCCATATTGCTGACCACTATGTCTGCATCTATTTTTTTGTTATCAACTAAAATTCCCTCCGCTTTTTTGGAATCGTTTACTAAAATTTTTTCAACTGTGGAATTCAGATGAAATTGAACTCCAACTTTATTAGCTAAAGAAACCAATGCATTTGTAATCGAAATCATCCCTCCATCAGGTATAAATGTACCATAATGATTCTCAAGATGAGGAATTAGGCTCATTATTCCTGGTGTTAAGAATGGAGATGAACCATTATAGGTCGCATAGCGATTAAATAACTGCACCAATAATGGATTTTTGAAGAATTTTTTATTCTCTTGATCCAAATTACGATAAATTCCTAAAATTGGTATCGATGCAATTCCTTTTATTGCGTCAAAGCTTAAATATGTCTTCAATTTGTGGAGCGACTTGTTCAAAAACAAATTTTTAGTCAAGTCATATTTTTGTTTACTTAATGATAGGTAGTCGCGAATTGAATTAGCCTTTTCATTGAAGACCAAAGATGCTTCTTTGATGTATTTTTCTTTATCAGAATATGCTGCAAAGCGAGTTCCATCCTCAAAATAATATTTGCAGACAATCTCTTTTTTAGCGTAACTAAAATATCGATCTATTGGTTCACCACACAACTCAAAAAGCTCTTCTATGAACTGAGGCATTGTAAATAAAGAAGGACCTGCATCGAATCGAAAATCGCCCAATCTAAATTCGGAAAGTTTACCTCCATAATAATCGTTAGCCTCATATACATGAACTTG
>JAHEAQ010000095.1:8115-13885 GCA_024642705.1 Bacteroidota bacterium | reverse complement strand
AGTCCTTTGTATTTCGAGTGATTATGATTTTATGATTAGCCTCAATGGCGCAGAAGTTTTGAACTCCACCTTCAAAATCTTTAAATTTTGAGTGGATTGCCTTATTGACTGTTGTTTGACAGACATTCTCAACGTATACTAGTTTTAGAATTTTCTTTGTTTTGAGGTTCGCTTGGTTGCTATTTTCTATTCTTCCAATAATATAATTGATGTTAGTAATCGTCGTTGGAGAAACACAAATTAGTAAGTCAGTATCTATTGATAATTGAAAAAGTTGACCTATTTGATCGCTGAAGGGTTTACGATCCAAGAGGAAGTCTAGAATAACATCTGTGTCAATAAAGATCTTCATTTGTTGACATATTTTTCTAAAAGGGCATCCTCCAGGATCTCTTTGTAGGATTTCATATCTTTTGGTAGTTTAATTGATCCTTGCAATTCTTGAAGAATATTACTTAATTCTTGTTTTTCGTTGACCTTAGTTTCTGACGAAATTGATTTTAGATATTCTTCAATGATATTTGAAAGACTTCTTCCTTGTAATTTTGCATACCGTTTGGCTTTTTGAATTACATCTTGCTCTATTGACAATGTGAGTTTAGTTGACATACGTAATATATTATACGTGTAAAGATAAGGATTTCTCATTTAAGAGTCAAATTTTCAGGTCTGATAGTTTGCTTACCGCTGACGGACGGTATATCATGACCAATTTATATTTCTTTTCCAACTTTTATCCATTTATTTCTGGAATCCAAATATCCACAACCAATAAATAGTCTCTTCGTACACACTAAAATAAGAAAATAAAATTCTGAGAATATTTTCTTTTAATATTTATACACAAATTGAAAGAAGAATGCGCTAACGGATTAGCTGAATCCTGAGACCGACTAACACGAGGTTTTAGTGATCTCAGCCAGTTAGGTAGAGCCGTTTAGGCTAAATGTTTGATCTTCTTTCTTGTATTCATATAAGCTGCATTTGTTACTTTATTATTTGTTGGAATTTTCAGTTTATAAGGTCTATTAAACGCCTCTTGATTTAATTTGAAGTGAGTTGACAAGCTTCTAATAGTTTCTTTTGAGAGTCCAGTTTGGTAGTTTAATATTTTCGAAACAGTTCCTTTTGAAAGAGACAGTATTTCTGAAAGATCTTTGGCTTTTAATTGGTGTTCTTTCATTAATGATTTCAATATTTCAATTGGGTCTGAATTTGGTATGACGTAATGTTCGTCATCATATTTTTCAATCAATAACGATAAAAGTTCAATTTCGTCTTCGTTGGATTCATTCTCTTCGAATACCAACTTTTCATGGATATCACAATACTCGTTGTATTGATCTTCTGTTTTTATTATGCTATATTTTAACTTGGTTGACATTTTAGTATAATATAATTGTGTATTGTAAATCAACATCGAATAAATTCGTGTATTCTGCACGTGTACCAATCCACATAATATGCAAGTGGACTTTATTTTTTCCAAAATGAACTTTATATATCATTCTGTAATTGTTTCCTCCTATATTAAACACAATACGACTTGAACTTTTACCAAGAATATCAGCCTAATTGTAAGTAAACTTAATTTCATTTGGATTTGACCAATTTGCAAATTGGAGTTTATCTAGTCATTCGTCAAAAAATTTCTTACTATTCTGATTTCATGATACATATTTTGCTTGACTAATCTTAATCTAATTAATACAAAAATAGTAAAAGTTTCAGTAATTGAAACATTATATTTGTAAATTTTGTTTCATTTATTGGGAGTGGTGTTAAAATTTGATTCTGCCTAACTCATTTATAATTTTAAAATCGCCCCCTTTTTTATCTGCTGAAACTTTAGTAGAGGTATGACGCGGCAAGTGTTAATAGTCAAACAAGTCCTGATCGCAAGCGTCAGGATAGCCAAAGCCTACCATCAGCATTCACGGCATTCTTACTTAAAGGCTGACCAGCACTTGGCCTACGGCTTCACTCGTCAATCCCTGAGACAACGAACAGACATACCAGTACCCTTACCGAAGTTACCCTTGAAGACAAAGGCACCGAAATAGTACAGGTAGCGGTACCATGCATTTGAAGTATTGTATTCTGTAGAACTCCACCAATAGCCTCTCTCACCGATGCTGAGGAATGAGCCATTGGCGCTACAGTAGCCGCCCGGAAGCCCTCCAAACCCACTTTCATTTGTTCCACTTGTATTTGGTGAATTCCAATGTGCAAGTCCAGCCTCTTTCATTTTACCTCCAGCTATATTAACGTTCCCATTAATAATAGGATCTATGTAAAATTTCAATATATCCCATTCTCCATTTGTGGGAACATGCCAGCCCGTAGGACATACATTCTTATTCCCATTTGACGACGTGTCTATAGCGTTCCAGTTGTATAGTGCTCCATAGGTTATCAGATTCGAAACATCATTTTCATACCAACAATATGCATCATCTCCATTGCTTCTTGCAATACTCCAGGCTGCACCATCAGTTATAAGAGGAATTACCGTCCCATCATTGTAACGGGTCGTTTTTAAATTCTCTGCCATCCATGTTTGGGTACCTATTGTCACTATCTGATATCTATTGTTATCGATATCTTTTACGCCTTGTAAGGCTTCCACTTCAGCCTCTAATGAAGCTACTTTACTTTCTAATAAATCTACATACGCCTTGGTCGCCGCATCTTGTGGATCTGAAGGAGAACTGAGATTGGTAATTCTATTTTGCACGGTAATTAATCCATCGGAAGCAATTCGAAACCTTTCAGCAAAACCTCCATCATCTGTTGCAAAGCGCAGTGGGTCTCCGCCCTTCCACAGAATGAAAGGCAAAGGTTCTCCTAGCCGTCCAGGAAATAATAATAATTTATGGCTTAAGTCTGAGTTGCCCAATTGTAAATAAGCTGCATCATCATTATTAGATCCCCTAGCATCGATCTTTGCTTCAGGTACATCATTTCCAACACCTAAATTACCTGATATGTAGCCATCTCCTTCTATTTTTACATTTTGACTAAATACAAATATTGGACACAATAAAATAAAAAAACAAATTTGATTTTTCATTAAATAAATTTTTAGATTAATAAATATTTACTTAGAACATTTTGATTTTTTTGTTTCGGTCTTTTGGTGGAAAGTAACTCTAGTATATCATGACCAATTTATATTTCTTTTCCAACTTTTATCCATTTATTCTGGAATCCAAATATCCACAACCAATAAATAGTCTCTTCGTATACACTAAAATAAGAAATTAAGACATCTTATTTTCCTTATATATTTAATCTTTTCTATTAATGTAATTGCTTCATATTTTAATATTATGGTTCATTACATTGATCATTTGATTAATGCCATTGTTGGTAATTGCAATAATAATAGATTATAAACTTTAAAACATAAGTTCGATACTACTGCCTCAAACTCCAAATTTCATAGAGTGGATCACCTTTACTAGAAAATCCCGAATGGTGCCAATTTCCTTCTATTAATTTATAATCAAATTTCAAACTTGCACCAACTCTCGAAATATCCCTTGAAAAGAATTTTATGTTTTCGGTATATTCTCCATTAACGGTCGTATAGGTTCCTCCACCAGTTCCCATGAATTGTTTGGATTCCGTGTCATAAGCTATCCATTGAAAACGAGTTCCAGACAATATTTTCATAGTTTTTCTTGGTGTCGTTACATCTCTTGTCTGTGTTTCTCCATCCTTAACTCTGCCTGACATCAACCACGCACCTTTTAGATCCCCAGGTGTTCCATTGTCAATCCTTTCAAATTCCATTTCGTTTCCCACAATCCTTAATTTTGAATCAGAAATAACAATTTTAAAACTTGATTCTGTTCCTACTCTTTCAGCATTATCTGTGTGAAATTCTACTTTTTCAGTAACCATGTCGCCGTCAATTTTCCAGGTCCCTCCATTAGAATGAATAAATTGTCCTGTTTCCGCATTGTATTTTGTAAGCACTTGGTACCCATCTGAAAAAATAACTACACTTTTGATTTTTTCACCATTTTCAGAAGTTTGAGTGGCTTCCCAAGCGCCAATAAGTGATTGTGCATTCAATCCAAACGAAATACACATGCAAATAATAAATACATTAAATTTTTCCACGATTTTATATTTTATTTTAAAAATATCTTTTTTATTCAAAAAACAATGAAAAATACGGATTAACTTATTAAATATAGGCAATTATGCAAATCATAATTTAAGCTATATTCTTGCGATTTATAAGAATTAAAGAAAACTTAACTTACAAAAATTCATTATTGCACTTCACAAAAAAAAATTCAACTAACTTACTTTTTATAACCAAATGTTGACTTTAACGTTTTGGTCAATTTGCACATTCGCCTTTGTTCTAATTGCAGCCTTTATAGGAAGAACGTAAGTTTCTATTTTAGAATCAAACCATATTGCGGTTTCCCACTTGTGATGATCAATTTCAGCAGTGGCTTTCATTCTTCCCCAACCCTCTTCTTGCCATTGTAGATTTTCTCTTATTTCAGATGAAACATATTTGGGTAAGGAAACAAAATGCCACCCTCCTGGAGCAGGATATTTCCACATTTTGGAATTAAACTCAAATTTAATTTTATCATCCATTTCTTTATCTTTGATAAAATAAAATACTCAAATCACGTGAACTTCCAAAGTACACATTTCCATTCTCCCAATTTGTTTTTTCTTAAAATCATAATTGATGAATGCATTACGTCAATTGTAATATTTTTGCTTTCAATTTCATTGAAATATTCACGATATCGAAAAAGTATGTAGGCAAAATCTTGTGATGCATCTACTTTATCAATAGTAATATCTATGTTGGCTTTATGAGTTTTAATATAATTTTGCAGCCAATTGAATGTACCTTTCATATCATCAGGAATACTACCTTCATTCCCAAAAGTCAGAAAATCATCCGCAAAAAATGACATGAATTTATTAAATGTTAAGCTATCAGAAAGATTGCTCTTTCGAATTAAGTCCCAATTTGAATCAAAAGCCATTCTAGCTTCTTCCTTAAATGATATATTTTGAATCTCATTAGTATTGGTTATTTCTATGCTTTGTGCAAAACTTATGAAATGAAATAAAATTAATATTGGCGTAATTTTCAGAAATGTAAATTTTTTCATTTTTTTAGTTGGTTAGGGTTATAAAATGAATTGTTAAAAATAGTTTGGATGTGTAGAGAACATGAATATAATCAATTCAATTTTAAGCAACAAATTGCTAATACTTTTATCAAAGCTCCTCTTTTGTTACATTATAGAAAACGAATTGGTAAAAAAAGAAAGAAGAAATGTATTTAATCCCATATTGAATTTATCATCTCTTAGCTGTATTTCGTAATTCTGACCAACATTCAATTGGTATTTAATTATCAAGGTTACTTAAAGAAATAATCATTTTTGACAGGAAGAACATGGGAAACGAAACATTTGATGGCAATCGGATATTAATGAATCTAAAAAAGTGATTACCCTAAAATGATTTATTATTTCAGAATAATTTTATGAGGCTGTAAAATCTTTTATTTTTTTAACATTAATATCTCTTTATCTAAAAGTTCCAATATTCTATTGATAAAATTTAATAACTCCTCTGCTGCTGCTTCTTTCGAGTTCAGTTGATATTCTGCTTCTTTAATTAAAGACCAGTATTTAAAATCACTAAATGTTTTAACGTATTCCTTTATTATCCATTCTTCCGATAAACCTAAAGCACTATAATTTTCTTTTTCCAA
>JAHEAQ010000095.1:0-8015 GCA_024642705.1 Bacteroidota bacterium | reverse complement strand
TCAGTTGATATTCTGCTTCTTTAATTAAAGACCAGTATTTAAAATCACTAAATGTTTTAACGTATTCCTTTATTATCCATTCTTCCGATAAACCTAAAGCACTATAATTTTCTTTTTCCAAGGGAGGTAAATTTCTCTTATAATTTAAAAAAGAAGTATTATACCAATTTAGATATCCTTCATTATTTTCTTTAAAATCATTTGCCAATTCGCTCCAGCTTGATAATAAATATTTTAAAGAATCATTTTGGATATTATTTATTTGACCTGAATTGATAAGTGATCCTATTACTCCATTCACTGGGTTATAGGTTTTTAAACCGCCTGGAGATGAGTAATTTTCACCCAACTGATCCATTCCAAATTCTGGAGATTGAAAATATCCTGTATTCCTCAAAAATTCCAAATATTTCAACATTTCGTTTCTGTTTTGACCAGCTTTTTCAAATATAAATTCCAATTTTAATTTATTGACAATAAACTCTTTTCTCAAATCCATTATTGATTTATGTTCAGATTCACGGATTCGTCTGTTATCATTCCAATTGTTGACTTGAAGTGCAAGAAGAATTCCGATCATAACAAGCAAAATTTCACCAATAGCATATTTTAAATATTTTGCAGTTTTATTTTCCATAAATAAGTTTTGGCGAATATTTCGGAAGAATTTTATCATTGGTTTTTAATTGTTCAAAAGAAGCAAAGTGATCTCGCTTATTAGATTTTGCTTGTTCTAAAGTTTTTTTATTTCTCTTAACTCATTTAATTTCAGCCTCTAATAAATTAATTGTTGTTTCCAAATAGGATTGAATATTGCTATATTCATTTATAATCCAAATCAAATTCCAGGCGTGCTGATTTACAAAGTTTTCAAATTTTAATGAAGTTAATAGGGATTTGTAATCCGCTGTGAAATTTGATGGAGGTATTTTAGATAACCTGAGTTTTTCAAAAAGATGCATTTGTCTAGGAATATTCCGCAAATTTGAATTTTCCATTAAATATACTATCAATACATTATATAAATGATCATCGGCAATATCCAGATTTTTTCTTGCATCTGAGATCACACTTGACCAATTAGAAACTTGAGTTTTTAGATTTTCATTTTGTATAATATTGAGTTCCCCTGAATTGATTATTTCTTCTAAGGCGCCGGTTGCTGGATCATACGTATAATATTTAAGCATTATGGCAAGCAAACTATCAATTACAAAAATTTTTGTATTTGAATATTCAGGTTTAATAGATTCTAGCAATTGAAGTGTTGCATTATATCCTTCAATAGTTGATTCTAACGTTGTTTTCAACTCTTGAAGGTTAAAAACTAAATTGTTTTCAAGACTTTGCAGAATCAATTGTTCTTTTGCCAGTTCTTTGCGGTTTTCATTCCAATTATTAATCTGTAACGCTATTAATATTCCTATGACTACAAGCAAAATTTCCCCAATCGCATAAATTAGATATTTTTTCAAATTATCTTCTTTGATCAATTTCTGCCTTATTGCTCGAAAAAATTTTAGCATTGATTCTTCATTTTGTCTGTCTGAATAACTTTCAATGGTCTGGCAATGATTATTTGCGTGGCACAGTTGTAATTTAGTAAATAAAATTTGAATTAATAATTTCGCTGGGATTTTCGCAATTATTCCTTAACAGTCCAATCAATTACACTCGTGGTTACGTATTTTTATTGTCTAATTTATTTCTTTACCAACTGCTTTTAATAAGTTTTTTGCATTCACAATTTGTTCTTCATATTGTCTTATTTGCCTAAAGAACTTATTCATATTTATAAATTTTGTCTGAAATGTTTAACCTAAGAAGATGATTTAATTCCCTTATTTTTAAGTGCTTATTTCTTAATTTTTAGGTTATATTCATAATAATTGTTAGTGAAGAAAGAAATTTTCAGGTATGGTCAGAGATGGATACCATTCAAAAACCTTGATTAATTAACTATTGTGACCATTATATATTGGTGTAATTTGTTTTCTATTTCATGATTTTTAAATTTCTAAATGCCCCTTTTGAATCTTCTCCTGTCCAAAATGCGATTTTGTCTGATACCTGCTCTGCTAACCTCTCCACAGTTAATAATTCTGTGTTTGATTCTTTATCATAAACTGTAACTTTTTTGTTATCTATTTTTATCAATATCTTGAACCAATCATCAGGAGAAGGACTGCGAGGAAATTCTGCCTCGTATTGCCCTTTAAAATTATTTCTCAAAAAACTCCAATTAAACTTAGGATGATAGATATATTGAATAGAATGTGCTCTTCTTATCTTTTCTTCAGATTGAAAATTAAAAGGTCTAAAATAAACTGCTTCGTAAGTTGAGTCATTTTGGATATTGAAGGCGAAACCTAAAAAACTTTTTTGCATTATGTTTTCGCCTTTTAACTCTAACTCAACAGATCCAACTGCAAAATTTAAACCCTCAATAATTGCCAAACCATCGCCTACCATATTATTCAGGATTACAGTATGCTTATATTCGTCAATTTCAACAATTTCCCTATTCACAACATGTAAATTTTCTTTTGTCAATTTAACTAATTGCTTAGTACAACTTACTAGAGCTAAGCTCAGAAATAGTATTGCGAATTTTAAAATATGCTTATCCATATTGAATTTAATTTTTTATAAATACCAAGACTTGAAAATATGCAAATGCATAAATCCAATAAAGTAACGTTCGTAATAATCAAAATGGCTTTTAAAATTTAAAACCATTTTTAGTGGAACTCTGCATTAAAAATATATAATTCCTAACATCGACAATAAATTGAATAATCAATCATTTTATTTCACTCAATCTAAAAAGTCTTGCGCCATGGTTTCGCACGTAAATAGACATTTCTTTAGAATAGTCTCCAATATCTTTTCTTTCCCACAAATCACGAACCGTATATTTTCCAACTAGTCCAAGCTTTGACAAATCCAATCTTAATTCTAAAGAATCCAAAGGTGGAGGTCCTGTCGGACTTTCAGTAAAAACGAGGAACTTAACAGTTGCACCCTCCGTATGTGTTAAACATTCTTTATCCAAGCCTACTTTTGCAGTAAAACTGTCATATCCTTCAGGAATATTGTACTCAATAATTGAATTTGAATGAGTCCCAATCCCATTTAAGTAAATTGTATTTTCAACATTTAATTCATTTCCTCCAACACTTTTTCCAACTTGGGGACTACTCCATCCTGAATATGCATTTTCCCATTTTATGTCTACAAGATTCAAACTTCCATTCTTACCTGTCAATTTAGGTTCGATCCAATTTGCATGATCCCAATCACTTCCATTTCCACCATCTGTGACTACCAAATAAAGTTTATTTGCTGAACCAATGCTTATCCTTACATCAGTGCTTTGTTCTCCAATCTCATGAGTAATAAGCTTACTATGATAAATTGCCAAAGATTCGTCAATTTTATCACGATCATCAAAGGCGAAAAATGCAACATATTTATCCGTACTTGTTGCATCGTCCGCAACCCAAATTTGGCTTAAGGAATCATTAGAAAGGATGTGATTGTTTTTGCTATTCTTTAAAACATGAAGTACTTCTGGATTGGTTAAAAGGCTTAGGGTGAATTCATCATTACTTGGCAAATCTCCTCCAAACATTAATGGGGAACGGAAAATTGTCCATAAGGTCATCAGCGAATATTGTTCATCTTTGGTAAGTCTTGTCATGCGATCTTCTCCACGTTCTCCGCGAATAGAAATTCTTCCTAATGGCAACATGTCGCAATCTGGCCAAGTTCCAGGTGCAATATAAGGATACCATTTTTGAGTCACTTCCATCAAATGTTTGACATGTGGCCAGGTATCCCAAACATCATCGACCATTCTCCACATGTTAGCGTGTTCGGAAACATGTTTTGCCTCTTCAATAGGTGTTTCGCCAGGTGAAGTACTTAAAACGATTGGGCGTCCGCAATTGTCAATTGCTTTCCTTATCAATTCTATTTCTCCTTTATGGTATGGCCGTGATAAGTCGTCAATTTTAATAAAATCTACACCCCAACTCGCATACAATTCAAAAATTGAATTATAGTATTCCTGCGCTCCGGGTTTATCAGCCACTATTGTAAAATTATCGCGTAGCCATGTGCATTGCAATTCTGTGGTATAAATCTGATCGGCAGTAATTCCATTTGCACCTTTTATAGGCATTTTGTTCTCAACTGCAATTTTTGGAATCCCTCGCATAATGTGAATGCCAAATTTGAGTCCTTTATGATGAACATAATCTGCAAGTTCTTTGAAACCCATTCCATCTTTAGCTGAGGGAAATCTATTAATAGCAGGAAGATACCTGCCAAATTCATCAATTACATAAATTGGATCGGTTTGATTGTAGCCACCAGCTTTATCGTTTTGAACAAACCAGCGAATATCAACCACAATGTATTCCCATCCGAATTCCTTAAGTTTTGCATTCATGTAATCTGCATTTGCTTTAACTTCATGTTCTTCTACAGTTGGGCCATAACAATCCCAACTGTTCCATCCCATCGGGGGTGTTGGTGCCCAATTTTTAAAATCTGAGATTTCAGGTTTATTTGTGCAAGAATGAAGTAATAATAAAGTAATTACAATATGACTGAAAATTGTTTTTTTCATAATAAAATGCATTACCTGTAATTTGATTAGATTTTTTTAACAAAATGTGTTTACGAAAAAAACATTATTGGATTTTGGAATTATTATGCAATTAGATTTTTTTCAACTTAAAAATATTAACTCAACTTGAATGGTTGGCTGTACTGCCGTTTTCCTGTTGCCTTATACAAAGCGTTTGCTAATGCAGCAAAAATTGGAGGGAATGCAGGCTCACCCAAACCTGTTGGATCAATTCCATTTTCCACAAAATGGACATCTATCTTTTTAGGTGTTTCTGACATTCGAATCATTCGATATTCGTGATAGTTGGATTTCTCAGGCATACCATCTTTAAATGTCATTTCTCCATACAAAGCATTGCCTATCCCATCAACTATAGCGCCTTCTGTTAAATTTACAGCAGCATCAGGGTTGATTACGATTCCGCAATCGATCACACAGCAAACTCTGTCGATCACTTTTTTGCCTTCTACTATTTTCAAATCTAATACTTGAGCCGCATATGAATTATGACAAAAATATGCTGATACTCCACGATGCAAATTAACTGAAGTATTTTTCCAATCAGATTTTTCTCTTACCAATTGCAAGACCTTTGAATATCTAATAGGATCATAATCATTATTTTCTCCGACAGGATTATTTTTTGCTTTTTCTAGTAATTCTAACCGAAATTCTATTGGATCTTTTCCTATTTCTTCTGCAATTTCATCTATAAAAGATTGCTCTGCACTTGCCATAAAATTGGAACGTGGTGCTCTAAATGAGCCAATGGATATGTTAGAAGGTATTGTCCAGCTTTCTGCAAGGTAATTTTCGACTGCCCCTGCAGGAAATCTGTCAGCATAAAGAGGACTATCAGGAATACCACCTGCATTTATATGCAGACCAATCAAATTGTTACTGGAATCTATTGCTGCTCGAAATGTTGCTTGATATAATGGTCTATAAATGCCTCCCGCCATATCATCTTCACGAGTGTACAATAGTTTGATTGGGGTTTGCATTCTTTGGGAAATGAGTGCTGCTTCTATGGCCCAATGTGCATAAGATCTTCGACCATAGCCACCACCAAGTCTTGTCATTTGAATCTCAATATTTTCAACAGGAATACCTAATCTAGCTGATAAGGCTAGCTCTGTAAGTTCAGCTTTCTGAAGAGGTCCGATGAGTAAAGCTTTTTCTGCTTTCACATCCGCAAAGAAATTCATAGGTTCCATGCAGTTATGAGCAAGAAAGGGCGCAGTATATGTATGTTCAATAACCTTCGCTGCATTCATGAAGGCTGCTTCAGGGTTACCATCCTTTCTTACTATTTTGGATAATTTTGATGGCAATTCTACTAGAGCATTCAAATGACCAGTCGTACTTTCTAGTCCTGCTGGAATGGTCATTTTTATCTTTTGACCTCCATAAGGAATTCTATCTTCATCATACGTATCGAAAGGTTCCCACTCTACTTTTAAGACTTTTTTGGCATTCATAACTTGCCAAGTGGAATCTCCAACAATCGCAACAACTTCTAGAAAAGTACATGTATCAAAATGTTGTCTTGCATAATCATCATTTAATACCTTAATCGTAAAAATATCTTTAATTCCTGGCATTGATTTGGCTGATGATTCATCTACTGACTTTAATTTCAATCCAAATGCTGGTGGATGCACAATCATAGCGGTGAGCATACCTTCTTTATAGGTGTCAATTCCAAAAAGTGGCTTACCTGTGACAATGTTTTGCATGTCTACATTTTTCCTTGAAGTCCCTATTATACTGAAATCATTAATACCTTTTAATCCTACTTCCTCAGGAATAGGTAATTTTGCTGCCGATGATGCCATCTCTCCGTAACTTAATTTTCGACCACTTTTTTCGTGATTCAGAAAACCTGATTCAGTTGTAATTTCATCCATAGAAACATCCCAAAATTGAGCCGCCGAAATACATAACATTTTCCTTGCTGTAGCTCCAGCCATTCTCAATCCATTCCAACTTGTCCTTATCGCTTGACTACCTCCAATAAATTGTCTGCTGTACAAATCAGTATTCAAAGGAGCTTGTTCAACGATAACTTTTTGCCAATCCACATCCAACTCTTCCGCTACAATCATAGGCATTGAAGTTTTTACATTCTGTCCACCTTCAGGATTAGGAGACATAATGGTTACTTGTCCATTATCTGCAATTTTAAGGTAACCATTAAAATCAAACCATTCTTTTGGAAGGTCGGTGTTTTCATCAGATGAATTGCAAGAAGCCAACCAACAAAAATTAATCATTAACCCTCCACCAGCCAATGCAGAAGTTTTTAAAAATGAACGTCTGTTAAAAGATGTTTTTATAATTTCCACAGTTTCTAATTTTTTAATGATACTTTTTCTTTGCAACTTTAATTTTTGCTAAATAATACAATAGCAAATTAATTTTTTTTGCTAAAAATCACAAATTTTCCGCTGTTTTAACCAAAACCATCCATAAGATGATCCAAGTTTCACACTCTGGTTGCCTTGATCAAAAATCATTTTTTATTTTTTTAAATTAATATCCAATGGATTAAGTCTTCTAAAATACTGGTATTGAGCGAATATTGAATGAATTTTCTTTTCTTTTCACTAGCAATCAAATCTGCTCTTTTTAGAATCTCAAAATGGTGAGAATTGACTAATTAATAGTTAACCACCAAGCAAAATATTCTATTTTTTCTTTGAAAAAGTTGAGGCGAAATACTTAAAAATCTTTGACTCTATTTTGAAGTGCATTGGAACTTAATAAAATAGAATGAGCTTAAGTCAATTCATGAATCATAAAAACTCAATTCTAATTAAAAACACTTATGCAGAGCTTTTGGGTTCTTAATTTTTTGTTACTAATAATCTATTCCATGCCAAATGAAAGTTTGAAGCCTCCAGCAATTAATCTTGTATTAAAATTGTTGCCTCCAGCTTTATCGTTTTGAACAAACCAGCGAATATCAACAACAATGTTATTCCCATCCGAATTCCTCAAGTTTTGCAGACATATAATCTGCATTGGCTTTTACTTCATGTTCTTCTACAATTAGACCATAACAATCCCAACTGTTCCAGCCCATTGGGGGTGTTGGTGCCCAATTTTTGAATTCAAATTTATTTTCTTTATTTAGGCATGAATTATTGCCTAAAATAAGCAGCACAAAAAATATTGAAAGTCCTTTTTTTATAATTTCGAGATAATAGTTAATTGTCTTTTCCCTAAAATAAGGTCAAATCAAACCTTGCGTCTTTATTATAACGTTATACTAAATCGCTCTCCTTTTTATATAAAACATAGGAATAAACAATAGGTACAATCGCAATTATTCCAGTAATAATCATAAAAATCAAAAAATTAGTTTGTTTTT
>JAHEAQ010000094.1 GCA_024642705.1 Bacteroidota bacterium | reverse complement strand
CCACAAAAAAATCAACCACGCGAGCCCAAGAATCTACCTTCACAAACTCGTCAAATGACATCATTTGCAATTGATTTCGATCAAATCCTTGTATAAAATCCATAGAAATAGTGTTATTTATTACACTATTAAGATATGAAAAAATGGGCTTTTTTCAAAAGATCTATGGTCGAAAATCTAAAGCTAGTTTTTGCGCAGTCTGACGGTTTGCGGCTTGGTGTAGTGGGCGCATTAGAAGCACTAACTTTCAGCCTACCACAAATGTAAATAAAAAGCACAAATGTTCAGATTTACACGTCAGCCCCCATTACGCCAAACCGTTGTTATCGGCTGCCCTTCTTTCGTCCGTTTTGTTGCGTGTCTAAATGCAGAAAGCCCTGACCGTTTTACAGTCAAGGCGAATTCTGTCAGAAATTTTGATTAAAATTTTCCGTTGTTGTTTTTCCAATTTTCTTTTGGTGTTATTGGTTCAATTACATCCCAATGTTCGGCAATTTTTCCGTTCTCTACTCTGAATAAGTCATAAAAAGCCTTAGGGTCTTTTCCAAAGTGTCCTTCGCTAACAACAAGAACAAAATTACCTTCGCCAAGCACTCTATGAATTTTGTCGTATTTCAAGAAGATGCCTTGTTTACCAAGTGTTTCAAGTGTGGCTCCAAGTCCTGAAAGTTGGTCAGGAATATTTGGGTTATGTTGAATGTAATTGTCACCATCAAAATACCCTACTAGTTTTTCCATTTTACCGTTTACTAAAATGTCGTCAACAAAATTTTTAACAAGTGTTTTATTTGCTTCGGTTTTGTCAAGGTCTTTTACTTCTGTTGCACCGTCTATCATTGTATGTCCACTTGGATTTGGTTTTGCAGTTTCTTGCAAGTTGTCCCAATGTTCAACTATTTTACCGTCTTCAAAACGGAAGATGTCAAAACCGATTTTAGGTCCGAAAAAATTGTAATCGGTGTGTGTGAATACAAAATCACCGTCTTGAAACGAACGGATTGTGTTCACTTTTGCAGAGTTAGGTGGAAGTTGCGTAAGCAACACACCAAAACCTGCAAGTCCGTCAGCAACACCAAGGTTGTGCTGAATGTATTTGTTTGGATTAATGTAACCAACGGGAACGGTGTCGCCTGTTTCAATGCTTTTCAAAAGAGCAACTACTTTTTGTTTTTTTGAAATTTCCATTTTCTCTTCTTTTATATTTTGTGAATTAGAGTTGCTTTGATTGTTGCAGGCAGAAAATCCAACTCCTAAAATTATCGCTGCACTTAGTAATGTCTTGTTCATTTTTATTATGATTTAATTGACACTGCAAAAGTGCAACGATGCACAAGAATGTAAAAGGTAGAAACAGTCCTTTGAATGATACTTTTAAGCCGAAGCAAATTGTTCTCTAAATTCAACTGGCGTTGAATTGCTGTGCTTACGAAAGTATTTTATGAAGTTAGTTGGCACGTCAAAGCCCAAGTTAAAACCAATTTCTTTTACGCTTTCGGTAGTGTGTGCCAAAAGCCGTTTTGCTTCAAGCATCACTCTTTCGTCAATCATTTGTTTTGGCGATTTGTCCAAAATTTTTGATGTCGCCTGATTTAACCGCTTTTCGGTTACACTTATTTTTTTTGCGTAGTTGCTCACTTGTTTCAGCTTACGGTAGTTTTTTTCCAAAAGGTCTTTGAAAAGCATTACATAGTCAAGGTCTGCACCTTTTTTAATTTCTGTAAAATTTTATTTCCGTCTTTCTCTTTCGGATAAAAGCAAAAAGTTGTGAAGTAAATTTTTTAAAATGTCGGATTGCGAAATGTCTTTTTCATTTTCTAATTCCGTTTCCATTAACTGAAACAAATCTGAAAACAGCGAAGCTGTTTTGTGCATCTGAATTTGAGAAACAGAAAACAAGTCATTAAATAAAATACTGCTTCGCAAAAATTTTGTGTCAGTTTCTGTTTTACAGAAAAAGCTGTCAGTGAATAAAATTGCTTTGCCGTCAAAGCCACCTTTCTTGTCAAAGCGTTGAACGGTGTCTTTGTTTAGAAACAGAATTGTGTTGGGTTTTATTTTTACTGGGTTGAAGTCAACCAAGTGTGTCGGGCTGCCTTTCTGAAACCAAAGTATATGATAAAAACCTGTCCGATGAGCAATCGTTAAAGTGTCTGAATGGTCATTGTATAGTTGTCCGATGCCAACCAATTCAAATTCTTGTGGCAGTCCTTGTTTGAATGTGTATTTTTTAATGTCGGACTTCATTTTCTATTACAGTGTCGTCTTTTAGGGTTGCCGATAACGTTTTGCGGCTTGACGAAGGTGGCGATTTTCACCACAAATGTTGATGCGGAGAACCAAACTTTGATTAACCACAAAACTGTCTGCGGAGCACTGAACCGCCACTTTTGCCAAACCGTTGTTACCGGTTCGTTGTTTTATTGTAAAATATTTCTGTCATATTTTGTCAATACATTTCTTATACTGAATGCAAAAAAAGATAACCAAACCATAAATGGAATTAATGCAAGGCGTTGAAAGAGTCCGTTCATGTTTGGAAAAATATTTTGAGAAGTAGGTACTTTGGTAACATAAGTAAATGCGATCAGGGAAAGTGTCAGTATTATAGCGAAAAATAAAGTGACATTTTTAAGCGATTTAAAATCTTTTGCTTTTTTAAATAGTTTTAGAAATGTCCAGCTACTCGCTGTCATTAATAAAAACACTATTCCCCCCAAAACTCCATGTATGATTCCATGCACACTTTTTTGCTTTGTAAACATTGTACCAATGTCTGTCACAAATGGACCAGAAAAAAAATAACAAGATGCAAGAATTAAAAATAAAATTGGTCCAGTTGAAGATAATCTACGTTTTCGAAATTCCTGCAACAACCAAATGCTAAATACCAGGAATAAAAAACCAAATATCAAAAAGTTGGTGATTTGTATCCAACCTCTGTTGCCGATTGATAATTCGCTGATAAAATTTTTAATTGCAGAATAATTTTCGCGAAAGAATCCTTCAATTGTAAAAATAAACACAAATAGAATTGGAGCAATTATGCCACTATAAATTGATATAGAACCTATTCTCTTTTTCATAATTTCATTTTTGCCATTCTGTTTTAAGGGTTGATTTACAATGACCGCTGTTAGCGGTTCGGTGTTGTCTGTTTATTTATTTTTTTTCTTTGTCAGTAATTGTAATCCACCAAATTAAAGCTATCATACAAATTTGAATAGCTACACGAATAGCTGCTAATGAAGAACCTAGTCCTACTGATTCGACAGTTTCAGGGTGTATAACTTGATTTATTGCTGCTGGTAATGTCCCAACTAATAATGCAATTGTACTCCATCGTGCAATTAAGCGAAAACGAGGTATCCAAAATACTATTCCCATTCCAATTTGCAAAATAGCCGTTATGATATTGAAAATTTCTTTGTTCTCACTCATAGAAGCAGGAACAAGTTTATTAAAAAAGTCCGCATTTGTAAAATGAGCAAGTCCAGCAAAAACAAATAAACAGCCAATGCCAATTCGTATATATTTTTTAAAATTTGAAGTATTCATTCTTAATTTAATTTTGTCAACTTAATTATTTACTGTCTTATTTCAAATATTCTACTAATTCCTATTTGTCTATCCATAAAATATATTCTAATTCAAAGTGTCAAGTTGTAAACTATGGTCGGTTTTACAATTCTGACTAACGGTTTTGGCATAAATGACGTGGCGACGGAATGGGAGCCATGAGCATTTTATGCCTTGTTGGTGGTTCGTTTTTATCCTTTACGGGTTCAATTCTTGATCAATTTGCAGCAGAATTTCCTTGATTTGCCTCTCTAAATCATCTAAATGGTTTCTTACCAGAAAAACCCTTCTATTAGGTAAGCTCCTAAGAAAGTATAGATATGTAGTATCCTTTCCTAAAGATTCGAAATTGATCGGATTCATTTCAGGTACGAATAAAGACTTATTATCTTTCCATTCTGGGTAGTTTGTTTTCCAGAATGATTGAAATCTAGAATCATATAAATTTATGGAGGCATCCTGGATAATATCAGAAAATCTATTGTTGCTTGGTTGCACCTCATATAAAAAATAATTGTAGAGATTAGTGATGTTATTACGAATTATATCATTTGAAATTAAGTTCAGATTATTCGATTTCAGGGATTCATAAATACTTAAATTTAGGTGTAGTTCGGCAGTTATATTGGTAAATCCAAAATGATGCTTTAGCGAATCGTGGTAGGGTTTATTATTTTCCAAGTGATCCAGCAAGATGCGAATAGAATTATCCGACATTTCATTAAACTTAGCTCTTGCATGCAAATTGACAAGATCGCTGTGTAAGCTTTGGCTAAAATTATTAAGTACAAGGGTTTCCTCCCTTGTTAGTTTACGATTTTCATTCCAGGTATTTACTTGTAGTGCCAATAGAATTCCCACCATTACAAGAAAAATTTCACCAACAGCATAAATCACATACCTTTTCAGATTTCCGGCATCCAGCAAATTTCGTCTTATTCTCCGAAAAAAATTTAACATAATTCCTTAAATTTTGTCCTATTTAATGACCAACAACAATTGGATATGCTCCTTGCGCTTATCCCCAATATAGTTTTAACCCAAATTAATCAAATCTATGGGACTTATTATTTTTTGAATAGGTTTTATTGCCACCTGAGTATAAATTTTGGTTGTTTTTGTGCCTCGATTTCCAAGTAAACACTACATATAGAGCAGATCTGTCCAGTTTTCAATTATATGGGCTGCAAAGTTATTTTGTAATATTTGCGGCGAAATTTTCTTATTAATATTTGCGTTCTTTGAAGCTTTATTAATGATTGCCATGACAATTGAAATACTATAAGGTCAATCCTTTTATCTTTCAAATAGAAATTCTATAGATCGCAATTGCTGGAAATATATCCACAAGTCCGACTTTACAAATGGTCTTAATAAGATCTGAATCAAAGGAACGCTACCGTCCTAACCCGAAACTCCAAAACAAAAACTAGAAGAAACTACTAACCTCCGCCAATGTCCATGTTTCAAAAAACATTCATTACAAACAAAATGTGTATTCGATAAGCGAGGGCCGCCACAGGCATGGCTCGAAAAAATATCACACTATAAAAATAATAAAAATAAAATCGTCGCTTATTTCTTGAACTACAATGCCATACCTATATCAAAATCTTATGAAAATGAATAAAAACAAGCAAAAAGGAATGAAAAATTAAAACTCTGGATACTAAAATGAACTTAATCTGACTGAACAAGGAAAATAAATTGCAAAGAAGTGTGCTTTGCAATATCATTAAACCCTCATTATGCATTGGGGCTTCGCAATGAGACTTGAAATGACAATAAAATTTGAAGTTTTGGGACTAAATCATAGATACCACTATGGTGCATGACCAAAACTTAGTGCAGCGGTATATTTTGCAGTCATTTCCAGTAGGAATTGAATGTCTAATAAATAATGCAGGTTAAAAGTACAATAAGCTTCCGAAATCCCCATAAGTAAGATCCCTGCTCTTGGGATAGTGCAACACCAGTTTCATTGTCGATCGTCCTGACCCAACGAAACCTTAGTTATTAGCGGTTGTTATTATTTGACATAGCAATAACCATTCGCAAATATATGCAAATGGTTATTGTCTCAATTATGATTTTATTAGTATTATAATGTATGGTACTGAAAACTTTATTTTGTAGAATTTATCTAATACCTACAGAATGTAAAGCTATTGATTTGTTTTTTTTCTAAAATTGAAATTTAATTTTTAGACACGTAGCTTACCTTGAATTCTTCACATTGCCATTCATCGCTAATTAGTTTACAACTTAATGTACGATCCTTATGAATGACAAAGGAATCTGGCATAACAAAAACAACGATAGCTAAGGTTGAGTTTTTGTTCATGGATAACTCAATTCTTTCAGCATCATGTCCGTGTATCCTTCCAAAAGGATTATTAAAAACTAAACCCGTAACAGCAGTTTCTAAACTCGGATATTTTTTTATTTCCTTTAAAAAATTTGGAACGGGATCTTGTGCCATGGCTTCAGAGTTAAGGATAAAAAATACAAATACAAGAATCAGAATTCTACTAAATGACTTCTTCATTATTTTTCGTTTGAGATAGAACTTCTTATGTATAGCAGTGAGGCTGTTATCATTACTTCTCCAGCAGCCGTAATGAAGCCAATTAGTTCCCAGCCATCTATCATTAGACTTATAAAACGCCCCGCTGATACAGAACCAACTAAAATTGCAACCGATAAAAGTACATCTCTTTTTTTGTAGTATGCACCAATTATTATCAAAGCGATTATTGCTAGTCGCAAACCACCAACAGTACCACGAATGTTTGAAAGACCCACAACTTGGGCAGATTCCATTGGAACAAGACCAATACTATCAATGTTAAAAGGTGCCATTGGATTAAAGTAAGCAAGTACCCAAAATGGCAAGAGAAATAGAACTGTTGAGTAAGCTATAAATTTTGATACGTTTAATAATGCTTTGTTCATTTTATTTGGATTTTTAAATTAAGATAATATTACAAAGGTGCAGGAATTTACATTTACAAAAAGGTAAAAACAATCCTTTGAATGGTACTTTTAAGCCAAAATGAATTGTGTTCGGAATTCGATAGGTGTCGAATTGGTCTGCTTCCGGAAATATTTAGTAAAGTTCGTAGGCTCGTCAAAGCCTAAGTCAAATCCGATTGATTTTATACTCATAGTAGTGTGCGCCAAAAGTCGTTTTGCTTCAAGTATAATTCTGTCATCAATCATTTTCTTTGGCGATTTGCCTAAAATATTTGATGTCGCCTGATTTAATTGTTTTTGTGTTACACTCATTTTTTCAGCATAATTGCTCACTTTTCTTAACTTGCGATAATTGGCTTCTAATAGGTCTTTGAAATGTAATACGTAGTCAAGCTGAGCTCCTCTCTTTATTTCAGTGAAGTTTTGTTTTCTTCTTTCTCTTTCTGAGATGATAAGAAAGTTATGCAACAAATTTTTTAAAATGTCTGACTGATAAATTTCTCTTCCGGTGCCGAATTCCAACTCCATTAATTGTAATAAGTTATCAAAAATGTCAGTTGACTTCTCAAATTGGATTTTAGCAACAGAGAAAAGGTCATTGAATAAAATACTGTTCCGTAGAAACTTTATGTCACTGTCTGATTTACAAAAAAAACTTTCAGTAAATAATATGGCTTTCCCTTCAAACGTACTTTTTTCATCAAATCGCTGAACAGTATCTTTCGGTAAAAAGATAATGGTGTTGGGTTTAATTTGTATAGGATTGAAGTCAATGACCAATAATGGACTACCTTTCTTAAACCAAATGATATGATAAAATCCCGTTCTGAACGAAGAAGTAAAAACATCTTTGAAGTCATTATATAGCTGTCCTAAATCCACAATTTCAAATTCCTGAGGAAGTCCTGTTTTAAAATTATATTTATGGATATTTCTCGTCATTCTCCGTGTCTTGGGATATATACCGCAAACAATTGGATATGCTCCTTGCGTATATTCCAAATATAGTTTAAATCCAAATTAATCAAATCTATCAAACTTATTATTTTTTGAATGGGTTTTATCGCTACCTGAGTATAAATTTTGGTTGTTTTAATGCTGCTATGACCAAGTAAACTCTGAATATAGCGCGGGTCTGTCCAGTTTTCCAGCAAGTGTGTCGCAAAACTATGACGAAGCATATGCAGCGAAATTTTCTTCTTAATATTTGCTTGCTTTGAAGCTTTGATAATTATTGCCATAACACTTGTAGCTCTATATATTCCACTACATGGCCCCTATAAGGGAGGTCCCGAAGGTTTTATTTACAAACAAGAAGGTAACTATTGGATATGTTCCAATGACAAAAAAGTAACCTTTAGAAATCAAAGAATAGAAAAAAATACCCTTAAAAACTTTTACCGAACTACAACAAATAACTGTGTTAGGCCAATTGATGTATACATACTCTTACTTCACTGTTCTCCAGAATCTTTCTATTAAGATTTCATCTATTGAATTTCCTTTTGCTTCTGTTTAGGATTTTTTACATCCATTATTTCTAAGGACTTCTATAGATATTTTTGCTTTCAATTTGTAATTTGTTGCGGATGAAGATCATACTAATTGCCAAGCTATTGTTTGGTCTCCAGTTCTTTATGTGCTACTAGGATCACTTTTAACTTAAATTCCTTACTGAATTTTCTTCCCTGATTTTTTTATTTACCTTACTTTTAAAGTACGAAATATCAAACTTAACAAACTGGTCTAGTTTTTCAGGGTATTATAAACCTGCTGCAATATCTCTTTAATTTAAGATGGTATGACATAAATGAAAAGTACAAACAATGCTAAACCTGAAAGGAAAATAGCACTACTTGAGCATATAGCAACATATTTCTTCTTTAAAGAGGGAAAGTAAAGACCTTTCTAATATCGTAGTAAGAATTCATACTCATGCTAATTATTTTTTCTATATTTATTTTTCTTATGACTACAAAGGTAAAACATGGAGATTAAAAATAATTCCGAAAAGTTCGAAAGCTTCAAAGAAATCTTAACTAATCTATCAATAAATCCATCTGAGATTGAATATGCGAGCAAGTCGATTGTGAAATTTAGTAAGAATTTAACTTTTATAAAGATCCTCATTGCTTTTCTTCTTACCTTCTTTTTAGAACAGTACCTTACATCAGCAACGGAAATATCAACAAATGCAAAATTTGTTATTTACCCTTTAATATTATTATATGTTATCTTTCCTAGATACAAAATACGCCCTGGGTTAATTATGTCAAATCACCAAAAGCAATTCTTCATCATTTCGGGTATTAAAATTCATAACTATAAGACCTATAGTTATACCACAGCATTTACTTTTTCAAGAAATGATCTTGATTTCAATATAGATTGGGATGATTGGACTCACAAAATAAATGATATCAGCGCAAATCCGATGGATATTCTCTTCCCTAAATTTATGTGGATTCTTAGATTTAAGAATAAGGATTCTTTGAAACTCATGGAACCAAAGAAAATTTCAGCTTTCAATCAGGAAATTGATTACGAACCAATAGGCTCAAAGCTCCTACCTTTAAAGGAATTCAAGAAAAAGCACAATTTTTAAACATTAATTATCATAACTTTATTTCATAGTAATTAATTTAACTACAAAATCTAAATCTCTCAATCTTCACCTCCTCCAAAAGGAAATTTCTATTTACTTTGACGAAAAGGAGGTCCCTATTTACTTTCAGTACTTTCAGGTAACTTCCTCTATACAGAAGTTATCAGTGTTGTAATCTTTCTGTTCTGATAGGAATCTGTTTGAAACAGTGCTGACAAAATATTTAGTCCCACTATCAATTACAATATCAAGCATCTTTTTCCTATTTATAGAAGTAGGTTACACCCAAGCAATTAATTATGGTGTTTTTTTTTGTTAGTTACTATTTCTGTCATGCTTTAACATAGTTAAAAGGTTCTCTCATTCTCATTTTAAATCTTTAAGCATATAGATTTGAAAATTGGAATTTCTAATGAGCTTAATTTTTGATTACCAAACAGTCTGCAATGCACTGAGTTAATGTCATAACTCCAATGCTCAGGTTTATTGTCTTCAAAATTTAACCCGTAATAAGGTGGACCCCAAAATGAGGTTAAATCTATTGCATTTTGAAACTCAAAATTATTATTGGCCCATTGTTGTTGTTCTCTCGCCCCAGTATTTTCATAAAAGTCTAAAGAATTTTTTACTGTTAAAATGGTTTCTTTTTTTTCTTTGGTAAATAAGGCCAGATTTCCTGTGCTATTTAAATCGTCAATGGTATATGCTGAAGTAGAGAACCCATTAAAACTATTATTCTTAATACTGACCATTTTTTGAATCAATTTCTTTAGATCGGCATTTGGTTTTTTGTAATAGTTTAAATATTCTTGCTGCTATTTTTTCGTCGAACAGCTTTTGTGCTGTCGATCGTTTTGATGGACTTTAAGTCAAATTTGATTTCAGATACTAAGTAGTTTTTATAGATTTTTATTAACTTCTTTTGTTTTGAAAGTTTATTTGAATTATTGGTTTGGAAAGCAATCAAAATACCGATTACTTCCAGCATGATATGTCAATTGCAAAAGTCAGATATTTTGCGAAATTATTTTCAATAAGTAGTCGCTGGCGTATGTGTCTAAAAAACATGATCAAGTTATCAAATATTTATGGACAATCCAATCCGCCTTCGTGATTTACTCTCTTGAAGGTCTCCGTCCTTCGCCAAAGGCTCTAGCCAGCGGTGACCAGACCTTCATTTTGTTTTGCAAACCAGAATTCTGCCCCCCATCCGTGCCGGTTCGCTCTCTTGAAGGTCTCCCTGACCTTCACCCTTCGGGATCGTTCGCTCATTTAAAGAATTTTATCATTGGTTAATGGTTAGGCATAATGAAGCACAACAATTGGATATGCTCCTTGCGTATATTCCAAATATAGTTTAATCCAAATTAATCAATTCTATGGGACTTATTATTTTTTGAATAGGTTTTATTGCTACATGAGTATAAATTTTGGTTATTTTAATGCTGCTATGCCTTATAATTTCCTAGATATAACCTAAAACTGCTCCTTCTTCAAGCAAATGGGTTGCAAAGGAATGTCTTAAAGAATGTAGAGTAATGTGTTTATTTATTTTTGCAATTTTCAAGGTTCAATATTGGATCTTTCTTATCCATAAAATGAAAAATCTCGTCAAATTTCTATTTATCAATGAAGTTTTCGACGCTCAATACAAAACCATAATACACCATTCAACTGTTCTTTGAATTTTGATGGTTTTTGGAAAAAAAATAATTACCTCATGTTCCAAAGTTTATTTAGAAAATTACCACAATTATGATAGTTAAAAACTTTAAACATTTCTTTCATAGAGTTTAAACTAATAAAGTTATTTTTGCCGCGTGGAAAATTTGAATAGTCTTCTTGAGCGATACAAAGAAGATAGGCGAACAAATAAAATTGTAGAACTTATTAGTTCTGAAAATCCAAAGAGAATTTTAATAGAAGGATTCATTGGAGCATTGCCAAGCTTTGTCCTAGCGGGAACGTACAATAAAAAACCGAGCAGCCATATTTTTATAGCCAATGATAAAGAAGAAGCTGCTTATATGCAGAATAGTCTGTCTAGCTTATTTGATCAGAAAACCATCCATTTTTTTCCTGATTCATTTTCACGGCCTCTGCGATTTGATGAACTCAACAAAACCAACATTCTCCAAAGAACAGAAGCAATCAATAAAATAATTCTTTCTAAAGCTGAAGGGCATATTATCGTTTCATATCCTGAAGCTATATTTGAAAAAGTAGTTTCTCCTGAAATTTTGAACGCTCAAAAGATAGAAATAAAGGTTGGAGAATCTTTAGATGCGGATACAATTATCGAAATTTTAATTGAATACGGCTTTACTAGGGAAGAATTTGTATATGAACCTGGCCAATTCTCTATTAGAGGAGGAATCATTGATATTTTCTCCTATGGCAACGAATGGCCTTATAGAATCGAATTATTTGATGTAGAAATCGAAAGCATTAGGAATTTTGATCCCACAACTCAGCTTTCTTTGAGAAACATTAAAGAAATATCCATTATTCCGAATGTTAATTCTGAATTTAAGAAAGAACAAAAGGTTTCTCTGTTTGAAGTTTTTGATGCTGGTACAACAGTGTGGATCCAAGATTTTGATGTGCTTGTGGATAAGTTGCAAATAAGTTTTGAGAAAATCATAGAATTTTCTAAAAATATCACGCTGATTAAAGAGGAAGAAGAATTAGAAAAATTATTCAATGAAAGAGCTTTTATATATCCCAATAAAATTATGGATGAAATGGAATCTTTCCATTCAATATTGCTCAAAAAAAGCAACTTTCCTGCTGAAGTCGATGCCACACTTAAATACAATATAAGTCCCCAGCCTTCCTTTAATAAGAATTTTAAGTTGTTAATAGAAGATCTGACCAAAAACGAAAGTATAGGCTTCACCAATTTTTTATTTGCTGAGAATAAAAAACAAATAGAAAGATTTTACAGCATTTTTGAAGATCTACACGCTGAAATGCAATGGTATCCCATTAATAAATCTTTGCATCAAGGATTTGTAGACAATGAATTAAAAGTTGCCATTTATACTGATCATCAAATATTCGATAGATTCCATAAATATCAATTAAGGAAAGGATTTACAAAGGATCAAGCTATCAATTTGAAAATGCTTAGAGATCTTCAACCTGGAGATTTTGTTACGCACATTGATCATGGCATAGGGCAGTATTCTGGATTAGAGAAAATAAATATAAATGGACATATTCAGGAATCGGTTAGATTGAGGTATCTGAACAATGATATTCTTTATGTGAGCATAAATTCTCTCCATAAAATTGCCAAATATGTAGGGAAAGACGGCACAGCTCCTCGCTTAAGCAAAATTGGTGGCGATGCATGGAAATCCATGAAAGCTAAAACAAAGAAGAAGGTAAAGGACATTGCTAGGGAACTCATTAAACTTTATGCCAAAAGAAAAGCTTCGAAGGGGCATGCTTTTCCACCAGATGGATATTTGCAAAATGAATTAGAAGCTTCGTTTATATATGAAGATACTCCCGACCAGGAAAAAGCAACGTTGCAAGTAAAAGAGGATATGATGAAAGATTATCCAATGGATAGGCTTATTTGCGGAGATGTTGGATTTGGGAAAACCGAAATTGCACTTAGAGGTGCTTTCAAATGCATCGTAGGAGGAAAACAAGTTGCAGTTTTAGTGCCAACAACAATTCTTGCTTTACAGCATTTTAAGACATTTAACGAAAGATTAAGTGAGTTTGGAGTCACTGTAGATTACATCAATCGGTTCAGGACATCAAAAGAAAAAAAGGAAATTTTTGAAAATTTAAAAAATGGGAAAATTGACCTTATCATTGGCACTCATGGTTTATTAAATAAGGAAGTTGGTTTTAAAGATTTAGGGTTGCTTATCATTGATGAAGAGCAAAAGTTTGGCGTAGCGGCAAAGGAAAAGCTGAGAAATTTAAAAATTAATGTGGATACACTTACACTGACGGCCACTCCTATTCCACGAACTTTGCAATTTTCTCTAATGTCAGCTAGAGATCTTTCCATAATTAAAACTCCGCCACCAAATAGGCAGCCCATTCATACGGAAAGAAGGATTTTCAATGATGAGCTGATTAGGGATGCCATATATTATGAATACAATAGAGGCGGTCAAGTTTTCTTTGTGCACAACAGAGTTAAATCTCTTCCTGATATCACAGCATTGTTGTCCAAATTATGTCCAGATATTAATATCGCAATGGCACATGGTCAAATGGACGCTCACAAATTAGAAAAAACTTTGGTTGATTTTATAGACAATAAATATGATGTTTTGGTTTGTACCAATATCATAGAAACTGGACTCGATATAGCCAATGCAAACACCATAATTATTAATAATGCCCAAAATTTTGGATTAAGCGATCTACATCAATTACGAGGAAGAGTCGGAAGATCAAATAAAAAGGCTTTTTGCTATTTGTTTGCACCACCTTTAACAGTATTGACAGACGAAGCAAGGAAAAGATTGAAAACATTAGAGGAATTTTCAGAATTGGGAAGCGGCTTCAATATTGCGATGAAAGATTTAGACATTAGAGGTGCCGGAAATTTATTAGGTGGAGAACAAAGTGGTTTTATTTCTGATATTGGATATGAAACTTACCAGAAAATTTTGGAAGAAGCAGTTTTAGAACTCAAGGAAACAGAATATAAAGATGTATTCAAAGAAGATCTTGACAAAGAAAGAAAATATGTTCGGGATGTAGAAATTGAAACCGATATGGAAATGCTCATACCCGATGAATACATTAGCAACATTCAAGAAAGATTGCGAATTTATACCGAACTAGACCAAATAGAAAATGAGGAACAGTTGAATAAGTTTGTAGAAAAAATTACAGATAGGTTTGGCAAGATTCCCAAGGAAGTTAGGGAATTATTAAATGGACTGAGAGTCAGATGGTTGTGCAAAAGTCTAGGTTTTGAAAGATTGTCCATGAAAGGAAATAAATTAAGGGCCTATTTCATTGGAAATGCACAGTCCAGTTATTTTGAATCTCAAGTTTTTAATAATATTCTAGCTTATGTCGCAAAACATTCTGCTCGAAAACAAATTACATTAAAACAATCTCCAAAATTCCTCATTTTAATCAAAGAAAGGGTTCGAAACCTTACTGAAGCGATGGATTTCCTTGAAAAAATGTTAGAAGAAGTAAATTGATATTTGAAATTTTTTCTTTTCTGTTAATTTTCAATTTCCTTTATAATATTCTAGAATTTTTTCTTGCAACTTCAAGGTGTATATGGCATTGGTGAGCATCAATTTTGATGTTTCTAATCTATTTTTACTCAATATGTATTCCACGATGTTGGACACCCCATTGTCTAATTTGACTTGATTTATTCTTAATGATTCTGAAAATGCTTCTATTTGAGATTCTAAGTTTGATATTCTGCTTTTTGTAATTTCTTTGTTTAGGTAAGCTTGTTCGATCGCTTGTTGAAATAATATTTTTGTGTCACTTAGATTAAGTTTTGCAGATTCCAATTGTAATTCGGCTCTTTTTATGTTGTTTTTTTGTGAAAATTGACTAAATATTGGAATACTTACGCTGATTCCAAGATTTGGAGAAATATTGCTGTACAATTGATCTGCATATGAAATATTTGATTCTGTAAAAGCATTAGATCTTTGCAACACAGGAATTTCTTCATTATTAAATCTAATAAAATCTCCAGTATTAGTTTCCGTCGTGCCTTGTAATTCAAACCTTCTAGCAGCAGAGGAAAAATTGGAATTTGCACCAGCAAATGCGAAGATGGATGGATAATAGGCTGCTTTTGCTATTTTAATTCTTGCTTCTGATTCTTGAATTCTAATTTCTTTTGCGTTGAAAGCTGCAAATTTTTTAGTTGCCAGTAGCAAAATCTCTTCAGGCGAATCATCCTGATATGGGTTGATTTCTTCTAAACTTTCTAAACTCATATTTGGATCATAATTGATATTCATTATTTGACAAAGTTCAAGTTTTGCAGACTTGATTTGATTTTCGGCATCGATAATTTGGAGTCCATCTGATGCATATTGCCCTTTTAGATCTGAAATAGTTGAAGGATCGCCTATTCCCTCTTTAAAAGCGATCTCCAGTTGATTCAATTGATTTTTGGTGGTTTCAGCTCTTTGCTCGGAAAGTGTTAAGATTTCAATGTTGTTCAAGACTTGAATATATGCCTGAGTCACAAGCAGTCGCAATTGATCTTCAATAGCTTTCTTCTCAGCCTCGGCAGCCGTTATTGCCCATTCTTCTTTTTTGATTTGATTTTTCAACCTGAATCCATTGAATAAAAGCACATTTGCATTTAACCCAACATTTGAAAAATTCAACTGCTGGTTGACATAATCGTTAGAAAAGGGATCGATACTTCTACCGTAACTTTGCCCAAGATTATAATTCATCTCGGCAAAAGGAAGCCTATCCGATTTTGCTTGATGCAAATCAATTGTAGAATTTTGCTTGATTAAATCAGCAGTTTTTATACTTATATCATTTTGTAAAGCAGTTTTTATGCAGCTTTCTAAATTATATTGTTGCGCTTTTAAAACATTGAAAAACAATGCAGTCAAAACCCCAAATAATAAACACTTTTTCATTCTTTAAACTTTATTTTATTAACTCTATAGGTTTTCTATTTTTTCAATGCTTCCATCTAACAAATGAATGATTTTAGAAGCATATGCAGCATTTGATTCTGAATGTGTTACTTGAATGATGCTCACACCTTCTTCTTCATTTAATTTTTTGAAAAGTTGCATGATTTCTTCACCCTGTCTTGAATTCAAATTTCCGGTTGGTTCATCTGCTAATATTACTTTTGGCTTGGAAATTAGTGCACGAGCAATTCCAACAAGTTGTTGTTGTCCTCCACTTAATTGTGAAGGAAATAAGTCCTTTTTTCCTACGATATTGAATTTATCTAAAATGTCTGCAACCAATGCTTTTCTTTCACTGCTGCTCACTTTTTGATATAATAATGGAGTTTCGATATTTTCGTATACCGTAAGTTCGTCAATAAGATGATAAGCCTGAAAAACATAACCAAAATTTTCTTTAGCAATTTGTGCTTTTCTTTTATCTTTCATTGAACCTACATTTTCATCATTTAGAAAATATTGACCTTCATTAAAATCATCCAACATACCAAGTACATTAAGCAAAGTTGTTTTCCCTGACCCTGAAGGACCCATAATTGAAATAAATTCACCTTCGAAGACATTCAAATTGATATCTTTTAATAAGAATGCTTTATTTCCTCCAACATGCACCCACTTAGAGGCATTTTTCAATTGCAATAACATATTATAAATTTCTTTTTGTTCTAATAATCTTTTATTCTGTTCTAAGTGCGTTTACAGGATTTTCAAGAGAAGCTTTAATGCTTTGAGAACTCACAACAATCAACGCTAGAAATATTGCAAAACCTCCGGCCAATGCAAATGCCCACCATGACATCGTTGTTCTATATTCAAATGCTCTTAACCAAATTTCCATCACATACCAAGCAATTGGAATTGCAATAATACATGACAAGAAAACAATGGTAAAAAATCCTTTATTCAATTGAAATATGATATTTTTTAGATCTGCACCCAGAACTCTACGGATGCCAATTTCTTTTCTTCGTTGAGCAATTAACAAAGTGGCAATTCCAAAAAGTCCTAACATTCCAATGAATATTGCAAGAATGGTTGCTAATGAAATGATGAAGGAAAAGCGTTGTTCTGAGCGGTATAATTTATCAAAATTATCATCCAGAAAGCTGAAACCAAATGGCTGATCTGGCATTAGGTCCTTCCAGATTTGTTCGATTGACGCAATTGAACTTGAAATATTTGCACTTGGTAATTTTAATGAAATTTTTGGATTTGGCGAATCTATGGAAGAAACATCACTAGCAATTCTTAACATTCCGATTGGATCTTGGGTTAAAACTAGCGGATCTACACTTTGATGTAAGCTAGCATAATTGAAATCTTCAGAAATCCCAATTATTTTATAATCTGAAAAAGGATCTTGGAGTAATTCATTCAATTTTAAATGATATTCCTGTGCATAAGCTTTATTGATGATTACTGATTTTAAATCAGATTCTCCTTCTGGTCTAAAATTTCTACCTTCTGCAATTTTTAATTCGTGAATGGGAATAAAATTTTCATCAACGCCATTAATTTTGAAAGAATTGAATTTTTGAGAAACTTGGTCTGTATATCCAACAGATAACCAACCTAATGTTCCGAGTGTATGATTAGAAACTGTGATTTTTGATATTCCGGTTAAGGAAGAGATTTGGGAAGCAAGCGGTACTTTTATTTTATTGCTTTCTTCCATTAAATCTCTAAGCCCAACACCAGATTTATTAAATGGAATGATCATGATCTGATCTTTATTGAATCCTAAATCTTTGTTTTGGATAAAAAACAATTGTTTTTGAATTATTACAGTGCAACAAATCAAAACAATTGACAAAACAAATTGGAATCCTACAAGTATTTTTAAAATATTATGCCTACTAGATCCTGAACTAGAAATCCGGTCTCGCAAGGTTTTGATGGTACTTAAATTTGAAAGAACGAATGATGGATATGCCCCAGAAAGAATTCCAATAATGAGGACCAATAATAAACCGAATCCAATTGTTTGAATTGTGAATCCAAAATGTAAATTTTTATCGACTAGTCCATTGAACCAAGGAATTACAAATCTGGCAATCCCAATTCCTATTAATACTGATATTCCTGCAGTTAGAACCGCTTCAGTCCAAAACTGACTCCTTAGTTGAATTCTTTGTGCACCTATAGTCTTTCTGATCCCAACTTCTTTTGTTCTGTTAATTGAACGCGCAATAGCCAAAGTGGTAAAATTAATACTGGCCAAAATCAAGATTAGTAGCGCTATTGCAGACATAATGAAAGGATATCTGGGATTACCTACTGGCATGAAACCAGTTGGAATTTCATTGTTTAAATGAATATCTGATAATTTTTGTAACCCAATGATATATTCTCCTGGTTTGTAAATTCCTGTTAGTTTGCTATCAATGAATGGGGTAAGCTTATCATTAATTGCGGTTAAATTCGCTGTTGGCTTTAACTTTACAAAAGTTTCAACGCTGACATTGGTCCACATTGTTTGAGCGTTTGGGCCAAAAAATAATTTTGCATTTTCAAATGGCAAGAGCACATTGAATTGAAATCCCGAATTGGAAGGGGCCGGATTTATAATACCACTAACTACATAATCTTTCCATTCTTCACCAAATTGCATGCTTATGTTTTTGCCCATTGGGTTTTCATTTCCAAAATATTTCTTTGATATATCTGGAGTAATAACCACATTTAATGGGCTTGATAAAACATCATTTATATTGCCTTCTATTAGTGGAAAATTAAAAACTTTAAGAAATGAAGGCTCGACTACATAAATTAACTCATCGGAACTAAAAGTTTCTTTTTTCATACTCGCATTCGTAGTAGTATATCTTACAACTTCTTGGAAATCAGGAAAATTTTCTTTCAATTCCTGTCCTAAAATATATGGAGTAACTGAGTTGAAAAAAATTTCGCCAGCATAATGTTCTTTTACCCAAGCACGATAGATTAAATCTCCTTCCAGATGGAAATTGTCATATGTTTTTTCATCTCTAACGAAAAGAGCCAGAAGGACAATAACTGCAGTTCCAATAGAAAGACCAGTAATATTTATAAAAGAATATAATTTCCCTTTTATCAAGTTCCTCCACGCAATTTTTAGATAATTTCTTAGCATTTTAATGGCTTTTAAATTTTAATAATTGACTTATTCACTTCTCAAAGAATTTACGGGATTGGCTAAGGCTGCTTTGATGCTTCTAAAACTTATGGTAGCTAAAGCAATGAAAATTGTAATTATTCCACTCCATAGGTATAAGGACCAATGAATATCAATTCTGTATGCAAAGTCTTGCAGCCATTTATTCAGAAAATAGGCTCCTAGTGGAAATGCAATGAAAAAAGAGATCATTACCA
>JAHEAQ010000152.1 GCA_024642705.1 Bacteroidota bacterium | reverse complement strand
GTTAATAAAGACAAAGCATATAAAAAACTACGGCATAAAAATTGTCCGACAACCATTTATACATTACAATTTTTTTTAATATATAATAGATAATTATTATGTATTATATTATTTTATACTATATTTACTCCTGATTTATTGACTTTTATACATAGTGTTATTGTTTAATGTGAAAACTTTAAAGTTTAACCTTACAATGTATAAATTATTGGAATATATTTAAGTGACTGTAAATAAATGATATAAGAAGTATTAATGGAGTTTATTACACTTAAAATTTGATGCAATAAATAATATAAAGTAATCTTCTTTGCCGGCTTAAGATTTTTATTGCTCTTTTAACAAAGCACATAATATTATAGAACGGAAAGAAAAGTTAAGTAGTGTTAAAAATCAACCTGTTAACCAATTGCTATTTATGTGATTGGTTTTTGTGTTTGCTCTCAAGGCAAAAGAAATAAGTATTCCAATTGTAAAATGGAGTATTAATACTAAACAAATAAATATGTTGATTAATAAAAGTCGTAGTTCAATAAATTATTCGGAATTGGGTTCAAGCGAAATCCGTAATTATCTAATTGAAGCAAATGCTTTCTTGGCAGCAAGAAATATTTTTTTTCACATTTTGAAATTACTCCCTTTATTTTCTAGAAATGGAATGGTTAATATCAACCACTACTTAGAATCTTTTGGCAAATCGGGCTATTCATCAATTAATATTTTAAAAGAGAAAGTAATTGGGAAATGGATTCTCCTTATTGAAAATTATTTTTTTGCCTTAATCGGAAATGTGTTAAATGGAATCTTGTTTACGATAATGCCAAATTTTGATTTTAGAAAAACTGAGGAAATCAATTTTATAGTTTCAAGCCAATCGACTAAAAGCGCCAGCAACATCAATCAATATATAGGTAAATCCATAAAGAGAATATTTGCCTACACTTATATACAAACTAACGTCGTGGTTTATGTTCATGAAAATACAAGTTTCAAAACGACTAATGAAGAAATTGAAACTAATAAAAAGGAATCTTTAAATATTAATCCATGATGTCAAATTCTATATCAAATCAAAGTTCAAATTGGTCCTTTAAGATAACTAATTGCCTCCATAAATTTAAAGCAATGAAAAATACATTAATCTTAATTTTTGTTTTAATGTCTTCCCACATCTATGGTCAAAGAATTTTAGAGTGGAGTATTGGAGAACCACAAGTAATTTGTAATGGGACATCTCCGTCAAGTATTTGCTATCCTGTAATGGTATCTATTGGCGATGCTAGTAATTCTCCGCAGTTGGCTTCAAGCACGATGAGGTTTTTTTATGATGCTAATTTCTTGTCGAATTTTACTGTGAATAATTTGGAGAATAATTATACAATATCTGGTACTAGTCTAAGTAATCCTAATTTAGGTATTGAATTTAATTTTTCAACCGATTTAGGTGTTTGGGTACAATTTGAAATAGGTTCATCTATGAATCCGATAGATCTATCTTTAATTCCAACCCATGTTTTGGATTTATGTTTTGATATTACGCCAGCTGGAACCGCAGAATTTAGTTCAGGTTCCTTATGTGCACCTATAGTTTTCGACAACAATCATTCGCAGCCAGCAGATATTAGTTACGTCCTAAGTACCAATGGTGGAATTGTTGGAAATTATTTTTTAAATAATGATCTCGGAAATCCAATTGGAGCAGATGACGAAGTTGTTAATTATTTATGGACAGAAGGCATGTATGCTGGATTCATCTCTCCTTCCCAAGAAAATGTTGTTATAGGAACAACTAATACTACTGGTTGCATATTAGATATCTGTGCGCCTACACCAGCGGTTTTGGAGTGGAGCATTGAGTCTGTGGAAGTTATCTGTGGAAATTCAGGCCCTATACAGTTATGTTATAGACTTATGGTATCAACCGACGAACCTATAAGTAACAATCCTCAATTGGCTACTAGTTCGATGCGCTTTTTTTACGATTCAAATTTATTGAATAATTTATCCATAGGAAATATAGAGAATGGCTATACAATTACTGAGGGCACACCGGAAAGTGGTTTTGGCGACCCTCCAGGAACTGGACCTTATGGAACAATTTTTGGTTTCTCAAGTGCAGCAGGAAACTGGGTGAATTTTGATATTGTAGCTAACAATATCAGTCCAATTGATCTTTCATCAACACCAATTCATGTTTTAGACTTCTGTTTTACGCCTAATAATGGTAACACTTATCCATTATGCGCGCCCATTGTATTTGATAATAATCAAGAAGGATGGGATAGTGGAATCAATGGGGATGATGGTTATTTGACTAATGATGAGGGTATAACTGGTAATTATTATATTAACGGAGATACTGGAAATCCAATATTAGCCGACGATGAGGTTATTAACTTTTTGTGGACAGAGAATGTAGATATTGATGGCACAACTCCATTAGTTTTTGACGGGAAAGTCGATATGATAGATGATCGAACTGGCAGTACAAATATTACAGGGTGTATAGAAGACATTTGTATTATAGAGACACCAGCAGTTTTGGAATGGAGTATTGAAACCGTGGATATTACTTGTGGACCTGACGGCCCTGCACAGTTATGCTATAGGGTAATGGTTTCAACCGATGAGCCAATAATTAACAATCCCCAATTGTCTACAAGTTCGATGCGTTTTTTTTACGATTCAAATCTTTTGAATAATTTAAACATTGGAAATATAGAGAATGGTTATACAATTGCAGAAGGTTCGCCAGATAGTGGTTTTGGAGACCCTCCAGGAACTGGACCTTATGGAACAATTTTTGGGTTCTCAAGTGCCTCAGGAAATTGGGTAAATTTTGATATAGTGGTTAATAATAGCAATCCAATAGACCTATCATCAACACCAACCCATGTTTTAGATTTCTGTTTTACGCCAAATAATGATGTCACTTATCCATTATGTGCGCCCATTGTTTTCGATAATAATCATGCAGGATGGGATACTGGAATAAATGGGGATGATGGTTATTTGACTGATGATGAAGGAATAACTGGTAATTATTATATTAACGGAGATTTAGGGAATCCAATATTAGCCGACGATGAGGTTATTAACTTTTTGTGGACAGAGAATGTAGATATTGATGGCACAACTCCATTAGTTTTTGACGGGAAAGTCGATATGGTGGACGATCGTCCAGGCAGCGCCAATACAACAGGCTGTATTGAAGACTTATGCTTACTTTGTTTGGATGCAGGAGTCAATGGTACATTAAACATATGCGGAGGTGAGACAGTAACAGAAGAAGAATTATTTGCTTCTCTTGGAGGAAGTCCAGATCCAGGTGGTGTATGGACACCAGTATTGGAAGGCGCAGGAATTTATACATATACATTTGCAGAAGTTTTAAATCCGTCTGGATCTGTATTATGTCCAGAAAATAGCGCAACTGTTACTGTTAGTGAATATCCAGTATTGACAGTGGTTGAGAATTTGTCAGGTACAGCAGGTCCTTCATGTTCAGGTGGTAAAGATGGAGTAATTTCAGTAACTGTAAGTGGGGGAACTGAGCAATATCATTACTTATGGAGTAATGGGAGTACAAATGCTCTTTTGAGTGGAGTAGGAGCGGGGACTTATAATGTAACAGTAACGGATGCAAATGGCTGTGAAGCATTTGCTATGGTAACGATAGTGGAACCTGCATTACTTGAAGCAACAGCGGTTGTAAATATGAATGCAGACTGTGCTGGAAATTCAACGGGATCAGCAACTGTATCAGTTATAGGAGGCACGATGCCATATACCTATTTGTGGAGTAATGGACAGACTACTGCTACTGCTAGTCAATTGACAGCAGGCGGATATTTAGTAATAGTAACGGATGCGAATGGTTGTGAATCTCTGGCGGCAATAACAATAGAGGATCCCAGTGCTTTGGAGGCATTTATAAGTGCTAAGACTGCGATCAGTTGTAATGGAATCAGCGATGGAACATTGACAGTAAGTGCAAGTGGTGGATCAGGAAATTACAGTTATTTATGGAGTGATGGCCAGATAACAGCAACAGCAGTTAATCTAGGAGCTGGGTTACATACAGTAACAGTAACGGATGAAGATGGTACTTTGTGTGATGTGGTAGTGAGCGTGATGTTGATAGAGCCGAATGTTTTGATATTAAGTGAGGCAGGACATACAGACATTACATGTAATGGAGTTTCAGATGGAACGATTACTTTAATTGCCAGTGGAGGAACAGCTCCATATAGTTATGAATTATTAGAAGGAATTACATTAATTTCTGGTCCGCAAAGTACAGGTATATTTACAGCACTTGCTGCGGATACTTACATTGCAAGAGTGACGGATGATAATAATTGTATTACTGAAATAGAAATCACATTAACAGAACCAGATGAATTAACAGTATTATTAAATGGTACAACAGATCCTACATGTTCAGGTGGCAATGATGGTGTAATATCAGTAACGGTAAGTGGAGGAACAGAAGAGTATCATTATTTATGGAATACAGGAAGTACAGATGCAGTATTGAGTGGAGTAGGCTCGGGAAGTTATAATGTAACTGTAACAGACGAGAATGGCTGCATTGCAATTATGGCAGAGGATGCAGTATTATCGGACCCTCAAGTTTTTGTTGCAATTTGTAAAGATATTTCTGTTCAACTTGATTTGACTGGCACTTTATTTATTAGTGCTGATGATATTGATGGTGGGACAAATACAGACTATCTATGTGGAGTGAGTTTTAAGAGTATTGATCAATCTGTTTTTACCTGTGAAGACATAGGTGATAATGCTGTAACATTAACAATTCAAGATGATTTTGGCAATACGAATACATGTATTGCAACAGTAACGGTAGAAGATAATTTAGCCCCGATATTGGATTGTCCATCACCATTGACGTTGGTAGCAGATGTGAATTGTGAGGCATTGGTACCGGACTTTGTTACGGCAAGAACGGTAAGTAACTGTACAG
>JAHEAQ010000151.1 GCA_024642705.1 Bacteroidota bacterium | reverse complement strand
CCCAAAGTCTTAAACCTTGTACCATCTTTTTGCACAACGGTAATTGTAATGTGACCTGTTCTACTCAAGTTCACATCTTTTACAGTTCCTGACTTGCCTATATGCAATCCAGCAACAACTTCACATTGTTCGCCTCCTTTTAAGTTTTCAGCCATGTCAGTTTATTTAAAATATTTATAACAATTGGAATAAAAAAAGTAGAAGATAAAGGTATTTTCATCTTCTACTTTTTCACTAAAAACTTTATATTTTTATAAATCGAACTGTCTGTGGTTCATCATTAGCTCCCAGCAATTGCAAAAAGTATTGCCCATTTTTAAGATCTCTAACTTTAAGTTGAGAATTTGAACTATTCAAAATTCCTGTCTGCATAACTTGTCCATTGATATCCACAATTTTATATTTTCTCAATTCTCCATTTTTTAAATCCATTGTTACATGGATTAAATCATTGGAAATAGTAGGATATAAGGATATTTTCTTGGATCTACCGGCAATTACACTTATTGTTTTACTGATGTCAATTCTACCATCCAAATCCACCTGCACAAGCCTATAATAAGCAAGATTTAATACGTCTCGATCAGTAAAAGAGTACTTTTTCAACACAGAGCTATTACCTGCTGAGGCAATTCGTCCAATTGCTTGAAAGCTACCATTTTCGGATCTTCTTTCAAGTGTGAAATAATCGCTATTGATTTCAGCAGCAGTGCTCCATTCAATAATGTTTACATTGTTTTGGTGCTTGCCTGAAAATGATACTAATTCTACCGGAAGAGGACTTGAGGTAAATGGCATAGATACTTCAGATACATTACTGGTTAAACCTGCCATATCAGTAATGAAAAAAGTAAAAGAAACGGTGACATCCCCATCAATTGGATCAACACTCAAAAGCGCTTGGTCAAAATCTTGAATGTTCTGCTCATTTGTTACTGCAATATCGTTGTAATACAGAATCCCTTGTGTAATTGGATCAGGAATTGACTGGATGGTTACATTACTAATTCCAGGCTCTTCTGGATCAGAAAAATTCAAAATTGCAGCCGCCACTTGACCTGACCCATCTTCGTTGTACTGAAGGTTAGCATTGGTTACCATTGTAACTGGTTTTCCGTCAACTCCAAAATTAACCTCCTCTATATCTTCCCCTAAAATTATACTAAAATTGAGCTTGCCATCCGCACTTCCATCATTTCCAGGGTCAATTCCTACATTATCGCCAACCCATTCGTAGGAGTTTGGCAAGTTTTGTGCTGGTGGAACTTGACCTGCAATCCCTTTAGAAGATGATATTTGAACTTCATAATCGCCAGAAAAGAATCCTAAAAACATAAAAACACCATCTGACGAAATAATGTCGGTCTTTACCACCAATCCATCCTGGATAAGATTGGCGAACATCGGTGTATCATCTAATATATTTGTGCCCACTCCATTTACAGTATTATCAACCATTCCATTGGCATCAGCAAGCAAATGTCCAGTAATTTTAAAACTAGCATAGCATCCGGAAGCGGCATCTGCATTGGTACTTACAAAAGGCGTGACAGTGCTAAGCAAAGAAAAGCTGCCATTTGCAAGATTAACTTCGTAAATATTTCCATCCCCACTGATGGCTTTTATACTTCCATCACTGTGTTTGTACATTCCTAACACAGGTGAAGCAATTCCTGTATCTCCTATCTCAGTAAGAACTCCTGTGCTAGTATTGATACTACAAAAATTATTGTTTTCTTCGTTTTTACCATAAAGTGTACTGGTTGCCTCATCAAATATGATGTCTGTAATTCTCAATTTATCGGTTCCCTCGCAAGTTGGACAACTTAATGTCACACTGCTCAAAACTGTGGCAGAATTTCCAGCAATCTCTAATATTTGAAGTTGATTGGTAAATCCATTTGAATTCGCATTGGAGAAAGAAGTGTTTACATAATAATGATTATCTAAGTCAAAAGTAGCAGAACTTATGTTACCTCCACCAGCATCCACAACTATGGTATTATTGGAAGTGAACTTTGCAATATCACCGGTGACAGGAATTTCAATCTTTTCGCAATTCTCACCAATTCGGAACAAAGTCCCCGAATAAATGGCAGCGTCAAAACGGGACACCGCATAGAGAAAATTATCATGTGGATTAAATGCCAAGCCATTCAATGCTACTCCAATGGTTGCCTCTGAACAAATAGGAACCAAATTACCTGAAGCTGTAGATATTTTGCCAATTTCAGAACTTGAATAGGTAAGGAAACTTCCGTTCAATGTATTAGAAGAGGAACTGGTATAATAACCAAATCCTTCGCTATCTGTGCATGTAAATGGTGTTGGAGATTGTGCATTTATAGACATAGGAAATGCACAAAAAAGGATTACAAACTGTAAAATATTTTTCATTAATGGTTGGTTTATAAAATAATCTAAAGTAAAAACAAAAGTAAAAATATACTAATATTTGCAGATTCAAACTAATATTTTAGTTAATAAAACAATAATTTTTCTATATGATCTGAAAATATTAAATCTAATATTTAATAGATATTTATTTTCAATTCAAAACAAGGTACTCTGCAAAATATCCAATCAAATGGCTTTTATCTAAATACTAAATTGCATAAAAAATATTGCAATCACAAGTTTAAGACTTTTCAATAATAAAATAGGTTGTTGATAATCGAAATTGATAAGTAAAATTTTAAAACACCTTAGCTTTTGATGATTTTTGAACTCTTTTTTAATTAATTATGGATTTATGAATTGAGTATGAAAAAACCATTTTAAAAAGATTGAAATAAATAAAAGGCAATATTTTAAATAGAATAATGATTTAATTAAAACAAGACAGAACACATAAATGGTTTAGACAAGTTGGAGGAGTTAGAATTTATAAATGAATTAAAAAAAGGGAAACAATCTGCTTACAGCTTGTTACTTGATGAATTTCAACAACAAGTATTTTCTACCTGCTTATCTTTCGTGCCAAATATAGAAGATGCAGAAGATATTGCTCAAGAGGTCTTTTTAGAAATCTTTAATTCAATTCATAAATTTAATGAAGAATCTAAATTATCGACTTGGATATATAGAATCACAACTAATAAATGTCTTGAATTTTTAAGAAAGAAAAAAGCCAAAAAAAGATTTGCATTCATTCAATCCATTTTTAACAATGAAATACCCATCGAGAGTTTCAAATATCTTACCGAAATGAACCATCCTGGAATCATTTTGGAAAATAAAGAAAGAAGCAAAACTTTGTTTCAAGCAATAAGTCAATTGCCTGAATCGCAAAAAATAGTATTTACGCTCCACAAAATAGATGGCAAGAGTTATCAAGAAATAAGTGATATAACCAATAAAAATATTTCAACCATTGAATCATTGATGTTTCGAGCAAAAAAGAATTTGCAAAAAATATTAGAAAATTTTTATAAAAATGAAAGCTGACGCAAGTTTTGTAAGTAAAGTGCATCTAATCTAATAGGATTGAAAAAATGAAAGCTAATAAAAATATACAACACAAAATAGACCATACTTTAGAAAGTATAAATTCTATTGAGACAGTCCATGTGTCGCCTTATTTCAAAGATAAGACGATGAGAAGAATGTTTGCAGAAAAGGAAGATTCTGCTCCAATTTGGTATTGGTTTTCGCCCAAATTACAATTGGCGACTTTGGCATGTATCATAGCTCTAAATATCATTGCTTTCAAGAATATGAAAGAAAATTCTTATGATAAAAATATTAATCAGTTTTCTGAAACATATGGATTATCCATTGAAAATGAAAACTCTATATTCAATTAATAATGAAAAAAAATACAATTTTATACGTCATTCTATTTTTCTTAGTTTTAATGAATGGTTTCTTTTTATTCAATCACATCGGGATGCCTAGATTAAAACCGCCAATAGGTCAATTTGAAAATCCTAGAGATTTTATTGCTAAAAAATTAAATTTTAAATCTGAGCAATTGGATGCTTTCTTAATAATTAAGGACAAACACCAAGAAAAAATGAAAGCTCATGATCTTGAGTTAAAAAATTTAAAAGACGAGCTATTTAACAATGTCAACAGTTCAACGTTTTCTAATTCAGCTTTAGATTCACTGACTACATTAATAGGAAACCTAGAAAAACAAAAAGAAACAGAAGTTTTTAATTTCTTTAAGAATATTCAAGGCATTTGTGATGAAAAGCAAAAAGAGCATTTTGAAAAAATATTAAAAGATGCCCTTCATCCTCCAATGCAAATGGGAGAAAATGGACCACCACCTCCTAGAAATCAATAAATTAAGGGAACACATATGGTTGAATGCTAGATTCATACCCAACTTTCAGGTAATATTTTCAATTCCTTGCACAAGTTTTAAATTAAAATGGCATCTAATATTCATAACCATAATTAAAAGATATTAGAAACATGAAAAAATATCACACTACTTAACAAATAAAATTCTGAGCAAAAAGCTTCATTACAATCATAATACGAATGAAAAAAATTAAAAATTCAGTTTTCTTATTGATCGTTTCATTAATCATGATTTCTTCCGTATTGATTTTTAAATCATGTGCAAACAATTTGAATCCTATTATTGAAAATGAAGAAATCATATTGGACGACACAGACTTTGAAACTCTTGATTGGACCACAGAAACGCACAGTAAGGATGTAGACCCAAATTTTAATGAAGTTTTCGAAGATTTCGCTGTTAAAAGGCTAGACATAGTAATTACTGAAGATCGATGGCAAAGCATGAAGAACAATATGACCAATTTATATGGGACATTTGGTGTTCGCCGCGGAGGCAATGGTTTTTCCGATGAAGATCCAATTTTTGTGCCTGCTGAAGTATTTTATGAAGGCAAGGAATGGTACAGAGTTGGAGTCCGATTTAAAGGAAATTCAAGTTTGCATTCAAGTTGGCAAAACGGAATCCTAAAATTGTCATTCAAGCTGGATTTTGATGAATTTGAAAATGATTATCC
>JAHEAQ010000093.1 GCA_024642705.1 Bacteroidota bacterium | reverse complement strand
TGATCCAATTCTGGGGAATCTTTGTAATATATTCGCATTTCCTCCAATTTCTTCTTAAGATCAACCACTATTTCTGCATAAGCTGGATCATCATATACATTTTTCATTTCATTAACGTCCTTTTTACGATCATAAAGCTCCCATTCATCTATATCGAAATAAAAATGAACCAATTTAAAATCTTCATTAACTATTGCATAATGTCGTTTGACCATATGAATACCTGGATATTCATAATAATGATAATATACAGCATCTCTAAACCCTTCTGTTTGTCCTTTAAATAGCGGAATCAAACTCTCACCCTGCATCTCATCTGGAGCTTTTATGCCTGCAGCCTCTAAAAAAGTTTGGGCAAAATCTAAATTTTGAACCATTTGAGTATTTGTAGTTTTCGGCGTTATAACATGCGGCCACTTAACCAACAAAGGCGTTTTAAAAGATTCATTGTAAATAAATCTTTTGTCAAACCATCCATGCTCCCCAAGATAAAAACCTTGATCAGAGGTATAAACCACAATCGTATTTTCATCTAATCCACTCTCTTTCAAATAATCGAGTACTTTTCCCACTCCTTCATCAACAGCAGCAATGGAACCTAAATAATCCTGCATATATCTTTGATATCTCCATTGCATCAGCTCTTTTTGTGACATCTTAGGATAGTTCTTTTTGAATTCTTCAATCATGGGATTGTAAATTTTATCCCAATCTGCTTTTTGTGCTGCGTTTTGCCTCCCCACTTCCCCTTTATAAGCATTCTTATCCCAACCAGCTGTTTCAGGAATTCCTAATTCATCCATCACTTCCGGCGGAATCTTAGAATCCCCAGCCCAATTCATATGCGTTAATAAATTCATTTCTGCTTCTTTGGCTGCACTTCCCCTACCTTCATAATCATCAAATAATGTTTCAGGTTCTGGAAATTTTTTATGGATATATTCTGTATAATGCCGTTTTGCAGGCAACCATTCTCGATGTGGCGCTTTATGAAGATACATCAAGAAAAATGGATCCTCTTTTTTACGTTCATTCTTCAACCAATCTAATGTCAGATCCGTGATAATATCTGTCGTATAACCTTCAATGATAATTTCACCACTATCTTTTGTGATAAAAGCAGGATTGTAATATTTCCCTTGTCCTGGTAAAATTTTAAATTGGTCAAATCCTTTTGGGTTGTTTCCAAAATGAAGTTTGCCAAACATCGCTGTTTGATATCCATTTTCTTGCAAAATTTGGGGAAAAGTAACTTGTGTGGTATCAAATGGAAAAATATTGTCGATTTTTCCATTAAGATGACTATGTTTTCCTGATAATATAACAGCTCTCGAAGGTGCGCAAATTGAGTTGGTTACGCAAGCATTGGTAAATAGCATTCCTTCATTTGCAATTCTATCAATATTTGGGGTGTTAATCAATTTGTCAGAATACGCACTTATTGCTTGATAGGCATGATCATCAGCCATAATAAATAGAATATTTGGCCTTTTTGGTAATTCATTCGTTTGCTCAGCACATGAATATAAAAAAACAGCAATTAATAAAAAGATTACAATATTCTTCGGCATTGATAATTATTTATTGGTGATTACCAAAGATAATAAATTGATTGAAGTAATCAACTTGGATAATAATCATTAGAAACTTTTAATTCTAAATGTTCAAATACCAAAATAATAATTACAATTTCTGCTAATCCATTCCAGATTACATCATTTTTTGACAATTTTCAAGCCCGTTAACGTTACTGGTCCTTCTAATCCTGATTTCAGTGGTGTCCATGTTGAAGCATCGAAAACTCCAAGTTTCCCCATATTTTCCCTTTGACTTGGTGGAAAGTTAACATTGTAAAACTTCTTCCAAAAAACCTTCCTTTTATCCAAGTCAATAATTCTGTTTGCCATTGAATTACTTACTTCTATTTCAAGAGTATTCTCTGATTTTAAATTATCCTTAGGAAGGATGATTTTATAATTTGGGCCAGCTAAAATTCCAACCTGTTCATCATTCACAATAACTTTAGCACTCTCAAAAACTTCACCCAAATCTAATAACCAAGCATCCATTGTATCAGTTGTTATAACAAATGGAGTGGAATAAACAGCTGTTCCAGAAAAAGTTTGGAAGGATTCTTCTGCAAAATCTGTCCATTTTTCTGGCTTTTCTAATTCTTTTGTCCCTGGCAATTGAGGTCCTCCATCCCTAAAATTCAATTCCCATTTATTACTTAATGGTTGAGTAATATTTGTTTGTTTGTATGTCTTCCATGGTTCACCTTCAAATTTATGTTCAGAAATATAAATAAATAACGAACTACCATTTTCCAATTGGACATAGACTTCATTATTAGCATTATTGCTTTTTCGCAATTTACCAATCCCTCGAATTCCGGTCATTGGGTCTAAAAAAGTTGCCGAAATTCCAGTTTTCTCCAATGGAATCCATTGATCGATATTTTTTCCTGACCAATTTGTTACAAAATACAATGTACCTCCATTGTATTTTCTTCTAGTATAAGAAAGACCTGAATCAACTAATTTTTCTGGATAAATATTTATATAATCTAGTCCAATTTCAATATTTTTAGTTAAGTACAAAGCACCTTTACCAAAGGTTGATTTTTGCAGCCCTGTTGAAATTTCCGAAAATTCTAAACTTTTTTTCAGACTATCCAAATGAACTGATTTGGCTTTAAAATCATTAAAACCCGAAACTGTTTCTGGAAGATGCTCGTGAAATATTACGCTAGCTCCTTGATTAGCCAAAAACAAAATTTGTTTAAAAGTTTCAATCGGAATATATTTTATTGGAGGAATAACGATCGTATTATAAACCGAATAACCCGTATTTAAAGTGCCTTCAAAATTTACTTTTGAAAGTTGTAAATCAGATACATAATCAAAAGCATAACCTTTTCTAAGCAATTGCGCTGCATCTTTTCCAAATTCTGATTCATCAAGTAGTTTGCCATGACCATTAAAATGCTGCAAAAGTTCACCATCTGGGAAAGCATATCGGTCATAAATTGGGAAATAAACTAAAATATCGTTATCAATTTCTCCTTCTTGCAAAAATGATTGAGTTCTTGAAACATAATTGTTGATGCCTTTCAAGTGTTCCCAAAAAGGATTTCTTGAATTAACGTGTAATGCAGCGTAAAACAATCGTCCTGGCCATATATCATCTTTAGGAGAATAGGAACTTCCATGATACACTAAGTGGTTGACACCATTGACCAAATAATTGTCTAAATTTTCCTTTAAATCTCCGAGGTTAGAAATAAAATGTTCATTCAGCCAAGTAGCAGCTTCAGCTGCTACCAATTTCTTTCCAGAAACATGAGAAGCAGAAGTGGCAAATTTAATTCTTAAAGGCTGTGTGCCTTCTGTTTCTGGGATGTCAGATGCAGAATATAAATCAAGGATATTGCCGGGAGATCCATGCGCTTGATTCCTAATGATACCTTTATTTTGATGCGCCCAATTTGCCCAACCTATGGTAAAGTTTTCCAAGAGCAAATCTGAAACAGTTTCTCGAAAATCACTCAATATTCTTACCTGTTCAGCAGATTGTGTCTCCCCTAATAATATTGGCAAATATGGTTTCAAATCATAGCCCCTTTTCTTTTCAAAAACTTCAAATAATTCCCTCGTCCAATTAGATTGTCCTTGTGCGTCATCTACCTCATAGCTGTCATTGAAATAAGCTCTAATTTTGCTAACATCTCTATTTTCAAAGGCTTTATCAAATTTTTGCAAGTAATTATTTATGGCATCCTTTGAAAAGTGGTCAATAACATATCCTTCTCCGCCTGGTGCTGCTCGTTCTACCATTTTTCCATGCATGCCTTCGAACAGTGCATAAATTCCCCAATTGCCCTCAGGTGCTACCCAATCCAAATTCCCATTTCGATCAATTTTATCTGTTAGGTTTAAATTTGTTCCACTATCGGAATAAGCCATTGCGAATACTAAATCAAGCTTGTCTTCAAACCTAAGTTGATCAATTGCTAATTCTTGCAGATTTGAATTTTCTGCGAATGGATATTTTATATCCTGAATGCTTAATTTTTTAAATATTGAAGGATCTGCATCAAATTTTAAACTTGTTACTTTAGCATTTTTATCCTCTCGATTCAAAAAGATATTTAATGCATTATTATTTATTTTTCTAAAAATGGGTTTCTGAATATATTCTACAGATTCTGAAAGTTTCTCTCCAGATTTTAAAGAATATTTTTTAAAAGCTAAATATTTACTAGCATCTTCTTCCTTTACCCAAGGGCCTCCAAATGGCCACCCTGTGCCTGTAGCAATATCAATATCGATACCAATTTTCGACGCTTCATCCAAGGTATAAATCAACATATCGACCCATTCGGGTGACAAAAAATCAATCCAATTTTCCTCATCACCGATTACTCCAAAAATAGGAGTCAGTTCTAATCCACCAAAACCTGCATCATGAAACATGTTAAGTTCTGAGAGAATTCCCTCTTTAGTTACACTATTGCCATGCCACCACCATCGTGTCCAAACTTTTGATTCATTATTGATTTCAGGAAAATCTATAATTTCATTTTTAGTATCCGAGTTACAAGAAAAAGTAAGAGGAAAAATTAAGAGGAAAAAAATCAGATAAATGAAAAATTTATTATTCATAAATTATTTTTTTATTCTCAACACATGTAGAGCAACTATAAAACATACAAAATTCTTTTTTTCATTGTTTTAATTAAATGACATTTTTGAATCACTTTGCAGATCTCATGCAGAAAAAATTGAAGATTACGAAAATTCTTTAAATGGAAAATATTATTAATTTTCAGTAATTAATTCATAATCTCCAAGTTTGCCGATTTCAACAAGAGCATGCCCTTTTTCATCTTTGCCATGCATATTTACAAATTTTGCATTATCAACAATTTCATCAAATTTATATGAATGCCTGGTCATTATTTCATGAGAATAGGTTTCATCGAAAGCTTTTATATGGACTAGAATTTCGGCATCATAAGCTGCCAAATCTGAAATAGTTGAATGGTGAAATGGAGAATCTTCAGTTATTGGGTGTACAACAGTCCAGCTAGTTACAAACATATAAATTTTATCGATTTCTAAATCCAATCCATAAAAAGTCCTTTTCCCGCTGGTTTCGACTCTACTTAAAAAAACTTGAGCATTAGTTTCACCAAAATTTGAATTCATTCCACTTGCCATTCTAAACATCAAGCCCTTTCCTCCTTTATATGGCGCTATCACAGCATTGTCACTAAATTTTATTTTAATCATTGGTTTTGAAATCTTTCCATAAAAAAGACCTGAAAGACCAGCAAAGCTTAGTAATCCAACGAATGCTTCAAAAAATGCAATAATTTGAGCCGCATTGCCAATCGGATATATATTTCCATAGCCGACGGTTGTCATAGTGTGTGAACTAAAAAAAAATAGTTGAAGAAATTTTTGACCAATGGTTCCATCATCCATTCCAGTTAATTGATGGGTGCCAGCGAGCAAATACAAAAAAGCAAAAATAAAATTCACTAAAATATAGTAAAGTATAGCGTAACCAAAGAAGTGTTGCCAAGAGGTATTTATCAGAAAGTGAAAAATAGTAAAGCGATCACTTCTTTTTACCCCTTTTCTCTTAATATTATAAGACCCATCCCTATTGAGCAACCTATTGCTAAAATTCGAGGGATCTGAACCGAAACCTGAATTATCAAATTCTTTTATTTTTGGAGACATCTATACTTTTATGGTGCAGGATTAGAATATTTGGAGTGAATAACATCAATTTTTTGCAATATTTCATCATCCAAATTGACATTGATACTTTCAATATTTTCTTTTAACTGCGCCATTGTTGTTGCACCTATAATATTGGAAGTTAAAAATGGTCTTGAATTCACAAACGCCAAAGACATTTGAGCCAAGCTTATGCCTGCATCATTTGCAATTTCGAGATAAGCAGATGTTGCCTCAAATGATCTCTCACCATTATATCTGCTTAACTGTTTAAATTGATTTATTCTGTCACTTGGTTTATCTTCCTTTTTATGGTATTTGCCTGACAAAAGCCCAAAAGCCATTGGTGAATAGGCCAATAATCCAACATTTTCTCGTATAGCCATTTCTGCTAACCCTACTTCAAAAGATCTGTTCAATAAACTGTACGGGTTCTGAATACTCACTACTTTAGAACGGTTTGATTTTGAACTTTCATGAATGTGCCGCATCATTCCCCAAGGAGTTTCATTCGAAATTCCGTAATGTCTGATTTTACCATCTTTTACCAAATCATTCAAAATTCCAACCACTTCTTCAAAATTGTCCACCCATGGATCGGAGCTCGAATACTTGAAACCAAGTTTGCCAAAAAAATTTGTATTTCTTTCTGGCCAATGAAGTTGATATAAATCTAAATAATCAGTTTGAAGCCTTTTCATTGAACCTTCAAGTGCTTCATGAATTTGTGCTTTGTTGAATTTCATGTTAGTCCTCAAATAAGTAAGATTTGGTGATGGACCTGCAACTTTTGAAGCTAATATGATTTCCTTTCTTTTTCTCGATTTAGCAAGCCAGGTACCAATGTATTTTTCAGTCAATCCCTGATTTTGCGCCGTAGATGGAACTGCATACAATTCTGCAGTATCAATAAAATTGATGCCTTGTGTTAAGGCATAATCAAGTTGCTCATGAGCATCCTTTTCGGTATTCTGTTCTCCAAAAGTCATTGTCCCAAGGCAGATTTTGCTAACCAAAATTTCACTATTTCCTAGTTTGTTGTATTCCATTTTTGTTTAAAGTTTGTAATTGATACCTAAAAATATTTCTTAAAGTACAACTTTTAATAAATTGAAAAGTTAAATTATTAATACACGTCTTAATCATCAAATGTTTTAGAATTGATGATATTTAGAAAATAAAAACTTAAAAATAAAAACCATTGATTCTTTATGTTATGTTGCTATTAATGAGAATTATCCTGCCAAAATAAAAATTTATTTAAATTTCTCTTTTGAAATAATAATAGCTTATAATTGGATTTGCAACATAAGGATTTTTACTGTAAGCCCTTATTATTTAAAGAATTAAAATCCTCAAACAATTATTTCAAGGCTATTTTAAGCTAAAAGTTTATTTTCAAAGCATTAAATTAAGTTTTTGTTCGAGCTTCGTGACTAATATTTTTCTTAATTTCACCAATAATAAATAGAGCGATTTTGGAAGCTGATCAGATAATATTAGAATTAAAGGCACAAAAATATAAACCAGTATATTTCCTATCTGGAGAAGAGCCCTATTTTATTGATCTTGTATCTGATTTTATTGAAGAAAAAGTTCTTGATGAAGGAGAAAAAGCATTCAATCAAGTGGTGTTATATGGTAAAGAAATTGACTTTAAAACAGTAATTGACAATGCTCGTCAATTTCCTATGATGTCTCGATATAGAGTTATCATCATTAAAGAAGCCCAAGAATTAAAAACCATCAACAACCTTCAGTCTTATATTGATAATCCTTCACCGCAAACTATTCTCGTCATTAATTATAAATACAAAACGATTGATAAACGAACAGCGCTTGCTAAATCTTTAAAAAACAAAGCGGTGGTGCTAGAAACCAAGAAATTGTATGACAACCAACTTCCTGGTTATATTGAGCAAACAGTGAAGCAAAATGGGCTAAAAATAGATTACAAAGCAACGGCTCTTTTAGCTGAATTTGTAGGATCTGACCTTTCTAGTATTAACAATGAAATTAGCAAGTTGGCGCTTAGATTGGAGAAAAATGAAACTATAAGTGCTCAGCTAATTCAGGATTATGTTGGTATCTCCAAAGATTATAACATTTTTGAATTGCAAAATGCTTTGGGAAAAAAAGATGGTGCTACTGCTTTCCGAATTGTGAATTATTTCGCATCAAATGAAAAAAAGAACCCTCTGATTGTCAGTATCAACTCATTGTTTGGCTTCTTTACCAAAATTTGGTTAACGCAATCTATGGCCTCGATGGATGATCGAAGTTTAGCTAATAAAATTGGCGTTTATTCAAGTTTTTTCATGAAGGATTACAGACTTGCTGCAAAAAATTATCCTCCTCAAAAAATAAAAGAAATATTATTGACACTTCAAGAATATGATGGCTATAGCAAAGGTGTGGATAGAAGAAATCCTGATCAAGGTGAATTGCTAAAAGAGTTGGTATTTAAAATTCTTAATTAAAAATTAGAGTTTTTTTTAAGCTGTAATTTTTATTCTGGGTAAACATTTATTTTTTGTTCAAAATCGACCTACGAGGTCGGCAAATTCAATAAATTAAGAAGCAGAAATTCCTCTCTTTTAAAAAGACCTACGAGGTTGATTTATCATTTGCAAGTCATAAACATAAGAAATACCAGTTTGAAAAAATAATCTTTTAAAACAACCTACGAGGTCGGCAAATTCAATAAATTAATTTAAAGAAACACATTCCTGTGGATAATGACCTACGAGGTTGATTTTGTTATGCTCTACTTTGTTAAAATCAACTTTTTAAAAATAACTCCCTAAAACGCTTTTGGAAAATCGAGCGTTTTGTTTAATTCATTAACCTTGTTATATTGTAACCACACTAATGGTATAGTTATGAATAAAATCATCTTTCTAGGGCTTATTGCAGTTTTGTTTTTAGCATTTTCTTGCAATACTGATCAACATTCTGCAAAGAAAAATGAGACGAGCGAAATTAAAAAGCCAAACGTAATAATTATTTATGCTGATGACTTAGGCTATGGAGACATCGGTGCTTATGGTGCCACAGCATTAAAAACACCAAATATTGACATGCTTGCAAATGGTGGATTAATGTTTACTAATGGTTATGCAACTTCAGCAACTTGCACTCCGAGCCGATATGCAATATTAACTGGAACTTATCCGTGGAGAAATAAGGATGCAAAAATATTGCCTGGGACCGCACCTTTGTTAATTGATACCGCTCAATTAACATTACCCAAAGTGTTAAAATCTCAAGGTTACAATACGGGCATAGTAGGAAAATGGCATCTAGGTTTAGGAAGTGGAAATGTAGATTGGAATACGCATATTTCTCCCGGACCTAATGACGTGGGATTCGATTATTCATATATTATGGCTGCTACTCAAGATAGAGTACCTACAGTTTACATTCAAAATGGCTATGTAACCAATTTAGATTCAAACGATCCAATATCTGTTGATTACAATGAGAATTTTCCTGGCGAACCAACAGGTAAGGATAATCCTGAAATGTTAAAAATGAAATGGCACCATGGGCATAATAATAGTATTGTTAATGGAATTCCAAGAATTGGTTATATGAAAGGTGGGGAATCCGCAAAATGGATTGATGAAAATATGGCTGATACCTTTCTATTGAAAGCACAACAATATGTTACCAATCATAAAGAAAATCCATTCTTTTTATTCTATGCACTCCAACAACCTCATGTTCCGCGTACACCTAATCCGAGATTTGTAGGTAGCTCTGGAATGGGTCCGAGAGGCGATGTAATCATTGAGGCTGATTGGTGCATTGGAGAATTTATCAAAACCTTAGAATCTGAAGGTCTATTAGAAAATACATTGATCATCCTATCCAGCGACAATGGCCCTGTCCTTAACGATGGTTATTATGACGATGCAGTTGAAAAATTAGGAAAACACAATCCCTTGGGGCCCCTAAGAGGTGGAAAATATAGTTTGTTTGAAGGTGGAACAAGAGTACCATTTATTACCTATTGGAAAGGTAAAATTCAAGCTGGAAAATCTGACGCTGTAGTTTCACAAATAGATTTGCTTTCTTCTTTAGCAGTTTTGGTTGGAAGTGACCTGCGAGGTCAGGATAGCAAAGATTATTTGAATACTTATTTAGGTAAAAGCACCATTGCAAGAGATGAATTAATTCTCGAGGCTTCTACTAGGACAGCCTTAAGAAAGGGAGATTGGATTTTAATTCCTCCATATCCAGGGCCTGAAATTAACCAATATGTCAACATTGAACTAGGCAATTTTTCAAATTATGCATTATTCAATCTAAATACTGATCTTGGTCAGCGAGATAATCTTGCAGATTCAAATCCAGAGAAATTAAAAGAAATGATTGCTGCATATGAAAAAATTAAAGGTCTTGAACCCCAGCAAATTGAATCTTTAGAATTGAAATAACATCTTATGCAATTCTTTTATAAAATGAAAAACTTTTACAGATACCAATTAAATTTTTACTTAACGCTTTCTTTATTGAGTTGTTCCTTATTTTATAAAGTAAATAATACTTTTATAGAAGAAAAACCAAATATTGTATGGTTGGTTTCTGAAGACAACTCCAAGCATTTCTTAAGGCTTTATGATGATAGTGGCGCACCAATGCCAAATATTGAAGCTTTAGCTCAAAAAGGAATTCGTTTCAACCATGCTTTTTCGAATGCACCAGTATGTTCTGTGGCAAGAAGCACTATTATCTCAGGTTGTTATGCTCCAAGAGTTGGAACCCAATACCATAGAAAAATGGAATTTGTTCCTTTACCTGAAGGTCTGGATATGTTCCCATCCTATTTAAGAAAAGCGGGTTATTATACCTCCAATAATGCAAAAACAGATTATAATTTTGAACCTCAGAAAGGAGTTTGGGATGAATCCTCCAATAAAGCTTCTTACCAAAATAGAAAAAAAGATCAGCCATTTTTCCATGTTCAAAATTTTGGAACCACACATGAAGGACAATTGCATTTTTCAAAAGAAGAAATGTTGAAGAACCCAATTTTGGACCAATCTAATATTGCCCCATTTCCATATCATCCAGCAACTGAAATCTTCAAATATACTTATTCAAAATACAGACAATTGCATGAAAAAGTCGATACTGAGATTGGTAAATTTATTGAACAACTAAAAGATGATGGACTTTATGAAAACACCATAATATTTTATTATGGTGATCATGGTGGTGTATTGCCAAGAAGCAAAGGTTATGTTTACGAAAGCGGGGTACATGTGCCTCTTATTGTTTATATTCCTCCAAAATGGCAACATTTAACAGTATTTTCTCCTGGTTCAAATGTAAATCCATTTGTTGAATTTATTGATTTAGCCCCAACAATATTAAATCTTGCAGGTATTGAAATTCCTAAACAAATGGATGGAAAACCATTTCTTGGGAAAGGAGTTTCTCAAAAAGATTTGGAAAAAAAGAATTCTACTTTCAGCTATGCAGATCGCTTTGATGAAAAGTATGATTTGGTCCGAGCTTATAGAAAAGATAATTTCAAATACATCCGCAATTATCAGCCTTTCAATGTGGATGGCTTATTTAATTATTACAGATTCAAGATGCTTGCTTACCAAGAATGGGAAGAAATGTTCAGAATGGGAAAGCTAAATGAAGTTCAAGATCAATTTTTCAAAGCCCGCACTCCAGAAGCATTATATGATCTTAAAAATGATCCTTATGAAATTCGTAATTTGGCCAAAGACCCAAACTATTCATATAAACTCAAAGAATTACGTTATGCATTGCAAAATAAAGTAAAAACAATGCCTGATTTAAGCTTTTATCCTGAATCCTTTTTCTTAGAAAATGGATGGATAAATCCCGTTCAATTTGGGCAAACCAATAAAAAAGACATTGAAAAACTGATTGAAATAGCTGATTTAAGTTTGCTACCTTTTGATCAAGCAAAGAATGGCATTGAAAAAGCTTTAAATTCTAAGAATCCATGGCAAAGGTATTGGGGATTGATAGTATGCAGTACATTTGGAAATTCAGCCCATTCTTTTTATACCTCTGCTCATCAAATTGCTTCAACTGACATCGAAAATCTTGTCAGAGTTAGAGCTTTAGAATTTTTGATGTTAAATGATCAATTAACGGATGGAAATTTATTGGTTGAGGTTATTGGAAATGCCAAATCAGAAGCAGAAGCCAACTTAATTTTGAATACTGTAGCACTTTTGAAAACGGTAAAATCAAATTTTAAGATTAACTTAGAACAATTTAAGTTTAATCCTGATTGGCTTGACGAGGAAAATGATTTGGTTAAACGAAGAATGGATTTCCTAAGTCAATGATATGGAAAATCAATTGTATTCATAATTTAAGAAATAATTGCTTTGAACTAAATTTTAGTTTGAAAAAAATCATGGTAAATGTTTAGAAAAATATTTTCATTTCTGCCATTATTATTTGTTTGCTTTTCATGCACTTCAATTGAAAAAGAAGACAAAGAAGTGCTTCCAAATATACTTTTTGCCATTGCTGACGACCAGTCTTTTCCGCATGCTGGAGCTTATGGTTGTAATTGGGTTAATACACCAGCTTTTGACAGAATTGCAAAAGAAGGATTACTTTTCACAAAAGCATATACGTCGAATGCAAAATGTGCTCCTTCTAGGGCTAGTATTCTAACAGGAAGAAATAGTTGGTTATTAGAAGAAGCAGCCAATCATTGGCCCAACTTTCCCGAAAAATTTAAGACTTTTCCTGAAGTGTTGCAAGAAGCTGGATATTTTGTTGGAAGGACAGGAAAGGGCTGGGCTCCTGGAATTGCAGAAAAAAATGGCAAACCAAGGGAGTTGATTGGGGAAAATTATATTGAGCATAAATTAATTCCACCAACACACGGAATTTCTGATAACGACTATGCTGAAAATTTCTCAAGCTTTTTGAAAGTTCGAGACCAAAATAAACCCTTCTTTTTTTGGTATGGAAGTATTGAGCCACATCGAGATTATGAATTTGAATCTGGAATTAAAAAAGGAAATAAACTACCAACAGAAATCACTCAAGTTCCTCCATTTTGGCCAGATGTAGATAGTATTCGGACAGATATGTTAGATTATGCTTTTGAGATTGAGCATTTTGACCATCATTTGGAGAAAATGATTAAAACCCTTGAAGAATCTGGAGAATTGAACAACACCATTATTATTGTTACTTCAGATAATGGTATGCCTTTTCCAAGAATAAAAGGACAAATTTATGAATATGACAATCATTTGCCATTGGCTATAATGTGGGGAAAAGGAATAAAGAATCCCGGCCGAATTATTGATCATTATGTGAATTTCACTGATTTCACGCCTACTATTTTAGATCTTATCCACATTTCATTAGAGGACTCTGGCATGTTGCCAGTTAATGGCCAAAGCTTGATGAATATGTTTAAAGACACTTTTCCTGAAGACTATGCTAAAGGTAGAGAATTTGTTCTAATAGGTAAAGAAAGGCATGATATTGGACGCCCGAATGATGAAGGTTATCCTGTAAGAGGAATTATAAAAAACGATTTGGTATTTTCTCAAAATTTTAAACCTGAACGATGGCCAGCAGGGAATCCTGAAACCGGATATTTGAATACAGATGGAAGTCCAACAAAAACGGTTATTTTGAATGAAAAAAGAAGAAAAACTGAAAGTATTTATTGGGATTTAAGTTTTGGAAAACGAAATGAAGAGGAATTGTATGATTTGAGCAAAGATCCATTTTGCATGATTAACGTTGCCAATGATTCGACCTATTTGGAAAGAAAGACAGCTTTAAAAGCATTAATGTATGATGAATTAATGAAACAAGGAGATCCCAGAATTTTAGGAAATGGCGATATTTTTGATCATTACCGATATGCGGATATAAAAACAGTAGACTTTTATACAAGATTTAAAAATGGAGAAAAAATAGCGGCTGGATGGGTCAACAAAAGCGATTTTGAACCAACCGAAAATGAATCTGATCAGTAAAATGCATTTTCAAAATATGATTCAAAAAATTATAGATTTCATATAAAATGGTAAAAATAAAAAACCAATTTTTTTATAAGGTGCTCTTCTTGTTCCTATTATCGGTTGGCTTCCATTCATGCTCAATCCAATCTGATCACATCAAACCTAATATAGTATTTCTGCTTGTTGATGATTTAGGATGGAATGATATAGGATGCTATGGTAGTCAATTTTATGAAACGCCCAATATTGACCGATTGGCTTCGGAAGGGATGTTGTTCACGGATGCTTATGCTGCTTGCCCAGTTTGTTCCCCTACTCGAGCAAGTATTCTAACTGGAAAATATCCTGCCCGTTTGAATATAACTGATTGGATCCCTGGTTCTGATCCACAGGACCAAAAATTAATTGGAACGATTGATTTTCATGAATTACCTCTAAACGAAAACACGTTCGCAGAAAGCCTTAAAAGCATTGGTTACAATACCGCATTTTTTGGCAAATGGCATTTAGGTGAAAAGGGATATTACCCTGAAGATCAAGGTTTCGACATCAACAAGGGAGGTCATTGGGCTGGTCAGCCAGGTTCCTATTTTTATCCTTACAAAGGAAATCAAGAAAGATGGAATGTTCCAGGCTTGGAAAATGGAAAAGATGGGGAATATTTGACAGACAGATTGACTGATGAATCCTTAAAATTTATGGAGTCCAATTCTAAAAATCCTTTCTTGCTCTATTTTGCCTATTACAATGTGCATACACCTATACAAGCTAAGCCAGAATATATTTCAAAATTTGAAGAAAAAAGCAACACATTTTCCTGGCCTAACCTTCTAGACTTCAAGGAAGAAAAATATGATTCTAATTCAAAGCAAAAACAAAACAATCCTACTTATGCAGGAATGATTCAAAGCGTGGATGAAAGTGTTGGAAGAATAATGCAAAAACTAAAAGAATTAGGGCTTACTGATAATACCATAATCATCTTTACTTCCGATAATGGAGGTCTAACTACCCTACCTTCAGGAAGAGAAGCTCCGACTTCGGTGGTTCCGTTGAGAGCAGGAAAAGGTTGGCTTTATGAGGGTGGAATAAGAGTTCCCGCAATTATAAAGTGGCCAAATAAAGTAAAAGACAATTCCCAAAGCAAAGAAATAATAACAAGTATTGATTTTTATGCCACAATTTTAGAATTAGCTGGAATAACAAATGATAAAAATAAAGATATTGACGGCATAAGTTTAATCCCTTTAATAACTAAAGATGAAGTCTTAAAAAGAGAGGCAATTTTCTGGCATTACCCTCATTACCATGGATCCAACAGCAGGCCTTCATCAGCTGTTCGAGTGGGAGATTTTAAATTGATAGAATGGTTCGAAGATGGGGATTTAGAACTATACAACTTAAAAGAAGATATTGGCGAACAAAATAATATTGCAGATCAAAACATTACAAAGAGGGATGAATTGCATCAAATTTTAAAAGATTGGAAAAAAAACATAGGTGCAAAATTTCCTACAAAAAATCTATTTTATGATGGTATTCAGCACTAAATTTTTAATTAGTTTTTCCTCTACCTAAGAACCAAGCTACAACTCCACCGACTAAAGCACCCATTACAGTCATAACTGCAATATCTGCTAAAACATAATTCAGATTCATTACATTAGTTGACCCATAATTAATCATATCAACGGTGAATGAAACCAAAAAACCTAAAACTGCACCAGCCTTAGCTCCTGTTATAAATGTACTTATATTTGCCCAACGGCCAAATATTAACGCGAAAAATAAGCCCCAAGATAGATGACCTAGCAACAATGGTATCCAAAGTAACTCACTTTCGGATTTAAATGCTCCCATTGCTGAACCACCGTTCTGACTAAAAAAACTTCCTAATATTAAATCGTAAGCTATAAAGCCAAATAAAAATGCTACAACCCAACCTATGAGTCCTGCAATTAAGATTTTGTTTGTTTTCATTTTGTTTGTTTTATTCTAATAGATAAGTTATATAATTCTGTATTAATCTTGATTACAAAAATTTTAAATCATTTCTATCAAATATATTAAAATAATAATTCTACGATATTTTTCAGGAAACCTTTTTCAGATTAAAACTCACCTATTCATTAATAAAAAGAAACAATTATAACTTTTTCAATTTATTAATTGATGCAAAATAAGTGGTACGAACTTGACCAAAACAGTGATATTTTATTAAAAGTGAAGCTAAAAAAGTAAGATTAGCTTTTCGAGAATTATTTGGTTATTTAGTTGATGGTTATGAAGATTACAAATTTATCAAATCGTTCTAAGATGGGGATTTAGATCTATACAACTTAAAAGAAAATAGTGGCGAGCAAAATAATATTGCAGATCAAAACATTACAAAGAGGGATGAATTGCATCAAATTTTAAAGGATTGGCAATCGAAAGTAGGTGCCAAATTCCCAACCAAAAATCTTTCTAAATTTGATGCAATCCAATAGTTAACATCTATTTAGCATTTCCCCTTCCTAAAAACCACGCAACGACCCCGCCAACTATAGTTGAAATTAAAGTCATTACAACTATATCGGCTATCACTCCTGTAAGATTCATAATATTGGTAGAACCGTAATTGATCAAATCAAAAGAACAAACAACAAGAAATCCCAAAACGGCTCCAGCCTTTGCTCCAGTCACAAATGTGCTAATATTGGCCCATCTACCAAATACTAAAGCGAAAAAAAGTCCCCATGTAAGGTGCCCCAAAAGCATTGGTATCCACTCCATTTCATCGTCAGCCCTTAATACCCCAGTCGCAGATCCTGTATTTGCACTAAAAAAATCACCCAGTAATAGGTCATATGCTAAAAAACCGCATAATAAGGCTACGACCCATCCGATAAGTCCAGCAATTAAAATTTTGTTGGTATTCATTTTATTTGTTTTAAGTTAAATAATAAGATTTTATATTCTGAATATTAAGATATCCTAAATATAATACTAATATTTTATCGCTTTTGTCATAATATAAATATTTTTTTGCAATTTATTTACTAACAGAAAAATGAACTTGAAAACAACAATTTTGTAATATCAAGGGATAAAATATTTTCTTTAAAACGCTCAAATCAAACGCAAGTAGCTGTAATTCTTACATCGTTTAAAGAAGCTAATAATAATTGAAATTTACTTCAAAACTTGTACGTATATCCTGCACGGATCACTTGAGTCTCATAATAATCATTAGTCGTATAACTGAAATCTTTGCCGTTAATCTCTTTTTTAATGACCATCGTATTCAAAAGATCCGTAGCATTTATAAAAATTTCTCCGTTTCCTTTTTGAATGGCTTGCTTAATTCCAAAGTCTAAAGAATATCTTTGAGCAATAGTGCCTTGAGGAATAATATCAGGAGCTAAATAAATAAAGGAAACTTGCAAATCTAACTTATTGGGAAGGCGGAAAACAGAATTCAATTTTGCACTCCCAGAATATATTTCTTGTTCTTCAGCACTGAATATGTTTTGTACTGGATATTTATTTTCTACCGAAAATGCTTCTATCAAATTATGGTATCCATTTAAATTAATGTTATACGAAAACCATTTATTTAATTCTTGAGAAAGCACAATTTCTAGGCCTGTTGTGTAACTTCGTTTTGCATTTTGAAAAATAGCATAAATAAGATTACTGTTAGGAATTGAACTAGCAATTCGAGTTATTGTTCCATCAGCACGACGTTGATAAGCTGCTGAATATAAATAACCGTTGTTCCAACTTGTCTTAAAACCTGCTTCAAAAAGATTGGTGAATTGTGGCCGTAATGCTGGATTTCCAACTTTTATAATTTCAGCATCATCATATTTCGGAAATATTCGAATATCTACTTCATTTGGCCTATCCACTCTTCGGTTGTAAAAAAGCGAAAATTTATTTTGGTCATTTATTTTATATGCGAAACGAACATTTGGAAAAGGCTGAGAATAATTGTAGCCGTCTGTTTTGTAGGTTGGGTGATCTAGGCCTACTTCGTAATTAAGATTTACATACTCTATTCTTAGCCCAATTTCTGCTTCTATTTTTTTACTTTCATAGACATAATTTCCATAAATGGCAGGAATAATTTCACTATAGGTAGCTGGACCGCCAGCCGTGCTGTCAATTGGCGAATTAAGGCCTGGAAAAAATTGCATATTGGTTGGAATTTCTCTCCAACGAAATTTGAAACCACCTTCTATTCGACCGTATTTAACAGGCCGAACATAATCAAAAATAAAATCTGCCACGTGTTCGTCGGAAATTAACTTAAAAGCATCCATACCAGTATAGGCAGGTAAAATGTTGGTAAAAAAATATTGCTCATCCTCGCGATGAAAAGTATAATTGAAGCCTGCATTAAACATATGTCCAGGTTGTTTAAACTTATGATTAAAAGCTGCAGTTGCCATGACAGTAGTTTTCACTTCATCTTCCAAAAATTGCCAAAGTCGTAGTCTTTCTGTTAGGTCATTGTTAAAAAAGGGTTCATCTCCATTATCAATAATATCTTCCAATCCATAAAATCCTGAGATGGTAAACATATTATTTTCATCGATATACCAATCTATTCCGGTTTTTAAATTCGCAAAATGAGTATCTCTATTCCTTTTGGTTTGTTGCTTGATGATTGTTCCATCATTATAAGTTCTAGTCACAAATTCATTTTTATTTAGGGTCTCCGTATAAAGGTAATCGCCCTGAAAAAAAGAATTGATTTTATTTTTGCGATAATTCAATGAAAGAGTTGGATTTATTTTTGGAGTAGCCTGATATTGAGGTCTTATTGTGGGAAGATTTTCTTTTCTTACCCATAAAGCACCTAATCCCCCAATTAAACCAGCCTTTCCATTAAATCCTTCTTGCTTATTTTTTTTGTAAATAATGTTTATGATGCCAGCATTCCCATTTGCATCATATTTGGCAGAAGGATTATTTATGATTTCAATTTTCTCAATGGCAGAAGCTGGTATATTATCCAATCCCGTTTGACTGCCCATACCTGTTAGAGCCGTTTGCTTACCATCAATCAAAACAGCTACCTTATCGCTACCCCTCAATTGAACTTTACCATCTTGAACTGTAACCCCAGGTAAGTTTTGCATAGTTTGCAAAACTGAACCTCCACTTTGGCTAATGTTATCATCTACAGAAAAGACTTTTTTGTCCATTTTACCGCTTACTTCATCTTGCTTTCCCAAAATAACAACTTCACTTAGTGTTTCTGCACTTCCCTCCATTTCAACAACAGGAATTTCTATAAATGCAGATAATGTTCCAATAAATAGTGGTTGTTGGATCGTACTATGACCAATATATGAAGCTTCTAAGAAATAATCATTGGGCTTAACATTGGATATCGTAAACCTACCATCTTCATCACTCACCGTACCAGTAACAAAGCTAGAATCTTTAGCTGTTTTCAAAATTAAATTGACAAAAGGAAGCACATCTTTTGTTAATTTGTCTTGGACGGTACCAGAAACTGTTACTGTTGTATTTTGAGCAAAAGAAGCAAAATTTGAGAATAATAATATTGTAAAAAATA
>JAHEAQ010000015.1:31108-69989 GCA_024642705.1 Bacteroidota bacterium | reverse complement strand
CATATTCAGCTGGCGATATAATTAGTACAAGTACTACTTTATATATGTATGTTTCAGCGGGTTCATGCAGCACTGAAGAATTATTTGAAGTAACCATAATTGAGACTCCGGAATTAGCAGATCCAATTGGAGCTACTTCATGCGATTCTTATGTATTGCCAACCATATTAGGAACAGGGTTGAGTGGAAACGAATCTTATTGGACAGGATCTGGAGGAACTGGAACTCAATACAAAGCTGGAGATGTAATTACTACATCAATAACTTTATATGTTTTTGATACTCAGGGTTTATGTTCAGATGAGAAAATTGTTACAATTGACATTATAGCAACGCCTTCTCTTGATGATCGAATTGATGTAATATCATGTGATAGCTATATTTTACCTGCAATTACAGGTACTGGAGTGAATAATGCAAAGTATTATACAGGACCAGGGGGTACAGGAACTTTATTTTCAGAAGGAGACTTAATTAGTACAAGTACTACATTGTATATGTATGTGTTGACTGGCACTTGTGAAGATGAAAAAATGTTTGCCGTTGAAATTATTAATACGCCAATTATCACGAATCCTGGCGATCAATATGTATGCGATTATTACGTTCTTAAGCCTATTTTAGGGTCAAATTTAGATTTATCTGAATCCTATTATACAGGACCGAATAAAACTGGCAACAAACTAAATGTTGGTGAAAAAGTATATCCAGGAACTAAGATATTTATATTTGCTGGTGGAAATGAATGTAATACAGAAGAATCATTTTCTATCATTGAGCAACCAATCCCACAAGGAACGCTGGTTGGTGGTGGAAATATTTGTGAGGGATCAACAAATCTTGTCAACATTATAATTAATTTGGAAAATGGAGACAATTGGATTTTCGAAGTTTTAAAAGATGGTGTTCTTTATAGTGAATTCAATTCTACTAGCCAAGTATTTAGTTTTGATGTTACAGAACCAGGAATATATACTTTAGGCAAAGTATCTAACAGTAATGGTTGTTCTTCTCAAGGGTCTGGGTCAGCAATTATTGAATTGTTTTCTTCTCCAAGTGTAAGCAATGTGTTGGTAGAATGTAATGCATTAGAACCAGGATACAGAGTTTCATTTGAAATTAGTGGTGGAGATCCATATAATTATTTTATAGATGGTATCAAAATTGACAACCCTACTGGAGTGGAACCATATATTTTCATAAGTGAATCAATTGGATCACTGGTTAGTTATTCTTTTGAAGTTAGTGACATTAATGCGTGTGAAATTATAACTATTGCAGATGTGGGAATCGAATGTGGATGTATCTCAATGGTTGGCACAATGAGTCAAAATTTAATTGAATTATGTGGCGATGAATTGACAGCAAATGGAGTTTATGATGCATCTACACAATTTTTTGATTTCAACGATGACTTAATGTTTGTATTACATGAAGGAAATGATACACTGTTAGTCAATGTAATAGCACTCAGCCATACTTCAACTTTCTTTTTCGATCCTGCAAAAATGAATTTTGGCCAAACCTATTATATTTCAGCAGTGGTTGGAAACAAAATGAATAATGGTTTCATTGACTTGAGTGATGAATGTACTAAAATTGCGATTGGACAACCTGTGGTTTTTTATGAAATCCCAACTGCCACAATTGCTGGAGATTTCAATGTTTGTGAAGGGAGTTTGGTGGAAGTAGAAGTTCAATTAACAGGAGAAGCTCCTTGGACCATTGAAGTATTGGCTAATAATGAATTATTTGTCATTAACAACATTATGACATCCGTATATAAATTTGAAATTGAAGCATTTGTTGATATTGATGTTACTATCATAAGTATGAATGATAAACATTGTGATGGAGAGGTATTTGGCAAAGCAAAGGTTGAGGTATCTATTCCTTCTGAGGCAACTTTAGTTGACTATACTGAAATTTGCAACTTGGATTTTAAAGGTTCAATTATTGATTTGGATACGTTAATATTGTCAGGATCATTAAATGGAATATGGAAAGATATTTCTAATTCAGGAATGAGTTTGAATGGAAATATTGCAGATTTTCATGGTGTTATTCCTGGAGATTATCAACTGGAATATACCATTGATGAGACAGGAGGTATTTGTCTATCCAATACATATTTGGTAAATATTACCGTTTTAGATTGTTCATGCCCTATCATTAATATTGGAGAAGCTGGACCATTCTGTAACGATAGTGAAAACTTTGATTTGAGCTCTATAGAAAATGATTCCCATGATGGTAGCTGGACAATTGTCAATGCTCCAGCAGGAAATAGACCAGCTATTTTGCAAGGGGATATTTTTACTGTTCAAAATTCTGATGCAGGAACCTATGAAATTAAATTTACTTTAGACGTAATTGACCCACTTTGTAAATCAGATACAAGCATTTTCGTAGTCTTATTTGAGAAACTTTCTTCAGGCAATGCTTTACCAGTACTTGAAATATGCCAAGATGATAGTAGGCTCATTAATCTTTATGATTTGTTAGAAAATGAGGATACGGGTGGTATTTGGTCTGAAATAACGAGTTCAAACGCTAATGCATTTGACGCTTCAAATGGAACATTTAATACTTTAAATCAAAATCCTGGAATTTATAAATTTAAATATTTTATTGATTCTCAAAGTCCATGCGATGATGAAGAAACGATTGTTGAAGTCATAATAAATTCATCACCAATAGCTGAAGCTGGAAATGGTTTTGAATTAACTTGTGATGTGCAAGAAGATTACTTAAACGGATTAGGTTCTTCGAGTGGTAACTATTCTTACTTATGGACTTCGGAAGAAGGGAATATTGTTAGTGGAGAGAATGATATCAATCCTTTAGTGGATCAACCAGGCATGTATTATTTGCTTGTGACAAATAATGTGACATTATGTACTGCAATTGATTCCGTTTTAGTAACAATTGATTCAAATTTCCCTAACGCAGACGCAGGTAAAGATTTGATTATCAACTGTGCAGTGCCTGTTGTCACCATTAATGCCTCGAATTCAAGTAAAGGAAAGAAATATACTTGGATAGGACCAGATGGCAATGAATTAATAACCAATGATCCATTTATTTTTGAAACATCTATTCCTGGAGAATATACTTTAATTGTTGAAGATGAAATTAGCAACTGTATAAATACAGATAAGGTTATTGTAAAAAGTATAATTAGTTATCCAGAATTACAAATACCTGTTCCTTTAGAATTAAATTGTATAAATGATTTTGTGATATTGACTGTCAATGAATTATCCAACAATACAAACGTTTTTTATGAATGGACGACATCAGGAACAGGAAATATTATTTCTGATCCTACATTAAGCAGTATTGAGGTTGATGGTCCTGGATTATATACGGTTAAAGTAACGGATAAAATTAGTTTATGCGAAACATTTGAAACGGTTACTGTTATATTAAATAGGGAATATCCTCAAGCTGAGGCTGGTCCTGGATTTACTATAGATTGTATATTAACTAATGTTAACTTAATTGGAGAAGGATCTTCAGTGGGTTCAAATTTTAGTTATAAATGGACGACGAATAATGGTAATATAGTAAGTGGAGGAAATACATTGTCTCCAAATATCGATGCAATAGGAACATATTATTTAGAAGTAACGAATATCAAAAATGGTTGTTCTTCAATTGACAGTACTGTAATTATTGATGATATTGTACCAATTGTTGATTTTACCTTGGAATCAATAAACCCATGTTTTAATGATTTAGAAGGTTTGATTGCAGTCATTGATGTTCAAGGTGGAATAGGTCCATTTGTTTATGCTATAAATAAAGGAACCTTTTCGGAAAAGACTATTTGGGAGAATCTTGGAGCTGGAAATTATCAAATAACAGTTAAAGGTTCAAACGGTTGTTCACTTACTAAAAACTTAATATTGTTCGAAGGTTTAGACCTGAATATTTATGCTGGAGAGGACAGGAGAATAGTTTTAGGAGATACAACTCAATTAGAAGCTGAAATAAATATTGAAACTGATTTGGTTGAATCTGTTGTTTGGTCTCCAGCTGAATCTAATATAAGTTGTATTGAATGTATGAACCCATTTGTTTCTCCATATTATACAACAGTTTATACCGCGACTTTGACTGATATTTACGGTTGTTCCGAATTCTCGACTGTTAGGATATATGTGGACAGAAGAAGTAAAGTCTATGCGCCAAATGCATTTTCACCAAATGGCGATGGTGATAATGATTACTTTACATTATACTCTGGATCTCAGGTGGACAAAATTCTTGAATTAAAGATTTTTAACAGATGGGGTGAATTGGTATTTGAAAATAGAAATTTTGAACCTGGAATAGAAGAGCTTGGATGGAATGGAACATTTAAAGGGATTTATGTTAATCCTGCAATATTTGCCTGGTATGGTAAGGTTCAATTGATTGATGGTTCTGAGAAAATTCTAAAAGGAGATATTACTGTAGTTAGATAGGATAAAATAAATTTTGTAAAAATGGGTCTATTCAATGTATAGAATAGACCCATTTTTATTTCCACCAATCTAATTTATCAGGAGTATAAATAATACTTGACAAAAAACTTTTGCTCTCAAATGTTTAGCTATCTTTGCCATTTATCTTAATAAATTAAATTAATAAAAAGGAATTGATATGAAGAAGACGTGGATTTGCTTAGTTGCATTATTGGTTTTTGTAGCCTGCAAAAAGGAGAATAATTTTGTTGATTATGATTTAATCAAACACGGGCTTTCATTAAAAATAAAAGCTCCAATTGATCCTGAAGTGAAGGTGGTTGATATGGGGATAGCAAAAGATGTTACAATAAAAAAAGGTGATAATTATAGCATTCAAATTATTTCGTCTTCAGCAATAACATATGACGTAAAAAGTTTGATAGCAGAAAAGAAAAGTGAAGTTGAATCAGGCCCATATTTTTCTCAAATTGTCTTTGAAAATGAAAATGGCTTTGTCTTTGAAAAAAAGATAAGCGAAGAAAATATAAATTACGATTTCAGAGCAGTTCGAATATTAGGAGATATTGAATATGATTTTCAAACTGGCTTATTAGGTAAGTTCACCAAAGAAGACGTGCTCCAAATGTTTAAAGCAATAGAATAAATTGCTTTTCTTAAACTTTACTTAATAATTTATCTCCAAAAACAAAAAGAATTACAACAAGAAAAGATAATATTAACATATTTTGTGTTTTTAGTTTAAATTAATTGTTAATTATACTCCTGTCAATAGGATATGAAAGTATTAGGAATACATTAACATTTATCATAACATGTTATCCAAAAATGTTGCCAAAAAAAAAGCTCATTCATTGAATAAGCTTTTTTTTATTAAATTTTTCATAAATCTGAAATAAGCTATAAAAACTTATTTTGCGGCAGAAAGTCTTTTATTTACAGCATCCCAATTGATTATATTAAAAAAGGATTGAATATAGTCTGGTCTTCTGTTTTGGTAATTTAAATAATATGCATGTTCCCAAACATCCAGTCCTAAAATCGGAATTCCACTGCAACCAACTGCTGGCATTAATGGGTTATCTTGGTTTGGCGTAGAGCAAATCTCTAGTTTTCCTGCTTTATTAACACAAAGCCATGCCCATCCTGAGCCAAATCTTGTTCCTGCAGCTGAAGCGAATTTTGATTTAAATTCATCAAATGATCCAAATGCTTCAATAATTGCATTTGCAACAGCTCCTGTAGGATTACCTCCACCATTTGGAGATAAAATTTCCCAAAAAAGACTGTGATTATAAAATCCTCCACCATTGTTTCTCACAGCATTGTTCGACATATCAAGATTTTTCAATATATCTTCAATGCTTTTATCAGAAAGGTCTGTACCATCTATCGCTGCGTTTAAATTGGAGGTATAGCCATTGTGGTGCTTTCCATGGTGTATTTCCATTGTGCGAGCATCAATGTAAGGTTCTAAAGCGTCAAACGCATAAGGTAAATCTGGTAACTTAAAAGCCATAATTATTTATATTTTATATTTATTTGAAGAAAAAATAATATTATCTAATTCTGTTCTGTTAATCAAGTGTTTTTTCTTTAACTCTAATGAAAGAAATGATAATTTATTATTATAACACCCCACTAATATAGAAGTTTATAGTTTTAGATAAAAAAATCATTTTAAATTTACATTCAAATTGTAGATTAATTTCAGTTTTTGATGGATTATTGAAAAATTCCATAAAATTTATAGAACCAAGAAAAAGCATTTTAGTTATGAAAACGAGAACGGAAAAGGATAGTATAGGATATATTGAAGTACCAGCAGATAAATATTGGGCTGCACAAACTCAAAGGTCAAGCGAGAATTTTAAAATCGGTGGACATAAAATGCCCACAGAAGTAATAAAGGCATTTTCATTTTTGAAAAAAGCCGCAGCAATTGTTAATACTGAATCCGGGATTTTGGATGCTAAAAAAACTATGCTTATATCGGCAGTTTGTGATGAGATTTTTGAAGGGAAACTAGAAGATCAATTCCCATTGGTTGTATGGCAAACTGGTTCTGGGACGCAATCTAATATGAATTTGAATGAAGTTATTGCAAATAGAGCGCATGAAATCTCAGGTGGCAATTTATCAGATGAACATAAAATATTGCATCCAAATGATGATGTGAACATGTCCCAATCTTCTAATGACACTTTTCCAACAGCAATGCATATATCTGCATATTTAAAACTAGTGGATGAAACTTTGCCAGCTTTGGAAAATCTTGCCCTCACTTTTAAGGAAAAGTCTGAAGCTTTTATGCATATAGTAAAAATAGGAAGGACTCATTTTATGGATGCAACTCCAGTGACTTTAGGGCAAGAACTTTCAGGTTATCATTCTCAAATTAAGCACGGAATAAAAGCTATTAAAAATTCTTTAAGCCATCTTTCTGAGTTGGCCCTTGGAGGAACGGCTGTGGGTACAGGTTTGAACACTCCACCAAATTTTTCAGAAAATGTTGCTAATAAAATAGCTGAATTGACTGGGAAACCATTTATTACAGCCGAAAATAAATTTGAAGCACTTGCTGCCCATGATGCCATTGTAGAATCACATGGGGCATTAAAAACTGTTGCAGTTTCGTTAATGAAAATTGCTAATGATATTCGAATGTTAGCTTCTGGTCCGAGAAGCGGTATCGGTGAAATAATTATTCCTTCTAATGAACCAGGTTCATCCATAATGCCTGGCAAAGTAAATCCTACTCAATCAGAGGCGATGACAATGGCAATGGCTCAGGTTTTGGGAAATGATGTAGCAATAAATATTGGTGGAATGAGTGGACATTTTGAATTGAATGTATTCAAACCTATGATGATTTTTAATTTTTTAACTTCTGCAGGGTTGATTGCAGATGCTTGTAATAGTTTCAACGATCATTGTATCAAAGGATTATTGCCAGATGAAAAAAGGATAAAGGAACATCTTAACAATTCATTGATGTTGGTTACTGCTTTAAATACGAAAATAGGGTATGACAAGGCAGCTGAAATAGCAAAGAAAGCATACAAAGAAGGCTTAACTCTGAAAGATGCGGCTTTAAAATTATCCTATCTCACTTCAGAGGAATTTGATTTATGGGTAGATCCATCAAAAATGATTGGTAAATAGTTTTCAATTATAAAATTTAGACAAACATACTTGATCAATAGCGACAACCTTGATTTATGAGATTTTTAATTCAAATCCTGATTTTCTTAATTCCGAGCAATTTGGTAGGACAATTTGGGGTTGATGTAATATCTCAAACCTATCTTAATTCTGAAAATGGTGGCAAGTATTTAGCTCCGATCAATGAAACATATTCTTCTTTAATTCACTCTGGTATTTTTTCTAGATATAGTGAAAAAGGGTTCCATATTAAATTGGGGCTTCATGTGACAAGAATTAATATTACTGAAAGCATGAATTTTTATAGAGGAGTAACAGATAATTTTGAAGAAGAAATTTTTCATGATGTTCCAACTATTGTTGGTCCGACAAATACCATAGAAATTTCAAATGATCAGGGAACGCAATACACTTTTCCTGGTGGGTTGGGTATAAATTATATTACTTTGATAGCTCCTGAATTATATATAGGAACTTTGTTTGGAACAGACTTCTTTGGCAGATATGCTTTACTTCCACTAAAGGGTAATTTGGGAAATGTTGAGATTTATGGGGGTGGAATTCGACATGATTTTGGAAGATATTTCTTTCCAGAGTACATTAAATGGTATTTGGCTTATTCGTATCACTTGATGGATATTGGTGGATATATAAAATCTGTAAACCAATATGCAATGACTCAGTTTGGGGTGAAATTAAACAGGATTGGTATATACGGTTTATTTGGATATGAATTAAATGATATGCAATTGAAGTATAATTTTGATGACAATTCAATCCAAGATATTAATTTAGAATTAAAAGATCGATATCCATATAGATATGGCGGTGGTCTTAGTCTAAGTTTTAAATATTTTGATGTTTTTGGAGAATACATCATGAATAATCCTGTGAATTATGTTATTGGTATGTCTGTGGGTATTTGAAATTTTGAAATATTATTAATTTAATTTTTTTGTTTTGAGGCTATTATTACTTTTTTTATGCTTTGTGGTAATTAACAACTCTTCCTGCGATGTAGTAGATCTTGTTCTTTCTGAAAAGAAGATTAATTTGGTTTTTAATTCAAATTACAATGCTCGATTTGAATTAGAAAGTAAAACTTTTGACAAAGCGATTTTAATTTCGAAAGAGGAAATATTATCCAATTTAGTGCTCCCAGTAGACTCAAAAATATTAAATGTACATATCAAGCGCATTTCTGCAATTGCTATTAGCAAAGAAGGAAATCAAGCGGGTACTCTAAATTTTAATGGTTATATTATTCAGGCTGGAACAAATAACTTAATGAGTTGGAAGGATAATCATTCTCTTTTAATAATAAATAATAATACAGAAGAATTATCTCTAATAACGAATACCAATTCTATTGGACTTGGTGAATTGAAAAACCAGATTTTTAGTTTAATCAATGGAGATCAAACGGAATCCATAACTTTTGGAGTGAGAAGTGTGCTTTTAGACCAAATAAATTTAATTGCAGATCTGAAAGTTGTCATAGAGTTTGATGTTGAAATTGAATATTGTGGGCTTGTCCCAGGAAACTCTGATCTTCCAGATTGCGGGGGTTAATAATTTAAAAAGATTTATTTTTTCTCAAAATAAATTAATCTTTATGGATTATATAATGCTTTCCGCCTTTTTAAATAAATAGTGAGCAAAAAATAAAGTGTAATAATTGGTTAACTGAGGAACAAATCATATCTTTGCATTCCTTTTGGAAAGTTCTTTGTTATGGATGGTTTGAAATATTATAATATCCCGATCAAAACTGCTGATTTAGGCTTGCATGAATACACATTTGAAGTAGATGATGAATTCTTTTTGCATTTTGAAAATAGCTTTGTTGACAACGGTGAATTTGTAGTTAAGATACATTTGGATAAGAGAGCAACATTGATTGAGGTGAATTTTATTATTTATGGAAATTTTAAAACTCCTTGTGATCGATGCCTTGCTGAAATTCCGATTGAAATTAACACTAGCAAAAGAATGCTATTTAAGTATGATGAATCTGGAAAGGAAGACGAAGAAGAAGTAATGTATATTACTCCTGACGATTCTGATATTAATATTGCTGGTTTGATTTATGAATTTATTTCACTATCAATACCAATTTCAAAAACCATTGATTGCGAAGAAAATGACTTCCAATTTTGCGACGAAAAAGTCCTTGAATATTACGACTTATTAGAAGAAGAAGCTGAAAAAGCTGCGGAAGAAGATAAAGAAGAAAGAAGTAATATATGGGATTCATTAAATGATATTAAATTAAACTAAAAAAATAGGGATATGGCACATCCGAAGAGTAGGATTTCAAAACAGAGAAAAAGAACCAGAAGAACACACAAAAAGGCTACAGCTCCTCAATTGGCTATTTGTAAAACTACTGGGGAAGCACATCTTTACCACCGTGCGTATTGGTCAGAAGGTAGTATGTTTTACAAAGGTAAAGTAGTAATCGAAGCAGTAGAAGAAGCATAGTTCTTTTTCAAGATATATTTGAATAGCTCCTTTTCCGAATATGGATCAGGGGCTATTCTTGTTTTTAGTTTAAACATAAACCCAAGTTTTTTTATATAAATATTTACAATGAAAACAATCATTAATACTAAATCAGCACCTAGTCCAGTTGGACCTTATAACCAATCCATACTAGCTGGTAATACGCTATATGTTTCTGGTCAAATAGCAATTGACCCTGAATCTGGTCAATTAATTATTGACAATATCGAGAATGAAACTAGGCAAGTGATGAAAAATTTAGCAGAAATATTAAAGGCAGCAGATATGAATTTTGAAAATATCGTTAAGTGTTCTGTTTTTGTGGCTGATATGGGGATGTATAGCAGAATAAATGCAATATATGCTGAATATTTTAACGAAGAAACCGCTCCTGCTAGAGAATTGGTTGAAGTTGCCAATCTTCCAAAATACGTTAATGTAGAAATTTCAGCTATAGCTGTTAAAAGTTAATAATAACAAATAATTAAAAAAGTAAAAGATGAAAAGTGTTTTGTCGTGTATTCAACCAACAGGAGACATGCATTTGGGGAATTATTTTGGAGCTGTGAAGAATTGGGTTGAACTCCAACAAAAATATAAATGTTTCTATGGGGTTGTCGATTATCATGCGATGACAATGCCCTATAGTGTTGATAAATTACGTAATAATACTTGGGAATTAATCTTTAATCTTTTAGCTGTTGGTGTAAAGGCTGAAAACTTATTTATTCAATCATTGATTCCAGAACATGCAGAATTATCTTGGATTTTTAATTGTTTTTGTTCTTATGGTCAGTTAACTAGAATGACACAGTTCAAAGACAAAAGTCAACAAGTTTCCGAAACTTCAAAAGAACAATTTATTTCTGTTGGATTATTGGATTACCCAGTTCTTCAATCGGCTGATATATTAATATATAAAGCAGATTATGTTCCAGTGGGTAAAGATCAGGAACAACATTTGGAATTGACACGCGATATCGCATTAAGGTTCAATAATAGTGTCAGAAAAGAATATTTTGTTCTACCCGATGCCCTATATACTGATACGCCAAAAATAAAATCTACTGCCGACCCAAGTAAAAAAATGAGTAAATCTGCGGGGGATAAACATTTTATTTCCCTTTTTCAGGATGAAAAAAGCATCAGAAAACAAATTAAATCTGCTGTTACTGATGTTGGAGATTTAAAAAAAGGTGAAATGTCAGAGGGCGTGCTTAATTTATTTGAATTATTGAAAGCAAGCGGAGGCACTGAAGCATATAATTCTTTAATGGAAGATTACAATGCTGATAACTTGAAATATGTGGACCTAAAAGAAGCCACAGCCAATCAATTGATTGACATGACTAATGAGTTCAAGGACAACAAAGTTGCAATTGAAAAGAATAAGAAAGATTATAAATATATGATTAAGCAATCATCTGGAGAAATAAGAAAAAGAGCACAACAAACAGTTGCTGAGGTGAAAGATTTAGTTGGGTTAATGAATGTAAAATTTGATTAATAATTCAATTATTAGGAATATGAAAATATTATGTATAGGAAGGAATTATTTAGAACATGCAAAAGAATTGAAAAATCAAGTTCCTTCAGAACCAATGATATTCATGAAACCTTCGACAGCCATTTTAAAGTCAAGCAATGATTTATACTATCCAGAATTCACCTCTAATTTGCATTATGAATTAGAGTTGGTGCTAAAAATTTCAAAAAATGGTAAGCATATTGCAAGAAAGTTTGCATCAGATTATTATAATGAAATTGGATTAGGACTAGATTTTACTGCGAGAGATTTACAAGAAAAATGCAAAGCCAATGGACATCCTTGGGAAATAGCTAAGGCTTTTGATAACTCAGCGGTAGTTGGAGATTTTATTCCAAAGGAACAATTGGAGGAATCAAACATTGATTTTAAACTAACTAAAAATGGAGCAGTTGCACAAAATGGCAATTCTGGAGATCTAATTTTTAATTTTGAAATATTAATAGAATATATATCTAATTTTTTCACTTTGCAGAAAGGAGATCTCATATTCACTGGGACACCAGCGGGTGTAGGTCCTGTAAAAAAAGGCGATATATTGGAAGGATTTATTGGAGAAAAATCATTATTGCATTGTAATATTAAATGATTTACTAATAAATAATATCTTTGCGGCATTAATTAACCATTGCATTAATCATTTTTTAAATGGCATATTTATTTACCTCTGAATCTGTATCAGAAGGGCATCCTGACAAGGTAGCTGATCAAATTTCTGATGCTTTAGTAGATCACTTCATAGCATTTGACCCAAGCTCTAAAGTTGCTTGTGAAACACTTGTAACAACAGGACAAGTGATATTAGCTGGAGAAGTAAAATCGAAGACTTATCTAGATGTTCAACAAATAGCTCGAGATGTTATAAGCAAAATTGGATATACCAAATCTGAATATATGTTTGAGTCGAAATCTTGTGGAGTTTTATCTGCAATTCATGAACAATCTCCAGATATCAATCAAGGTGTAGAAAGATTAAATCCGGAGGACCAAGGTGCTGGTGATCAAGGGATGATGTTTGGATATGCGACCAATGAAACAGAGAATTATATGCCATTGGCACTAGATATTTCTCATAAGATTCTTTTTGAATTAGCTCGGATTAGAAAAGAAGGTAAATTGATGACTTATCTTCGACCAGATTCAAAATCTCAAGTAACCATAGAATATTCTGACGATAACAAACCGCAAAAAATCGATAGCATTGTAGTTTCAACCCAACATGATGATTTCGCAGATGATGAGGAAATGCTAGATCAAATAAAAAGTGATGTCATTCATATTGTAATTCCAAATGTAAAAAAACACCTTTCTAAAGAGTTACAAGATTTATTTACAAATGATGTTATATACCATGTTAATCCAACAGGAAAATTTGTTATTGGCGGACCGCACGGAGATACTGGTTTAACAGGAAGGAAAATAATTGTAGATACATATGGTGGGAAAGGAGCACATGGAGGTGGAGCCTTTTCTGGAAAAGATCCTTCTAAAGTGGACAGATCAGCAGCTTATGCAACTAGGCATATCGCGAAGAATTTGGTTGCTGCAGGTGTTTGCAATGAAGTGCTAGTGCAAGTCTCTTATGCGATTGGAATATCAAAGCCAACTAATATTTATGTAAATACAAATGGAACTTCAAAAGTTGCACTTTCAGATGGCGAGATTGCAAAAGTTGTTTATCAGATATTCGACATGAGGCCTTATGCGATAGAAGAAAGGTTAAAATTACGAACGCCAATATATTCTGATACAGCGGCATATGGACACATGGGGAGGAAGTCTGAAACAAAAAAGTTAAAATTCAAAGATGGATCTGGAAACGAAAGAGAAATTGAGGTCGAAACATTTACTTGGGAAAAGCTTAACTATGTAGATAAAGTGAAAGCAGCTTTCAATTTATAAGAATATATAGATCTTTTGTGATTTATAAAATGTCCTTTGATTTTGTTAAAGGACATTTTTTTTTGCAAAATTTTTTATACTCCTAATATATTAATAGCTTAAGATTCTCATCAAAAATTAAGGTAAATCTAAATCTTGAGATTAGTCCAAGTTTATACGTGCTTGATATAGCTGCGACATTTGATTTTTTAAAGAATTGGAATTGATAATTTTGGTAATTAATATATTCAAATCTACGCCAATTTGACATAAACATACTAAATAAATGGTGGTAATAATATTCCTTATTTTATTCGCTAAATGATCCGTGGCAATCAGATTTTAACCCACATTGAGTATTAGCCAAGGCTAATAGTCCTGATGGATTGCGAATTTAAGTTTTTGAGTTTCGGTATGTGTACTACAGATTTCAATTTTATTAACTGGCTCTGTTTTATGTTTAACGCAACATGCAATTTTTTGAGTTCGGTATCAGGTAGGGAGCATTCTCTGATTATAATTTCTTTATCCGCTTTATTGTAACCCGTGGTTGTAATTTCTATTTAAGTATTCTCCATTCGTATGATCTCTTTCAAACCATATAGAATCCATTTGTCGATAACCAATTCTTCTGCAATTTCTCTAGCATTTCCACTAACTAAGTATAGCTCAACAGCTTTTTTTTGAACTCTTTGTCAACCTTTTTTCGATTCTGTTTCAAAATTGTAGGTTTAAGCATTTATAGCTAAACGTCTATTCCAAGCTAAATTAGCAATTCCAAAACAAGAATTTCGATGAATCATTTACAGTTCTCATTGGTAGAGTCTCTTAGTTTATTAATATGACACAATCCTGCTCAGCAAGCCCACCAGATTATCTTTTAGTTGCTCTTTATCGATTGCCTGCTTTTCAAATAAAGACATAATTAGTAGTTGTTTTTGATCTGTAGATTTTTCTAGGTTTACCAAAACCTTATTTAAAGCTTCTTTTTTGCCAAGCTTCTTTAAAGCTAACAAAAATAGCAGTTCATTCATTGAAACAGCTGCTTCATTCTCTTCAGAAAATTCAATTATTCTCATTAATGCTTGGTTCATTTCTACTTCATTTCCCGTCTCTGAATAGCAAATGCTAAGCAGGTAATCTTGCAGCCGTTCATCGACAACATACGGTTTCCCAACACCCATATTTTCTGGCCATTCCTTTGAAGAATTGAGTAAGTCAATTGCTTTTTTGAAGTTTTTATTGATCATGTTATTTTCTGCTGCTAAAACATGAGATTCATAGAATATATTTCTGCTTTCTCGTGCCAATTCTGAAGGTAGTACATTGATATTTTTTAATATTGCAACACTTATTTCATAATCAGTTGTCGCAAGTAAACTTTTGGCATATACTAAACCTATGTTATAATTTTCAGGAAAACGCTTGAATGCTGTCGCAGCCAATCTGTTTGCAATTTCATTCTTCTCTGCCTGTAAATTTAATTGAATTGCTTCTTCCCATAATTTCCAATCTTTATCATTAATCTCAAATGCTCTATCATAATCACGAAGCCTAACTTCCATATTTTCAGTCTTTAACATCTGAGCTCTAAACCTATAGAATACTTCTGAATCAGGCTTTTGAGCACAATCTTTAATAAGTTGATCTGCGATATCTTTTCTACCCACAGCATAATTATTTAGCGCTAAATAATAATCTGCTTTCCAATTTTTTATTTCATTTTTTGCCCAATTAAATGCATCAATACTTTCTCTTCTATATGGTAATACGAAATCAATTTTATCCCCCAAGGCACTTTCTAATAGTGCTTTACTTTTGTCTTTGTTGAGATCTTTTAGTAAGTATGCTAACCAGATCTTATTTTTTACTTCATTGCTTTTTTCTAACACAGCAATTGCATCTTCTTGCATACCCAAATTGTAATACTGAAGGGCCAATTCAAGATTTGATTCCGCAGGAAATTCATTATTATAAGTCAATGAAGAATTTCCATCCATTGAAGAAATTTTCATTTCATTTTTGCCAAAATGATTCAGAGGATCAAGCAGAAATATCTCAGAAACTTGTATGGAATGTTCGAGTTTCTGCTTTGATTTTCTAGCTTGAACTGCGAGAACATATCTAGCATTGATGTTGAATCTATTGAAATCCAAGGACTTGTTAGCCAGCTCATTGGTTTTCTGAGCATTTCCCAATCTCAAGTATATTTCAGCCATCTGTGCATAAGCTACTGATCGATATGTCATGCTTCTGGCCGCCCAGCCAAATGATTCTAAGGCATTAATATAGGAATTCATTGCACGATAAATAATCCCTGCTTTGTAGTTAGCCTCTGGATGATAAGTATCAATTTCCAGTACTTTATTTACTTGTTTTAAGGCTATTTCATAGTTGCCTTTTCTGTATTCTAGTTCAGCCAGTTTCACAAGTGCATCTTGATGCAAAGGCTCCAGATTAAGAACATCTGTAAATTTTTTAACTGCTAATTTATAGTCGCGATACTTCATGGCTTCCCAACCTTCGAAATAAGATCTCTGAACATCAGTCATTGATTTCCTAGCATCTGAATTAAAAGGTCGGTCAAGTTTTATTTGATTCTTATCATTTGAATAATAAATCTTTCGATTCCCAATTTCGACTTCAAGTTTGTCTTCCGGATTAAACTCAATTTGTTTTGTAAAGATGGCCATCGGTTTCATCGTCAGTTTTTCAGAAATGACCGTTTTTCCATTTATTCTTATATTGAATTCGTCTTCAAAAAATTGGAGCGCATTCAATCCGATCCTGGCGCTTCCGCTTTCATATTCTACATTTAGCACGCCCCATTCGGAAGCGGCTTCCATTCCTCCAATTTCCTTGAAAGGAAACCATATTTCACGCCATCGATCCATAACATAAGGTTCAAAACTTGCTTGGGTGACTGAGTTGTTTCCATTTTCAGGGAAGTATTGATTAAATAGCCTCCCAGCCTGAAATTCAATATATTGCCCATCAGTATCTGTAAGTAAATCTTCCCAAATCCCTCCCGATCTCGATAGTGCCCAAAGCCAGAGTTTCTGACCTGGCATTTCTTCATAAGAAGCCCAATGACCAAACCCAAATTGTTTATCGTGATAGTATCCGCCAAAGAAATCGTTGTATTCTCCTACTACATGATATGACTTGTGGGGACCAAAATTATTATCCTTATAATTAGATAATTTTCTACCATTGTTATCTGTAGGCCACGGATGAGCATTTCCTCCATGTTCTAAATACTGATCTCCTGGAATAAAGAGTTCTAAGTCATCTTTTGCTGCAGCGGCTCCTGTCATCCAATTGTAGTAAGATTCGCTTAAAGGTGTAGGATTGTACCACGATGCTTTTGTTTCGTAATATGCCTTATCTGCGTCTAACTTTATTTCTACCCTCCACTGAGTTCTAGAAGGCAGGTCAATTGTTCCCACAATACAACTAACACTGCCGTCATAATTTTCGGCGATCTTATAATCAACAGGAGTAGCAGTTGCAGGTGTGTGACCAATAATTCCAAAATTAAATTCAACTCCTCCCGAAGTCCAGGGCCCTCTCATTGCAATATTTCGAAACTTAATTACTTCATTTCGATACAAAAATTCTTCTCCAGTTTTTCTTTCAACAGCACCCCAGATTTTCCCTCCAATCTGAGGCAAGACATAAACGGTAATATATTCATTCTCTAATTTCACAACTTCCCATTCTTTTTGCTCACCCTTGTGGCTATATCCTTCGAATTTAAAATATGGATAAATTTTCGGATTTTCAGTGAGGATAGGGACCGGATTAGGTTCATCAAAAGCATATGTCTTAATCATTCGCTTCTCTAAACTTATAGTCGCTTTCTGAGCGAACGATTTATTGATTAAAGTAAACAGCATGATGAAGCTTACAAGATAGGTGAGATTGGATTTCATTGTCGTTATTTTAGAGATGAGGAAGATAATAAATTTAAAAAGAATGATTAAATTCAAGGCTGAATTTAATTGACAAAATAAGAAAAGATGACAAAACCTTCAGAAATAACTTTTCACGACCAAGGATACGTCGTTATCGGTTCTATTTTAGAAGCTAAAGAGGTAGATTTTTTTAGAAATATCTACGAAGACTTTCTTAGCGGTACGATTAATACAGACGGGCATCGGTCTGATCTAAGTGGAAGCAATTCAAAGAAAGAACTCATTGTCCAAATCATGCGACCTTCCATTCTCTACCCACCATTACAGTCTTCGCTATTATATCAGAAGGCATTGAAAATTGCAAAAGAACTCTTAGGAAATGACATGGCAATTGACTTTGATATGCTTATTGACAAGTCTCCAATGACCAATAAAGAGACCCCTTTCCATCAAGATGAAGCTTATTGGATAGATATGAAGGATAAGAGAGCTGTTTCGTGCTGGGTTGCACTGGATGATGTTTCGAAAGAGAATGGGTGCATGTGGTTTGTTCCGAAATCTCATAAATTAGAATTACGACCTCATGTTCAAACTGGAAATGGCGGAGCATTAAAATGTGAAGGAACAGAAGAAGAGGCAACTGCAATTGAAATGAATGCTGGATCTTGCACTTTCCACCATGGAAGAACAATTCATTATGCTAGAGGAAACAGCACCAATAAGCGAAGGAGGGCAATTATTATGAATTTTCGTCCAATGGAAATGATCGAATTTGAAAGAGCTCAAGGATTTGATCACTTAGGTGAAAGGAAAGAAAGATAAGAGTATTCTGTGATTGAATTGAAGATCAATCTAAAGCCACCAACATAAGTCAATATGTGATTTACATTGATTTTACCAAAAAGACCTTTGTTTTGCGGAATTTTAATTCCAATCCTTTTTCAAAGCAAGTCAAATTTTCATTGAATTAAAATCCCTTTTGGGATCTGAAAATTTATTCCACCCAATTCATTCTATTCTATTGATTTATTGATTCTTTTAGTTTAAAAAAAAATCTTATTTAAATGGGGAAACCATTGGCTTTAATAAAGTCAAAATTCGATAAAGACGGAACAGTTAGCGATGTGAATAGGTGCCAAAATTTATTTTGGAAAAGCACTAAAGAGTTTTATCAAAAGTTATTTGCTTTCAATGACATAAGTTGAATAAATTTTAGTCTTTCTATTCCTTCACATGATAATTGAAAGCAGTATAACCCACATTACTATCTTCAGCTTATATAATCACTTCAATCTAAAATTCACCCGATTCATTTTCACGAATCACTATGGATTTCTAATGATGATGTTCTTCCTTTCTGAAAGGTGTTGAAGTTATCGGTAAAACTTGGTATTGATCGGAACCCTCTTTAATTAAAATGTTCTGTTTCGCCGACACATTATTAAACTTTGAAATGGTGGCTAAACTATTAGGCCACTTCACTATGAGTTCCTTAATTTCCCTTGCTTGACCAATTCCTATTTCTGCCAGAATACTGTTTCCTCCGAAACTTGCACCTGTACCTACAGTATGAAAAATCTTTCTTTCCTTACCGTCAATATCCAAAGTTAGGATAATTCTTGCACCTAATGCCGAACGATTGCTATTGGTACCCTCTAATTTGATATTTATCCAATTGTTTTTATTCCCAATCGGGTTTTCAAATAATACATTTTGAAAATTATCACCTTCATATGCTCCTCCCATGACGGCATATATATCTTGATCACCATCGTTATCCAGATCACCAAACGCTATTGCATGGCCTTTCTGAATATGACCAAAGCCGCCACTATAGGTAACATCTTGAAAGGATTCTCCGGCTTTGTTTAGATACATCTTATTAGGTACCAAAGAAATGAAACTTGGATCGCCTGTTGCAAGATAGAAATCTAGAAAACCATCATTGTCTAAATCACCAAAATTACAACCCATTGTAGTTACTGGTTCATTTAGACCAACCAGCTCCGAAACATTTGTAAATGTATTGTCGCCATTGTTTCTATATAGTTTTGGTCGGCGCTTATTAAAGGATTGTCGCATATTGGCCATCATCATATTTACTGGTGTGAAGAGTCCTGAAGAATATGCACTGACGAAAATATCTTCCCACCCGTCATTATTGTAATCAAACATCCAAGTAGAAAAGCTTTCTTTAGGTTCAGAGACTCCACTATTGTCAAGCAATTGAAAATGAATACGTCCATCTTGACTCTTATTTTGGAACAATAGATTATTTCCGTTGTAATTAGAAATATAAATATCCTCATATCCATCATTGTCAATATCTCCAGAGGCAACACCTTTATAAAAGCCGAGTGAATCTATCCCAGACTGTTCAGAAACATCGGTGAATGTACCATCGGTATTATTAAGGTAAATTTCACATCTGTTTTCACCTTTTAAAGAACTTTCATTTCCTATGAACAAATCTATCCATCCATCTAAATTGAAGTCGCTCCAAACTGCAGTTTGAGTTGGATGAAAAGAAAGTAGACCTGCTGCTTCTGTTACATCAGTAAAAGTACCATCACCATTGTTCTTAATGAGAGAATTAGGGATTCCTCCAAAATTTTCTAACCATGCACCTCTAAGAATTATAAAGTCTAAATTTCCATCATTATCATAATCGGCATGCTTTAAATTCAATCCACCAGTGACCCCAACCAATCCAGAATAAGCAGTTCTGTCTTCAAAACCACCATTTCTATTATTTTCATAATATCTAATTTGATCTTTGTGTCCCCAAGAAGAGATGATTAGATCCTGGTAGCCGTCATTATTAAAATCATCCATACACACTCCACCTGATAATTCATTGATATCCAATCCCAATTCCATTGCTATATCACTAAATTTAGGAAAGTCAGATTTTTCAAAATAACTTGCTGGTATTATATATTTTTCAGGTACCATGTCGGGATATGTCCCAAGTGTCATGTGTGCAATATTCAAAAGGTAATGCACTTCATAATCCATCGGATAAGTTTCTAGAAAGTCTTCCATATATTTCACGGCCTTAGTCACATTTTCTGTTTTGAGATACTGAGCCTTGGCACTTAATGGAATAATGCATGATTCATTATTATGATTAAGCACGCAGTTCTCCAGTTCCGCCTTTCTCATATAGGCTATTGCCAATTTCCGCTTAACTTCAGCAATAGCTTCCTCCTTATTCAAAATTGTATTTTCCAAAAAATATTTTAGAAAATCTTCAAAAATACTTATCGCCAGGTCAATGTTTCCTGCCCTCAATAATTCATCAGCATAATCATAGAGCATCACGTCCATCTCCTTTCCAGGTTTCAGAGCATCAAGCTTCTTCTTATATAGTTTAGCCCTTTCCGCGTTCAAAACATATCCAACATTTTCAATATCGATAGAATGGTATGCTGCATTGACTTTCTCTATCATCGATTTAGTGGATTCTGATACCTCTACTTTAGAGATATAAACATTGTCATTGCCCTCGATGTCATTCCTATTACATCCGATCTGCAAAAAAAGACACAGCCCTATCAGGTACAAATAATTTCGACTATTCATTTTTACTTTAACTTGTATGTATAATTTTATTTATTGTTGGGATCAATATCCTATCGCCTGTAATCTATCGTTGTTATTAGCAATAAGGATCAACTCTTGATTTACACCTTTTAAGAAGTGCATGTTTTTTACATCCAAAGGTGCATAAAAACCACTTTGACCTACTGATTGCGGAGCAAAATTTCCACTTCCATCACCCAAAAGCAATAATCCGATCCCAGCATCATTTCTCGTAGTTTCGATTTCCGATGTAAATAAGTTGCCTGCAAGCAACAAATCCTTATGCCCATCTTCGTCAAAATCGCGAATTAAAATGTCGTTTATTGAAGATACCTGTGCTAAATTCGGCAAAGGTTTAACTTTAAATGTATTGTCTCCTATGTTTTCAATGTACAAAGAGGCAAAAGTTTGGGCTTTTAGATTTAGAGCCTTATCTAGATTTTTACCGTACACATCTCGCAAATTGGATATTCCGAAATCTTCAAAAGTTGGGAATTTTTCTGAAATTTCAGGTATTTGCTGAGAAGAACAAGATCTTCCTCTCACTGGGTACAATTCTCCATGTTCGTAATAACTTAGCACAATATCCACACTTCCATTTTCATCAAAGTCCATACTATGTACTTCGAAGGGCTCAGTAGCAGATGCTTTATATTTATAATTAAGACCCAGATTTCCTACTACAATATCCTGATCTCCATCATTGTCCATATCCTCTGTATTAACAGAGTAAAACCAACCCGTACTCTGTTCAAGTCCTTTGGGAATTTCCATCCTAAAGACATTGTCTTGTGATTGAATAAATAGAGTTACGGGCATCCATTCACCGACCACAACTAAATCATCTAGTCCATCCTTATTAATATCTACCCATTTCGCTGAGGTCACCATTCCAAGATTTTCTAAATCTGGAGCTGCAGTTTTTGTGGCATTAACAAACTTTCCATTTGAGTTTTCAAGCACTATGCTACTCGCTGGGTGTGGATACTTCCCAGGAACCAATCTACCACCAACGAACAAATCAAGGTCACCATCTTTATCAAAATCTGATATTTCTACACACGAACTGCTGATCAGATAATTCGGGAGAATTCCTTTTGTTCGGGTAAATCGTAGATTCCCAAGATTCTCATACAATCGATCTTGTAGTAAAGGATCACTTGGATCAAATTCATTTCCACCACTCGCTACAAAGATATCAAGATCTCCATCGTTATCATAATCCAAAAATGCGATGCCCATATCTTCGGAACTTGCATCAGCAATCCAAGGACCTGAACGTACCTCATCAAAGGTTCCAGTTTTATTTTGGAGGAATAATCTGCCAGGACTTCCTGCAGCACCGCCTACGAAAAAGTCCTCTCTTTTATCTCCATTGATATCACCGGAAGCAATAAAAGGCCCAAACTGCGACATTTTATGCGGGAGTAAAATTTCCTTAGCGTAATCATCATATTCATTCTCTTTATGTGCTACATTATTCAGATGTAAATCTTCAGATACATCGCTAAAAATTTGATTCGACTTTTTAGAAACTAAACTATTCGCAGATTCTCTATTGGTTTGGCTGATCAAATGTGTTTTATTGGCCTCTAGGTTGGATAAAATAGTTTGTCCTCCATCTAACCAATCTACAACTACTTTTTCGATTATATTTTTAGCCCCTACACCAAAGTGAATTTTATCCTCACTTTTGGAAAGATAGCCTCGCCCGTTAGAAAGTTCAATCATTTGCCACAAGGAATCATTTCTAAATAAACTGACCTTAGTACCGTAAGGATGATTGCCTTTTCCTGTCTCCATTTTAAATGAAATAGAATTTCCAATATCCCTTTCGCTAGCATTATTTCTATAAAGTGAAACTTCATCATCTATATTATTGATCACTAAATCCAAATCACCGTCCAAATCTAAATCTGCATAGGCAGCACCATTGGAAAGTGTGGGTTCTTCCATACCCCAATCGACAATTTTATTGGTAAATGTAAGATCGCCGTTGTTCCTATAAATATAGTTGGCCATCTTGTCTTTTGGCGCTAAATTAACAAATTCCATAACGTCAATTACAGAATTAGGATCCCTTCCAGTTTTATCAGCAACTTGATTTAAACTATCCAATTTGCGATCATATACAGAAGTCAAATCGCTTAGTCTATTATTGCTCATGACGCCATTAGTAATAAATAAATCTTTATATCCATCTTGATCAAAATCCGCAAATAGAGGTGCCCAGCTCCAATCTGTATTGCTTACTCCGGCCAGCTGTGCAAGGTCACTAAAAGAACCATTGCCATTGTTCCTTTGTAAAGTGTTGAACATGTATTGGAAATGACCACCAGATTCAACTAAAGACCAGAATACTTCAGGTTTCATTGCCCCCATGTGCGTTTTGATTCTTTTGTGATTCTCTGGCATCATATCTAAAACCATAATGTCTAGCAAACCATCATTGTCATAATCAGCGATATCACTGCCCATGCTAAAGTTTGAAATATGTTTGGTTGTGCTCCATATTTCATCTTTAAAGGTTCCGTCTTTTTGATTAATATAGAGATGATCTGGAACATCAAAATCGTTAGTTACGTAAAGATCCGGCCACGAATCTTGGTTAAGGTCACCAACAGATACGGACAAGCCAAAAGCAAAATTTCTAACTCCTGCTTCGTCTGAGACATCAATAAATTTATTATTGCCCGTGTTTTTGTATAGTTTGTCACTAAACAATCGGTTAGAACCCATTGATTTGTTTAGTTGTCCACCTTGACCTGAAATGCTTGGAGGTTGATTTACCAAATACATATCCAGAAGCTTATCTTTGTTGTAATCAAAGAAAATAGCCTGCATCGAAAATCCTCGGTCTGCTAAACCAAATTCGATGGCCTGATCGGTAAAAGTAAGATCTCCGTTATTTATGTAAAGTTGATTCGCGCTTTTTTCGTCCTCCAGATACATATTTCTGCATACATAAATGTCTAGGTCTCCGTCACCATCCACGTCTGCAAATGTAGCACCTGAAGACCAAATTTCATCGTTTACTATTCCCGCCTCATTTGATATATCTTTAAATTTGAGATCACCTTGATTTAAATATAAGCGATCTCTCACCTGATTCCCAGTCAAAAATATATCTGGCAAATCATCGCCATTAATATCTCCTATTGCAACTCCTGCACCAGAAATAAATTCAACGTTGATCATGTGGTTATTCTCTCTTGTCTGAACAACAGGATTTGAAAAAGTAATTCCGGAATAACTAGAGGGAATAGAAGTGAAAAGTTTTTCATTCGCTGGATCAAGAATTGCTTTATCTTGAGTGCAACTCGTATAGAGCCCGATAAAAATAGCGCAGATTAAAATACATATTACTAAACGAGTCATAACGTCAATTATATTCAAATATTTGTGAAGCTAGTATTACTAATTATTGCTTCAAATTTAGTAGAAAAAATCCATTACACAATGAAATAAAAAGGAGTTGTTTCAGATATATCCAAAACAACTCCTTATATAAAATTCTAACTTAAAGTTTTAGAAATTTGGTCCTCCAGTATCCCACCAAAGTCTTGTTCCAATTTCATCTGGTCCTCCGAGCTTAGCTGTTGCATCAGCAACTCCTTCAGGATTGTTATTTCTCTCTCCATTCACGAAAGGCATTCTTCTCAAGAAGTCATCTCTTGCAACGATACCCCAAGTTGCGTCACTGTCATTCTTAAAGTTATATGGGAGTTTTGGATAACCCGTTCTACGGTGGTCTACCCATATTTCCACGGTATTATGAACTGCAGCAATCCACTTTTGTGTCATAATTCTCTCTAATTTCACTTCCTTATCCGCAGCTTCATCCCATTTTACAGTAACTTTAATTCTGCTAACAAATGCATTGTCATTGTTTTGAGCTTTAGGGTCTGTATAATCCAATGGTAAATTGGTATCGTTCTGCAAATATTCATCCACACCTCCAGCGCCCCATTCAGCGAAACCTTCTCTTACACCAGTTTCGTAGTGCTCCTGAGCTGTTCCAGCTCCTGCCCAATTTCGTAGTGCAGCTTCAGCCAAGAGAAAATGTGTTTCACTAGACGTAAAACATCTTCTCCTTGGATAACCGTTGTTATTGAACGTGTTACTGATGGTTGAATAACTAAGCCTATCATCCTTAGCAACCAGTACGGAAGCAGCATGAATACCCTTGTATGGAAAGTCTGGATGCGAAGCATAGACTGCAGGATCCGTAGCAGGTTCAAAATATTTCGCTACCCTTGGATCTTTATATCCACCTAGCACAGATTCCATTGTTGCACTCATCCTAGTATCACCCCATCCGAAACAAATTCTTGCTGGTCTAAAGAAACCATCGTAGTTCAAAATCATGAAGTTTTCTGAATTTGTCATTATGAGTCCTCCTGGGTCGGCAATAGCCTTCTCACCCTGTGTTTTTGCAAGGGCTGGATTAACTTTAGATACTCGCATTGCTAACCTGAGACGTAGACTATTAGCAAATTTTATCCAAGAACTGATGTTACCTCCATAACTTGCATCAAAAGCTGCTAGACCGGTAAAACCCTTGTTTGCACTTAAGCCCGCTACAATATCATCCAATTCCGAAAACCAAGTATTGAAAAGATCTGCTTCACTATCATAATTGATCGTTTTATTGGTAGAACCATATTCACTATAAATAATAGGACCGTGACGTGCATTTAGTTCTGATGCTGCCAAAATTCTAAGTAGTTTTGCCCATGAAGCAAACTCCACACTACCTTCTGCTTCAGCTACTTCTATTACAGATCTTGCAGGGGCAAATACATTATTATAAACACGTCCCCAATTCCCATTCCATCTTATAAAATAAGTGGTATTGTTTATATTAGAAGTGAATGGTGTAGGAGTACCTAAATGGCGAACAAATGCTTCATTAGCAAGATTATGGTCAACTTGATCCCCAAAAATATTATTCAACATCTGAGGAAAGAAGGCCCCAACATGCTGGTTGTTCTGTCTTAGAGATTCTCCGGATATTTGATAAGGATTAGTATTTAATTCCTCGAAATTTTTTGTACAACCAACTAAAAGGGTCAATACACATAAAATATTTAAAATTGTTATTTTTCTCATCTTTCTATTACTTAAAATTTAACATTTACATTAAATCCGATTGTCCTGGTGGTCGGCAAATTAAAATTATCCAATGAATTTGAATCACGCGTTGTATTCATTGCTAATTCAGGATCAAATGGTGCTTTTACATATAGAAAGAACAAGTTCTGACCTACCACTGAAAATGTCACAGGGACATTGCCAAATGCAGTTTGATAGGATAAATTGGCCTGAGTCAATCTTACATTCGTCCTATCATAAAGATAGTTCTCACCAATACCGTTCCTTCCTCCTACTTGTCTATACCAAGTTTCCGCATCAACGCTGCTAACTGGAGTGCCTCCTTTTACTGCATTTACAGACTCGCCACCTGCATCTCTAGCATCAGCTGTTCTTAGTGATGCGCCAGCTTCATCAAGCATAGATTCTGTCTGACTGAAAACAAGACCTCCAAATTTTCCATTTACGATAAAATTCACACCAAACTTCCCAAATTGTAAACTATTGTTCCAACCAAGACTCCACACCGGGTTAAGATTACCTGCAAATTCTGCATCTGCAGTTTTTAATGGCCTACTTGTGGCCTCATCTAGCATAATTCTATCTTGTTCATCTCTTTGGAACTTGAACACATAGATATCACCAATTGAACCACCTTCCTCAAATCTAGAAAGATACCCCTCCGAAGCACCGGTACTTATTGGACCTAAGTCTGGGTGTGTTTCTACTATCTCGTTTCTGTTAGACCAGAAGTTAAAAGATGTCTTCCACAAAAAATTAGGAGTATAAATCGGAGTCATGTCTAAGACGATCTCGAATCCTTCATTAACTATCTTCCCTGCATTTACAAAATATGTAGAAAACCCAGAGCCAGATGGAGCCGGAAGTCTGATGAATTGGTCAGTACTTACTGTGTTATAGTATGTGAAATCAATTCCAAGCTTATCATCTAGAAATCTCCAGTTTGTACCAATTTCATTACTAGTGATGATTTCTGGACGTAAATCTCTAAAAGGTTTCTGTAAGTTTCTATTAACCCCACCAGAAGCAGCAATCGTATTCTCTGGGTCGACCACATTGAATGGTACTTCATTACCTACCCTTGAATTGGAAAATCTCACTTTAGCAAAAGTGATTATATCTGGCAAATTAATCAGTTTGCTTAAGATAGCCGTAGCTCCAAAAGATGGATAGAAATAAGATTCATTTCCTGTTCCAGCCAATGAAGAAGCCCAATCATTACGACCAGACACATCCACGTAGAACATATCTTTATATCCAAGTGTAGCGTTACTAAAAACAGCTTGCTTCACTAACCTGCTTGCCAAATCAGAGTTCACAGGTACATTCGTACCGATGTTTTGAAAGAAGAATTCGTTAGCATACAAGAGCCCAAATTGAGCGTTGCCAGGCACACTAATACCTTTTCCAAAAACAGTCTTCTGATAACTCGTACCAGCGATAACTCCCAGACTAAAATTTCCAAAATTGTCGTTATAACTCAGGATTGCATCCGTGTAAGTAAGCTCATCGTTGAATTTTGAATAACTCCAACTTCCGTTTCGATGAACTGTTGTAGTATTCCCTCCTGCAGCTTGTTGGCGTTCTGATACCTTGTCAGCATAGTCATAGTTTCCTCTGGCTGATAAACTCAATTTCTCGCTAAGTTTGTAATCAAGCGTCACACTTCCGATCATTCTTTTATTTTCATGAAGTTGTGGTTCATTATTAAGAAGCCAATAAGGATTAGACTGGTGATGATCAATAACAAACCAATTTTGACCCGCAAGGTTCGTATTCGGATTAACGACAGAATAGTTGTTTTTAAAATCTTCAAAATTTCTATCTCTCGGAAACATATAAAGACCCGTTAATGGATTGTCATAATATCCAGCTCTTGGACGATTGTTCGTTTTTTCTGCTGTCAAAATAACACTAGATCCTATTGTAAGTCTATCGTTAAACAATTTCGTGGATTGTTTAAAAGTTAAGTTGTTTCTGTTATAAGTATGCTGGTCAACAATACCTCTCGCTGAAACATTGCCATAAGAAAAATAGGCTTGGGTTCTATCCGTACCACCGCTGATAGAGACGGTATTCAGCAAATTCCTTCCTGTTTGAAAAAAGTCATCTACAAAAGTATCATCGTAGTTGCCAGGAGTTTTTGACCAACTTTCTTTGGTGCCATTTTCACTGCCATATTTATATTGCAGTTCTGGCTTAATTAATCTATTTTCAAAGGTGACCCCTGAACTAACACTTACAGTCGCTTTTCCACTCTTCCCTTGTTTAGTAGTAATCAGAACCACACCGTTTGCTCCTTGGCTTCCATATAGAGCAGCAGCATTAGAACCTTTCAGGATGGAAATACTTTCGATATCATCTGGATTAAGCTGAGACATCCCGTCCCCGCCATCAACTCCTCCCCACATTCCTGCCTGGGAGCCTTTATTGTTGGCCATTGGAATACCATCTATCACAAATAGAGGCTCACTATTTCCGCTAAGTGATTTATCTCCCCTTAATACTACTCGGGTAGATCCTCCAGCTCCTCCAGAACTTTTCTGAATCTCCACTCCTGCGGCTTTCCCTGAAAGACTGTTTAGAAAATTGACATCTCTGGCAAGCGTTAGTTCATCACCGTCCACTGTTTGCTGTGCATACGTTAATGTGCTTGCTTCTCGCTTGATACCGAGGGCTGTTATAACGACTTCAGCTAAGGCTATACCTTCAGCTAGAGTCACTATTAGATTGCTTTGATCGCCAACAACAATAGTTTGTGTCTGATATCCTAAGTATGAAAAGACTAGTGACGCGTTTTCACTTACGTTCATAGCAAATTTTCCATCTAAGTCGGTAATTGTTCCTGAATTTGTCCCTTCCTCTGAGACGTTTACACCAATTAAAGGGTTTCCATCAGCATCGCTGACTTTTCCCGAAATTGAACGTTGGGCTTGCATAACCAAGATGCTAAACGCAACGCTTAAGAATGTGAAATAGATTTTTTTCATAAATAATTTTTAATAGTAAATATTGATTGTTAAAATGATTATATTAGAAAATTGTTAACTATGGTAAGTGAAATGAATTGTGGAACCCAATTCTTTAAAAAACATTTAACCAACAATTATGCACACAAAAGTTCTAAAATATTAAACTTGGACAAATTATTTTTGCCCAAATTCAGAAAATAGTAAAGATTTCCTAATTAGTATATACTGTTGAAAATTAGTCCTTTAACTATTTTTCTACAATAGTACTTGCTAAATATAACAATTTCGAACAAAATGTGTACGTGCACAGTGGATTTAATTTTTTTTTTTCTATTAAGGATTATACATCTTTACTCATCAAATAGACTAAATTTTCAAATCATATATAAAAAAACAAACTTGACTTCAAGTCAAGTTTATTGGTTTTGTTATTTTTGATTTGAAGTTGCTAGGAAACGGAAAATTTTGATGTTATTGTCATTAGTGACGGTAAAGGAGCTATTACTTAAAGATTTTTGTTTGCTCGCTCAGATTCAAAAACTGGCTTATTTACTTCCATTCAATTGTTTTCATGATTGCGAACATCTTCAGGAGTATACCCCTGGAAGGAAAACATAAATTACCAGTAGTTTATTAGACGAATTTCTAGCCTTTATCTATGTAGAATATAATGGTTTTATAGCTTCTATGCAAGATGGATTATCAATACTCACTACGAACCGCATAAAGGCAACAGAATTTTTCATAACAGGACTGCAAGAGAAAAGTACCAAGTTATTTTTTCAATTTGAGAAATGAATTTGGGAATGGCATATTTTCAATATATTTTAAAAACAAAAGGTTATTTATTGGAGTTGAAATAACTTAGAATTGAAAATTCTAAGTTCACTACCTTTATTCACCATTAAACCTCTATAAAATTCAGTTCAAAATGCCAAATTTCAACTAGTCTTAAGAATAATTAAGCAACATAATATCGTTTTCATCCGTCTGAACTAGTTTAATTACATATTTTTAAGACAATACAGAAGAAATATTGAAAATGAAATAGCGTTTTTTAATGTTTCCGAGATTAAAGTACAAATAGCTATGCCTTTATCTGATGAAGCTGATATAAATGAGCATTAAATCAATAAAATGGATTCAGCTCGCGATAACTTATTTGGAGTTATTCAGATTATAGTATATTGAGAGTTGTGCTTCATTCCCCAGATCTGAATGACTAAAATTGATCTTTAAAGTGTACCAATTTTTCACTGAAAATTAATTTCCTTTGCTCCCGGTAATATTTGTAAATGGATGATTATTTTAACAATACGACTAAAATTTTGCTACCAACAAAGAGCTGTATTTAAAGGGTAGCTGTATGCAAGGCCGAGTTTTGAATTCTTGCTATTTATTGAAGTTCAATAAAGCTTGCGTGTAATTATGATTGGAATATAAAAGTCCTTAAGGTCTTATTGCCTTAGAGACTGTCGAGAAATTTATTGGTGACAGCACGGACCCTGTTCAGATTAATTACAAAGTAGCTTCCTATCCACAGCGTAGTTTCTTCACTCAACAATTTCATTGATTCTCTTTTGGTTCGTTAAGTCTTCTTAGAGCCATTTTGTAATTTAAATAAACTTAAGAGCAATGAAGCATCAAAAAATTGAAATGTCAGGTATCAATTTATTAGTGGCAGGAATTGACATTGGAAGCAAATCACATTTTGTTGCTTATCCAGATACTTAAATTGGTGAAATAAGTACATTTTGTCGACACCGCCGGATATTAAAGTCAGCCAAGCCAATGGATCTCGAAAAATGCAGAAGTTCTTGAAGTTTCTCAACTTCAGACTAGATGTGGTATTTAAAGATGTCAAAGGCCCAACAGGAATTTCAATATTTGAGTCCATAACTTAAGGTGAGTTAGATCCTAAGAAACTTGCTTCGATTAGACATTATAATTGTAGCAAAAGTGAAAAAGAAATAGCTATGGCACTTGGGGGAAATAATAGTAAAGACTTTATTTTTGATTGACTCAAGAGTTTGAGAAATATAAATTTTGTTTAATACAAATGCTCGATTGTGATATTTTCAAAACTAAATTCCTGAATACTTGCATTGATCAAAAACCACAACCGATAGATGATTTACCAAGTAAAAAACCGCATAAAAGACTCAACAAGAACTCATTAAAAACAATTAATTTGAACATAGTATCTTATCGGTATTTTGGAGGAGTGATCGGCCTAAAATTGATTTGAGAAATGCAGCTTATTCCATCAATAAACTAAAAGACTGTCTATTCAAAAAGTTTTATAAGAAGATAGCCTTTAAGAATGAAGGCATAAAAGCAATCATAGCGATAGCTCGAAAGCTGGCAGTTATCATCTGGAATATGCTTGCAAAGAAGATAGCAGATTAAGCTCAGGAGAAGTATTTATTCTGAGGTCATTATCACAGGCAAATTGTTGAAAAGAGAATAAAAATTGCTAAATTAAAATTGATATTAATGAACTTGGGCTCTTTTCTTGACTAATAAATGCTTTGAAACATGCACAAAATTCCACGGAAAAGCTGGGCTTTACAGAATATCAATTGGAATTATAATTTCTACAAAAAAATAAAATATGTGGATAATAAATGATTTAATTTTTAATCGGAATTGTTATAAATCTAATTGATGTGGAATCGGGAAAAGAAGGAAACTTGAAAATTTACATAAAGAAAAAAATAATATATAATTAATACATATTTGATGCATTATAATAATTGATAATTCAATAGATTTGTGGAAGTTTAAACCAAGATTGAAATAATGCAAACGATAAAAAAAGGGGACAAATTCAGTAATAGACATATTGGCGTTACGCCGCATGCACTTTCAGAGATGTTAGAAGCCATTAATGTGGAAAGTCTCGATCAATTAATTGATGAAACGATTCCAAGTGACATTAGAATGAAAAGGCATTTGAATGTTGGGGAGGCTTTATCAGAATTCGAATATCTCCAACATATAAAAGAAATTGGTGCTGAGAATATTGTTGGTCATAATTTTATAGGACAAGGATATTATGGTACCATTACACCTTCTGTAATAGCTAGAAATATTTTTCAAAATCCCGGTTGGTACACTCAATACACGCCTTATCAAGCAGAAATTGCTCAAGGAAGATTGGAAGCATTGTTGAATTTCCAAACAATGATAACTGATTTAACAGGAATGGATCTTGCAAACGCATCTTTGTTAGATGAAGGGACGGCTGCTGCAGAGGCGATGGCAATGTTTTATGGTTTAAAAAATAAAAGAGCCAAAGATGAATTAGTAAAGAAAATTTTTGTCGATGAAGGCGTTTTTGATCAAACTTTGGATGTAATTTATACTCGGGCGGAACCTTTAGATATTGAAGTAGTGGTTGGTGATTGGAAGTCAATAAATCTGAAGGACGGATATTTTGCAGTAATAAATCAATATCCAGATAAAGAAGGTTCAATCGAAGATTTTAGAGGCTTTGTTTCAGATCTGAATGCTAATGAAATTTATAGTATTTTTATCTCAGACATACTTAGTCTTGCATTGATTACTCCTCCAGGAGAGTTTGGCGCTGATGCTGTAGTTGGACTTACTCAACGATTTGGAGTGCCAATGGGTTTCGGAGGACCGCATGCTGCATATTTTGCAACTAAAGATGAATTTAAAAGGAGCATTCCAGGAAGAATTATTGGTGTATCCAAAGATTCTGATGGTAATATGGCATTAAGAATGGCACTCCAGACCAGAGAACAACATATAAAACGTGAGAAGGCAACTTCAAATATTTGCACTGCACAAGCTTTATTGGCTATTATGGCTGGGATGTATGCAGTTTACCATGGTCCTGAAGGAATAAGAGTGATAGCTGAAAATATTCATAAAAAAGCAACAACGTTATTTTTTGGATTAAAGAATCTTGGATATGAAATTAAGAATAAATATTTCTTTGACACATTATCCATTCAAATTGAAGAAGCACTTTCTTCTAAGATATTAAAGATTGCTGACCAACTCCATTTAAACTTTTTTTATACAGCGAATCAAATTAGAATTTCAGTAGATGAAACAACCTCTCAAAATGAAATTGAATCAATAATTAAAGTTTTTTCAAAATTTAAAAATAATGGAAATGTAAATACTCAAGAAATGGAAGATTTCCAAATTCCAATGGATTTACAAAGAACTTCTGATTATTTAAAGCATCAAATATTTAATAGTCATCATTCTGAAACAAAAATGATGCGTTATATTAAATCTTTAGAAAACAAAGATCTTTCATTAGTGCATGCAATGATTCCATTGGGTTCGTGTACCATGAAATTAAATGCAGCATCAGAATTAATTCCTGTTAGTTACCCAGAATTTTCTAACATTCATCCGTTTGCACCAACGAATCAAGTAAAGGGATATTTGAAAATGATTCATGAATTGGAGAAATACTTATGCGATATTACTGGATTCACAGCTTGTTCACTTCAACCTAATTCTGGTGCTCAAGGCGAATATGCTGGGTTATTAACCATTGCAGCTTTCCATAAATTTCACAATAATCCTCATAGGAATATTGCACTTATTCCTTCTTCAGCACATGGTACTAATCCAGCAAGTGCAGTTATGACGGGCATGAATGTAGTCGTGGTGAAATGTGATGAAAAGGGAAATATTGATGTGGATGACTTGAAACTCAAGGCAGAAATGCATAAACTCAATTTGGCTGCTTTGATGGTCACTTATCCTTCAACCCATGGAGTATTTGAATCAAAGATTAAAGAGATTTGTAGCATTATCCACGAAAATGGTGGACTTGTTTATATGGATGGCGCTAATATGAACGCTCAAGTAGGATTAACTTCGCCAGGTTTGATTAATGCAGATGTGTGTCATTTGAATTTACACAAAACATTTGCAATTCCGCATGGTGGAGGAGGCCCCGGCATGGGACCAATTTGTGTAAATGATAAATTAAAACCTTTTCTTCCTGGACATAAATATGTGGATTGTGGAGGAGATGAAGCAATAAAAGCTGTTTCAGCAGCACCATTTGGAAGTGCCAGTATCTTACTAATTTCGTACGGATATATCAAAATGTTAGGGAACAAGGGCTTAACAGATTCTACGAAGTATGCTATTTTAAATGCTAATTACATAAAGGCACGATTAGCTAAAGAATATCAAGTGTTATACACTGGAGAAAAGGGGAGAGCAGCTCATGAATTAATTATAGACCTTAATCCTTATAAAATTTTAGGTATATCTGCAGAAGATATTGCAAAACGGCTAATAGATTATGGATTTCATGCACCAACATTATCATTTCCTGTAGCTGGAACTTTAATGATAGAACCAACAGAAAGTGAAGGCAAGGATGAGCTTGATAGGTTTTGTGACGCAATGTTGAGTATTAAAAACGAACTCAATTTGATTGCATCTGGAGAATCAAATGCAGAGAATAATGTTCTGGTGAACGCACCGCATACTTTGAATCTATTAACAGCAGATGAATGGAATTTCCCATATTCTAGATCTCAAGCGGCGTATCCCTTAGATTATTTGAGAACCAATAAATTTTGGGCTTCTGTGCGAAGGATTGACAGTGCTTATGGCGATCGAAACTTGATTTGCACATGTCCATCAATCGATGAATATGAACAAGCTGGAGCATAAATTATGATAGTTGTAACAGGAGCGGCTGGATTTATAGGATCTTGTATGCTAACTTTTCTAAAAGAAAATGGATACAAAGATTTAGTAGGAGTAGACGATTTCAAATTTGAGAAAAAATTACCGAATTACATTAATAAGACTGATATATTAAGGATTGATAGAAAGGAACTATTTAGTTTTATTGGTGCTCACAATTTTGAAATTAGTCATGTAATTCATTTAGGTGCGAGGACTGATACGGTGGACAAGGACCCTGAAATTTTCTTAGAGTTAAATATTAATTATTCAATTGCTGTTTGGAATATTTGCACACTATTCAAGTTGCCACTTATTTATGCTTCAAGTGCTGCCACTTATGGTAATGGTGAGCATGGATTTGACGACACATTTTCCGATTTTACTCAATTAATTCCTCTGAATGAATATGGCAAGTCAAAAAATTATTTTGATTTTTGGGCCAGTGAACAAGAAGCAACTCCTCCTAATTGGGTTGGGTTGAAATTCTTTAATGTGTATGGTCCAAATGAATATCATAAAGGAAGAATGGCATCCGTTATTTTTCATGCATATCATCAAATTGTTGAAACTGGAAAGATGAAATTATTTAAATCCCACAACAAAAGATTTAAGGACGGCGAACAACAACGAGATTTTATTTATGTGAAAGATGTTTGTGAAACTATAATTCAAATAATGCAGAAACAAATAAAATCTGGCATTTATAATTTAGGTACTGGAAAAGCCAGAAGTTTCAATGACTTAGTAAATGCTGTTTTCGCTGGATTGGAACTTACTCCAAATATTGAGTATATTGATATTCCAATGGATATTAGAGCCAACTATCAATACTTTACAGAAGCTAATATGCTAAAACTTGAAAAACAAGGTATTGATTTGCATTTTCAAAATCTTGAAGAAGGTGTTTTTGATTATGTAACTAATTTTTTGAAAAACAAGATCTACTTATAATTACCAAGCTTTTTCTGTTGACCCATAATATATTAGATTCCAAGAAGTATCAATTTTAGCCCATCTTCTTTCAATGTTTAGCAATCCCATATTGTCGATAAGATTCTCAATGACAATATCTCCAAACAACGTAAATGTTCGTGAATAACTTCCATCATTTACATAAGGTTTGTGGAGCTTCCATTTTTCAGGAATATACTCTATGTCCAAACTTAATGATTCCATAGAATCTTTTCTGGTCCTGACACCTTTTAGAGGAAATATAATATGGTTCATTTGATAGGAAGAATCAGAATGAAAGGCCTCGTAAAACTCACGAAATCCATTAGGTAAAGTCAATTCATTTCCCTTGACTTGTTCGGAATCTGAAATTTTATTTTGATTGCATGAACACAATACGAGAAATAAAAATATTAATTTATAATTTTTCAGCATATACAAGTATGTAATTGTTAATTTTCAAAGCTTCTAAACGAAATGATGCCTCGTAATCATCTTTAATTAATGTTGCACTAAATGTCGTAAAATTTCTATCCCAAAAAAATGGTTCAACTTTCATATTTTTTTTAAAATCTAGTGATCGTTTTCCGTATGCTTTATATAAAGATTCTTTTGCACCCCAAATAATATGCAACAGCTCTAAATTTAATGAAGAATGATTGCTTTTAATAAAATCAACTTCTGTTTCATTAATAAATTTATTAGCTATTCTAGTAATTTTTGGAACAATATATTGAATATCTATACCTACTTGCTTTTTTGAAGCGATAACTGCAGATTTCCCATGCGAATGACTGAAAGATATTAGATATTTTGAATCTTGAATGTATGGTTTTCCAAAAGTATCTTTTAAAATTTCAGCTCTAGTTTTCCTTCCTGATAAAAGATGAATCAAATGTCTAGATGACAGCCATTCAATTTTTCGCTTAGCATTAAAACTATTGATTAGCTTTTTTTCATCCATCGACAATGCAAGGTGATCGACGAAATAGGTTTCATCCTCTTGAATGAGCCATACGCCTAACTTGGCATTTTCAAAAACGGTCTTACTTAAATACAACGGCATATCATAAAATTAACAATTATGCTATTAGATCAAGCAATTCGTAGGACTAAATCACATTAATTTTGTTTCTTTGCAGTCACAAAAATAGAAAAATGATATTAACTGATGTAAGTATTAAAGAGGCGATAAATAATGGCGAAATTATTATAGAACCATTTAGACCGGATTGTTTAGGCACAAATTCTTACGACGTTCATTTAGCTAAATATTTAGCAGTTTATGAAGATGAAATTCTAGATGCAAAAAAGCATAATAAAATAAAAGAAATTATAATTGGAGAAGAAGGATTTGTATTGCAACCAGGGACACTTTATTTGGGAGTTACAGAAGAATATACTGAAACCCATAATTCTGTTCCTTTTTTAGAAGGTAAATCAAGTGTAGGTAGATTAGGGATTGATATTCATGCAACAGCTGGAAAGGGGGATGTTGGTTTTTGCAATACATGGACTTTAGAAATTTCTTGTGTTCATCCTGTAAGAGTTTATGCGGGAATGCCTGTGGGACAATTGATTTATTTTACAGTTGATGGAGGCATAACAAATTATTATAATAAAAAGAAAAACGCAAAATATAACACTAGAACTATCAAGCCAGTTGAATCTATGATGTGGAAGAATAAATTTTAAAATATCCAAACTAAGAAAAAAATATTTGGAGCTTTCAACTATTTATTAGATCTAATTAAACCCCAAATTTTCTATTCCATTCTAACATTCCACCTAGCAGATTTCGGACGTTTTTGAAACCCAATTGTTCCATATACATTTTAGCTTGTCCACTTCTATTGCCTGAACGACAATATATTACAATTTCTTTGTCTTTGAAGTCTTCCAAATCATCTAAATTTGAAGGCACAGCTCCCAATGGTATATGTGTTCCTCCAACATTAAACTCAGCCCTTTCATAAGCTTCACGAACATCGATTAAGATAAAATCTTCTTTGCCATCAATTTTATCCTTTAATTCTTCAACCTGAATATCCATTTTAGTTGCAATTTTTTGGTTTAACTTGACTCAAAGTCAATATTATAGAATCTCCTATTTGTACAGTAGCTCCAGGATCAAACACTGGATATTGAGCAATAATATAAGCACTTGACTGATCAGTAAAAGAACCATCAGAAGCCGAAATTCCAACTTTAAGTCTAAGATTTTCTATTAGGAATGCTGCACTTTCGAAGTCCATACAAACCACATCTGGAACAACCATTTCGCCGCCTAGCCTCTTGCTAAGTACGAATTCTAAAGTACTGCCTTTTTCTAGTTCCACTTCATTTTTTCTGCCTTCACTTGAAATTATTTTTGTGTCTTTATAATATACTTCTAGGATATGATCAGGCTCACCTGGATCATATTGATAATCCTTTATGACACAATTAATATCCATAAAGGATAATTCTTTACTTTTCCTTTCATATTCTCGGCCATACAAAATTGGAAGCGCTTGAACCTTAAATCTATCGGCAATAAATTTAGTAGTGGTGACATAAACTTTACGGTTTTCCTTGACTTTTGAATTTGCTTTAGGATTCTGATCAATAATTGTTCCACCTGGTTTTCCTATTATATGAACTGAATCATTTACAATTATTTGGAAGCTTTCTTTTTGGGCAAACGATGATGCATCTTCTATTTTCATCCCAATAAACTCGGGCAAATTCAATTTTTGACCATGATTGGTATATATTCTCAACCATAATAGCACCAATATCAAAACGCCAACAAAGAAAAGGCCAATGAAAAGTAAATTTTTAATAAATATTTTGAGATTCAAGAAATTTTAAATTGATTGATTTAATAATAATTTATTTGAAAAGCGAAAGATAATTATTAAAGGTGATTAAACAATAATATATTGTATAATATCTACATATGATTGCGACATGGTTATTTTGAAATTGTATTAAGAAACTCTAAAATGATTATTTAAATTGTTTAATAATTACAAAGGATGTAAATAAATCATAAACAGATGGCAATCATGTCGCACATTTTTCTAATAG
>JAHEAQ010000015.1:6254-31008 GCA_024642705.1 Bacteroidota bacterium | reverse complement strand
CATGGTTATTTTGAAATTGTATTAAGAAACTCTAAAATGATTATTTAAATTGTTTAATAATTACAAAGGATGTAAATAAATCATAAACAGATGGCAATCATGTCGCACATTTTTCTAATAGTATCTAAAAAATAAAAATATTTCCTTTTCTATTTTCATTCAAATGTTAAAGTTTGAAAAAATATCGAATTTCAGATTTCTGAAATAATTTGCGACCTATGTGGCATTGAAAAAGCCAACCTTGAAACTTACTTTAAGAATCTTCCTGGAATAAAGATTGAATGCTCATTTTTGAGTTATTTAAGAATATTAAATAAGATTTTTACCTATTTGAGACTTCATATTAGCTGTTCTAATTTTTTAAGTTGAATTTTATCAGTTTTGCATTCAAATTTACTTTTGAGCCTGAACAATTTATGGTTATTCTATTCAGTAAGAGTGTTGGTGTATTGAATTTTAAGTTGTAAAATTCATTTTCATACCCAATTAAGAACCTTAACTGAAAAATTGATAAAACTAACCCATCAAATTTTCTTTAGTACTAAAGAATTTGAGTATAATAAATGATATATATTGAACAGTTGCTTTCCCTTAAGTAATAGATTCTAAATTGATCCAAACATATATTTTGTAATGAATTATTCATACAATAGATTATTTAATTCATATTGCAGTTTACAAAAAAGTAATTAAGGATTAAAAATCTATCTAAGTGTTATAATTGACCTTCATTTAATGAATAAAGAAATTTTAAAACTAGCCATTCCTAATATAATAAGCAATATTTCGATTCCATTGTTGTCAACTGTTGATACTGCTTTAATGGGCCATCTTTCATCAATTGAACTTGGTGCCGTCGGAATTTCATCGATGATTTTTAATTTTGTGTATTGGAACTTTGGTTTTCTAAGAATGGGCACAACTGGAATGACCGCTCAAGCTTATGGGAGAAAAGATAATTTGGAAATTTCGAATAACCTACAACGTGCGTTTTACCTTTCTCTCTTTATTAGTATAATTATTATAGTATTTATGGTGCCAATAGGTAGAATCTCAGCTTATCTGATGAATGTCCAATTGGTGCAAGAATCTGCTGTTTTTGATTATTTTTATATCAGGGTTTGGGCAGCACCTGCAACTTTGGGATTGTACGCTTTGATGGGTTGGTTTTTTGGGTTACAAAATGCGAAAATTCCTTTAATCATTACTGTTTTGGTTAATATTGTAAACATTGTATTAAGCTATTATCTGGTTTATGTAAGCCAACTTGGAATAAAAGGTGTAGCTATAGGAACTGTTATAGCCCAATATTTTGGTTTATTATTTTCTTTAATAGTCATTTATTTCTATTTCAAAAAATACTTAATTGTTATTCCGTTTAATAATTTATTTGGTTGGCGCAACTTAAGTCGATTCTTAAATATTAACAAAGATATTTTTTTCAGAACTGTTTGCTTATCATTTGCATTTGCATTTTTGTATAGTCAAGCATCCCTCAAAGGCGAATTATTCCTTGCTACCAATGTATTATTGCTTCAATTTTTAAATTGGACTTCTTATGCTATTGATGGATTTGCCCATTCAGCCGAAAGTCTGATTGGCAAATATTTTGGAGCAAAAGATGAAGCCAATACTTTCAAGGCAATAAAATATATTTTTATTTGGGGTTTTAGTCTTTCTTTAATGTTTTCAACTTGTTTTTTCTTTTTTGGAGATAACATTGTAAGAATATTTACAAATCAGTTTGATGTAATTCAAGAAAGCAATAAACTTATAAATTGGGTTATCGTTTTGCCAGTAGTGGCTTTTTCATGCTATTTATGGGATGGAATTTTTATTGGTCTTACAGCCTCAAAAGCTATGAGAAATACTATGATTGCAGCGGTGATAATTTATTTATTGAGTTATTATGGTTTTCCTGGAAACAATATTTGGCTTGCTTTAATGGTTTTTTTAGGCGCAAGAGGAGTTTTGCAAACTATTGTTTTTGCTCAAAAAAAGCTAAAATTAAATTAATTTCAATTTAATGAAGATCTGCTATCATTCGACAATAAACTTTATTATACGATTATACTTACTTCCACTAATCTTGAAAAGATAAATACCTTTTTGAAGATTGTTAAAATTAAATTCGAAATTATTTCCATTTTGGTTTGTTAGAAAATTAATCTTTCTTCCAGTAATATCAAAAACTTCAAAATTGAGTTTATCTTGGATTTCATCCAAAGTCAAATAAAAGTGTCCATTGTTCGGATTCGGGAAAAGTTTAGCATTTGTTTTAGAAAATTCTTCAACCGATAATACTACTTCATTATCTACAATAATATGGAATGTAGTCAGATCAATCCATCCTCCTTCACCATCTTTCACAGTAAACAAAAATGAATCTAAAGTTCCTGTACCGTCATGTTGATATCTTATTTTATTATTATCAATATCTAGTTGGGTAAATTGACTTCCGATAGCCAAAAGATCATTGTTAGATCGTAAAAACCCATTTATAGGGAGTGAAACAATAGTATAAGTCAATTCATTATTACTATTGTTGCCATCCTCTGTAAGTAAAAAGTCACTAGTGATTCTTCTACCAACGCCAGAAGGAAGAGGCATTGCATCGTTTCTAACTAAAAAAGGATTTTCTAAAACTGCATTTGAGCACAATTCTAAACTATATTCTTGTATTGTACCGCCATTTCCAATTTTGCTATCAATGAGAAATAATTTCCAAATTCCACTTATATCTTCGCCATTAAAAGTGTCAAGTTTTTCTTGAGGTTGATAAGAAATACCCTGATTCAAAGGACAAATTACTTCAGATATTGCTTCATCATCAAAACCACAATTATAATCAGCTTGGTTACCACATTTCTTATCAAAAAGTACGATTTTCACTCCAGAGGGGCTTTCCAACTCACCCCTAAGTTCGCTGACCCATCCATGGCTTCCTCTTAATTTTTTAATATTTACGTCAGCAACTTTCCCTAAAGCATTTATTTCAATTGGCATCTCAATCGTTATGGCTGCAGAAGCAGAAATGCCTTGAGGAAGATTATTGTATGTAAAAGTATTACAACTGAGCGCCTCAGTTGCGAAGGTATAAATTTCGGAATTATCAGATTCGCCGCATTCATTAACTCCTTGCACTGTCCAATAATATATAGTGCTTTTTTCTAATATATTCTCCAACTCAAAAAATGTGTCAATAAGTGTTTCTTGATATAAAATTGAACTTAAGTTAGTTTTAAATGATGGGTTATCTGACAATTGGAAATAATATGCTGTTGCATCTGAATCACTTGTCCAGTTAAAAATAGGAGAAACTATACTGCCAGATGTTCCAATGATTGGATTTAATGGTTTAACATTTGAGAAATCTGTACTTAATAGATCTAAGATTATATTTCTATAGAGTGTGTCTTCGGTCGTACTAGCCCTCAGTACTAGATTAAATACTCCAGAAACTGAAGAATCTAAAAAAGAAATAGTCGCTTTCGTATTTTCTCCTGGAATAATTTGATCTTGCTCAAATTCAATATTTACTCCTTCAGGAATGCCATCTATTATTTCAAATGATATTGGCAAGTCATATTCTAAAAAAGATATAGAGTTGAAATTTATAGTAATGTCATTTGGGACACAATTTCTTATATATCCTGGATTGAATTCGAGGGTAAAACCAGGTTCTGTTGGTTCTTTTATGGTGAAATCTTGATCTGAAATATCAAAGAAAATATTTTTTGAGGCTTTAATCTTAATTCTAATTTTATCTCCAACTATGTTTGGAACAAAAACTTTCTCAATCCCATCATTAAAAGTTGAAGCTAGTAAAAGATGGTCAAAATTTAATCCTCGATCTGTAGATAAATAAATATCTACAGCTTGACAATTTATAATTTCGTTATTTGTATTTGCAACATCCCATTTTATTTCAATTTCTTCTCCTACGGTCAGTACATCACCACCGTTAGGAAAGTTTACAAGAAAAGGCCCAGCTGAGGAATTTGATTTGAATTTAATATCTGTCCATGCAACTCCGCCTGATTCTGTATTATTATCTCTGGCAATGAACTGGAATCTTAGATCTCTACTGTAGGTTGGAAGCACCTCTGTCTTATTAGATGAATTAGTAATAATACTTGAAATTTTTGGGAATATTCTTGTTGGGGAAGCTGAAGGGTACACGGATCTGAATGAGGGACTATTGCCTTGAGGGGAACCCAAATTGGACACTGGACCCAGATCGAATTCTTCCCAACTATAAGTGAGTTGATCACCATCTTCATCTGTTGCCTGACCTGTTAATTCAAATGGGGTCATTATAGGAATGCTAAAACCTCCATTCAATGGAATACTTACTTCAGGAATATGATTCGAAGTTTCAACAGTTTTTGAGCAATTATTTCCAAATGCTGTTCTGGTATAATTGGTTATTTCAATAAGTGAACTTACGTGATAATAATCGTCTGCAGTTGCAACGACATCGTTTGCAGACCCACACAAGCCGCCATATGACATTATTGTAGAACCACTGCCAGGCTCATAAGCTGTTCCAGTGTTTTCATTTCCGCCACAATTGTTAAAAGTATGATTTGAACCCAACTGATGCCCCATTTCATGCGCTGCAACCCTAACAGCCATAGTCGTAATGTCTCCGACATAATGACAAGTTACTCCACCTCCTTTATTAGCACTGCACAATGACCTAATAAATGCCACACCACCCACATCATCACATCCTCGGGTGTAAACATGCCCAATATCATAATTTGAGAAACCCAAATTTGAATTTAATACTTCTGTGTTTTGGTTTAACAGTGTCGAACCTGTATTGCCATCATTATATGGGTCATTATCTTTGTTTAGAAAAATAACTTTGTCATTATTATTTACCAAAATAAACCTGATAGCAAGGTCATTTTCTAGAATTTGGTTGACTCGATTAACAGATTTTACCATTTCTGAAAGTACCTCAGGTTTTGTAGGTCCATAAAATGCACCAAATTCACCTGTGCAAGCTAATGCAAGTCTATAGGTTAATAATGGCAAATTTTCACCACTGCTTCTTGTGGAAATTTTACTTTCTTGTTCCAACATTTCTACAGCAGTTGTTCCGCAAACATTGCTTCTGCCAACCGTATTTAACTCGTCTTTAAAGTAATAAGATATATAATATTTGTTTTGGGAATTTGCATATCTATCGACTGAATAATTTCCAGATTTTCCAATTATTGTTGCATAAAATCCGCTGTATCCAATCCCTATATTAATTCTTTCTAATTTGTTTTTTGAATTGTAACCTTTGAATGTTCTTATTTCTGGGAATCGAGAAGCAAGACCGTCTTCCATCATTTTTACTTCATAAACTTCAAATTTTTGGATTTTCCCATCAGGGTCTGGGATAAGAATAGGCAGTGTCTTTTTTTGAGATTTGTAGGTGGATTCTGAAATTGCACCATTGGTCAGATATGAAATTAGGTCCAAATATTCAACTTCGGTAACATAAAATTTTGAAGGGACTATGGAACGTTTATTGGCATAAGTGAGATTAATATTTTCTTCATTTATCGGATTGAAAAAATTTTGACTGAAAATAGTGGTAGAAATACTAATTATTGAAAAGAGGATTAATATTAATTTCATATAATTTAAAATTGTTGCATATTTTTAATTTCTCAAAGACAAAAAATTGCGAATTTCTTCAATGGTAACTTTTAAAGCAAAATTTATTTGAGGAAGATAATCGAATTACTGATTAATCAATAAGTAATTTTTATTTTCTGTATTTAAATATCTTCTACAATATTACTGTTTTAACCTTTTAACATTCAAATATGTTCAACATCATATTGCAATTTATTAGAAACTGGACTTAATTTGAGCTCTACCAATATGTACAATTTTATTGTTTCCAGTTTTTCTTCCTTCATAAGAAATGTTGACATCAATATTTTTCATCATCCTTTTGGAATATTCCATAGACCATAATAGATTTTTGCCGTTTTTTAATCCGTCTAACATATTGAGCTCCAAGGCAGTATTTGTAATGCCTGAATAGTTGACATTTGCAAATTTCAAACTTGAATTAATTCTTGAAGTCTTTTCTTTTGAATACGTAAATCCCACTTTTATGTCACTAATTTTTGCTTTTTCGTTTGGAGTCCCATTTAAATTTGATTTTAGCTCAAAATTGTAATCGGTCGTTAATCTAATTTTATTACCAATCCTTAATGACAAAGACGGTTCAATTTTTTGTGAAACAATTTTAAAGTCATTGTTAGAAAAAAATTCAGATAAATAAGATTTTTCTCCTTTTGTGAATATGGAAATAAAGTCAAGATTTTTATTGAGTGCTAATCTATTTCTCAAATAATATTCCTTTAAGCTTCTTTGCTCAAAACCTATAGTCTGAACAATTTTATTTGAATTATTCCTAATCCCAAATTGCAAATCATATATCGTATTTCCTCGATTGAAATACAATATGCCACTATATAATGAATTGAAACTTACTAATGAGGTGTCTTTTGAATTGAATTGATCTAACGTAAAAGCACTAATCGAACCCATGCTTTTGTTGTCAACTCTATAATTTGAAACGATTGAAATTTTAGATAAAAAATTTAAAAGCTTACCTTTTTTTTCCAGAGTTCTCAAATAAATTTTTGGTTCAAGTCTCAACGATTGCGTGAAACCAATATTATTTGTTCTTATGAATTCATTATTAAATAAGTTGACTCTTACAAAATTTGCTTGATCTTGGAACGGAGCAATTTGAAATTCATTTCTTTGTTGAATACCATCCCCATTATCTATCCAAATGTAATTTCCTTGGCCAGTGAGCACTTCTCGGAAATCATATTCGATCTTTGGTTCTTGACCACTTGAAATTTTGTAGTTAGTTGTGCTATTAAAAGCACCTTTTGCCAGATTCAAAATATTATTAAAGTTTCCTAATAAAACTGCATTATTTTTCTCTATTGTCAGGTTAGGATCTTCGATTTGAAGATTTCTGTAGGTAAATCCCCATCCAGTTGTCGAAATATTTTTAATGCTCCATTTTCCATTCAGTTCATATTCATCAGCATTGGTAACTAATGAAAAGAAACCTGGTTCAGAAGAATAATCTTTTCGATTGTTGTACTCAATTCCGAAACTAAAGTTATCCTTTTCATCACTGCGCACAAAGAATTTTGAATAGTCATAATGGAAGCTGGATTTGTCTAAAATTTGGTTTGAATTTTCGTAAATTTCATTTTTTTCTCTTTCACCGTACCAACCTATTGTCCAGTCATCTATTTTTGAAAATTGTTTTGAAATCGAAATTTTTGGTCTTGAAAATGTTGAATTTAATTGATCAGACGTTGAATTTAGATAGTTGTTTTGTAAATCGATCTCAAATCCATTTTTCTTAAAATTCCCGTATAAATTATGTCGATTTCCATTGTAAATTCCAAATTGAGAAAAATTACTGAAGGTATATCCAAGATTTGTTAAGTTTTCTTTTTGATTCAATGCAAAGCCAAACTCTCCGAGAAATTCATCGCTTATATTATTTGGATTAATATTCCAATCTCTTGCAAATTCAGCTTCACGATAGGGATTCAAAGACTTGAAATTAATTCTCTTCGATTCCATTTCTAAAATTGGAGACAAAATCCAATTTTTTCTTTTTCCAAGGGGAATTTTATTCTGATATTCTAATCGACCACTAAACCCAGTATTATCCTTATCGTCCGATTCAGAAAGCCTATTCAAATCAAAGTAGGACATTCCAATCTCAAGCAATATTTTTGATTCGGCATTGAAATTATAGCTACTTCGCAATGAATACATTTGTTTGATTTCTGGCGCAACCAACCTAACGTATGGTTCATAATTGCCTTTTCCTTTTCCTACATATTTATAAACTCTGCCATTTGAATTTATTCCAGAATTGATTGCATAAGACCCATTCCCACTGCCAACTTCTGAAAAATTTGCCAAATAAAATGAACTGTCAGGATTATTGGTAAAGATAAGAATGGAGTCTTTTAGGTCTTGATTGTATATCTTTTTATAATATACTTTGTTTGGATTATATACTTCAATATTATTTTTAATTCCCGACCTTATGGCATTTGCATCCTGATCGCCAGCGATATTCAATAAAGCAAGATCAAGTGAATCTAAATTGGCTCCTCCTAAGGTATTTTTGCTGTCTTGGTCGCTAACGATATTAAAATCTACTTTAAGTTTGCCATATTCCCACCCACCACCGTATTGGTATAGTGACCGCAAGAACGTTTGATCCGCATATTCAAATTCCACAATAATCCTGCTGTCTTTGGTAATCAATCGATTGGTTGAAAAAATAATTTCCGCCCTATCATAATATATAACATAGTCATTTTCTTCTCCTCTTGCTAAAAGTTTACCGTCAACATAAACTTTTTCGGTTCCAGAAAGAACAATTAGGAATTTTTCGCCTTCACTTCCAGTAAGCTTATATGGACCTTGATTTCCCTCCTTGGTTGGTAAGGTTATCCTACTGAATTTTCCTCTTGAAATGGCGATACTGCCTTTTTGTTTAAATAAACCATATTTTTCATTGTAATTTTCTTGCAATACAGAAATACCTTGTAATTTCTTGTAGTAGTTGATGAAATATGAATTAGGTCTCGAAATTTCATAATCTCCAGCAATCAGTGTAGTATTTTTCTTTTTAATTTGAATGAAGACTTTATCAAAATCATTTAATTGTTGTGTTGTACCTTCAGGCTGTATAGGTATATTTGCATCAGAAATTGAAGCAGCAATTTCTAGATCATCGCCTAATTTTCCACCCAATTGAAGATTAAAATTTGAATTTAGAACAAGGCTTTGGCTGTTTCCAAATGATAAGCCTCTTGAAAAACTTCCATCATAATCCAACCCTTTTGAAAATAATAAATCATTTTGTTTTTGTTTGTAAATTTCAAAGTCATATTCTATAGCCAAATCTGAAGGTTTCTTAACCGTTTTTGTGCTATCTAAATGAAAAAAACTAACACCAAAATTTATTGGAAACACTCTATATTCAACCAAGATACTGTCTCCTATACTATTAGATTTTTTATTTATTAATTCTAAGAAAAGACTATCATTTTTTAAACTATAATTTAATGAATCTTGAATGGACAAATTGTTATAATAGAAATTTAAAGAAGATGGGATGACACTTAGTGAATCTAAGGAAATGGGTGAATTTTTTATAGAAATAAATTTCGATCTTTTATTGGAAATTTCATGCTGGCCGTTAACACTTGCACAGAATGAAAGAAATATCATTAAGACACAAAAAGTACGCATTTGAAATTAAATAAATTAGATCATAATTTGTCAAATGTAACGAATGATAATAGTGGTTATTCTAATTAAATGTAAAATAATAGACATTATAAAATAATGAAAATAGGAATAATTTAATTAAAAGTTTGGAAAACAGCAATTTATGTATTATTATTACAGTTAATATGTTCAAAATTCATTTTAAATTTTAAATTTTGCTATTTAATTTTTTAATCAATTGATAATTAAGGTTTTATAAATTAATGTATTTTTTTTTAATTAAAATTTGTTAATTAATATTTGAATTCATGTTATGATATTCCTAAATCATTATCTTTGTTTTTTTAAATAGAGCAGTTTGTATCCCATGACGCATTTTTTAAGATTAAGTAAGTTTTATGTACGTAACACAATATGTGCATTAGCTGCTTTTCTATTTGTGTTCAATTTTGGGATATCACAAGAAGTAAGAAGCGTTGACGGTTTTGGAAATAACAAAGCAAATCCAGAATTAGGAAGCACTGGTAGTTTAATTCTTGTAAATACAGTAACCGCTTATAGTGATAGCATTTCAAGTCCTGCAGCACCTGACAGGGAAAATCCAAGAGTTATTAGTAATGTTTTATTTAGTCAAGAAGGAATTTTCAATGACAAGAAATCACTAAGTGATTACAATTGGGTTTTTGGCCAATTTATCGACCATGATATAAGTTTAGTGGATAATTCTAATCCAAATGATAGAGAAGAAGTTTTAATTATTGTTCCACCTGCGGATGATAAATTTTTCGGAATTGGACAAGTTATTCCAATGATGAGAAGCAAAGCAGTGGCTGGAACAGGAACAAATATAAATAATCCGAGAAGGCACGCCAATGAAATTACTAGTTTTCTCGATGGGTCTAATATCTATGGTAGTGATGAAACTCGTGCAATTTGGTTAAGAAGTTTTATTGATGGAAAATTAAAGGTGTCAAGCAATAATTTATTGCCATGGAACACTTTAAATGGAGAATTTAATTCTACCGTTGATCCATCTGCACCTTTTATGGCAGATGATACAAAGTCAAACGTGAAATTATTTGTTGCAGGTGACATTAGAGCTAATGAAAATCCGCTCCTTATTGCTGTTCATACTTTATTTGTAAGAGAACACAATAGACAATGTACCATATTAAAAAATCAAAATCCTACTTGGGATGATGAGCAATTGTACCAACACGCCAAGAGATTGACCACTGCAACTTTGCAATCAATTGCTTATAACGAATGGTTACCTGCTCAAGGAATTGTTGTGCCAGCATATCAAGGTTATAGTGAAAATATTGATCCTTCAATTTCCAATGTATTTTCTGCAGCAGCATTTAGAATGGGTCACACACTTATCAATTCTAATATAATCAGAATGGATAATAAAGGAAATTCTAGTAATGGACAAATATCTTTGAGAGATGCTTTTTTTAATCCTTTTACAGTAAATCTTTCTGGTGGAATTGAGCCTTTTTTAAAAGGGATGGGAACACAAGTTCAACAAGAATTGGATTGTAAAATCATAGATGATGTTCGGAATTTTCTTTTTGGAGCGCCGGGAGAAGGTGGATTAGATTTGGCAGCAATAAATATCAATAGAGGTCGAGAAAGAGGATTGCCTGATTATAATACTGTCAGAGAAAATTTTGGTTTGCCTCGAGTAAGCAAGTTTACAGATATCTGTTCTGATATTAATGTTTCTTCGAAATTAGAACTTTTATATGGAAGTGTGAATAACATTGATCCATGGGTAGGTATGTTGGCTGAAGACCATATGAAAAATGCAATATTTGGTGAATTGGTAATGACTATTGTAGAACGCCAATTTAGACAAATAAGAGATGGAGATAGATTTTATTACGCAAATGACGCTGCAATATCAGAAGCTGAAAAGGAAAAGATTTCAAAGATTACTTTCCAAGAGCTCATAATGAACAATACAGAAATTTCATTAATGCAGCCGAATGTTTTCGTTGCAATGGAACATTATAATATACCAAATGGTCCAGAACTAGATAAAAAAATCATAAGTGCAGCTATTTATCCCAATCCAATATCCCCAGACTCTAAAATTAAAATTTATTCAAAGGCAAACGCATCTTTAACTATTTCAATGTTTGATAACTTGGGACAAGTTCTATTTGTTAGAAAATTTGACGTTTTAGAAGGAGATAATATCTTGAATGCAGATTTTTTCTTTGGTCTTCCAAAAGGTGCATACAATATTAAAATTGAAGACCGTTTAGGCGTTTATACCGTTTTACGCGCTATCTTGTAATATTTCTTTTTTAATTTCAGATTTTTCCACTTATATTTTTTATACAACTAATTTTTGGTTTTCATATTTATGTTTCCATCGATTGTGAGACCATAACCAATTTCCAGGTTTTTCTTTAATAATTCCCTCTAATTTATTCATATAAAGAGCAGTAATTTGCCCTTCTTTATATTCACTAGGATTTTGCAATAGCCATGATAATTCCAATTCGTAAAAACCTCGTTTTATTCTTTGAATATTGCAATATACAATAGGCAGATTGTAAGCCCTTGAATAATTTTCTATTCCATGCAAACATGGTGTTTTCTGATTTAGAAACATTGTCCAATATGCTTTTTTAGTATTTGAAGGACTTTGGTCTCCAGCCATAAGGAATAGGGACGGCTTGTGTTCATTAGATTGTTTTTTGAAACCTTCACTTGTTTCATTTAATTCGTACAAGATTATCCCAGTATTTGATCGGGATTTTTTAAAATATTTATCAATATATGTATTGCTTAGTTTTTTATAAATCCCTACAATTTGATGTTTGAAAAAATAAGGTGTTGATAATGCCGCCCACTCCCAATTGTTATAATGCCCTGTTGCAAGTATTATCGATTTATTTTTCTGAAAACAATCGTCTATAATTTCAGGGTTAATATATTTATATCTATTGATGAGTTGTTTGCGATTCATGCTTACTCCTTTAATACCTTCAAGAAGTATATCCGCTAAGTTGGAATAAGATTTTTTTAATAAATCAGACTTTTCTTTTTCTTGAAAATTTGGAAAAACTTTTTCTATGTTTGATACAACAAGATTTTTTCTATACTTTATAACTTTACACAGCAAAAAACTCACAAAATTTGATAATTGATATACCATTCTAAAAGGAATCAATTTGAAACAACCAACGAATGTTCTGAAAATTAAATAGCTGAAATATTTCATATTATTATTCTTGTGATTTTTTGTTACGAAACTAAGATTTTTATTGAATATCAATTTATTGGCTAGTTCAATTATAAAAATAAATTGCTTCAAATAGTAAAAAGTATTGCTTCAATATTTTTTGTGGCATTTATTTTGCAACTTATGTTTTATATAATTTTCCACTAAAATTTGAAAATATCTCTTAACCATGATTAATACTGTAATAATAGATGAGCAAAACTTATTTAAAGAAGGATTCAAACTATTATTGTCAAAATTAAACGATTACAATTTTAATTTTATAGAAATAACAATAGACAACTTTTTAAATCAAAAAGAAAATTTAGAAGTTGATTTAATTTTTATTGATCTTAATGTAAGACAATCAGAAGAAATTGATCAAATCAAAAAAGTTAGGAAAAAGTATAAAAATGCCAAAATTATCGTTCTGTCGATGTTTGATAATACCAAAGTTGTTAGGGAAGTTTTTCAAATTGGTATAGATGCTTATATTTTAAAAAGCACAACAATGGATTTAATAAGTGAAGGACTAAAAGAAGTTTTCGAAGGCAATACATATATGACAGAAGGTCTTCGACTTACACCCTTGAAAGGTCACAAACCGAAGTCCGAAGTAAGACAAAATTTATACAATGGCAATTTTCAGAACAAACAGAAATTGACAAATAGAGAAAATGAAGTGCTTAGTTTAATTGTAATGGCGAAATCCAACATAGAAATTGGAGCAATGCTTTTCATTAGTGAACAAACTGTTGGCGTTCATAAAAAGAATATTATGAGAAAACTTGGTGTACATAATACAGTTTCTCTTATTCGTCTAGCTATTGACAACAATTTGGCATAAGACTTGCGTCTTATTCTTTAGAAGCAAAATGTTGTTTGTAAATTTTCATAAAATAAAAAGTAGATAAATTATTTCTACATTTTCAAGAATCCGTTGAATTTTATTTTAAACGAATTTGGAGAGATTTTGAATAATCCAGTTAATATGCTTAAACCCGTTTTAATTGGAATATTAAAAATTTAAAGCCTGAAACTATATTCTAAATAATATTTATTTTTTAATGGATTACCCTCTTTTTATCAAATGGCACGAATATTGGTTTTTAAGTTTTGTAAAGTTTAGAATATATGATCAATATATGAATACCAAAGAAATCAAGCTAGTATCTTTGCCGACAATAATGGTTTTAGATATGGAAAGGTTTCCTGCCGCATGTAATGGCAGTCTTGAAAATTTAATTAATGTAAAAAGTATTTCTATCTTTGCCCAGTATATTTAACACAAAATTTTTTGTATGCAAATCATAAAAAGTCCCAATTCAATAGTTAAGAAAATTACCTTATTTGTTATTGCATTTTTGGCAATAGTAAATGTAACTATAGGGCAAGTTTCCGTGAAAATCAGCGATGGATCTGCAAATAAAGGTCAGACAGTAGATTTGGATGTTACATACAGCAATTTTACTGATATCGTCCTTTTTCAATATTCCATAAATTGGGATGCCACTAAATTTAGTTTCAATTCAATTGTTAATGTAACCACAGTTTTGGATCAATTTAGTGCAGCTGCTAGTATTGGGTCTCCTGCTAATGGAGGCGTCGATGGCAGAATTACAGTGTCTTGGAGTAAAACCAATACTCAACCAGAGAGTTTGCCAAATAATACCAGATTGTTTACTATTAGGCTGAATGCCATTGGAAATGAATGCGCTGAAGCTACAGTGAGATTATCTAATACACCAACTGCAATCGAATTTGTAGATAGCAACACTAGTAATGTTGGGGCAGTGGCAACAAATGGTCTTGCAAAAATAAATGGTACCAATTGTAATGGTGGTGGCGGATTGACAATTTCAGCTGCGAAAGTAAGTGGACCTGGAGGAACCAATATTTGTGTTCCAATTACAGTTACTAATTTTAATGATATTCAATCCCTAACGGTTGGATTGAAATTTAATCCGTCAATCGCAAGATATACTTCTGTTAAAAATTCGGTATTGCCAGGTTTTACTGCAGAATCAAATGTGAATGCGGTGAAAGCACCACAAGGTGAGCTTACCATTTTTTGGTTTGACAATACTGGAGTGACACCATTGAATCTTACAGGAACAATTTTTGAAGTTTGTTATGATATTATCGGAGTAGATACTCAAGTGAGTCCGGTTGAATTGGTTGGGCTGGATTTTTCAAATTCAATGGATCAGTCCGTTCCTGCAACTCCAAGCAATGGGTCTATAACCGTGGTTGGAGGAACAGGCGAAACTACAGATTTTACATTGGTTTCTCAAAATTCAATCATCCCACTGAATGCTAAAGGTTGTGTTCCTATTTCAGTCAAAAACTTTGACGACATTCAAAGTATGCAATTTGCCATAATGTGGGATGCAAATATCTTAACTTATTCTGGCACTGAAAAATACAATTTAGTAGAACTTTCTGAATCTAACTTTAATCCTACAGCTAACAATAAACTAAGAGTAACATGGAATAACTTAACAGGAGGGACTTCAATTCCTGACGATCGGGTTATTTTTGAAGTTTGTTTTACAGGAAAAGGGGATTGTGATGGTACAAGTAATATAATGTTTACCAATGATCCACCAATTTCGATTGAAGTTAGTAATGGCAGCAATGAAGTTGTGCCTGTCGGTTTTGTGGTAGGAAAAGCAACGGTCGAATGTGGTTGTAATATTGGTATTAAATCCCTTGTTAATCCAACTTGTAATGGTTCACTGAATGGTAGCATTCAAGTTGCTTTAGGAAGTGGCAATTACAATTGCAAATGGACAAATGCTTCTGGTACTGTAATTCAGGAATCCGCAAATTGTGATATTGCAAATCTTGGAGCGGGGACTTATACATTAACTATCGATGATGGTGCAGGTTGCCAAAAATCAAGAGAATTTGTTCTAACACAACCAGCAGCAATAGTTTTTGGTGGTTCAAAAGTAAATGAAGATCAAGGATGCGATGGAAGGATCACAGTTCAAATGATAGGAGGGACGCCACCATTTGTCTTTAATTGGAATGATGGTTCTACAGGTAATATTAAATCAAATCTTTGTGCAGGCGAATACTGTCTAACAGTAACAGACAAAAATAATTGTATCAAAGAAACATGTTTTACAATCCAACCTGCTGGAATAAATGTTACTGCTGACAATGTAACAAATGTAACTTGCTTTGGAGGAAATAACGGAGCTATAGACATAACAATTGCAGGAGGAACTTCTCCTTATACCTATGCATGGTCAGGGCCCTCAGGAACTTTTACTACGCAAGATTTAACTCAATTAACAGCTGGTGTATATAATTATACCATAACAGATTCTTCTGTTCCAAGTTTAGAATTGAAGGGATCATATACAGTAACTCAACCGGCAGAAATAAAAATCACAGGGACAACAGTACCCTCTGATGGAACCAACGGTGCAATAGATATTTCAGTAACAGGTGGAGTGGGACCTTATAATTATGTTTGGTCTCCAACTGGTAAGACTACACAAGACATTTCAGGTCTTGCGCCTGGAGAGTATACGGTGCTTGTTACAGATGATAAAAATTGCAACATATTGTCCCAAATTTTTAAAGTAAATTCTACTTTTATCACCATTAACATTACAAGTCCATCAACTGTAAAATGTTTTGGCAATTGTGACGCTAGTATTAATGGAAGTATTACAGGGGGTTCTGGAGTATTTACCTATACTTTAAATGGTAGTACAGTAAATTTTCCTATTTCAAATTTATGTCCTGGAGATTATGTGCTTAAAGTAGAAGATGACCAAGCTGTCAGTGCTACTAAAAATATTACAATTGCTGAACCCAACGAACTTACAATTGCGGTAACTGATATTGCTGAATGCTCTGATAACGATGATGGTTTTCTTGAAGTAGGAGTTTCTGGGGGCACAGGTTCGTATAGTTATGTTTGGAATGTTCCTGGATCTACTAAACGAATATCTAATTTACCAGATGGCAAATATAGTGTATTGGTAACCGATGGAAGTGGTTGTACTGTTGCATTAGAAAGTCAAGAAATTAAAAGCTGCGATCCGCCTGTTCCATGTTTTACTTCAAGAACAGTGATATCGCCTAATGGAGATGAATATAACAATGAATTCTATATTGCTTGTGCCGATGATTATGATAACAACTTGAGTATTTACAATAGATGGGGTGCAAAAGTATTCAATATGGTCAATTATGACAATAGCTGGACAGGTTTGGACCAAAAAGGAGAAGAACTGCCAGAAGGAGGTTATATGTGGGTATTAGAAATCACAAACAGTGATGGATCAAAAGAATTAAAAAAAGGAACTGTCACCATATTAAGAGATCAGTTTTAATATAGATTATAATCTAAGAAAGACATGAATAAGATAATAACATTAATATTTTTCGTTTTTGGAATTTTGGTGAATCTAAATGCCCAGGAGCGACATGTATATACGCAACATTTTATTAATCCAGTGCTGATTAATCCTGCAGCCACAGGTTTTAGTAATAATCATGGCATAATAATAAATTACAACAATAAGTGGGCAGGATTTGATAATGGTCCGAAATCCCTTTCTTTATCTTATGATGGCCCTATCGCCAATAGGCTTTCGATGGGTGCATTAATTTTTAGAGATGGTATTGCATCATTAGAGACTTTGAAAGGGCAATTATCTTATGCTTATAAAATCCCTGCAGATAATTATCAAGTTAGCTTTGGCTTAACTACTGAATACATACAATATGGATTATCAGGGGATGATCTTAATAATGGACTAGTTTCATTTGAAGATCCAATATTATTAGAAAGACTTGAAGGTTCAAGATTTTTTGATGTTGCAGCAGGAGTTTATGGGGTTTTCAATGAAAATATTACTTTCGGTCTGGTATTGCCTGGATTGGTTCGGGCTAGATTAGATAATAATGGAGGAACTTCAGAAAGAACAATAAACTATATAGTTCACTTAGGTTACAAATATGCAGTACCTAATTATGATTTTTATATAGAACCATCAATTTTCATAAAGCAATTGCGCTATACGCCATTTCATGCAGATGTTAATCTGAAAATGGGTTTTATGGAAGATCAATTGATAGGTGGATTAACATATTCACTAGGATACGATAGATTGGGATTTTTAATAGGTACAAGGGTTAATAACTTCAATGTGTATTATTCTTATAATGTATCCCTTGAAGAATCCCAACAATACCATAATGGATTGCATGAATTTACGCTAGGATTTAACATTTCTGGTGGATCAGGACAAAATATTTCTGAGAAATAACATATTGCAAGTTTTGTAATAAGTTAATATTAGATTAATTAAATATGAAAGATTTTCATAATATAAAAAATACCAAAATGTTGGTACAAAACCATAAGAATCAAAATGTATCTTTGTGGTTGTGAGTACTAGGTCAGATGTGACTCTATGTATTCTATTTTAAATAAGACGACGAAAACTACAATTCGCACATTAATTTAAAAGACGAGATTTTTGTGCACACACAATTTTTTTTTACTAGGGTAATTCAAAATATTATTGTCTTACATTAATAAGGCTAACTTTTTTTGAATTAAAATATATTTAATAACCAAAACTCAATCTCATGAATAAGGCAAATTTTACCTTTTTTCATTCTAAAGGGACTGGGAAGCTAGGCATTCGTGTTGCCACTTCTATGTTTCTTTTTTTTAGTTTGTTCCTCTCATTAAATGTGAGTGCGCAAACTGTTTCTTGTAACGGAACACTTAACGTTTCCGTTAATCCAGGTACTTGTCAAGCCATTATAACACCTAATATTGTAGGTCAAGTTGTTGGTGGACAAGGTTATACTGAAGTAGTTAAATTAACTGGAATTTCTTCATCTTATACTGAAAACCTAATATTACCGAATGGTAATACTGCGGTTATAGTTTATGCGGATGAAATCCCTGCTTTTTTGTCTACAGGTATGGTAATGGGAATTACTTACACTTTGCAGGCTACTGTTAATGGTCAAGTTTCTAACTCTTGTTGGGGAACGCTTGTACTAGAAGACAAAGCTGCTCCTACTATTGTTTGTGCAGATCCTATTCGTATGTCATGTGCAGATTATGACCCAGTTGATTCATGGCCAGATCCAGTTGTTACAGAATGTACTGCTTATGGTCCATTGGCTGTTGGTCAGTATAAATATAATGAGGCTTGTGTTGAAGAGACTATTATTAGGGACTATACTGTTACAGATGCAAAAGGAAACAAAGCTAGTTGTTCGCAGTCGATTGTTTTAACTCCTGAAACATTAGAAAACCTTTCTTTACCAGACAATTACCATGGTATTGGTGATATTACAGTAAATTACGGTGGAGCGGATATTACAGTTTACGATGCTGGATATCTTTCTTGTGATGGTGGTGGAACTGAGTGGAACGTAGATCCTGTTACAGGATATCCTTCTCCTGCTGACTATGTTGACACTAAAGGAACTACTTCGACATCAGATGACGTAACTATCTACGGTACTGGTTACCCTGGAGGTATTGGCACTTGTGGAACAATCGCAGCTACTTATTCTGATTTGAAAATCGAAGTTTGTAATGATCCTGTTTGTGCTCAATCAAGCCCATCTTTCAAAATTATCAGAAAATGGACTATCCTTAACTGGTGTACTGGTGCTGTTCTTGAACACAACCAAATCATTAAAGTTATTGATACTGAAGCTCCTACAGCTGAGGGTATTGCTGATGTAACTATCAGCACTGACCTTTGGGGTTGTGGTGCTACTTACAAAATACCTGTAGATCCAACTTTGAAAGACAATTGTTCTACAAAAATTAAAACAACTCACGAGGCTTATATTGGTGCTGATGTAAATGGTAACCATATTGGAACAATCGTGAATGGTGTACTTACGATTCCTAGTGGAGTCAAACAAGTATTTGTTTACTCTGATTATGAAGATTGTTGTGGAAATTCAACAACTGGATACTATCACATTGTTACAGTTGTAGATCAAGTTCCTCCAGTAGTTGTAGCAGATGCACATACTGTTGTTTCTTTATCTCAATATAATAGCAATGGATTAGCTAAAGTTTTTGCTTCAACATTTGATGATGGATCATTCGATGGTTGTGGACCAATTGCTTTATCTGTAAGAAGAATGTCAACTACTTGTCCTGGATACGCAATCGAAGATGGCGACGATCCAGCAACAACAGCTGACGATAAATGGTGGGGTGACTACGTTCATTTCTGCTGTGAAGACGTACAAATTGACGAAGCTGGAAAACCAATACCAGTTATGGTTGTATTCAGAGTTTGTGATGATGCAAATGGTGACGGTATCCCTGGTGGAAGTGGTGATTTGTGTAACACTGCTATGGTAGAAGTAGAAGTTCAGGATAAATTACCTCCTGCTTGTGCTGCTCCTAATGATAGAGAAATTAACTGTATTGATGCTGTTGCTTACCAAGATTTAATCAATGCTGGTCCGTTAAGTGAAGCTGACGCTGCTAAAGTAGATGCTGCTTTCGGAGACGCTCACGGAGCTGCTACTTGTAACGTAGAAGTTGTTCAACAATTAAGCAGTGAAGAAGATTGTGGTGAAGGTTTGGTAACTAGAACAATTACTGTTACTAACATTATCAACAAGAAGAGTGTTACTTGTACTCAGAAAATATACATCTATGCTAAACAAAATAACTTCTTAACTTGTGATGATATCACTTTCCCTGAAGGTTCTGCTGAAGATGTATTATACAGAGCTTATATAAAGAAAAATTATACTGATAAGAAAGATTTACGTTTTGCTCCAAATTTAGTTTGGTGTTTAATGAATCCTTATGGAATTGGTGATTTACTTGATGATGGTGAAAACTTGCCAGCTATTAAAGTTGCTGATTGTGGTGGTGTAACTATAACTCCTCCAAAAATCAACATAGATAACTTATGTTCTGAAGTTGGTATTAATTTATCAGTGGATACTTTTGATTTTGCAGGTGGTGGATGTAAGAAAATTCTTGCACACTGGGAGATTATTGATCAGTGTAAATTCGTAGAAAACTACTTATACTACAATGAAAGTACAGGCAAACATGAGATTAATCCTTTCGTTCCAGAAAATGGTTACTTCGAAATGTATGTAGAATATGACATTTTTGATACTGTTAAACCAGTTATCGAATGTGGTGAAGGTCAAATAGTTGGTTGTGGAGAAACTTTCGCAGGTCCAATTACTGCAACTGCTACTGATAATTGTACTGATCCTGCTTTCTTTGGCTGGAACTGGAAACTTACTTTCGAAGGTGAAACTAAGGTGTATAGTGGCGAAGGAAATTCAATATTACCTGGTAACATTAAAGTTGACGGTGTAGCTCTTACAGCTTTCCCTGCTGGAACTCACAGTGTAACTTGGATTGTTAGCGATGGTTGTGGCAATACTGCTACTAAAGTTTGTACTTTCGGTTTAGCTGAAGAAGATGATAAAGCTCCTACACCTTACTGTTATGATGGATTGTCTTCAGCAGTAATGTTAATGAATGGTGTTACTTTATGGGCATCTGATTTCGATGCTGGATCATATGATAATTGTGGTGGTGATGATGTAACTGTAACTATGGTTCCTGAGTCTGATGTTGAAGGTTTATCTGCTGAGGATGCTTACGATGCTGCTACAGCTAGCTGGAATTTCACTTGCGAATACATCGCTAATGGAGTTGCTGCAACAATTGACGTAAGAATTTATGCAACTGATGCTTCAGGTAATTATGATTATTGTACTGCAAGTTTCAGACTTCAAGACAACCTTGGTGGATGTCCTGATTCAGAAGGTTCTCTTTCTGCTATAGGTGGAAATATCGCAACTGAAAGTGGTGTGAAAGTTAATAATGTTGAAGTAGAAGCAATGACTACTAACCCTGAGTTCCCTAAATATACAAAAACAGGAGCTGATGGTAAATATGCTTTCTACAGCAACCCAACTTTCTACAACTATGAGATTACTTCTTCTAAAAATGATGACTTTACAAATGGAGTTTCAACTTTAGATTTAGTTATTATTCAAAAACACATATTAAGCATTGAAGCTTTAAATTCTCCTTATAAGAGAATTGCTGCTGACATTAACAATGATGGAAGCATTAAAGCATCTGACTTATTACAATTGAGAAAATTAATCTTAGGATTATACACTGGTGATAGATTACCTTCAAATGATTCATGGAGATTTGTAGATGCAGACTTCCAGTTTGCTGACGCTGCTAATCCATGGCCTTTTGATGAAATCGGAAATGTTGATAACTTATCTACAAATATGATGGCTGAAAACTTCATAGGTGTAAAAGTTGGAGATGTTAACGGAACAGTTCAAGGAAGTGCAAACAGCAATGCTGTTGTAAGAACTAACAAAGCTGTTACTTTAGAATTAAATAATGCTAGCTATGCTGCTGGTGAGGTAGTTGAATTAAACTTTACATCTGCAGACTTTAACCAAGTTTATGGATACCAATTCACTTTAGAATTCTCTAAAGATCTTACTTTCACTGGTATCGATGCAGGCGCATTAAATGTAACTGAAGCTAACTTTGGATTGAACAGAATTTCTGAAGGAGTAATCACTACTTCTTACGATAATGTTAGAGGTGAAACAGTAGCTGCTGACGCTGTATTATTTACAGTAAGATTTACAGCTAACAATAACACTAACGTTAAAGATGCTGTTGCAATTAGTTCTAAGAAAACTGCTGCTGAAGCATATGTTGGTGCTGGTCTTGAAGTGAATAACGTTAATTTAGCATTCAGAACTAATGAAGGTACTGAAATCGCTGAAACTTACGCTTTATTCCAAAATGAGCCTAATCCTTTCAGAGGAAGCACAGTTATCAACTTCAATTTACCTGAAGCTGCTAATGCAACACTTGCTATTTACGATGTAACTGGTAAAGTATTATACTCTACTACTGCTAGCTATGCTAAAGGTATGAATAGTGTTAAAGTTGAAAACTTAAACGCATCAGGAGTTCTTTATTACCAATTAGATTCAAATGATTTCACAGCTACTAAGAAAATGATCGTTATTGATTAATAACTTTCTTCTTAGATAGCCGAAGATAAAATCGGTTTTTGGGATGGCCTCTCTCTAGTTTCTAGAGGGGGGCTTTTTTTTTGCATTATTAGCTACCTATCTTTTTTGTTTCCTTATATCAGAATCTCTTAAGTAAATATATTTTCTTTTACTATTTCCGATTTCTCTTAATATTTGTCTCAATTATTTTTAATTCTATTTTATTTTTACTTTTTATTAGATATTAATTTATGTCATAATTATTATGTAATACATAGATAATCAATGGAATACCTACCATACGTATGTGTAATATGTTAATTTGTAAAAATTTATATATAAAAAATACCATTAAAAGGGTACATTAACATATTAACTAAATATTATATTTGTATTACTAATTGATAATAGACTATACCTAAGCCAGTTTCTGGCAATATTCCCACCTGAGATTAAGTAAGATAAATGGTGTAATAAGCTTCGACTACTTATTATACTACGGACTTTTTGACTAAGTATTTAATAACTACATTTTTTATTAATGTTGGCTATCGACTATGGCCAATGATTAACTCATATTAAGAAAACTAAATTAGGATCTCATGAAGAAAACGAATTTTACATTTCGGATCTTTGAAAAATGCTTTACAACAATGATGATTTTGGCTGCAACGCTCTTCAGCCCTTCATTTGTAAACGCTTGCGAAATGTCTTGTGGTGGAAAGCAGCAAGTCTCTCTAGATGAAAATTGTCAAGCTGAAATTACAGCTGGAATGATTTTAAGTGATGGGGGTGCTTCCTGTGATGGTGCTGCATTTACCGTTAGAGCAAAATTAACTTTAAATGGGTCACCTTTTGCAAGTGGACCTACTGTCATTTTAGACCGTACCCATATTGGTAAGGAGTTGGTGATAGAAATTGAATCGAATGATAATGGTATAATCAACAAATGTTGGGGATACATTGTCTTAGAAGATAAATTGCCACCAGTTATTCAGTGTACTGACATTACAGTGAACTGCGCTAATATTAGTGGTTTATTACCTTCTTTTATTGGTGCTGATTGTGATCAATCTCCAATTATTAATTTAATTGATCAAACTGAAGAAAATCTTTGCGATGAAGATTTCTTAAAGATTATCACAAGAACTTATACAGCTACTGATAAGTATAATAATACTTCTTTAGCTTGTACTCAAACTATTTCTGTTGAAAGATTTGATGTAGGAAGTGTAATAATTCCAACCAACCTCCGTCTTTCCACAAACAATCCTTTGGTTTGTGATGAAGCTTATACTAAGCTGCCGAATGGTAATCCTGATCCTAGTTATACAGGAGTGCCATATTCTAATGGACAAGCACTTTACCCACCTGCTGATTTTAGTTGCAATACTGTAGTTAGTTTTTCGGATTTGGTGTTACCAGAAGTTGCCTGCGTTACTAAAATAATGAGGACTTGGGTTATTTCTGAGTGGGTATGTGGTGAAGACGAAGTTAATAGTTATGTGCAAATAATAGAAGTAGTAGATAACGCAGGACCTGTTATCACTCCAATTAATGATGTAACAGTTTCTACAACAACAGGATATAACTGTCAAGCACTTTATTTATTGCCACAAGTGAAAGCCGTTGATAATTGCAAAGCAATCAAAAGAATTGACATTGCTTACCCAGGTGGTTTTGTTGGTAGTTATGATGGTAGTGAAATCATTAAATTACCTGTTGGGAATAATGATATTACGGTTACAGCATATGATGGTTGTCTAAATTCAAGTACGGAGTATTTTACTGTTCATGTAGCAGATAAAACGGCTCCTGTTGCAGTTTGTGATCAGAATACCGTAGTAGCGTTATCTTCAGAAGCAAATGGTTTAACTAATGTTTCAGCAGTCTCATTCGATGATGGAAGTTATGATGAATGTGGTTTGGATAGGATGGAAGTAAGAAGAATGGATTTTGGTGCTGCATGTGGTATAAATAATAATGCGTTTGGTAAATATGTATCATTTTGTTGTTCTGATTTAAATCAAAATACTGTAGTTGTATTTAGAGTTTATGATAAGGCCAATAATTATAATGACTGCATGGTAAATGTTGAAGTTCAAGATAAATTACCACCTACCATTGTAGGACCAGCTGATATGACTGTAGACTGTG
>JAHEAQ010000015.1:0-6154 GCA_024642705.1 Bacteroidota bacterium | reverse complement strand
GTAGTTGTATTTAGAGTTTATGATAAGGCCAATAATTATAATGACTGCATGGTAAATGTTGAAGTTCAAGATAAATTACCACCTACCATTGTAGGACCAGCTGATATGACTGTAGACTGTGATTTTGTTTATGATAATACGACTGCAGGTCTTATTAATGCTTTTGGTGATGCAACTTTTTCTGATAATTGCGCTGGCACTTTAAATAGATATGTATCTGTAAATATTAATCAATGTAATACCGGTTATATAACTCGAACATTTGTTGCTTCAGATGCAAATGGATCTGCAAGTACTTTTCAGAACATTTATTTTGTAAACAATGATTTGTTTGATGGTTATTATGATATTCAATGGCCAGGTAATACAACTTTAGATGCATGTTTGAGTTTAACAATGGGAATGGCAACGGAAGACCTTCCTCAAGTTAGTCCAGATGTAACTGGAAGACCGATTATTTCTGAAGATGCATGTGATATGGTTGGTGCTGATTATGATGACAGAGTTTTTGAAATATTTAATGCACAGACTGCATCTTGTTTTAAAATAATAAGAACTTGGTCTGTAGTAGATTGGTGTCAAACAAATCCACAGACTGGTAGATTTTTGACATGGAGTTGGGATCAAGTTATTATGGTAACCAATAGCGTTGCTCCAGTTTTGGATTTAACTTGTGAAAGTATAACAAAATGTACTTTTGATGGTGAATGTAATGATGGTGAGGTTGAATTGCACATGTCAGCAACTGACGATTGCACGCCTTCATCTTCTTTAGCATGGAAATATTCAATTGACCTTGACAATAATGGATCTTTTGACATCATAAGCAATACAATTATTGGTGCTTCTGTGGATGCTTCTGGAGCCTACAAAATAGGATCTCATAGGATAGTATGGACAGTGGAAGACCGATGTGGAAATTTAACTTCTTGCGAACAAATATTTACTGTTGAAAATTGTAAAACTCCCACCCCATATTGTTATCATGGATTGGCAATTGATTTGATGCCAGTTGATAATGATAATAATGGAACAACAGATGGTGGAATGATAGAAATTTGGGCTTCTGATTTTGACGCTGGAAGTTTCCACCAATGCGGATATGATGTTACTGTTTCTTTCTCTGCAAATAGAGAAGATATCTCTAAAGCTTTTGATTGCTCTCATATAGGAAAACAAGATGTTAATATTTGGGCTACAGCAGTTTTAGCAGATGGAACAGTGGTTCAAGATTACTGTACAACTTATGTAGATATTCAAGATAATTTAAATTCTTGTACCCAGTCTTCTAATAGAGTATACATAGGAGGTTCAATAGTTACTGAAAATCATGAATCTGTTGAAGATGTAATGGTTTCACTTGACAATACGGATATTCAACCTAGAATGACAGATACAGATGGGAAATATATGTTTAGTAACATGATTACTGGAGGATCATATAAAGTCAATCCATCAAAGAATTCTGATTTGATGAACGGAGTTTCAACTTTAGATTTGGTTTTAATTCAAAGACATATATTAGGATTGGTTCAGCTTGATTCACCTTATAAAATGGTTGCAGCTGATATCAATAACGACAAGTCTATTTCTGCAAGTGATTTATTGAACTTGAGAAAAGCTATTTTAGGTATTAATTCAAGCTTTGAAAATAACGATTCTTGGAGATTTGTAGACAATAAGTACGCATTTATTGATAGTGCTCACCCATTATCAGAGCAATTTACTGAAATCTATAATATAGGCGACCTAACATCAAACATGGATATTGATTTCATGGCAGTTAAAGTTGGGGATGTAAATGGTTCAGTAATAGCTAATAAAAACGTTAATGCTGCAGTTAGAAGCGGAAATACACTTGAATTTAGCTTGTTAGATGCAAATTTGGAAGCAGGACAGATTGTTGAAATTCCAATTTATGCTAACAATTTTGAAAATATTGTAGCTTATCAATATTCTATTCAATTGTCAGAAAATTTAGAATTCATTAACGTAAATAAAGGAACTCTTGATTTGACAGAAGCGAACTTTGGTTTCCAATCCGCAAATGAAGGAATAGTTACAACAAGTTGGAATAGTATCAAACAAGTAAGCTTAGATAAGAACGAAGTGTTGTTTACGCTAAAAGTAAAAGCTAGAAATAATACTAGCCTTTCAGAAGCTATAAACTTCAATTCTTCAATTACCAAAGCTGAAGCGTATAAAGAAGGAGCATTACTAGATGTAAGCTTGAATACCAGAAGTAATCCAATTACTGTCGGCACATTCAAACTTTATCAAAACTCTCCAAATCCATTCAATGGAATTACGAACATTCAATTTGAACTTCCTAAGTCTGGATTAGCAACATTCAATGTATTTGATGTAACTGGAAAATTAGTGTATTCACTTCAAAATGAGTACAATAAAGGAATCAATAACATTGAATTAAATGTGAAAAACTTTGGAGTAAGCGGAGTTTTATATTACACATTACAAACAGAAGACAATACTGCCACTAAAAAGATGGTAGTGCTTAAATAAGTCAAAGATATTACTGTTTTTGGGATGGGACCCTCCTTCATTTTAGGGAATGAAGGGGGTCTTTTTTTTGCCCTAAATCTAAGTACCATAGATGCAATAAACTTATAAATTCAATCTATCAAACAGCTCAAAACTTTGCATATTGATAATATATTGTTTTAATAATTCAATATAATGTTGGATCAGTTTTTCTAAGTCCAAAAAGTGGATGATAACCCAAAATAAGAAAAACAAACCTTGATTATATGATGAGCAAAGCTTGTGTTTAATATTAGAATAAAGGAGTAGAAGGGAAGTTTGAAATTTTCTTGAATAATTAAATTATAAATACTTAAAAGAGAACTATTACCATAAATTGGAGGCCGTTAATTTTTGGCTTTTTATAAATAACTATACCGTTTTTCCTTCTTTTTTGAATTCTTTTTTGATCCCTTGAATGATATCCTCATTGTAAATGGTCTTGCTATTTCGAACAACAGCATTCAAAGAACAGTGTCTTAAGACATTAATTATGGAACCTCCAGTCACTTCATAAGTTTTAGAGATTGGCCATAAATCAACTTTAGGATCCAAATCAAAGCTTGAGAAAGCATTCTCCCATAATTTTAGCCTCAATTGCGGAGTAGGAGTAGGGAAATAAATCATGGATTGAAATCTCCTTGAGAATGCCTCGTCCATGTTACTTTTCAAGTTAGTAGCTAATATTAAAACTCCGGGAAAATCTTCAATTCGTTGTAAAAGGTAAGCAATTTCTTGATTAGCATACCTATCCTTAGAATCGCTTGTTGACGTTCTTTTTCCAAAAATAGCATCCGCTTCGTCAAAGAATAATATCCAGTTTTTATTTTCCGCTTGATCAAAAATATTTGCCAAGTTTTTTTCGGTTTCGCCTATATATTTTGAAACAATTTTTGAAAGATCTACTCTGAATACATCTAATCCTGTTGATTTTCCTAAAAGAGAGGCTGTTAATGTTTTTCCTGTGCCAGGAGGCCCATAAAATAAACTTCTGTAACCTGGTTTAAGTAATTTGTCTAATCCCCAATCATTCAATATTATAGAATGGTTTTTTATCCAAACCATTATTTCTTTTATTTCATCTAATAAATATTCTTCAATGACCAGATCGGACCAGTCCATTTTAGTATTTATTTGCTGAGCAGGAAATTCAGAAGAGAAATTGGGTTTATATTGAGTGCCATTAGTGAAATATGATAGGTAATCCGGAGTAATGGATAAAATGCCACTTAATATTGGTTCATTGCTTTTGTCTTTATCAAGACTGACCATTTTATATTTTGCAAAATAATGATCTGGATCAAAAATATTGATAACCTGAATTTTTCCAAGTATGTCATTTCCAGCTATCACGAATGCTGCTGTTTCGCCAGTAGGAATGAACCCGCTATGTTGATTTCCTTTTACGCCTCCAAATTCTGTAAATCCTCTGCCATACTTTTCATTTTTTGTGAAAAAAACATCGAGAATTTGTGGGCATACATGAGGTGCGATGGATAAAAGTATTATTATTCTTTCTTCTGTACTAACTTTATAAAAGTGTATTACATCTGCATAAACAGAGGCTCCAGGAATTATCTCAGGTATTGGAATATCATAAATGCTATTGTATTCACACGGCTGATTGAAATATAATTTAAAACGTGTATCTAAAACAGTATGAAGCCATTTTAGCTCCTCAAGAAGCGTTTTTGCATTATTTTCAATCTTTAAATTGGGCTCATTCTCCATTGACTTCATTACTTTCCTGACTCCAGATCTGTCATATCCACTAAATTATATTGTGAGATATCAAATAATGATTGGTCTGCAGTTTCATTGATGTCTGTCACTTTGAAAATCTCAGTATATCCATCATCAAAACTAAGATTCATTTTCAAAGGAAAACCTAATTTAGGATCTAGAAACAATTCGTCTAATTCTAATAAATAGTTAATAATTCCTAAATCTGCATCAATTTCTTTGGTGAACCATACTTCACCTTCATATTCTTTTGCCTTCACGGTATATTTTCTTGCAATGTAACCGTCTATATCTTCTATTTCGTCAGTTCGCTCTGCCTTTGCATATTTCTTTTCACTTACCTCTTCTCTCATTACCCAGTCTCTTAATGCTTTTCCTTCATATTTGACCGTATTAATTGTTGTTTTGGTTTCGTTTTCTTTGTCGTAAATAATTAGATTATGAGGAGTTTTCACCATTAAAGGTCTTATAGCAGTTTCATATTCTTGCATTGCAATTGTATACATATTACTTTCTTGAGAGCCTCCTTCAATATCTCTAGTAATCATGAATTGTCCAGCGAAACTATTCGGGATAACTTCTTTGATTACAGTTGTTCCTCCTTTTTCATCATAGTAATCATCTTCTCCTTTGTTTTTCTTTTTCTTATTTTTTCCCTTAATGGCATCCTCAGTTTCATCCAATGTATTATCAATGGCTTTGTCAATATTTCTGTCCACTCTTTTATTGACTGTCCTCTTAGCATCTCGAGCAATTTTGCCCAAATCTATTTGAGCGTTATTAATTCCCGTAAAACAAATAAGTAAAATGGCAGTGAAAAATAATTTGAAGTTCATTTTAATAAATTTTTAAAAGCAATAAAATTTAAACATTACTTAAGTTAATGAATATAAAGTTACATAATTTTTCTTTCCCACTCAACACTTATGACATATGGAGCCCAAGATAATTTGATCATTCCTATTCCCCAAGGTAATTTATCCAATAACATATCATAAGCTTTCTTTTCAACGGTTAATAACCAACCATTAGTGCTGGGAGAAAGAACACCGTCTCTAATCAAGAAAGATCCTCTAAGAGCATCAACACTAGAGCCTTTCAAAGCGTTCCACTGTTTGATAACATTTTTTAATAATGCGTTAGAAACATCTACTTCTTTCTCTGTCATCTTAATCTCATAGGGCAGTGGCTCTTCTAGAGGGTAGCCTGTTAAAATTTTGTTAAGTGGGTAATAAAACTCTTCTCCCATAGATTGCTTGACCGCCAAGTACTGCAAAAGATGACATGCCCTAGCTCTTTCTGTTAAAGATCTGAAGTCGCCTTTATCATTTAAAAGATCTAACATATTAAAATACACCCTTAAAAATGGCCATAGAATAACGAGTCCAGCATTTTTCACACTTATATCTTTAGAAAAACTCTGAAATTCATAATCTACTTTTAATTGTTTTTCAAGTGGAACTTCTTTGATGATGATTAATTGGTCCAATTGCTTACCCAATTCCTCACTAACTTGCCACCTTTTTTTTATTACCGAATCGGCATCTCCAAATTCTTTTTTCCAATAAATTATCATTTCTTCCAAATAGGACTTGGCATCTTTTTTAAGCGCAAAATACAATAGGAAAGCTTTCTGAAATTCTTTTGGAACTCCTGCTTTAATTTGGTATTCGAAATTCAGATACTTGGTTTTTGCATCTGAAAATATTGCAGGATTCAAAGCCTTAATAATATGTTCGATTGCTTGCTCAGATAATTTGCCTATAGATTGATATTTTAAATTATCACTATAGACATTATTTTTAAAATAGGGTAAATTTTGTATTAAGTGTGGTGTCATCATAAGAATAATGATGTTCAATTGCTCTAT
>JAHEAQ010000014.1:4476-70372 GCA_024642705.1 Bacteroidota bacterium | reverse complement strand
CTGAACATAGATAAGTAAATCAAAGTCAATGGTAATGGCGTCGTGGACTTTAACCATTTCAAATAATGCAGTAGGTGGAGTGATTTTGAATTCTGTCATTAATAAATTACAGGAACTCACAAATCTAAATTTATTCTTATCCAATTCTCTGACTTTTACATCCAAGTTTACGACTTTACTATTTCCAGCAATAGTAATTTTAAGTATTGCATTTAGAGTAATCCATTGATTACAAGCATTGGCAAGTTCATTGTTTTTGTTTTGAAGAACTTGGAGCAATTCAATTGAAATTTGGGGATGCGCATCTGCTTGAAGGGCTTTCCACATATCTTTGGAGATGCTGTAGTTTTTACAGTTGAAAGATTTAGTATTAAGCCTGATATAAGTATTATAGAGAAAAAACTTCAGATCGTCTTTAGAAGCGTAGAGATTGTAAGTATAATTTTCAAATCGGTCTTCGCATTTACAGGTAAAATCGGTAACATTACTAGTCCCTGAAATGGATAATTCACTAGAAGGATCGATGGAAAAGCTTAATGATCTGCTTTTATTGGATTGTTGGGCACCAATGGGTAAAATATTAAAAAAAACAATTGCTAAAATCGATAAATGGCTAATTAAATGGTTTTTCGAAATTTTTATTAATAAACTCATTATTGTTTTTATTGATGCTATGGAAAAAAAACATCCCCAAATTGGGGATGTTTTTTTCATTTTTGAAACTAAATTAATTAGAATATTTTTAATTTCTTAGAAGGCTGCAACAGCTTCCATAACTAAGCCGCTAAATTGTCCTTCATAATATTGTACTGTATTTGGAAAGTCTGTATATTTTTGGTTTACATATTCAGCTTTTAGCAATAAGTTTTTGGTTGCAAACCATCCAGCAACTAATTCGAATCTTTGGATATTAGAGTTCATGAACTCACCATTAGTTGTAACGTAGCCAGAGTTTAATTCTCCAGATAATTTATCAAATTTTACACCAAAGTACATTTGTTCGTTAGGCAAGAATCTGTAGATTACTTCTCCTCCCAATTGTGTAACTGATCTAGCTTTGCTATCGTCAAATACATATTTTCCTTCTTTGTTTACTAAGTTATTTCCAGAAGCTCTTTCGATAACACCAAATAATTCTAGTCCACCTACTTTTACGAATGGATTCACTTGGAAAGAAGTAACTTTATTTGAAAATCCAGGATTCCATCTTCCAGCGAAAGCTTTGCTTCCTAAATCAGCATCTTTTAATTCCAATACAGCATTGAATCTAGATCCAGTTCTATCACCACCGAATAAAGTATTTCTACCTGCATTTCCGTTCATCATGAAAGATCCTGATAATCTGAAAGAAGTTTTATCGTTAATATTTTTGTTATATGCACCTTTAAGATAAATAGATGGTTGTCTTTGTTTTCCGTCTGTATATTCTTTAATATCATCTTTTATCAAACCAGTTGTCATACCGAACATACCTACAAAATTAGGAACTGGGAATACATATACTTCTGTTCCAATTTCTGTAGTAAATGCATCCATAATATAGTTACCTACGAATGGGTTAAACATTGCGTTTCCGTTATCTGTTCTCCTCATCATTTGGTCTCCATAATTAGGTTGGAAGTGTCCAATTTTCACTCTTAGGTATTTGCTAAACCAATCAGGACTATTGAACATAGGTAATTTGTCGATTTGAATGTAACCACCTTTTACCCAAAATTCAGTGTGGTGACGGCTTGACATATAACTTTCCAATGAAATTCTGATACCGTCTTCTATTTGTGCATCAATATTCAAGTTCGCTGCTGCCAAGTTAAATCCAGGAGCTAATGCATATAATTCCATGTCATTACCGTTGGAGTGGCTAAGCGCTTGAAATTGTTGTGTAAAGGCTCCTCCTATTCTAACTGTTCTTCCAGTAAATTCTGTGGTTAGATCTTTAGCTGGTTCGAAAACGTTCACACCATTTTGATCGTAAGATCTCCAGTTTGAAATATCTTGTGCTGATATGGTGAAGGTTAAAGCGAGGATTGCCATTATTAAACCTGTTCTTAATAGAGTTGTTAGGCTTTTCATTATTATAATATTTTATTGTTAAGAAATTTTGATTTTTAATAATTATTTCATTGTACTGTAACCTGATGCTGTTTGTTTCATAGTTACATCTATTTTAATTTTTATATCATTGCCAGTTGTCATAGTTCCAAATAAAGCTGTAGGTGGATCTATTTTGAAATCTGTCATTTGCATAGCTTTCTCACCCAGGAATTGAATATTTCCATTAGTGATTACATAGGCTTTCACATCTATGTTTACTATCTTACTTACTCCTGCAATGGTAAGTTTTCCAGTGGTATTCAATTTGGAATAAATTCCAACCTTTGTAATTGAATTGACTTTTTGCAATTCATATGTAATATTTGGATAAGCATCAGCTTTTAAAGCTGTCCAAGTTTTGCTATCCATGATAGAACCTTTTGTACTTAAAATACCTTTTGCTGGAAAAGTAACTTTCAAACTTTGGATAGATACCAATTCATTATTTTCGATTAACAAATCAGCGCTTGCACTCACTTTAGTTGCATCTGAAACCCAATCATGAACATTGGATGAACCTTCTATTTTTGTCGCACTTTTATCCAAGGTGAAAGAATTTTGACCAACAAGAAAAAAGCTTGTCACCATTATTAGGATTGTAGATATTAATATTTTTTTCATTTTCTTTTTATTAATTTATATCAAAGTTATGGCTCGAATGCCTTGCTTCTAATGACGAAAATTAGTTTTATATGTGATTTTAATCACTTAAAAATTGACGTTTCAAACAATATTTAAGCTAGAAATGAATTTTGATTTCATTTAGAAATTAATATTGACTTTGGGATCTGTAAAAGAAAAGTAAGTTCATGAATTGGATAAACTATCGTCTAATTAATGGTTTAAAGCATTGGATATTCACATCAAAATTGGTACATCCATAAATTGCATTAATTTTGGACAAAATTTCAAAAGGATGTATCCAATAGTTAAAATAAAAAATGATAGAATATCATCCATCTTAAGGAGACATCCTTGGGTTTTTTCTCGAGGAGTAGTTGACTATGAATCTTGCATGGATGGCGATATTGTGGAGGTTCAATCTTTAAATGGTAAATTTCAAGCCATTGCATATTTTCAGAATGGAAGCATTATGCTTCGGATTCTTAGTTTTGAAAAAATTGAAATCGATCAGAATTATTGGGATAAGACAATAAGTAAAGCATATGAACTGAGGAAATCTATTGGTTTGCCATCTGAGCACACCAATGCTTTTAGATTTTTTCATGGAGAAGGGGATGGGGTTTCGGGATTGATTATAGACATTTATGGGAAAGCTGCAGTAATTCAATGCCATACAATAGGGGTCCACAAATTAATCAAGCCAATAATAAGCGCATTAGAAAAAGTATATCCAGAAATTGAAATTATTTATGATAAAAGCAAAAGTGTGCTCCCGGATCAATATAGCCATGGGGTAGAAGATCAATTTTTTAAAGGCGAAGATCAAGAAGTACATATAAAGGAATATGGAAATTCATTTATCATAGATCTTGTAGAAGGCCAAAAAACAGGTTTTTTTCTGGATCAAAGGGACAATAGGAATTTATTAGGAGAATTTGCGCAAGGAAAATCCATCTTAAATTTATATTGCTACACTGGTGGTTTTTCGATTTATGCACTTAACAATGGAGCTCAAAAAGTTTTTTCGATCGATTCTTCAAAAAAGGCCATTGAATTATTAGAGCGAAATGTAGCACTAACTGGAAAATCAGCATTTCATACTTCATTGATTCAGGACGTGAATCAATATCTCAAGGAAATAGAAGAAAATGAATATGACATTATTGTGGTGGATCCGCCAGCTTTTGCTAAAAGTATTCGGAAAAAACACAATGCGGTTCAAGCGTACAAAAGGGTTAACAGAACTGCGATTGAAAAAGTGAAAAAAGGTGGAATGGTATTTACTTTTTCTTGTTCTCAGGTAATAGATACTCAATTATTTCTTGATACGATAACAGCAGCTGCTATTGAAGCGGGGAGAGATTGTCAAGTATTGTATCAAATGTCTCAGGGAGCAGATCATCCAGTTAATATATTTCATCCCGAGGGAAAATATCTAAAAGGATTGGTGTTAAGAGTGAATAAATAAAATAGATGTCTAATTTGGTTGCATCAGAACAAAATACTTAAGATTAAATATTTGGATGGATAATTATTTCAATTGATTTTTTGGATTGTAATTAAGTGTAAATCAATCTACTTTAAATTCAGTCATTTATTAAGAAATTTCTACCTTTGCGCATCTTTTAAAAATAAAACGAATCTGAGCCTTTGAAAAAGATACAATCAGCCCTTATTTCAGTCTATCACAAAGACGGTCTAGAAAATATTATTGCAGCATTTAAAAAAAATAATGTAACCATTTATTCCACAGGTGGTACGCAAGAATTCATTGAGCAACTTGGTGTCAAAGTTGAAAGGGTGGAAGATTTAACATCATATCCTTCTATACTTGATGGTAGAGTGAAAACGCTTCATCCAAAAGTTTTTGGGGGAATTTTGGCAAGAAGAGCAGAAGACCATTTAAGTCAGCTTGAGAAATTTGAAATTCCTGAAATTGATTGTGTGATTGTAGATTTATATCCATTTGAAGAAACGGTTAAAAATACAAATGATGAAGCGACCATTATCGAGAAAATTGACATTGGAGGAATTTCTCTGATTAGAGCAGCAGCAAAAAATTTCAAGGATGTGGTAGTTGTCCCTTCAATGGATGATTATGGATATTTTGAAAAAATAATTTCAGAAAACAATGGTTCTACATCAGAAAAGCAAAGGAGAGAGCTTGCAAGAAGAGCATTTAGAGTAAGTTCTAATTATGATGTTGCCATATTCAATTACTTTGATGAAGATTCCGATGATATTACCTTCAAGCAATCGATTCATCAATCCTCTATATTGCGTTATGGAGAAAATCCTCATCAACAGGGCATTTATTTTGGAGATCTAGATAAAATGTTTGATAAAAGAGGTTCCAAAGAGCTTTCTTACAATAATTTAGTTGATGTGGATGCTGCAATGAATTTGATGGCAGAATTTCAAAATGATGCTCCAACTTTTGCGGTATTAAAGCATACCAACGCTTGTGGCATTGCGACAAGATCTACAGTTTTAGAAGCATGGAAAGCAGCACTTGCAGGAGACCCAGTTTCGGCGTTTGGAGGTATATTAATCTCAAACACTGCCATAGATATGGAAACTGCTAAAGAAATAGATAAGATTTTCTACGAAGTCCTTATTGCTCCGGAATTTTCAAAAGAAGCTATTGAATTTTTAACTAAAAAGAAAAATAGGATTCTGTTAACTGTTAAAGAAAATTACATACACAAGAAATCCTTCAAATCACTTTTAAATGGAGTAATCCAACAAGACACTGATTTAGTTAAAGTGGAAGATATTGTATTTGAGCCTAGAACCGTGAAAAAACCTTCATTGGAACAGTTGGAGGATTTGAAATTTGCCAATAAATGTGTGAAACATTTGAAATCAAATACAATCGTATTTGCATCCAATAAACAGTTGTTAGGGATGGGCTGCGGTCAAACTTCAAGAGTAGATGCATGCAGACAAGCAATAGATAAAGCGAGAAATTTTGGATTTGAATTAGAGGGAGCAGTGATGGCATCAGACGCATTTTTTCCTTTTTCAGATTGTGTTGAAATTGCTGGAGAAGCAGGAATAAAAGCAATAGTCCAACCTGGAGGCTCTATTAAAGATCAGGATAGTATAAATGCTTGTAATAATCTTGAAATTGCAATGGTATTCACAGGAATAAGACATTTCAAACATTAGGCAATTGAACCTTTGTATTGATATAGGAAATACTTTCATCAAAATTGCTGTTATTGACAGAAATGAGATATTACATAAAGATGTAGTTAAAAAGATATATGTTTCACAATTAAATTTACTCAGAAAGAAATTTGGTTTTGAAAATGTTATCATTGGAGCAAGCGGAAAAGTGCCAAGTTCACTTATACGCCATTTAGAGAAAAATTATCATCTATTGTTATTAGATGCTGATACTCCGCTTCCAATAAAAATTTTGTATAAGACTCCAAAAACGCTCGGAAGGGATAGAATTGCAGCTGTTATTGGAGCAAATGTATTATTTCCAAATTCTTTCAATTGTGTAATTGATATTGGAACATGCATTACTTTTGACGTAATTTCTGAAAATGGAGATTATTTAGGAGGAAATATATCTCCAGGTGTAGAATTGAGGTTGAAATCTATGAACGATTATACGGAAAGATTACCATTAGTGAAACGAGGGGGGTTGGATAAAATGCTAGGTGAAACTACTGAAGAAGCGCTTCAAAATGGGGCAACTTTGGGTACGCTTTTGGAAATCGAATCGTTTATAGAAAGAATTAAGAAAGAATTAATTGAAATTAACATCATTTTAACTGGGGGAGATGCTAATTTTTTTGCAAATAAGATTAATTCTAAGATATTTGTAAAACCAAATTTGGTCCTTCTTGGATTAAATGAAATAATGAACTTTAATGCATAAAAAAATAAAATACTTATTGATTTGTTTGAGTTTAATACCATTTATTTGGTTAACTGCTCAACCTGTCGATAATTCTCCTTTTTCGAGTTTTGGAATTGGTAATATTCATAATGATAATTTGGTTTATTATCAAGGGTTTTCAGATCTAAGTGCTTCATACTTGGATTTATACCATTTGAATTTAAAAAACCCAGCTAGCTATTCATTTTTGAATGCAGCTGCATTTGAAGTTGGGATAAGTTCAAGGTATTCATATGTAAATGATGGTAAAAATACAGATGGGGTATGGGCTGGCAATCTTGATTATATGGCAATCGGGTTTCCTCTTAGAAATCCGATTAATGCAGCATTAGATAGAATAAATAAAAATTATTCTTTAGGAATGAGTATTTTTCTCAAGCCACATTCTACTGTGGGATATGATGTAAGTACGGATTTAGTAAGTCCAGACTTTGGAAATTATACCAAGAATTTTGAAGGAAATGGAGGTACTAATAAATTGATGTGGGGAAACAGTTTGAGATATAAAGACTTCAGTATTGGTGCAAATATTGGCTATTTATTTGGGAATATAAAGTTCAATGAAAATATTTATTTTGATGATTTTGAATTTGCATTTGAAAATAGGTACTCAATAGATTATAATGTTAACGGTTTTATTTGGGATGCGGGACTAGTCTATAATTGGTTTATAAATAAGGCAGCCTATAAAAAAGACAAATCCTTAGAAACTAAGATTCTAAATTTTGGGTTGTACGGAAATTCATCAGAGAAGTTTTATACTTTAAATACAATAACCCAAAGAAGTACTTTCCCTGAAGCATCTTTGTCAGATACTTTATTTTCGGAGGTTGCTGTACCAGGAGAAGGAATGCTACCTGCAGAAATTGGATTTGGAGCCACATATTTCAAAGGAAATAAATATGCAATTGGTTTCAATTATGAATATGGTGCATGGAGTAAGTACAAAAATTCAGTAAGAAATGAAACTTTAAATGATTCCTATAAGTTATCTATAGGAGGTTTGTACCGCCCCGATGCGAAATCATTTAATCGCTACTTTCAAAGAGTAGCATATAAATTTGGAGTATTTTATCAAAAAGACCCTCAGATAATTGAAAATATACAAATAACGGACACTGGAATTAATTTTGGTGCTAGCTTTCCATTTTATTACCAAAGAAAAATATCTCATGTTAATGCAGCTTTTCAATTTGGTTTAAAAGGTTCTAATACGCCAATTCAGGAGAGATACGCCAAAGTTAGTCTTGGATTTACATTTAATGATGACCAGTGGTTTATAAAAAGAAAATACAATTAATTTAGAATATTTTTGCGCAACTAAAACAATAAGAAAATGTTTAGAAAAATCAGTTTAACTTTTACCTTGATAGCCTTCGTAAGTATTGTACTTAGTGGTCAATGCAAGACTTGGATTGGGTCGCCTAAAATGAATGACGCAGAAAATGCTCATTCTATTTATAGAGCAGCTTTAAAAACTAACGATTTCGAAATCGCTTTTGAAAATTGGAAAAAAGCATATGATATCGCTCCAGCTGCTGATGGGAAAAGAGATTTTCATTATACTGATGGAATCAAAATTTACAAGCAGCTTTTTAAGAAAACTCAGGATGCGGCATTAAAGAAAGAATATGCTGGTAAAATCCTTTCTTTATACGATGAAGCAATAGCTTGTTATCAGGCAAAGGGAATAGAAATTAATTGTAATGAAGGAGAAGATTGCTATGCAGAAAAAGTTGCCTATTTAATGGGTAGGAAAGGGTATGACATGTATTATGAGCTTAACCAATCGTATATTCCGACCATTGATATTTTGGAAAAAGCAATAGCTGTAGGTGGCATGAATGTGGAGTACATTGTGTTAAATCCTCTTGCAAATATGATTGTTTATCAATTTATAGAAAATAAAATTGATGCTGTCAAAGCTAGAGAGATTCATGCAACACTTAATGGAATTGCAGATTATAATGTAATTAATAGTGAAAAATATGGACCTTATTTTCAACAGGCTATTGATGGAGTAAATGGGGAATTTGCAAAAATTGAAAGGCAAATATTTGATTGTAATTATTTTATAAATAAACTGCAGCCCGAATACGATTCGGACCCGAACAATATTGATCTTGTTAAAGATTTATACAACGAGTTGCGTAAAAGAGGATGTGAGGACGATGTTCCATTATTGGCAGAAATGAAAGTTAAATATGAAGCTTGGGCATTAAAAGTCAATGCTGAAAAGCAAGCTGAATTTGAAGCTAACAATCCGGCAATGGTTGCTAATAACCTTTATAAAGATGGTGATTTCAAAGGAGCCATTGCTAAATATGATGAAGCAATTGCTACTGAGACAGATCCAGAAAAAAAGGCAAATTATTATTTTTCCAAAGCATCTATTCAATTTAGAAAATTAAAGAATTATGGAGAAGCAAGAAACTCTGCTAGAAAAGCTGCAGAATTGAAAAGTAATTGGGGAAAACCATATATGCTCATTGGAGATATGTATGGTCATACTGCAAGTTCATGCGGTGATTCTTGGAATCAACGATTAGCAATATTAGCGGCTGTTGAAAAATATGGTTATGCAAAATCAATAGATAGTGAAGTATCTGAAGATGCAAATGATAGAATTGGAAAATACAGAGCATCTTTTCCTGCCCAAGAAGAAGGATTTATGCGAAAACTCAATAAAGGCGATAGAGTAAGTGTAGGATGTTGGATTGGAGAGACTGTTACTATTCAGTACAAGTAGTCGAAAAAAGATAGTATATGAAAAGTGGCAAATGGAAACATTTGTCACTTTTTTGCTTTTGAAGGAATCGATTTGTTTTACTAACTACTTTTTTGTTTTGAAGTAGGTTTTTCTACTTTACATTCTGAGAAATGAAGCGCCATTAATATCTACTATTCCTCCTGTCAAGAAACTTGCTTTTTCGCTCGCTAAAAACAAAATGGTATCTGCAACTTCTTCAGGGCTAGCGACTCTTCCAAATGGACTTTCATTTCTTATAAAATCACCTTGTTCGGTATCCAAATAAATTTTACCCATTTCTGTTTCAACAAATCCAGGAGCTATAGCAGTAACTGAAATGTTGTATTTGCCTAATGCTTTTGCTAAAGACTGGCTAAAAGAATTCAATCCACCTTTGCTTGCTCCATAGGCAAGATTATCAGGTTCACCCCTAAATGCTCCTCTTGAAGATATATTAATAATTTTTCCTTGCTTCCTAACTATCATTTCTTTTGCCACTAAGAAACTCAAATTTGCAAGACCAATTAAGTTAGTTCCCATAGTTTTTTGCCAAGACGAGACCCATTCACTAAAAGTCGTAGTTTCAATTTTGTGTTCCAGAAATATTCCTGCATTATTAACAAGAATATCAATTTTAGAATAATTAGAAATCACTTCTAGAACCATATTTTGGATTTCAATTTCATTAGAAATATCAGCTTTGTAAATCATATGATTGGTCCCATGTAGTAAATTTAGAACCTGTTCGGCAGCTTCTGTATTAGAATGATAATTAATAACAACTTTAGCTCCTAATTCGGCAAACTTAAGTGCTGCTGCTCTTCCAATTCCTCTAGAACCTCCTGTGATTAATACTACTTTATTGCTGAATTCCAATTTTTGATTTTTAATGGTCAAAAAAAAGACTATTCATAATTTATATCTCATGAATAGTCAATGCAAATTTATTTTGTGAAAGTTTATTTTTTCATAGTCAAGATAATAACTCCATTGTTTCCATCTTCGCCATATAAAGCTGTTTCGGATTTAGATTTGAGGACTTTTACATTTCTAATATCATTTACATTAATGGCATTGTTAACTGAATTGTAATCTCTGCCCATATTATATCCATTTACAACAAAGATTGGACGAGTATCTCCCATTATTGTTTGAATTCCTCTTATTACTATACTAACAGAAGTTCCAGTTCCTTGAACTCCAAGCCCTTCTGCTCTTAATCTATCAGCTAAGTCTTGATAGAATACGTCGTTAGTAATGCCATCATCTTTTGACTTTACGCCAGAAGTTGTATTACATGATGAGAAAAAAATTATTCCTATAAAGGCGAATATTAATACATTGAGGTAATTTTTCATCTTGAACAAGATTTTAAAGATTAGAATTGGATATCTTTGTTATAACGAAATTAAGGTAAAAATTGTGATTTTCCAAACTACTATTTTAACCATTCTGCCCAAGATCCAATATAGCTCTTTTCGGATCGGTTTATAGCCAATAAATCTAAAAATATTTTTCTAGGAATAGGCTCAGCTCCTAAAGTTTGTAAATGTTTGGTTTCTTGTTGACAATCTATCAGTTTGAAGTCTCTCTTTTGAAGTATTCTGATCAAAGTTATAAAGCCAAATTTAGAAGCGTTTGAAACATTTGCAAACATTGATTCTCCAAAAAACATTTTACCCAATGAAATTCCATATAATCCACCTACCAAATTGTTGTTGTCCCATACTTCAACTGAATGTGCGTATCCCTTAGTGTGTAATTCAATATATGCATTTTGCATTTCTTGGGTAATCCAAGTACCTTCTTGGCCCATTCGGTTTATATTTTGACATGCAGAAATCACATTTTCAAATGCAGTGTCGAAAGTTACCTTAAATTTTTCTTGATTGAAATAAGGCCTCATGCTTTTACTAACTTTTAGGTTATGCGGAAAAAGCACAAATCTTGGATCTGGCGACCACCAAATTATTGGTTCAGAATTGCTATACCATGGGAAAATACCAAAGGAATAAGCAGTTATCAAACTTGAAGAGGAAAGATTTCCTCCAACTGCAACTATCCCTTCTTTGTCGGCCAAAGCAGGATGAGGAAAAATAGAATCTAAGTTTGGAGGAATAAATTGAATTGCCATATACAAGATACCAATAAATTAAGGGTGTTAGTATCTTAAATATAGTAAATTATCTTTTTGAACCTGCGAAACTTTCGATAACTGCGGACAAACCTCTATCTAAGAGAGCATCCATCATTGGCTTAAGTGTATCAAAATCGCCAGTTTTAGCAACTGCTTTTCCTTTAAAATGCACAATTAATGACAATTGTTCAGCTTGAGTATAAGAGTGCTTGCAAACTTGAACAAAAGATTCAATCACCCAATCAAAAGTATTGAAATCGTCATTGTAAACAATCAATTCAGCTCGATTTCCGATATCGGTAAGTTCGTCAGCTAATTGAACCTCCTCTAGGTTTAAAGATTCAAAGATGTTCATAATAGTTTAATTAGTTAGGTCAGTTAAAATTTTCTTTAGAGTAATAAAATCAGGTAAATCGCGCGAATTTTCTAATATTTCGGCATGGCGTAATATGCCATTTTCATCGACAATAAAAGTGGCCCGTTTAGAAACACCATGATCAAAAAAATAAGCGCCATATTCTGCACATACTTCCTTTTTGATATCTGAAAGTAATGTAAAATTGTAGTTCTGTTCCGATTTGAATCTTTCTAAGTCTTTCTCTTCGTTAACAGAAATGCCCAAAACTTGTGCATTAAGTGTATCATACTCAGATTTTTCATCCCGAATTGTGCACAACTCAGCAGTACAAACGCGCGTAAAAGCTAATGGAAAAAATAAAATGACTACGTTTTGGCCACGATAATCTGTCAAATTCACTTTTTTGTGCTCAGAAGAAAAAAGTGAAAATTCAGGTGCAATTTCACCAAGGGTTAAAGTCATTGTAAGGATAAATTAGTTTATATAAAATCAAAAATAGATTATTATGTTAATAATAGAAATATTTAATTTATAAATAGCCAAAAATTTTACATAAAATATTCATCATTGTGCACAGATGACCATTATTTGACATAATATAAAATAAATTTAACCACATTTCGACAAACCGAATTGCCGCAAATGAATAAAACATAACACAACTTATCAAAACAAGTTTATTAATAATTTCCTTTTTTTAGAGACCAAGAATATTTTTGCTCTAGTTTTGTTTGAATATTTGAACTTTAGCGAATCAAAAAATAATAGATATGATAAATGAAAAAATTTATGATTATTGTGTCCAATTTAGTACTCCAGAATCCTCACTATTGCACGAATTGAGGCGGGAAACTTTTTTAAAAACGCTCAATCCTCATATGATCTCTGGAGAACTCCAAGGGCAGATATTAACTATGTTGGTTAAAATGCTAAAGCCAAAAACCGCCTTAGAGATTGGAACTTTCACTGGGTACGCAAGTTTGTGTATAGCTGAGGGTATGCAAGAGAGATGCACATTGTACACGATTGAGAAAGAACTTGAATTGGTTTACTTTCATGAGAAATATTTCAACCTATCAGATCACGGAGACAAAATTAAAACCTTATATGGTGATGCGAATTCTATCCTAAATGAAATGAATGAAAAGTTTGATTTTGTATTCATGGATGCAGGGAAAAAAGATTATTCAAAGCAATTTGAATTAATCATTGAAAAAATGAATTCAGGAGCAGTTATTTTAGCGGATAATGTGCTCTGGAAATCTAAAGTTCTGGAAAAAGACATGGATAAAATGACTCAATATATTCATGAATTTAATCAAATGATATTAGAGGATCATAGGGTTTCTAACGTTATTCTGCCGATAAGAGATGGGATAAATGTCATTATGAAAAATTAGAACAAGCTCAAAAATCCCATGTGAGTTTTAATGTTCCTAAAGTCTATTGGATTACCCTTTTGAGACCCTACAGCTACACTGATTCCAAAAATTCCTGCTCCAGTTTCCAAACTAAATCCAGCTCCAGCTCCATATGGGTTGTCCCATTCAAACTCTTTATCATATTTGTTTTGTCTAAAACCATAATCTACAAACGTGGATAAGAATGAATTTCGGCTCAAAAGCAATCTGTATTCTAATGTTCCGATTCCATAAAATTCTCCTGATAAACTTTTTTCATCAAATCCTCGCATCTGTTTATTACCACCAAATAAAAAATACTCATTTTCGTAAACTTCATTTTCAGCAATAATTTTGGACAAATTAATGGAAGTTAATAAAGTTGATCTTTTCATTAAAGGAAAAAAGAATTTGGAGCGGAAATCAATTTGAAATTGATAACTAGAAAGATCCAAGGAATCATATGCATTTGAAAAATCAAATTTTTCACTATTCAAATTTATTATTGCATTACTTGGTAGGATTTTTTTCTGTCCAGCTGTACCTCTCAACATAATTTGATAACCTCGCCGGGGATTAAATCTATAGTCCAATGCTTGCCAATTGTTTTGAACGCCAAAATTTGTGATGGATACATCCAGCCTGCTGGGTAGTTTCCCAGTTTGTAATATTAATGAAGTATCTATGTCAATTAATCTTGAACTTTGTGAATTCCAAAATGCTTTAAGAAAATTGTTTGCTTTTAGCTGATATATAATACCAAAACTAAAATTCAAATCTCTATTTTTTGTTTGATTTTTGAATAATTTGAATTCCGTGTCTAAACCAAAAGGGAGGTTTAATAAGAAAGGATATTGGAATTTCAATTCCAACTGTTGGGTTTCTGGTTTTAATCTTTCGAATTGTATAGAAAGCTGTTCCCCTTGTTTCAATTTATTGAAAACTTCAAAATTTAAATCTCCGCTAATCGTATATCGGTCGTTATTTTTATTATTTGGCAAAATACCAATGATAAAATCAAATCTTGAAGCATCAATATTTTGTAATTTAAGATTTACAATGGCTCGATTACCGTTAAAGCGCAAGGTGGGATCAGAAGTTAAATTGATGAAAGTTAAATCATTTATTTTTGATTTTATTGCAAGTATTTTTTGTGCGTTATATTTTTCACCAGGTCTAATTTGAAGGTAATTTTGTAAATATTCTTTTGAAATTATGTCAAGACCATATAAATTTAAAGTATCCATTGTGATATATCTACCTTTGTCTATATATAGATCAGCAGTGAATAAACCATTTGAAGTTGAATAATTTTTGAATGATATATTGCTGAAAGGGTAGCCATTATTTTCTAAAACTTTGATTACATTATTAAAAAACTTTGAAATGTAAACTGTTTCAAATGCTTTGCCATTGATATTTCGTGTGTTATAGCCAGCTTGTATTAAAATTGACTCAAATTCATCTTTGATGTTCAATTTTGCAAATTTATATTCTGGTCCCCTGTGGATAAAACAGTATGCTAGAGAATCCTTAAAAACTATGCTATCCACGGTCGCCTCCAAAAAGGCTGAAAATTGATAATTTTTAATAATTCGATCCAATTCTACTATAATAGAGAGACTGTCAATTTTTTTTTCCTTTAATTTTACTTTTTCAACATTCAAATTTGGATAATCAGTCACTAATTGATGTAAATAGTAACCTGATTTTTGGGCCAATGAAGGAAACCAAAAAAATACCCAGAAAAAATTAAATAATATAAACGCTCTTAGCTTCAATATTGAGTTTATCTATGCAAAATAAGTACTTTTAGCGATAAGAACGATAATTAAGATGTCAGGCATATATATTCATATTCCTTTTTGCAAACAAGCATGTCATTATTGCAATTTTCATTTTTCCACTTCCTTGAAGTTGAAGGAGGAAATGATTCATTCCATTTTACAAGAGATTGAATTGCGACATAATTATTTGGAGGATAAAAATCTGCAAACTATTTATTTTGGCGGTGGAACTCCAAGTTTGTTAAATGAAAGTGATTTGAATAGGATTTTTGACAAAATTGGGCAACATTTTAGTATTAATGATAATGTTGAAATTACCCTTGAGGCAAATCCCGATGATTTAACATCTGCAAAAGTGAAAGAATTAAGCTTAAGCCCTGTAAATAGATTAAGTATTGGCGTGCAATCATTTTTTGAAGATGAATTAAGATGGATGAATAGAGCACATAATTCGTTTGAAGCAGAATATTCAATTAAGTGTGCACAAGATTATGGTATAGAAAATATAAGTATGGATTTGATTTTTGGGATTCCAATATCAGATCATGAAAAATGGGAAAGAAATTTGGAAAAAACAATTGCTTTGGATATTCCTCATATTTCTGCTTATGCGCTGACAATTGAAGCTGGAACGGCTTTAAATCATTTTGTCAAAGTAGGAAAAGCTATTGAAGCAAGTGATGAATTTGTAATGGAGCAATTTGATAGAGCAATTTATTTGTTAACCCATGCTGGATATATTCATTATGAAATATCGAATTATGCAAAACCAAGTAGTTTTGCTGTCCATAATACTAATTATTGGAAATCAGAGCATTATTTAGGACTGGGTCCAAGTGCTCACTCTTTTAATGGTCATTCAAGATCAGCGAACATTGCTAATAATCCACTATATATTAAGGCAATAAATAATTTTTCTCCCAAAATAGAAGTTGAAGTAATAGATGTCAAAACAAGTTATAATGAATATGTTATGACTAGATTAAGAACAATGTGGGGAATAAATGGCGATGAGATCCAAGATAAATACGGTCAATTCTCCAATTATTTTCAAATAAAAGCTCAAGAATTATTAAAAAAAAATTGGGTCGAACTAAACAATTCTACTTATACATTAACAATAAAAGGGAAACATTTTGCTGATGCGGCAACAGTTGAGTTGTTTTTGGAATGATGGATTTTTAAATGCAGATTTGGTTAAAAACCTTAATAATTTGAACCATGAACTTAAATAATAGTTAAAGTCAAAGTAGATTCCGCTATTAATTTGGGAAAATGCATCTAGTCTATTGAACAGTTTTGTTTAAATTTGGCCACAAATTGAAAAAAATGAGTAAATATAATATATGGGTTTTGTCCTTTTTACTTTTTCTGCTTTCTGCTTGCACACCTAAAGTTGTCGAAGTTGTTGCAGAACCTGTAAAAGAGGTAAAGCCAAAATATGAAGGACCTTGCGCCACTTTTGCGGATCTAACACCTTCAGAAAAGGATCAGGCAGAGACTGCTTACGTCTTATACAAAGATTTTCTTAAAGTGAAGAATTATGACGAGTCTTTTAAATATTGGAATACCGCTATGACCTTGGCACCGAAATCAAATGGTAGAATTTTGTACCAATTTGATGACGGATTGAAGATTTACAAGTTTTTTCATGATAGAGAAACAGATTTAGAAAAGAAAAAGGAATGGGCAAATAAGGCGATGGCATTGTACGATCATCGTGTGGAATGTTTTGGGGATGATTATTATGTAGCAGGCAGAAAAGCATTTGATATGTTTTACAATTATAAAGCCTATCATGATGATCAAGAGATTTACAACTTATTCAAAAAAGCCATTGATGGGCAAGGGATGAAAACTGGATATTTTGTAGTTAATCCGTTCACCAAATTACTTGTTGACAATTTATTTTCAGAGAAAATTACAATTGAAGAGGCAAAAAAATATGCCAATTTATTATTGGATATAATGGAATACGGTAATGCTCAATGTGAAGAGGAAAAGAATTGTGATACTTGGGAAATCATAAATAATTATGCACCAGCAAGATTAGAAGCGTTGGAAGGTTATGAAAACTTTTATGATTGTGAATATTACACATCCAAATATTTCAAAGACTTCTTAAATAATCCTCAGGATTGTGAAACCATCATTGAGGTTTATGCAAAATTGAAATATGGCGGGTGTGGAGAAGTAAGCGAAGAATTTCAAGCTTTAAAAAATGCAAGACTAGAACTTTGCACCAAAGCAGAAGTCGTGGTTGAAGCTGGGCCACTTCGAAAGGCAGTCGAAGCCTATGGAGAGGGAAAATTTAAAGAGGCAGTAAAACTATTTGATGAATTTGTAAAGGGGACTGATGACGTCGAAAAAAAGGCGAAATACAATTTGTTGATTGCAAAGGTATATTATAGAGATTTAAAAAATTTCACTTTAGCAAGAAAATATGCATTAGATGCTGCTGCAAATAAATCAAATTGGGGTGAACCATATATTTTAATTGGTAAATTATACGCATCTAGTGGTCCTCTGTGTGGACCTGGAACTGGTTGGGACAGCCAAGTGGTCACATGGGCAGCAATTGATAAATGGCAATATGCAAAGAATATTGATCCATCTTTTGCAAGTGAAGCTACCAAGCTAATTAACACATACAGTCAATATATGCCGAAAAAGGAAGATATCTTTTTTAGAACGATTAAAGCTGGGGATCCATTCAGAGTGGAATGTTGGATTCAAGAAAATACAAGAGTTAGGACTGCTGATTGATAGGGATGGTATATTTAACAATTCCAAAATTCTAAAAAAGTCTTTTTGAATTAGAAGAATTAATTATCAATCATAGAATGGGTTGAAGATTCACCCATTCTATTTTCTATTTCCAATGTATAGTTTATTCAGATTTTTGACCCATTGCCTCAAATGAATTTTTTTTTATCAAATCTTGATACTTAACATTGATTTATATCCGTTTTACTCTGCCGAATAGGTAATCCATATCAATTTTCAATTTTTTTTAAAAAAAATAATTCTTTTTTGGGGGTATTGAAATTGGTAGACGTCTTGGACTTAAATGAGCTTAAATCTTTTAAAATAAAACCAGTAAAAATCAAATAGCAAACAAATGGAGGGTACAAAAATAACTTTGGCATTAAAAGAATTTCCAATTCTTAAAAATTGTACTGATAGAGAAATTGAATGGTTGGGAGGTAAATCCACTACAAAATCATTTTTTAAAGGAGAAAGCATTTATAAAGAAGGTGAAGAGGCTGGACACGTTTATTTTGTGATGGAAGGAAGTGCAAAGTTAGGGATAACCTCATCAGTTGGAAAAATATTGATAAAAGATATCATTCATGCCAATGATATCTTTGGAGAAAATATATTTACCCAGGTTAATGTTCGAAAAGAATTTGCAGAAGTGATGAAAGGGAAAATCACCATTTTATCCATTCGTAAAGAAGACTTTCAAAAATTAATTTTACACAACCAGAAATTTGCAAATGATGTAATAAACTTGGTTGTTTTAAGATTGAATGGTCTTGAAAAAAGAATGGAAAACTTTATTTTCAAAAAAGCAAAAGCGAGAATTGTAGACTTTATTGTATCTACAGGCAAAACAAGAGGCATCAAAATAGGTATTGATGAAATGCTTATCAATCATGGAATGTCTCATAAAGAAATTGCGTTTTTAACAGATACTTCACGTCAGACAGTAGCAAGGGTTCTCGGAGAATTGAAAAAGGATTGTTTGATTCATTTTTCTTCTCGGAAACCTAGTAAAATATTAATTAGAAACTTAGCAAATCTAAGTTCCTTTTGAGTTTTTGGTTGAGTTAGTTAGTTACAAATTCAATGCATTGGGAAGCAACACGATAAGCGTCATGCGGAGTTTCTCAATGCATTTGGATTAAAAAGAAATACTCTTTTCATAAAGAGTTATTTGGTTTTAAGGTTTTAGGCACATTACTTATTGAAATTGACCACTTTCCGATGAAGATCAGAAAGTGGTTTTTTTATGCTTATTCCATATTTAACCCGCATTATGCATTAGACATTCTATTCCTACTGGAAATGACTGCAAAATATACCACTGCACTAAGTTTTGGTCATGCACCATATTGGTAACTATGATTTAGTCAGGCCATCTCTTTCGGCAGGTTTTCTGTCTGTTCTCTCCCTATTTTAATTTCATTAAAATTGCTATGCATCGTTCGTTCATTTTTTATTGTCATTTCAAGTCTCATTGTTAATCCCCAATGCATATTCCGGGTTTAACTGGGAACATTTCTTTTTTTAACTCTGAAATGTATAATATTATTCACAGTTAATGCTTTAATTCAAATCCTTGCTTAATTCCTTTTTCTGTAATTGGAACGCCTTTTATCATCCATTCAGGCAAAGGTTGATCCAATAAATAATGGGCAAAAAATTGCTCCATTCTTTTGTTAAAATCGATTCTATTTTCCCACTTCAAAGGCCAATGTGGTTCGTCATTGTAATTTAAGAACCAAGCTTTTTTACCTAATCTTCTCAGTGCCATAAAATATTCTATTCCTTGGTACCATGGAACGGCAGTATCTCCATCATTATGTAAGATAAGAACTGGTGTAGTTATTTTATCCATATCGAAAATTGGCGAATTTTCAAGATATAATTCAGGCGCTTCCCACAAAGTTTGTCCTATTCGACTTTGAGTTTTTTCGTATTGAAACATTCGACTCATTCCAGAGCCCCAACGAATTCCGCCATAAGCGGAAATCATATTTACTACTGGGGCACCGCTTTCAGCACATTTGAATACATCCGTTTTGTTCAATAGATAAGCAATTTGGTAGCCTCCCCAACTATGTCCTTGTACTCCAATTTTTGACTTATCAACAAATTGATTTTTACTTAATGCTTCTATACCGCTTATTACAGCATCGTAACAACTTTGTCCCGGATATCCAATTTTATACGAAATGTCGGGATTGAAAATGATATACCCTTTGTTTACGTAATAACTATAATTGATAGTGGATCTATGAGGTTCAGGTGCTCGGTGCTGAAATAATCCGTCAGAACTTTTTTCATAGAAATTAACAATTACTGGATATTTTTTTAATGGATCAAAATTTTCAGGTTTGACCAATAATCCTTGAACTTTCATGCCGTTGTAATCCATCCATTCGAATATTTCGATATTCCCCCATGCATAATCACTTTGTTGAGGATTTAAATTGCTAAGTATTTTCTGATTTTGCAATAGCATATTAGATGCTATCAAGTCAGGAAATTGTTGAAAATTTTCTTTTGTAAATAATAATTTGTCAGCTTCTTTTGCCTTTAAAGGTCTTCTATTGTATGCATATGCCCCTTTTTCAATTGTTTTTGAAGCACCGGTCATAATATTTAAGGAACCATAACCACTAGTTTTGTCATTTTCATCGAATAGAAAAACCATATTTTCATTTTCAATAAAATCAAGTTCTGAATCTAATTCTATAAGTCTTTTTGATATTTTGGAATTTCTAGAAGTAGTAATATTTTGAGGTGATTTTTGATTTTGTGGATCTAATTTCCAAATATCATATCTATCATAAACCAATAAAAATTCATCATTTGAAGTCCAACCTGGAGAACCATAAGTATTGGGTTTGTCTGGCACATCGTTTTCCTCATCGGCAAAACTTATTTCGACATTTTGAGTTAAATTTCTTTTTTCCTTTTTTGCAATATCATAAACGAACCAGTTCAATAGTTCTTGATCAAACCAGTATAAATATTTTCCTCCAGGAGAAAAATTTACTCTTGCTAATAAATTTTTAGCTACTTCGCTTTGGGTTCCATTTCGCTCATCAATAATAAAAAAGTCAGCAAAATTACTCCCAATCCACGTTACGGCCTTCATATAAGGAATTTCATTCGACACCAAATAATAAGGCCCGTCGCCTTTGTTTGATTTTCTTAAATTTTCATGATCTGAATTTTCAAGATTTAGAAATTTCTTTGTTTTTATATTGTAAACCGTTTCATAACTTTTATTTTTCAGGTTATTCTCTTGAATTTCTTGCATAGTAAAAAGCATTGGATCTTCAGTGGTCCACACTTCCACGGAAACTTCATCTTCCTTTATTGCTAGAGAGTCCCCTAAAATTGGTTTACCTGCAATACCAAAGTATAATAAATTGCCATTTTCAGAAAAGCTGGGACTTGCATTTTTGGTAAGAAACAATTGGTCTTTTCCGAAAACATCTTTGGAATCCACTATTTTTTGAGTTTTCATATCTTCATTGCTCCATAAATACAAGTTGTATGGTCTTATTCTCCTTTTTGTCGTGTCTTGGTCGGCAATAAAGCTTATGTGTTGGCCAGATTTATCAGCTGATATTTTACTAAAGCTTCCTTTTTCTTCAATTATAGTAACATAAGATTGATTTGCTAGGTCATAAAGAAATACTCCTGAAGTTTGAGTGCTATCCTTTTCTGTTCGGGAAAAAATTAATTTTGGACTTTTTTCAACATAAGAATATTCTTCTACAGGATTGAGTGTGTCAAGTTTTCCAGAATTTAAATTATGGATGAAAAATTTTTCTTTCTGTATGGGTTTTGATATGCTGTCTTTTTTTTCCGAAGAGGCAATGTTCGCATGATAGGCAATAATTCCTGACCATTTTTCTGGAACTTTGAAATTGGTTATATTTGGTATATAAGTCGTGTTAAAATTTGAAAGATCTAAAATTACTAGACTATCTTTTGGGAAATCTTTCTTTTCTGTTTTTTTCCTTTTCAACGTTGTTAAACTATCTTCTGATAAGCTTATAGAAAAAATTAAATGCTTATTATCTGAAGTGAAATGAGATTTTTGAACCCTATCAAAAGTAATTTCTTTATCGTTATTTGTGTTCTTAACATGCAATGTCGAATTGCCTTTTCCAGGTACTGCATGATATTTAATCCACTGACCATCGTTAGAAATAAACTCAGAATCAATATGTTTCCATTGTGCATAAGCGTCTGGAGTCATTATCTTTTTTTGGCTAAAAAGTTGATTCGAAAGGAAAAATAGAATGAGAACTATGTATAATTTATTCATTTATATTAAATTTTGATGAAACCAATAAAAAGAGTAAAAAAAGGTTTTTGGAGCACTTCTGCTAGTAAAAATAAAAATATTAAAGATTATGCAGGTATCATGGGTCTTCAAATAATTTATTAAACTAGAAAGCTTACATTTATGTTGAATAAATAAATCACAACAATTAAAATATGATAAGATTGGCACTTGTAGCCCATGATGGAAAAAAGCCAGAAATGGTAAATTTTGTCATGAAACATAAAGCATTATTGGTGAATTATAAATTATTTGCAACAGGGACTACTGGTTCTTATATTGAGAAAACTGGGCTTAATGTCATAAAATTATTATCGGGACCACGAGGTGGTGATGCTCAGATTGCTGCAATGATAGCTACGGGTCAGTTGGATATGATTATTTTTTTTAGAGATCCTTTGGACAAACATCCTCATGAGCCAGACGTTCAGATGCTTATGCGCTTATGTGATGTGTATAACGTGCCCTTGGCCACAAACCCTGCGGCGGCTGAATTGTTTATTGATACCATCAACACCAATTAATTGACAACAGAAGATTTTAAAATTTTTTCAACCTCCCTTCCGACCGATCCAGGAGTCTATCGTTTTCTTGATGAAGACGAAACGATACTTTATGTTGGGAAAGCAAAAAATTTAAAAAACAGGCTTACTTCCTATTTTGGTAATAAATCACAGCAGACTTATAAGACCAAAACCATGGTCAAAAATGCGCATCATATTGAATTTACCATTGTAGAAACTGAGCAGGATGCCTTGCTATTAGAGAATACATTAATCAAGAAAAACCAACCTAGGTACAATGTAATGTTGAAAGACGGGAAATCTTACACTTATATTTGTATTAAAAAAGAAAGGTTTCCACGGATATTTTTTACCAGAAAAGTTAGAAAAGATGGGTCGACTTATTTAGGTCCTTTCACCTCAAAGTATAAAACAAAACAGATTTTTGAATTAATAAAAAATTTATTTACCCTTAGGACTTGCACGCTGTTTTTATCTGAAGAAAACATTAATGGAAATAAATTTAAAGTTTGTCTAGAGTATCACATCAAGAATTGCAGTGGACCCTGTATCGGAGAGGAGACTGAAGAGGAATACAATGAAAAAATTGAACAAATAAAGAACATTCTAAAAGGAAATTTCAAGCAAGTAAAAGATTATATCAAATTTGAAATGAGCAATTTTTCTGAGAAAATGGAATTCGAGAAAGCTCATATAATGAAGGAAAAATTATTGTTATTTGAAGATTATCAATCTAAATCTACAGTAGTAAGTACAACTATAAAAGATGTGGATGTATTTGCCATTGATTCCTTCAAAGAAAGTGCTTTTGTGAATTTTATAAAAATAATAAATGGTGCGATAATCAATTCTGATACTTTAGAATTAAAAAAGAATTTGGATGAAAGCAATAAGCGATTGTTAAGATATGCTATTGATACATTCAGAGAAAAATACAATAGCATTAGTTCAGAGATTATTCTTGCCGAAAAGATCAAACTATTAGATCCTGAAATTAAGATCACGGTTCCCCAAAGAGGAGAAAAAAAGCAACTTTTAGAATTGTCCGAAAAGAATGTGAAGTATTTCATCATGAATCTCAAAAAGGAGGAAACCACACAAAAAAATAAACAGACCTCAACAGAGCGAATTTTAAGAACTTTACAAGAAGATCTTCATATGGAAGAAGTGCCTTTTCATATAGAGTGTTTCGATAATTCTAATATGCAAGGTTCATATCCTACAGCAAGCTGCGTAGTTTTCAAAAATGCAAAACCCTCCAAAAATGATTATCGCCATTTCAACGTAAAAACGGTAGATGGGCCAAATGACTTTGCATCCATGACCGAAATCGTTTATCGGCGGTATAAAAGATTGATAGATGAGAAGCAATCTTTGCCTCAACTTATTATTATAGATGGTGGAAAAGGGCAACTGAGTTCAGCAGTAAAAAGCCTTAAAGAGTTGAATATTTTGGATAAAGTGACCGTTATAGGAATTGCAAAAAGATTAGAAGAGATATTCTTTCACGACGATCCAATACCAATTTATATTAATAAGAAATCAGAATCGCTGAAGTTAATCCAGCAAGCTAGGAATGAAGCCCACAGGTTTGCAATTACTTTTCATAGGAACCAAAGGTCAAAAGATTTTGTCAAGTCAGAATTGACCGATATTCCTGGAGTTGGAGAAAAAACATTAACTAAGTTACTCTCAGAATTTAAGTCTGTCGAAGCAATCAAAAAATTAAGTTTGGAAGAAATCCAAAAGGTTGCCAATAAATCTGTGGCCAAAAAAGTTTTTGAATATTTTAATGGCGAAGAAGAATCAAATTAGTCTTGAAAAATATATTAAGCTTCCACTCTGGCTGCTTTGAAATTAATTTTTACAGTAGATAGCACGATAATTCCAATTACAAAAAAGATTGCCAATCCAAGGACACTATATCTCATATTGGATGTAATTTGTTCAATTAAGCCAAATGTGAAGGTTCCAAAAACAACAGATAGTTTGAAAACAATATCGTAAAAACTAAAATAAGAAGTTAAATCACCTTTGTTTTCATCCACTAATTTAGAATATGTAGACCTCGATAATGATTGGATGCCGCCCATTACTAAACCCACAAATGCAGCAACTATATAAAAGGCAAAATGACTGTACACAAAATAGGCAGCGAAACATATAGTAATCCATATTCCATTCATTAATATCAATGCCATTTTATTGCCAATTCTCTTTGAGACCTGAGCAAATAGATAAGCCCCAATCATCGCTAGAAATTGCAAAATGAGGATTACAGTGATCAAGTCAGGAGTGGTAAAATTAAGCTCCTTTGTGCCAAAAGCAGAGGCCAAGTATATGACTGTTTGAACACCTGCATTATAGAAAAAGGAAGCTATCAAGAATTTTTTTAATTCTGTTTTCTTTTGAATCTCATGGAAGACAGTTTTGATTTCAATAATTCCTTTAGAAATCATTTTTTTGGTGATTTTGCCCAATTCACTCGATGGTAATCTGCTAAATGTAATTTGTGCAAAGCCAACCCACCACAAACCCACCATAACGAAACCTATTCTATATGGTAAAGTAGTGCTCGTAATTCCAAAAACTTCTGGTTTTAAAGCGATGAAAAGTATCATCAATAACAAAAGCACGCTACCTATGTACCCAAATGCATATCCTCGGGCACTGACCTGATCGAATCTATCTTCAGAGGCAATTTCAGGAAGATAAGCATCATAAAAAACCAATCCGCCTGCACACCCGATTGTGGCTAGAATGAATGCAGTGACACCGAGCCACATTTGCCCAACTCCTGCAAAAAAATACAATGCCATGCAAGCAATGGAACCCACTACGGTAAATATCTTTAGAAAATACATTCTTTTGTCGCCATAATCAGCAATTCCTGACAGCAAAGGAGAAAGACATGCAATCAACAAATAAGAAAATGAAACTGCATAAGAATACAAGCTACTATTAGACATTTCCATTCCAAAAATACCAACAGTTTCTGGTGTGTTACTTAAGAAATAAGCAGGAAATATTGCAGTCGATATAACTAAGAAATAGGCTGAATTTGCCCAGTCGTATAAGGCCCAACCATTAATGGTTTTCTTATCGTTAACTTTTATTGTTTGAGTTTTTGCTATCATAATTGAAATCAATATAGACAATTATTACTGTTTAGATTATTTAACACCTATTATTTTATTGGATTATAAAAAATCTGTGATCAAAAATCATATCTTCATTTTTTATATTATTTGAATATTACTTTGCTCAACAAATATATTAATGAATATTATTATTCTTTCTAGAAACCCTGCACTTTACAGTACTCAAAGTTTGTACATTGCTGCCAAAAATAGGGGCCATTTTGTCAGAGTTCTTGACCATATCTTTTGTGATTTAAAGATTAGTAATAATATTTTGGAAGTCTATTATGAAGACGAAAAAATTGAAAATTATGACCTAGTAATCCCTAGGATTGGGACGACAGCGACTTCTTATGGAGGCGCAGTAGTTCGTCATTTTCAGCAAATGGGCGTTTTTTCAACCCTTGACCATGAAGCACTAATCAGAACAAGGGACAAACTTACTACTTTGCAGATTCTTGCTTCTAATGGAATTGGAGTTCCTAACACAATTGTTTCAAATAATAGCTATGTGATTCCAGAATTGCTTGAAAAATTGGATTCAATTCCTGTAATTATCAAATTATTGAGTGGCACTCAAGGAATTGGCGTAATTAAAGCTGATGATGTAAAAACTGCGGAATCTATTATTGAAACTTTTATGAAATTAAGGCAAAAAATAATGCTTCAAGAATTTATTCAAGAGGCTAGTGGGGCTGATATTAGAATATTAATAGTTGATTATAAAATTGTTGGAGTGATGCAACGACAAGCTAAGCCGGGGGAATTTAGGTCAAATTTACATAGAGGGGCAAGTTCATTTGTGGTTGAATTGACAGAAGAGGAAGAAATTGTTGCCATAAATGCAGCTAGAGTAATGGGCTTAAGTGTTTGCGGTGTAGATATGTTGAGATCTAACAAAGGTCCATTAATTTTGGAGGTAAATGCCTCTCCAGGGCTTGAAGGAATAGAAACAACTACTAACATTGATATTGCAGCAAAAATTATTGAATTTGGGGAAAGAGAAGTAAAACTTCTAAGGAACATAAATTAAAAAAATTCAAAATTTAAATTCTTTTCTATCATTTGGTGTGAAAATTTATGGTTAGGAAAATATTTGAAAAATTTAGAAAGCAGACAGAAGCGGTAGATTTTGTCATCAATAATGAGACTGTTTTGCCAGGCGAAAGTACGCTGATAAAATTAAGTGTAGGAAGGATTCCTTCGGGAAATAGAATTACTATTGATGCTCATGTTTTCAGAGGAAAGTTAGAAGGCCCGACAGCATTAATTCTTGCTGGTATACATGGCGATGAAATTAACGGAATTGAAACATTGAGGCAATGTCTAGAAAAAGAAGTTTTCGAAAACATAATTAGAGGAACAGTAATTGCCATTCCGATTGTCAATATATTTGGATTCATTAATTTTAGTAGAGAAGTTCCAGATGGGAAAGATGTAAATCGAAGTTTCCCAGGATCGATGGTGGGTTCTCTGGCTTCTCGAGTTGCAAGAATATTGACAAAGAAAGTACTTCCATTGGTAGATTTTGTGATTGATATGCATACGGGGGGAGGCCCAAGATTCAATTATCCTCAGGTCAGATATGCAAAAATTGATAATGCAGCATATGAATTGGGGAAACAATTTGGCGCACCATTTCTCATTCAAAAGCCATTCATTAGTAAGTCATTAAGAAAAATTGCTCATGAAATGAATATTCCTGTAATAGTTTATGAATCAGGTGAATCTCTAAGATTTGATGCATATGGCATCGAAGTTGGTTTTAGTGGAATTCTAAATGTTTTGTCAGCAGCGCAAATGTTACCTCCTGAAAACTATAAACAGTATAAAAATATCATAATTGTTAAAAAAACGAGTTGGATTAGAGCTTCCTATTCTGGATTATTTATTTGGTCCAAAAGTTCAGGACAGCAAATCAAAAGGGGAGAAATTATAGGATATGTAAAAGATCCCCAAGGATTAAAATCTGTATCAATAATTTCAAACAAAGACGGATACATAATCGGTCATAATAATGCTCCAGTAGTGAATCAAGGAGATGCTTTATTTCATATATCATATGAACAAGATGAACTCATTTATTAAAATCATATTATTATATTTTCTTTTAATTAATTCAGTAAAAGCTCAATTAGCAAGCAAAATTGATCACTTGCTCAATGATAAAATATTAGCCTCTGCTGAAGTAGGTATTTGTGTTTTGGATTCCAAAGGGGAACTGTTGTATGGCAGAAATAATAAAAGAAATTTTATTCCAGCATCTCTTCAAAAGATTATTACAAACTTTACTGCATTAGAAGTCCTTGGTGAAAATTATCAGTTTAGTACTGAGATTGGTTATACGGGAACCATACTTCCTGATGGAAATTTGATCGGGGATATTGTAATTTATGGGAATGGAGATCCTTCTTTTGGTTCTGAAAGATTTCAAAAAAGACCGCAAATAGCAACAATTGTTCAAGAAATTGTAAAATTTATAAAAAATAAAGGTATCACTTGCATTGATGGTTATATCATTAGTGATGCATCATACTATGGAACTGATGGCACCATTCATTCGTGGGCCTGGAATGATCTTGGAAATTATTATGCTTGCAATACTTGGTCGATTAATATCCATGAAAATTATTATAATTTATACTTTAATCTTCAGACTTCATTGCAAAAACAACCAAAAATAATTGGTTTAAGTCCATATATTCCAAACCTGACTTTCAAAAATGAATTGGTTTCGGGACCAGCAAATTCAGGAGATGAGTCTTATATTTTTGGGAGTCCCTATACATACAATCGAATCGTTAGAGGTAGCTTGCCAATAGGATCTGGAGATTATAAAATCAAAGGTTCCATTCCTGACAGTCCTTTATTTTTTGCCCAATTAGTTTCTCAAGAATTAACTAAAAACCGAATATCTAATAGTGGCGCTAAAGTAGAATATGACCAATCAATTAAAATGAATGAAATTGTATTAAAAATAAAGTCACCAATGCTTAAGGATCTTGTTCAATCTGCAAACCTCGAAAGTATAAATTTATATTGCGAAAGTTTTTTAACAGCTTTGGGAAAAGGTAATAGGAACAAAGGAATAAAAGAAACCAAAAAGTTTTTAGCAAACAATCAGATAGATACTTCTGGAATATTTATCGAAGATGGCAGTGGTTTATCTTTTTGGAATAATATTAGCCCTGATAATTTTGCTCACTTATTGTTAAAGCTAAACACTAAATATGGGAATAAATTGCAGTTTTATTTTCCAAAAGCAGGCGTTTCAGGAACGTTATCCTATTTGTTCAAAGACAAAGAAGCCAATGGGAAATTATGGGCTAAAACAGGATCTATGCAGCAAGTCATGAACTATGCAGGTTTCACCATTGGGAAGTCAGGAAAATTGACCACATTTTGCATCATTATCAATAGACATATGGCGCCCAATAAAGATATTAGAAAAATAGAAGAAGAAATAATGAATATTATTTATTTGAATACATAAAGTGGAATCTTGAAGTAGTAGAAATCGAATTAAAATGTATAACAATAATTCATTTCTTTGAATAGTATTTTTTATAACTTAGCGACTTATGCGATATAAATTAACTCCGTATTTAGCCTTATTATTTTTTCTTTTTGTACAAGGATGCAAAAATGAAAGGATTAAGACTGACGATGAAGTTCCCTCAAAGGAAGTAATTTCCAATACTTCGAAGGATAATATTCTTGAAAAAGTGGACGATGAAGGAAGAATTGTATGGCAAAAACCTGAAGAGGTCGTAAAACTTTTAGGAGATATTTCTGATAAAACCATTGTCGATATTGGGGCAGGGTCAGGTTATTTTACTTTTCGATTTGCTTTAAAGGCGAAAAAAGTAATCGCTATAGACATTGATCCAGACATGATTAAAATTATTGAGACGTTCAAGCAGCAGCTACCCTCAGAAATTCAGAATAAAATAGAAACGAGGTTGGCTCTGCCTAATGATCCAAAGATCAAAGCAAACGAAGCCGATGTAATTATCATAATTAATACCATTGGATACATCGAAAAAAGAGTCGAATACTTAAAGAAGCTTTATAAAAGCCTACCTGAAAAAGGACAAATTTTTATTTTAGATTTCAAAACAAAGAATATTCCTATTAATGCTCCCCCTATGGAATATAGAGTTCCGATTGGTACCCTAGAAACAGAATTGACAGGTATTGGTTTCAAAATTATAGCGTCCGATGATAGAACTTTAGATTACCAATTTATATTAAGAGCTGAAAAGTAAAAATTGAAGTAAATAATCAAGCCGGCTTTAATTTTTGTACAAGTGTTACTATAAGTGCAGCCCTGCATGGAATCGAAGGATAGAAATTAATAATGAATCTAGTTTTGGCGGAATTTTTGACCAAAAATGTTGGCAAAAAAAAATCATTTTTCCCCAATTAATTATCTACATGAGAAGTTATAGATTGATTTGCTAATTTTTGGAGACCAAATAATATGCGCAGGTAGAAACAAAATTTCTAAAAATTGGGATTTTTTCTACCCATCTCCACTGTTTTCTTACTTTCAAATTAAATTTGTACTTATATATCGGATTGATGAAAAATAATTGATGTTTATCAATTTTATAACCTTCTTTTTTAATTATTCTGTTAAATCGCTCAATTGAAATTCCGGTTTGCTTTATTTCAATCATTTCTTTCTTAGTAAGCTCTGGTTCACCAGCCATATTGAGAAATAACTTAAATATAGGCATTGGCAATAAATGGAAATAAGGAAGGTGTTTCAAAGCCTTGGATTTGCAAATTTGTTGATGACCACCAAAAGGCATTTGCCAGGGAGGAAAGCCAAAAAATATTTTACCATTAACTTTTAGAAAATCTCCAATCTTTTTCATGAAAATTTCTTGCCCTGGAATATGTTCGATTACGTCTTTAAGAATTATAAGGTCGAATTTATGTCCGATATCTTCTTGCAAATTGATATCATAGATGTTTTTAGTCAAAAACTTGATCTTTTTTTGTTTCAACTCTTCAGCCATAAAATCGCTGGCAAGATTCACACGATAAGCACTCAGTTCTATTCCAATACAGCTGTGATCGAGGTTGGTAAAAGCTTTTAGAACTCCTGCTTCTGCACATCCAATTTCTAAAACATCTAATTTTTTATGCAGATCTATTTCCTCTTCCAAAAATGGCAAAATATATTCTACAGTCGTTCTGAACTGCATTTCAAAATACCTCTTCTTGTCTTTATGAAAATCGAACATTTTACCTTAGCTTGATTAATTGAACGCAAATGTATTAAGAATTTATGTAAAGTGTCAATGATTGTATGGAAATGCTGTGTCCGCTTGTACTTCAATTTAACATATAGGTTTTTCAAAAATTGAAATATATTTACAATCCGTTCTGAATTTTGTTTCGGTAATTCATACTTAATTATTTTATGGATTATTTATTACATAATTAGCCGAATCCATTTTTGAAATTATGCACCATTAAATCTAATATTATATGGAAAAGATCTATTTTACAATATGAAAATTAAGATCACTTATAGTTCCAGTCTTCCACCATTTGTAGAATTAATTGTTTTATTAACCTTAATTTTAAGCTGTTCTGACACTAAAGAGATTCATTATAATTCTCCAATCCTTGAATTTGAGACTTCTATTTCGAATGGTTTTGTCGTACCCGAAGGCTGGGAAGTAACATTATGGGCGGAATCTCCTTCCTTTTACAATCCAACCAATATTGATGTTGATGCAAGAGGACGTCTTTGGGTAACGGAAGCTGTTAATTATCGCGATTTTAATAATGATCCCAAAACTCACCTAAATTTTGATAAAGGAGACAGAATAATGATACTTGAAGATACTGATGGAGATGGTGTCAGCGATTCTTCAAAAGTATACGTTCAAGATAAAGATTTAGTTGCCCCTCTGGGTATTGCTGTTATTGGCAATAAAGTATTCGTTTCCAGCTCGCCTTCATTAATTGTATATACAGATGAAGATGGAGATGACATTCCTGATAAAAAAGAAGTTTTCCTAACTGGATTTGGTGGTTATGATCATGACCACAGCCTGCATTCAGTTGTGGTTGGTCCAGATGGAAAGTATTATTTTAATACGGGAAATGCTGGCCCTCACAATGTCACTGATAAATCAGGTTGGAACTTACGTTCTGGAAGCGTTTACACTGGTGGTACGCCCTACAATGATAAAAATGAACCTGCGCAGAAAAGTGATGATGGACGTATTTGGGTTGGTGGTCTAGCATTGCGAATGGACGAAGATGGATCAGGCCTGAAAGTAGTCGGACATAATTTTAGAAATTCCTATGAAGTTGCTTTGGATTCGTATGGAAATATGTGGCAAAATGATAATGATGATCAAGTAGAAACCTGTCGCGTGACGTGGCTAATGGAAGGCGGAAATGCTGGATATTTCAATGCTAATGGAAAACGCACATGGCAAGCTGATAAGAAACCTGATCAAAATATTTTTAGCGCTCATTGGCATCAAGAGGATCCTGGAGTTATGCCTGCTGGTGACAATACAGGAGCAGGTTCGCCAACAGGGGTTGTAATTTATGAAGGCGATGCTTTTGGACCAAAGTATCAAGGGATGCTTTTAAGTGCTGATGCTGGCCGGAATGTAATTTTTGCATACCAACCTTCCCAAAATGGAGCTGGATTTAATTTGAAAAGACAAAATTTAATTGCTTCCACTGAAGAGTCTACGGAAGGTTATGTTTGGAATGATATCAACGATGATAAACGCAAATGGTTTCGTCCAAGTGATGTGGCAGTTGGGACAGAAGGCGCCTTATATATTGCCGATTGGTACGATCCTGTCGTTGGCGGACATCAAATGATGGACACCGTTGGTTATGGAAGAATCTATAGAATCACTCCAAATGGAAAGCAGCTAAGTGTACCCAAAATAGATCTCAGTACTACCGATGGACAAATTGCTGCACTGCTCAATCCAGCGATAAATGTGCGTAATCTTGGATTTCAGAAATTAAAAAGTGAGGGGGAGGCAGTTGTTCCCCAAATTGAGATAATTCTACAGTCAGATAATCCATTTCATAAGGCAAGAGCGATTTGGTTATTGTCAAATCTTGGTGAAAAAGGAAGAGAGCAAGTAATTAAAGTATTAACAAATAATCCTGATCCGAGATTGAGAGTAGTTGCTTATCGAGCTTTGAAAAATGATAAGGATTTTCTAAAATTTGCTGAGATAGGTGCAAACGATCCTGCTGATGAAGTTCGTAGAGAAGTAGCCATTTCAATGCGTGATGTTTCTTGGGAAAAAAGTAAAGAGTTGATCAAGAAATTATACCATTGGTATAATGGTAATGATTATTGGTATCTAAATGCATTGGGAATTGCATCAGATGGTAAAGAAGAATTGGTATATAATGAATTGCTATCGACTGAATCAAAAAATCCATTAGAATGGTCAGATTCTTTTGCAGAATTGGTTTGGAGTATTCATCCAGAATCGTCAATTTCAGCATTAAAACAAAGAGCAATTGGAATAAGTATTTCAGAAATTCACAAAAAAAAGGCTATTGATGCAATTGCGTTTATTAATAGTAAAGATGCGGTTGCTACAATGTTAGAATTAGGAAATTTCAAGGAAAATATTAAAGTTAGTCAACAAGCAAAATGGTGGGTTGATTTTAGGAAAACCAATGATTGGTTTGATCTTTGGGACTGGCAAGTAGATAAAAAAGTTGATATTAATGCTGTTCCTGAAGAAATTGCAATGCAACAAAAAATTATTGTTAATGTGAGTGCTACATTAGCTGATCAGATCGAAGCTGGGAATAAAATGGCTAGTACATTGATTGGAGGGCGATTGTTGATAAATATGGCTGCTGAAAATAAACTTTCAGATAAAATAATTTTTGGAGTTTCAGAAGCAATTTTTAACAATCCAGATTTGGAAATTCGTGTTTTGGCTAGCGATTATTTTGAAAAACAAGGAAAAACAAAAATTTCAATTCCGGATATCTTGAAATTAGATGGTGATTTAGTCAAAGGTGGAAATATTTTCAGCGCTAATTGTACTTCTTGTCACAAAAATCGTGAAACTGGGAATGACATAGGGCCAGACCTTTCATCGATTGGAGACAAATTTAATATGCAAGGCTTGATAGATGCGATTGTAAATCCAAATTCTTCCATAGTATTTGGTTATGAACCTGTAAGTATCAAAACTAAAAGTGGACAGGTTTATTTCGGATTTTTGTTATCAGAAGCTGAAACTGTGGTATTAAAGGATATGGGTGGAAATCAAATTGTGATCAATTCTAATGAAATTGAAAAGAAAGAGAAAATGAAGGTTGGAATAATGCCTGATGCATCAACTATTGGATTAAATGAGCAAGATCTTTCGGATCTTTCTACTTATTTATTGACCTTGAAAAATAACCCAAATTAATGGTAAGGCTAAATGAAACTAAATACAATGAATCTAAAAATCAATAGGCGACAAGCTATAAAATCAACGATAGGATTATTAGCGCTTAACTATTTAGATAAATTCAAAACTAAAATAAATAATTCGGATAGATTTAAAATTGGTGCTTGTGATTGGTCGATTAACCAACATTCTAGTGTAGAAGCTATAAAAGTGGGAAGAACAATAGGTTTGGATGGTGTTCAAATTAGCTTGGGTACCTTAGTTAACGATATGCATCTCCGGCAGGAAAAAATTCAAAATCAATATAAGGATGCATGCAAGGAATATGGAATGTCTATTGGCGGAATTGCCATTGGCGAGATGAACAATATACCTTATAAATCAGATTCAAGAGCTGAACAATGGGTTTCTGACAGTATTGATGTTGCAAAAGCAATGGATGTCAAGGTGGTTTTATTGGCATTTTTCCACAATGGAGATCTTAAGGACGATATGGAAGGCACAAAAGAAACCATCAAAAGACTAAAGAAAGTAGCCTCTAAAGCGGAGAATAACGGAATCATTCTAGGAATTGAGTCTTGGCTCAGTGCTTCAGAACACATGGAAATCATTGATGCTGTAAATTCACCAAACGTCCAAGTATATTACGATGTCGCCAATTCAAACAAAATGGGTTATGACATCTATGAGGAAATAAGATTTTTGGGCAAAAAGAATATTTGCGAGTTTCATGCTAAAGAGAATGGATATTTGTTAGGGACAGGGAGAATCGATTTTAATGCATTTCGAAAAGCCATCGATGACATTGGGTACAATGGTTGGATTCAAATAGAGGGAGCTATTCCAGAAAATGCTGAAATGTTAGAAAGTTATCAACTTAATAATGCTTACCTAAGATCAATACTTTCATAAAGTTGGAAATTAAATTCCGCGGAGAATGAATTGGTTTGAGGAACTATTATTTAACTAAAAATCAAGTTGTATTTAATTCAACTTTTTCCAAAATATGACTTTGTCATCACCATCTTTCCAAAAGTCTCGAATTACAGCTTCCTGGATGTAGTTTAAATTCGAATAAAATTTTCTTGTCTTTTCGAAACCTTTAGTTCCAGAAGTTTCAACGATTAAAATCCTATTTCCTTTCTCTTTGAGGTAATTTTCAATAAAATTCATCATTTTACTACCAACGCCTTGCTCTTGAATATCACTTCTGACACCAATAGAATAAAGATTGTAAGTCCCATCAGTTAGTTTTTCTGGAGCACAAAAACCCAATGCGATAGGTGTAGTGTTTTCAAGTGCAGTAAACCAAATATCTTGTGAATTTGGATTGTTGAGATAATCAGAAATCAATTCATCTAGCATTTCGGAAGGAAATAATTCAATCGATTCTAGTACTTTTTTCAAATCTGGAATATCATTTTTATTGATCAGTCTTATTTCATTCATTTCGAAATTTATTTTATTGATTCCTTTCATTCAAGGTGATAATGAAATAATTGGAAAACTTAAGTTCATTTTCATTCTCAATAACCAATAACTATAGCTACTAGGATTGCAAAACCTGCAACTAAAAAAATCATAAGCGTAGGTTTCAAAGCAAACTTCAACCATTTGTCATAGGAAATTCCACTTATTGCTAATATTGCCATTAAGGCGCCATTAGTTGGTATATACATATCCGCAAAAACAGCTCCATATTGATAAGCTAAAACACAAGTTTGACGGGATAACCCAATAAGATCTGAAAGCGGCACCAAGATAGGCATCGTTAATATTGCTTGACCTGAATAGCTCGGTATAGGAATATGCAATATAGCATGTGAAACCATCATAATAACTGCGGATAATGAGTTTGGTAAATATTGTAATGGTCCAAAAAGGCCATAAACAATTGAGTCAATAACTCTACCATCGCTCAATAACAATGAAATGCTATTTGCCAGTCCAATTATTATTGCAGCAAATATCATTTCTTTAAAACCTGAAACATAGGTTTCTCCAGTCTCATTAATACTCAACTTGCCAATTAAGCCTGAGATTATACCTAAAGCAAAAAAAGAAGCTGATATTTCATTGAACCCCCACTCTAAATTCACTAATCCATAAGTTACAATTACAAATGTTAAGCAAAGTAGAATTAGTATTATTTTACTCCTAATACTAATTGCTTGTTCGGCCGACTTCATTTCTATTTTTTCAACTCTGTTTTTATTGCTGTAATGGATGAGATATAAAACCCATAGAATAAATGCTATGACTATGATAATAAGCCTGTATTCACTTCCTGAAAGGAGAGGGAGTCCAGCTTCTTTCTGTGCAATTAATACGGCGAATGGATTCGAAGGACCAAATGAACTTCCTAAAGCGGCGGAACCATAACTCATGTAAATAATTGTAAATGGATTATAGCCAAGACTTTTTCCAAAAACAAGTAATACAGGCATCATGGCAATAATTTCTTCTTGTAATCCAATGGTTGCGCCACCTATTGTAAAAAAAGCACAAATTATTATTAACGCAAGGCTCTCTTTTCCTTTTAATATTCCTGCAAGTTTTCCTAATCCTTGGGACAGTGCACCAGTTTTTTCAATAATGTAGAAACAACCTCCAAGCAATAGAATTAATACGACAACATCAGCCCTATTTATTAAACCTTGTGGAATTGCTAAAAGCATATCAAATGCAGAAAGGTATTCAGCGTCTATTTGCTGATAAGAATCATTTACAACTTCTGTTAATCCAGTCTCTAGATTTGTGGTTCTTTGATATTCACCTTGTGGAATTATAAAAGTGAGAATCCAAGAGAAAAAAATTGCACCAATAATAATAACAAACGCATTTGGGAATTTCTTCATCTAAATAAAAGTATTATTGATATCGATTCTTGTTAGAATGGCGGAAGATATATAAAAAATCTCAAATTTGAACTTGAAGAACCATGGTATTTAAATTCCTTTTTTTTATAAGAAAGTTAAAAAATTAAATTGTGGTTCATTTAGATGGATCCATTTGGATGTAGTTAATAAATGTTTTTTTTCAAAACTTCAAAATTTTATTATAAGGAAACGCATTAATTTGGCAAAATTCCATGCATTGTAGAACGATTTCTATTTTTTATAAAAAAGGCTAATGCTATGAGGGCGAAGCTTATAGCTAAAAAATAAAAAAGTGGATTAATTTTCGTTCTTTTGATTTCAAGTGGAGAAGGATCACCATATGTGGAGAATCCTGCCCAATAATAAGGATGTTTGAGACTTTCCAAATTCTGGGCTTTGATGTAATCTATTTTTGCTTGTCTAAGTGCTTCTGGTTTCGGAATTCTATTTTCTAAATATTTATAGAAATTAATCATAATTTCTTTTGTAGCACGATCTGGAGCGCTCCAAAGACTTGAAACAACGCTAGGCACTCCTGCAAAAGTAAATGCCCTATTCAGTGAAATAATTCCATCACCAGTCTTTTCTTTTCCAATACTTGTATTGCATGCGGATAGAACAGCTAATTTAGCATTTAGCTGCATTCCATACAATTCACTGATGTATAATTTATTGTCAGATTCTCCGTCATGAAAAGCTAAATTATTTAATTCTGAGTCATCATCATTCAAGATAGAATGCATTGAAAAATGAATCAAATCATAATTTCCTGACATCTTAATAAATTTTGATTTTAGAGCATTTTCTCCTAAAAGCACTTCCCCTGGTAGTATTGTTCCTAATATTTTGCCTTCTTCTAATACGCCAGAAAGATTAAATTCATCTCCTCTTTCAGCCAAAAGTCCACTATTGTTAACAGCGTCGTTGTAGGAGGGAGCAAGAACTAGAGCCTTATTTACTCTTTTTAGATTTTTTTCATTTTCGTATAGGCCTAATGCATTGATGTAACTGATAGAATAATCCTCTATGAGGTACTTTCCATTTCTTCTTAAAAGATCGAAAGGTAAAAAACTTAGCTTGTCATCTGTTTTAATAACTAAGTTAGAAGTATTATTTTTTATTTCTGGTAAAAGTATTTTGCTGATTTGTGTTAATTTTTGGTTTAAACTGTCTTGATTAGAAGAGGGATCTGAGACCATATAATATACCTGATCAATTTGCTCAAAAAATAAAGAATCAGTATTAATATTCCTTATGTGAATTTGATCTTGTGAAATTTCAAATAGAAATAATGAATCCATTAAAAACTCATATTTTAGCATAATAGTATTAGGGGAAAGTTTGGATTGGAAAGAACCAAATTCAAACTCAGAATCTTCATAGTTATAATAGGAAGAATTAGATTTTCTCTTCTTTTTATCAATTTTTTCTAGTTGCAAATTGATATCAAAAATCTGTACGCTAAAATCATACAAGGTATCATTAATTGCTTCGTTTTTTAATCGAATGAGCTCTGTTCTCAATGTATCTTCTTCCGCCAATAATTCCTTATCAAAAAATTGAACTGATCCACTATTTGATTTATAATTGGCCCACAAGTATTTTTCATTTGTATTTTCTGAAAATTCAATTAATTCAGAAAAATTAAGATCTCCAATTTTTAAAAAATCTTTTGTACTAATAATCCCCCAAACCAATTGCTCATACATACTTTTAGTGTAGTGGGTTACTTTTGCCGATTTTATCGATTTGCCATATTCTATAATTCCCAATTGGAATAATGAATTAGCTACATTTAATGCTGAGTTGTTATTTGAAAATCCATTTTTAAATGCCAATCCCATTCTTGAAAGCAGATTTATATATACGACTTTATGAATAGGAGGATCAAACGTACGTAGATTTTGGTGTTCAATTAAATCGACCTTACTTTTTGGATCCATATATTTGATTACCGTGTTTGAAATTTCAAGTGCCTTTTCAAAATTATCAAGATTGACAAATGCGAATGCTTTTAGGAAATAAAAATGAGGCAAATTAGCATCATTACTTTTTTCTGCAAGAGCTATTAATTCTGATGAATATTCTAAACATTTTTGTGCGTTCCCACTATACAAATAAGCCTTCCCCAGATTGAAGAGATATTGTAAATGATATTCCGATTCTGGATTGTCAAAGGTTTTTATTGCCTTTAAATAAAAAGGTGCTGATTTTTCAGGAGCGCTTCTAATATAAAATTCGCCCATAAAATTATACATAGCAGCCATCCTCAATTTAATTTCAGGATTATTTTTATACGCTGGATAACCTATTTCAGCTTTGGTAAGTAAATTGAGTGCTTCTTTTTTTTGGTGATCTTGATAAAACTGCATTTCTTTATAATAGAGATGGTATTTATTTTGAATTTGTTCGGTCGGACTCATAATTTGATCCAAATCGATTTTGCTGAATAAATCCATGGACTTTTTTACATATTTCATACCCTTATCATAATCTCTATATCCCCATGCAACATCGCTAATTGCGTCATAGACATTTGCAAGAAAAAAAGAATCTGGATTTTCAATTGAGAGAAATATTTGTTCAGACTTTTGCAAGTACTCATATCCCTTATCCGCATTGGTGCCCGCAAATGAACTAAGTGTTAGTCCTAATTTGAAGAAAATTTTGGGTAACATATTAGGATTAATTTTCTCATATTTTGAGCACATTGATTCTGATATCTTCAAGTTCTTTATGGCATCTTTATACATTTCATTTTCAAATTCAGCGGACCCTTTTTCAAACAAAAAATGAATCATAAAAAGCGTGTCACTTGGTTTTGAATTTTGAGCTATTAATAATCCCTTATTACAATAAGCTATTCGCTCAGAATTTGTTAAAAAGTTCCTTGAGGAAGTTGATAAAAAATGATTTAAATAGATTTTTTTTGAATTCAGCGGAAAATTTTCCCTAGCCAATATTGTATCGATTATTGCTTTTGATTTTGAGAAAAACTCTTCTTTAAAACCTTTCTGAAAATTAGAAACAGATAAAAGATAATTTTTTCTCAGTTGAGTTTCAGAATTTTTAGCATCACTTGTAAATGATCCTTTATCTACAATATCCAGGGCACCTTTCAGATTTTGCTGAAAAAGCATCGAGTCTGATAATGAAATTATATTCGAATTTTGTCCGTAGGTTGGCGCGCATTGAAGTAATCCTGATAGGGCTATAAATAAGAAAAAGAAATAGTTTTTCATGCAAAAAAATAGAGGCATTAATATACCCCTATTTTTTTAAAAGTATCACATTTAAAATGTTTAAATGGAATTTAATTTTTATTCGTCATAAATAATGGTCCCCAGTTTGTTGTTTTCAAAATTATTGTCATTGGCAATTAATGATGCATCTTTTTTAACACGAACCCCATATCCATCACTATCTGTAATTAGACAATTGCTGAGTTCTAGCCTCGCATTTGTGCCCACTTCGACATTTGCCTTCTTATCTGATCCATCAAAGTCCCTTGATCCTCCATTGGAAACCTGGACATATTTCATTTTATTTTGCGACTTATTAGAAAAAATTCTTATCCCTCTCCAGTAACCTTGCAAATCTTCTTCCCCTCTAAAAATTATTGGATCATCTGCTGTGCCAACAGCGATTATAGTTCCAGCTTCTCTCACTTCAATTCCGGAATCATCCACACCTATTATTTCAACTCCGGGTTCAATTGTAATTATACTGCCAATGTAGTCTGGTTTGATGATTTTATATGGGACAGTCGTTTTTCTCCAAGTTACGTCTAGATCTGTGGGCGAATTAGCCCAAGTAGTTATAATAAAATCATCATCATTTCCTGTTAGATCTGAAGCATTGTCAAAGTAGTGAAAATCATTCATTTTACATTGAATAGGCATTTTGTTATCCGTAATGGTATTGTTTTCGAAGATTGTCAAAGTTCCTTCCAAGAAAGGAATCATAAGTCCAAAATCACCACTTTTTGCTAGTGTACAGTTTCTCATTTTTAATTTTGCATTGTTTTGTAAAATTAAATTTGATTTATAACCAGCACCGTCAAATCCTTTTTCCCCACCATTTTTTATAGTAACATAAACCAACTCGTTTCTATTTGTATTAGATTCAATACTTATTCCCATCCAATACCCTCGCTCATCTAGTTCACCTCTGAATACTATTGGCTCTGACTCAGTTCCTATAGCAACTATGGAGCCATCTGATTTAATTTGAAATCCACCATCTGGCTGGCCAATAAACTCTGTTCCTTTTTCAATGGTTAGTTCACTGGAAATTCTTTCAAACACTGATCCAAAACGATACGGAACATTCAGCGCATTCCATGTTACATCTATACTGAGTGCATTTTGCCCCCATGAATTAATATAGTTATCAATATTTCCTGTGAAATCATTGCTAGCATCTAAATAGTGAAATTGAGATTTGTTTATTTCTGCAGGCACCTTGTTGTTTGCAATCACATTATTTCTGAATTCTGGCAACTCATCTTCTTCCTGCCTTGTTAATATACCAATGTCTCCACTATGTTCAATCGTACAATTTGAAATTTTAACTTTGCCACCATTTAATGTGATATTTGCTTTTCTGTCCACTCCATCAAATCCGCCACTTCCGGCATATTCTAGTTTAACAAAATTTAATACATTGTTCATATTCCTCGATTCAAAGTTTATTCCCCTCCAAAAACCATCTACTTTCTGAACCCCTGTCATAATAATGGGATTTGATTCTGACCCAGCGGCAGCAAATGAACCATTTGTCTGCACTTCGATTCCAGCATCTTCTTCAAAAATAATTAATACATCTTCTTCAATTGTAACATTAGCAGTTAGGAATAAAACCCCAGAAACAATGTAATCAGGATCATTGGGATCATCATAGATATTTTCAAGCACCATATCACTGGTTATCGTACCGGATAGTCTCACTGGCGATTTAATCACGGTGATCACAACTTCGTCAAATGCAGTTATACCATCTGTGCTTGTCGCTGTAAATCTTAGCACATATTCGCCAATTTCATCGGGCAAGATTTTAATTGAGTTTTGATTTGCATTAGAAAGTGTAAGGTTTGAAGTTGATGGCTTTGACACAATACTCCATAGAACATCAGTATTTGATCCTGATGAATGGGAAGCAAAGCCATTTAGTGAAACTTCTACACCAAAATCAACCATTTGGTCATTGTCAACGGTAACTTCTAATGTGGGGTCAGGCAGGACATTGGGAATTTCGCATCCATAAAACATGGTTATTAATAAACCCAAGAAGATGGAATGAAATAACATTCTACTATTGGTTCTCGAAAAAGATATAATGTGCATCATTTTTTATAGTATTTTAATACTTAATCGAGTGAAAAAACAGATGGTTAACAATTTTTATTTTTTTTTCGAATTATGTAGTATTTGTATTTTGTGGGTTTGAAATTCTTTTTAAAAAATATATTTAGCATTTTGTTAACTTTTTCAATTAAGTCCGATTAAATGAGTGACAATGAACAGGATTATATTCGACGCATCCAAAAAAATGACGAAAGTGCATTAACGGAGATTTATGATACTTTTTTTGATTCATTCATTAAATACTTTAAGAAATATGGTTTGAATTTGCATGAAATTGAAGATGCTTTTCAAGATACAATAATTGCTCTTTTCCAAAATATCGTGAAAGGTAATCTCAAAACTTTAGAGGGCAGTATCAAAACCTATATTTGGGGTATTGGCAAACATAAAGTAGTCGATATCATAAGAAAAAATACTAAAAAGGATTTTGAAATTCCTAAAGATAATATTGAGCCATTTGAAATTGCAGAGTCTACATTGACACAAAATCAATTATTGCTTCAAAAACATTTCAAATCACTTGGGGATAGCTGTCAAAAGATTTTAAAATATTTTTATTATGAAGGACTAACCATTCAAGAGATTCAATTAATATCCGAGTATAAAGATGAAAATACGGTTAAAAGCACAAAATCACGCTGCATTAAACAATTAAGAAACTTAATTAAAAAAGCTTAAATGGATAAGCAAGAATTGTTGAATAAATATCTATCAAGCCAATTAAATTCTGATGAGACTGCAGCATTTAATGAGCTTAAAGCAACCGATCCTGAATTTAGTAAGGAGGTTTCTTTTCATGATGATCTTGCAAAAGTAATTCAAGAAGAAGAACGGCAACGACTTAAAACACTTCTTTCTAAAAGAAAATTAGAAAAGGAACCCAAAAATAATGTGGTGAAAATAATTCTTCTGTTCATCATTGCGATTGTGTTAATTACAATATTCATTTACCGATTCGAAAAGAGCCAAAAATCACCAGAGGGCATTTATGCATCGTATTTTGAACCTTATCCAAATACTTACCGACCAGTTGTACGAAATTCTTTAAATAATGCTGAAATACAAGGCTTTACAGCTTATGAAAATGGTAATTATGCGTTGGCGGCAGAAAAATTTGAAGAAAGTTTAAAAGAAAATAAAGATTACTCCGTCCTATTTTATTTAGGTATATGCTATGGTACAATTGATAATATTCCATTAGCTATCCAAAATTTGGAAAATGCGAAGAAAGCCGATTTACCTTATTTGGAGGAATTGCACTGGTATTTAGGTCTCTTTTATTTGAAACAACAAAGAAACAACTTGGCAATTGAGAATTTTCAGCAATTTATTGAATTATCGAAAGACCAAGAAAAAATACAGGAAACCAAAGAAATCCTAAAAACCATCGTCGAATAATACTTTCACAAATCTTTACACCCTCAATTGATGTGTTTGCTAGTGATTCTTTGGTGAGTCAATCACCAAGGAAAATAAAGCTAAAATTTTATAAATTTAGTTGAAGATTTACAGCAATCCATTCCATTTGTTAGAATTTATGGAGTTTTTCAGTTAAAATCGCGAATTAATAACCTTCCTTTCCATTTAGAACAAAAAGAGGTATTTTTAATTTAATAAAAATGGATATTAATTATGAAATTAGCTTTTATAGGTATCGGAAATGTGGGCTTTGCATTAGCAAATAATTTACAAAAAAAGAATCATGAAATTATTATTGCCCACAATAACATTAAAAGTAAAAGTGTATCACAGGCTCAAGAAAGAAACAATGCATTTAAAGCTTTGCCTGTTCAAAATGCAATTGACTTGGCAGATGTCATTTTTTTAGCCACTCCATTTAAACTCAATGAGGAAATTTTAAAATCTTTGGATTTTAAGGGGAAAACCTTAGTAGATTGCACCAATCCAGTTGGGCCAGGGATTTCTCACGGTTTAGAAAGTAAATTTTCTGGTTCTGAAAAAGTTCAAGAATGGTCAACAAACGCAAATGTTGTGAAATCGTACACTATTTATGGATTTGAAAATTTAAATAATTCACATTTTTTAAATTATAATGTCAAACCAGTAATGATGATTGCTGGAAATGATCAATCCAGTAAGGAAAAAATTCGAATCCTAAATTCAGATTTGGGATTTGATACATTGGATGTAGGTAATTTGTCCCAATCTCTGCATTTAGAACACATGACTTTACTTTGGGTGAAAATGGTAAGAGCAAATGGTCATCATCCCAATTTCACGTGGGCATATTTGGAAAGAAAGTAAGAAAACTAATATTTAAAAATGTTATGCGTTCAAATTCTTTATTTTTTCAAAAACTTTCCGTCCTTTTTGAACAATTATTTCGACCACTTCGTGAATGTCTTTTGTTGAAGTTCTGAAATTTACAACACAAGCTCTAAGGCAATATTTGTCACCAACAACAGCATTGGACAAGAATACTTCCCCTCCTTGCTGCAATTCATTCAATAAATTTTCATTCAGTTTGTTTAAAAAAGATTCGTCTTCTCCAAGCTGTTTTACATAATTTAGTGGAATATAGCGCAAAGTGGTAATGCTTAAATTTTGGGTTACTGCTTCAAGTTCTGTATGTTTTTTTGCTTCTTCATAAAGCAGAATAGACAAATCAATGTCTTCATTTATCATAGTTTCATATCCATTTCTGCCCGCCTGTTGAAGTGCCATCCAAACTTTTAAAGCTCGAAATCCCCTTGAATTTTGTAAGCCATATTCATAATAATTAAGCGTAGGCTCTTCAGCGCTGTTGTCAAAGTTATAATATACTGGATGCGAACTATAAGTGTCAATAAGATGTTGAGGATTTTTCACCAGTGTGCAACCAGCTTCAAGTGGCGCATAAAGCCATTTGTGAGGGTCAATCGCTATAGAATCGGCATCTTGAATTCCATCAAATATATTTTTGTATTTCGGGATAACGGCAGCTGGTAACCCATAAGCACCATCGATATGAAACCATAAATTATTTTGCTTGCAAATCGCCGCGATTTCTGTAAGATTATCTACGACGCCTGTGCTAACATCTCCTGCATTGCCAATTACTAGGAATGGGGTGTGCCCATTCTTTAAATCTTCTTTGATGGTTTCTTTTAAAATAGTTGTGTTCATTTTATTGTTGGCCATTGTTGGAATCCATCTAATGGCATTTGTTCCGTGTCCAAATAAAACCGCTGCTTTTTCAATCCAAGTATGTGTTGCTTTTGAACAGTAAAAAACCATATTTCTGACTCCCATAGCCAATCCTTCTGTTTTGAGGTTTTTTGGTGCTTTAGCAGTTCTTGCTGCTAAGAAAGCAGTCAGATTGGCCATATTTCCCCCACTTACCAATAATCCGCCATAAGATGGAGAAACGCCAATGAATTCTGCCAACCATTTTACTGTTTGTTTTTCAATGGCTGTTGCCATAGGACTTAAGATATTTGCTCCTACATTTGGGTTAACGACTGCAGCTAATAAATCAGACAATGCACCAATTTGAGTAGGCGAGGAAGTTATATAGCCAAAAAATTTTGGGTGTCCATTAAATAATGAATGGTTTAACAATAAGTCAGTGGTTTTAGTAAATAATTCTGTTGCCGAGGTCCCACGTTCCGGTAAAGAATCGTTTCCTAAAAATGATTGAATCTGACTGGGGGATTCATTTGAAGTTACTGGAACTTCATTGATGGTATCATAAAAATCTGAAATGGTATCTATTAATCTGTATCCAATTTCTCTGAAGTCTTCTTTATTGATATGAATTGGCACAATACGTTGGTTTCCATTGTCCATAGTTTTTTTGGTTTTTTTTGGAAAGTTATTTTTTAATTTAATTCAATATTATCAGAACTGGCTTGAACAGCATAATAACATCGGTTTAAAGTTAACTTAATCAATGGATAATTATCCATTTAAAAAATTATTTTTGAACAAATGGATACAAGGGAATTGGCCTACTTAATTGAAAAATGGCCAGAAAATTGGAGAAAAAATTATTCTTCTCTTGAGTTTTTCCAAAAAACTCCTTTTAATTTATGGTTTTATTTTGTTTTCTAAATCTGAAACAAATTTATCCAATCTTTTAATCCGTGTGTCTGTAGTTTTGGCAGCATCTAAAAGTGTTACAACCTTTTTTTTACTGCTTGGAGGTAGCGTTTCAAAAAACTTTTTTGCATTTTGGTTTGCTTCAAATCTTAATGATAAATCTTCTGGTATTTCGACATTTCTAGGTTGATCATCCAATTTTATTTCTATTTCGATTTGGTCGCCTCCTTCAGCACTTGTAAATTTTCGGTGTGCACTGCTTAACGGGACAAGAAATTTTCCAGACATTACAGCAACAGTGCTTCTGTAAGTGTAAGATTGAATTGTTATGACAACTGGTGGTTTTTTGCCTGCCCCCAATTCATAAATTATTTTTTCTGGTATTTCAATTCCAAGATTATTACCACTCTGAAAAATAGTAGATATAAACTTCATACTTACTTATTATTTTGCAAGATTCCCCAATAAATTATTTCTTTTTATTGTAATCAATTCCCAATATTTTTGAAATATTGCCTAAAATACGAACAAGAAAGTCTGGGGGATCCACAGCAACAATTTCTTTCCTATAATTTCTCATTAAAGTGCCAAATAGCAGCAAAGTTTTAATATTTTTCATGCTGACTTTATTGGTTTTTCGGTTTTTTGCCAATTCAACAACTTTGCATACGTCTTCAAAATAATCCTCCATGTCGAAGGCTGGTTCATGTGTGTTGTAAACTTTTACAATTTTATCAGTATGATTTCTGAAAGCATGTTTGACTCCAATATCAACTTTCAATTTATCACCAGCCTTTGCACTTATCCATTTGTCTTTTACAAAAAATTCCATTTCTCCTTCGACTATGTGGTATGTTTCAATGGCTTCGGGATGAACATGATATAATGGGTCTACCATATTGCATTGTGGCAATAATTGCCATTCTAAATCCAATGATTTTCCTTCAGTATCTTTCTTGCTTTTCACCACTGTGAAGATCATACCAAGTGGAGTCATGTCCAAAATTTGATTTTTTACTGCCATTTTTTCTAATTTCGTTGTAAAAATTTATTTGTGGTAATCTGGATAATATGCGCTAATTGTTAATAATTTAATTTATTGCAGCATTAATTAGTCAACAATCAAATCGTTCATCCTTCCTGACAAAATTGCTGTTAAAAATATGTATTTTTTTAATATTATTTACTTAAAATTTCCCAGCGTTTTGCCCAATCTAAAAGCGCTTCGCTTCTCCATTTGAGGACTGTCCTACTTCCTTGCCATATGCCATCAAATAAATCAGGATCTGGCCTATCTGAATACCAATTTTCACCCATTTTGTAGTTGGAAGCACGACTTTTGCCTGGCCATTTATTGTCCACTACAAAGATTCCAGTTTGTTCTTTGAATAATGGAATTTCAGAGGTGACTTTATAGGTTAATGTTTCTGTTCGTTTTGGACAATACCTAATTGTATAATTGCCATCACCCAAATAAAATCCAGGCCATTTTTGTTCTCCAATTTCTGCTAGTACTGTCATCGATAAGCAAGCAGAATCTTGGGGAAAATCAATGATTGGACCCTTAAAATGGAATTCTAAAATAGAGAATATGGTCATTGTGTCTGTGATAGAAAGATTTTGATGTAATTCTATTCTAGGGCTTTCTTTGATTTTTATATAACTCCCACCCCAACTTTCTTTCATTGGATTATTTGGGTCTCCATCCATCATGTAAAGAACCGAAGGTGTATCACCCATTTTGAGCTTGCCTTCATAGCGGTTATCCTTATATGCTTTCCCTAAATATCCAGCTTCTTTTATATAATTATCGTAAAAATTATTATTGCTCAAACTATCGGGAACATTTTCCGAGAAAAATCCATAGTATGAGGAATTTGATTCTATAAACCAGAGATCTGGGAAATTTTCAGCAATGTATGCATAGCTATTGACACTCCATTTTTTATTTGGACCGCCTATCCAAAATACTTTTATATTTTTTTGAATATTGGGATTATCATGAAGCGATTGAGCCAGATCATCCAATCCGCCCCAAATTAGAATCCACAAATCCTTATCACTTTGTCTTAGAGCGCACTGGATTATCCAATCAGATCCTTCAGAAGATTGAGAAAAACCTTTATAAGGAACACTGCCATGCCTTCCTTGTTTTGTTATTGATCGTAAAAATTCAGGAGATAATAAACCATGTTTTTGCTTTTTTAGTTTTGAGAAGTCTTTCTCATAAAGGTCTATTGTGTTGAGAATTTCTTGTTTACTTCCATTTCCAAATGAAGGAGAGGATACCAATCCTTCAATATCAAACAAATCTGAATACATTAATAAATGTATCATCGATTGATTATCATCGGGATCCGTTCCTCCAATATCTGAACTAATCAAAATTCTCGGTTTGAAAGGCACAGGTTTTTGGGCTTCAACTAGAGACGACAAAAAACAAAATATGATAATTAAACCCGAATATTTCATCTTTATTCATTTACCGTTATTGATCCTCTTAGCCTGATATCATTTGATGAAGCTCCAATCATTATTCTAAATTCTCCAGGTTCCACAATTCGTTCCATTTTTTCGTCGAGCATTGTCAATAATTCAGGGGTGATTTTGAATTCAATTTCTTTTGTCTCCCCTTTTTTAAGATGAATGCGCTGAAATCCTTTTAGCTCAATAATTGGACGAGCAACAGAAGCAAACAAATCTTTAATGTAAAGCTGAATCACTTCGTCACCATCAAAATCGCCTGAATTCGTTATTTTGAAACGAACTTGTGTGCTATCTTTTTTATCAATTTCAGGAGAAACTATTTCCAAATTACTATAATCAAAAGTGGTGTAACTAAGACCAAAACCAAAAGGAAACAAAGGTTTTCCTGTAAGATTCATATAATCATCCCCTCGTCCTGTAGGTTTGTGATTGTAATACAATGGTAATTGAGCTTCATGGATAGGGTAGGTAATGGGTAATCTCCCTGCTGGATTATAATCACCAAACAGGACATCAGAAACAGCATTGCCACCTTCATCCCCAGGATACCAGACATTAACAATTGCTGGAACTTTATCAATCCATTTGTTCATAGTTATTGCACTTCCTCCTACTAATAATACGGTCATAGGTTTGCCAATTCTAGCAATTTGTTCGATTAATTCCTCTTGGTGTCCAGGTAAGGACAGATAGGCCCTATCTTGAAATTCCCCTTCTTCTATTCCCACCACAACAATACTCGCCTTACTTTTTTTTGCTAAATCAACAGCTTCTTGAATTTCTGTTTTCCATTTATCTTCCGCACCCGCATCCCAAATTAACTTGAGCCACACATTTCCTACAGTTTCATAAAACTCTACTCTAAGTTCATATTCTTTATCTTTTTCAAATTTATATGATGCGGTATGTTGACCAAATGTTTGTTTCTTCCAATTGTCAATAAAAAGTTCATTATTGATGTATAAACGATATCCATCGTCACCCTTTAATCCTATGTTAAAATTGCCAGTTTCAGGAGCAATTATATTTCCTGTCCATCTTGCTGAATACCAATCGTAATTAATTTTGTCTGGATCCGGCGAAAACAAAGTCCATCTAAAATCTATGTTTTGGTCATTTCTTGTTAATACAGGATCTCCTTCAAGTGTAATATTGTTAAAATATTCTCCTTTTAAACCTGTTTTCTTCATTACACCCTCATAATAATAAAGATTCTCAGCAGGGACAACAACAAATTGTTCGCTTTCTCTCCCGCATCCTGGAGCATAAGCTATTTTAGAAGATTGACCTATTTTGTTTTTTACTCCATCCAGGATACTAATAGGCCGGTTTCCAGGTCCCGAATAACCTCCTAATCTAGATTCAACAGCATCCCTGCCAATTATTGCAATTGATTCAATATCATGCCTTAAAGGCAAGGTCTCATTTTCATTTTTTAACAAAACAATAGATTCGAGTGCTGCTTTTTGAGCAATTTGTTTGTGTGCTGGCGTTCCATTCCATTTTTCTGCTTCATTTACATCAATGTATGGATTTTCAAATAAACCCAACTTAAATTTTGCGTTCAGGACTCTCCGAACAGCATTATTTATGTCAACTTCAGAAATCATTCCTGTTTCAAAAGCCTTATAAAAAAGAGGATAATGATCATATGAAGTCTGAAATATCACATCAAGCCCATTTTCAATTGCTTGCTCTGTCGATTCTTCGTAATTCTTTGCTGTAAAATGCAATACATTTGCTCCACCAGTGGCACCAGCATCAGAAATTACAAATCCTTCAAATCCCCATTCTTTTTTTAATTTTTGGTTTAACAGCCAGTCATTTGCGGTGCAAGGTCTGCCATCCAATGAATTATAGGAAGTCATTACAGACCATGCATGTGCTTTTTGAAAACAAGCTTTAAAAGCAGGGAAATAGATTTCTTCTAATAATCTTTCATTGAAATGAATAGGGTAGCTGTCTTTGCCACCATCACCAACATTAGCAATAAAGTGTTTTGGAGTTGTTAAAACGCCTAAATTTTCGAACTTAGAAATGAATGAAAGTGCCATTTGCGTGGTAAGAAAAGGGTCTTCACCATAGGTTTCTTCTGTCCTTCCCCATCTTACATCTCGGGCAATATTTAATACAGGTGAAAGTATTTGCCTTATCCCTCTTGATTTCACTTCCATTGCTATTGCACTAGCAACTTCTCCCATTAATGTCGTATCCCAAGTTGCAGCTAGGCCGATAGATTGAGGAAAAGCAGTTGCCCCTTCTCTTACCAAACCATGAAGTGCTTCATCAAAAGGAATGATTGGTATTCCTAATCTTGTTTCTTCAATAAAATATTTTTGAATTTGATTGATTAGTTCAGCTGTTTCCTTGGCATTTCCACCACCTGCATACTCAAGGACTTGTTCAGCTTCATTTCCAGATTTCGATTTGGTTGCAACTTGAAATCCAAAAATACCATGTTTGTATTTTTCTTTGCCATCTGAAAGATCTCCTGGAATCATGAACAATTGCCAAAATTTTTCTTCAATGGTCATTCTATGCAATAAATCATCTACTCTTTCATCAATTGAAACAGTTGGATTTTTGTAAGTTGGCATATTAATCTGCTTGCAAGAAATGGCGATTAAAACTATTACTGACAGAAAGAGAAAATGGTTTTTATTTTCATTCATTTTATATCAATGTTTACATTATCGTGTAAATTATATGCCATTGCTGTCTAAACAAAAACAAAGTTAGATCTAATTAAATTACCTATTATTGAACAAATAGGTCAAAAAAGTAGCGCTAAGTCAAATTTGTTTTATTGGGGCAAAAAAATTTTTGAGAAACGAAAGTTAGATTATTCTTTCAACTTTGATGTTTAATTTTTTCATATAATTTCACCAAAGATTTTAAAAGTTCAACGGGAGTAGTCAATATTTGGTAATGATTTTGCCCGAACATTTGAGGTAAGTAGTATTTGGCTTGTGCTTCAATGGCTAATGCATAAGAATTTATTTGGCGTTGATTTAATTCTCGGAGTGCCTGTTTTACATCATTTATTCCGTATTTCCCTTCATATTTATCATAATCATTAGGCTTTCCATCTGAAATTAAGATTACCCATTTATTTGTAGATTCTCGTTTGTCTAATTTTGAACCCGCGTGTCTTAGAGCTGCACCGATTCTAGTATATCCACTAGGTTCTATTGCGCCAATTTTAAATTTAGCTTTTTGCCATCCTTCATCGAAGTCTTTGATAGTCAAATAGCTGGCATGGTTTCTTGTCTTTGAATAAAAACAATCTATGGAAAAATCAATATTGAATTCATTAAGAATCTCACCAAATAATATAGAAACTTGTTTTTCTACATCGATTACTCTGTTGCCTGCAGCGTAACTATCACTAGATAAACTAATGTCCAAAAGCAATAATATGGACAAGTCCTTTTCTTTTTTTCTTTTGGACAAATATATATTTTCTGAAGGGGTATGACCTGAATTTATATCAACGAATAAATCTGTTAATGAATCTAAATCAAAGGAGTCCCCCTCAGTTTGCCTTCGCTGTTGTAATAATTTATTGTTCACAGTAGTCAACATTTTCCTCAATCCTGTGAGAATGGAGTTATTTTCAGAAATTGTTTTCTTATAATATGGGGCATCTGTCGTAGTTAGAAATTTTGGATATACCTTGCAATAATTTTCCTTGTACTTTCTTTTGTTGTGGTCCCATTCATCATAATGAATAAAATAATCATTGCATTCTGCTTCAGCACTTTCATTTACCGTTGTATTTTCTGTAAATTCAGCTTGATAAACCGAGTGCGCTGAATCGTCCACTCGGACGGTATATTTCATATTGATTTCATCCAGTGCGTTTTGGTGGTCATCTAATTCGTCATCTCCATCAAAATCTCGAAAATTTCCACCAAATTCTTCTGCAGTCTCTACTTTTTCAAACTGATGTTGCAAGACTGCATCCTCTTGTTGTTTGATGTCAATTTGTACGGATATAATTTCTTCTACTGCGTTTGATTTAAGTATAGTTTTTGGCGCATCTTTATCTGCTTTTTTTACTTTATCTGAAAAGTTATTTAGTGGATCATTATTGGATTTTTCAATATTATTTCTCATCCATTTTCCATAAATAAAAGAAAAATCGGGTAAGTTTTTGGGCCCTGCTTTTTCGCGATAAAATTCTAAGAATTGATAATATAATTTTTCTGTAACTGGGAATTGTTCAAATAATTGGATTAAGATTTCTTGGGATGTTTCAAATGCTTTTTGTTGTGAAGATGCCAAATCGTGTTCTTGATTATCATGCCAGTTTAGTTGCAATTTTTGTTGAATGGAAAGATATAAAACCCTAAAAAGAAAGAAAGAAACATTTTCATTTTGACTTTTGAAATCTGAAAACCTTACAGGAAGAAAAAAATTATTGTTTTTATATCCACCTTCTCTTTCTGCTTCAAAAATTTCTATTGATTCCCCAGTTATAGCTCTAGCAATAATGGTTAACTTTTGTCTAAGATCAGATAAAAGTACAGCGTTTGCCATACTTCCTTCTTTTTTAAGCTTTCGCCGCTTGAAATAAAAAGCAAACTTTGTAAATATATATTCATCAGGTTCAAACTCGAACATAATACTTAAATCATTAAGTTGCATAAATCTGTGAGAGCCTCAATTATTTCTGCATCATCAGTTAATGGCTCGACAATCGCTACTTTGACTGAAAGTCGCTTCGGTAAACCGCTATAAATTAATTTAGCAGCATCTACCAACAATCGTGTGGAGACCGTTTCAGTTAACCCGAGTTCAGTTAAATTTCTAATTTTTGCAGCAATAGTTACTAATTTTTTAGCTGTATTATGGTCAACTTGAGTCTCATTGATTAATATTTCTTCTTCAATCTTTGCTTCTGGGTAATCGAACGACATAGCAACAAATCTTTGGCGAGTAGAAGGTTTCAGTTCTTTAAATCCTCGCTGATATCCGGGATTAAAAGAAGCAACAAGCATGAAATCTTCATGAGCTTTAATATTTATGCCTAATTTATCAATAAATAATTCTCTTCTGTGATCAGTCAACGAATGTATGGATACAATAACATCAGGACGTGCTTCAGCAATCTCATCCAAGTAAATAATAGCACCTTCTTTTACTGCTGTGGTAAGTGGACCATCAAGCCATATAGTTTCAGCACCCTTGATAATATATCTTCCAATCAAATCAGTAGAAGAAGTTTCTTCATGACATGCAATTGTAATTAGATTCTTTCCAAGTTGATATGCCATGTGCTCAATAAATCTTGATTTTCCAGTTCCTGTTGGTCCTTTTAAAAGAAAAGGAATTTTATTTTTATAGGAATGCTCAAAGACTTCGACTTCTTTTCCTATTTGATGGTAATATGGTTTTATTTTAATCATTCATTTTCTTTTTTTTAAAAATCCCAAAGCTTAAGATTCAAATATTTCGAATGAAACAAATCTTAAGCTTTGGGAAATAAATGCCTTAAACAAAATTTTGCTATTCAGCAGATTGTTCTAAAGCCTCATCACTCGGTTTCCCATATTTATAGAAATCTATTATATAAAGTATAATACCTGTTGTGAATATTGTTGCACAAAGAATTAATACAACAAAGTGTATGCTTATTTCTTTTTGTACTTCCATAAATTCCATTCCTAATCTTCGTTCTAGATAAACTTGCACTACACCTGCTACACCAAAAGCAATTGTCATTCCGACCATTCCAATATTTGCGAGCCAAAATGCAGCAAGTCCCCTTGGACTTTCGTATAGTTTCCTCCCAGTTAAATTTGGTAAGGAATAGCTAATAATGGCTAAAACTATCATTGCATAAGCTCCCCAGAATGCCAAATGTGCGTGCATAGCTGTGACTAAAGTGCCATGAGTATATAAGTTAGTTTGTGGCAATGTGTGAGCAAATCCTAATAGGCCTGCTCCAACAAATGAAATAATGGCAGAACCTAAGGTCCAATATAGTGCTAAGGTATTTGGATGTTTTTTCTCTCCTTTTCTATACATATTAACAGCAAATAAAGCCATAGCCATGAAAGCTAAGGGTTCAAGTGCTGAGAAAATACCACCAACAATCAACCAAATTTTATTCACTCCAATATAATAATAATGGTGACCAGTACCTAATACTCCTGACAAGAATGTAATTCCCACAATCACATACAACCATTTTTCAATGACTTCTCTATCAACACCCGTTAATTTTATTAATAAGAAAGATAAAATACCTCCCATTATCAATTCCCAAACACCCTCTACCCACAAATGAACAACCCACCATCTGAAGAATGAATCCATGACTTGACTATCGAAAGGAAGCATTCCAGGTAAATAAAGTAGGGCAGCGAACAATAGTCCCATCGATAATACCAAAGCTGTGGTAGTTTTGCGTTTTCCTTTGAATAAAGTAACTAAAATTAGTCCTAAAAATAAAAGCACATTTAGTACTACTAGATAATCTAGCGGTCGGGGTATTTCTAAAAATTTTCTGCCTTCCCAATAATTAAAGTGGTAACCAACAATAGCTGTTACACCAACTAAGGCCAAACTGATCAATTGAACATAAGCCAGTTTCACACTTACTAACTCTCTTTGTGCTTCTTCTGGAATAATATAATAGGCAGCTCCCATAAAACCAGATAATAACCAGACCACCAATAAGTTGGTATGAACGGCTCTCGCTGTGTTAAAAGGAATAAAATCATGCATACCATCCATGCCTATACGGGCAAATCCCATGATGAATCCATATGTAATTTGTAAAACTAATAATAGCATTGATAGAGCGAAAAACCAATAAGCTACTTTTTGCGATTTATATTTCATGTTATTATAGTTTAGTTGTTAATTTTATCTTTTGCCAATGGTGAAACAATTCGGTCAAAACCATTTAAATCAATATCATCTATCCAATCGAAAAAAGCGATTAAGTCATCTGCTTCTTGCTCAGAAAATCCATATGCTACCATTTTCCTATCATTAGGTTGCCATGGAACTGGATTCATCAATACAGCTTTTATGTAATTTTCACCTCTTCGGTCAATTACTTTTGTTAGTTCTGGCGCATAATATGCACCTTCTCCTAATAAGGTATGGCAGCCCATACAATTATTTTTTTCCCACAAGGTCTTACCTCTAACTACTTGATCTGTAATTGCTTCATAATTACTTTGATCTTGCTCTTTGCTGAAAGAAAAAATAGTTAATCCAATAAATATTAGAAAAGTAACCGTTGTTCCTCCAAGAAAAAAAGCACGGGCTTGTTTTTTTGATAACATAATTTAGAAAGATTAATTGGTTAAATAATATAAAAAGATATTTTTATCTGATTATAAATCAATTCAAAGTTAAACTTTGAAAATTAATAATTAAAAGTTTTTTGGTTTTTGTGAAAAAAAAATTAATGTTTGCTTTGTAGCATTGAATTCTAGCTGCTTTTCATGAATAGAATAAACCACAAATAGACATGTATTCTTCTATTATTTTCACCATTTTCTACAGATAAGTAATGGTTCATATCCTGCTGTATTCAATATTTCTGATTAATTATGTTATAGTAAAATAGATTTTCCAGCAAAATGATGTTAATAAAAAACTTATTACCTTATTCCGCAATTGCTTGGGCGAATATATAATGCAATATTCTTAACGCTGTTCTTTAATTTTTTCTCTGATAAATATTAAAATCCGAAAATGAGGTAGTTTCTTCTTTACCAATTATATAAGGATATCTATTTGGAATATTTTTGATCAATTTAAATAATGGCTGATGCCTTTGAATCCAATTGGTAAACTTTCTAGGTTTTACATGTGGTGCATAATTTTCTAAATTGTCATTATCATGAGTATAAATAATAACATATTGATTAGATAAATTATCAAGATTAAGAAATTGTTTATTAAAATCATCTGTAAATTTCAATCTGCATTTTTCCAAAATTAAATCACTGATGTCTAGTCCTATGTATGAAGGAAATTTGAAGTATTCTAAATGATTTCCGTATCCAGATCAAATTTCAATAACTGTTTGAATCTCATTCTTTTCTACAAAATCATTGATTATTTCTGCTTTATATTCAGTATGAAGTTAGTTTTTTGCAAATAAAGTATAAACTTATTCTGCATCATACTTTTAATTACTTTATGCTCCTGTTTACTTTATTTCTATAAACTATTTGATATTCATGTATGTTAAGTTCTAGCTTATTTATCCAAGCAACTATGCTTTTGCCAAGATTAGATTACAATAAATAAAGCAATTCTGATTGTCAATAATTTTTTATTGTCATAGGGTGAAATAAAAACATGAAAAATGAAGATACAAAGAATAGATAAAGAATTGACCAATATTCTGCACAATATGGTCGAAAATGAAACTGCAATAAATAAAGAACTTTCTGAAGTACACAAAGATTATAAATTAAGTGCAAAAAATTTGTTCAGATATTTAATGCTAAGGAGTTATGATCTGAGGAAGTATCATGATACTTTGTCAGATCTCGGAATATCTTCAATGAGGACAGCGGAAGGGTATGTTTTTAGCAATATTCATAATGTTGTCAAAAATCTGAGGCTTATTCAGAAAACACCTTTTGACGTAATTTCAGGCATTGAAATTATCGGTTATAAGAAAAGTAAAAAATTATTAAAGAAGCATGCTAGCTCTTTATTTAATGAAACTAGAGGAAAGCACTTTACAGAAATTATGGTTACCCTTCCAAATGAAGCCGCCGATGATAAAGAGATCATAAGAAATATGGTTTTGAGTGGAATGGAAATAGCTAGAATTAACCTTAGCCATGGAGATTTGGAGATATGGAGTAAAATGGTGAAATTCATTCGTGAAGTTCAGAAAGAAACCAAGAAAAAAATAAAAATTTATATGGACTTATCTGGTCCGAAAATTAGAACCTCAACAATTGAAATTCATGGAAAAAAAGGGAAAATTAAAGACGGAATCCCTATTAAAATTGGGGAGCATATTATCTTAACCAAAAGAAAAACTTTAGGCAAAAAGTCGAAGTTTGGAAAAATTAACGAACAAATTGTCAAAGCTGAAATTGGTGTATTATTATCAGAAATCATTGACGATGCAAAAATTGGCGATTCAGTTCTATTTGATGATGGAATGATAAAATCGAAAATTATTGCCAAAAAAGAAGATGAATTAGAAATTGTTATCACCGATTGTTATAAAACGAAATTGTCCTCTCAAAAAGGAATTAATCTTCCGGATACCATACTCAAATTACCGGCTTTAACTGAGAAAGATATAGAATGCTTGCCTTTTGTTTGCAAGCATGCTGATATAGTAGGATATTCTTTTGTGAGAACTGGGTCTGATGTCAGAAAATTATATGCTGAACTCGAAAATTATAATGCAGGAAATATCGGAGTAGTATTTAAAATAGAAAATAGGGAAGCATTTGAGAATTTACCAGAAATTTTATTTGAGGGCATGAAAAGGAATAAAATTGGAGTTATGATAGCAAGAGGTGATCTGGCAGTAGAAATTGGATTTGAGAGAATTTCAGAAGTGCAAAATCAAATTTTATGGATTTGTGAAGCAGCTCATATTCCTGTTATTTGGGCGACCCAAGTTCTTGAAAATCTTGCTAAAACTGGCATACCCACAAGAGCTGAAATTAGTGATGCTGCATTAGGGTCACAAGCAGAATGTGTAATGCTCAATAAAGGACCTTATATAAATGATGCAATAAAAATCCTTAAGGATATTCTTATTAGGATGGAAGGACACTCGTTTAAGAAAAAAAATGAACTTAGAGCACTTAATGTTTCAAAAAAATATTTGCAAAGGTTAAGTGAAAGACAAGCTATAATCTACGATAACACCAAAATGTAAATGCTTTTGGACCGAGACAATTTTTTATCAAAGAAACTATTGTTAAACGTTCATCTTGAAAGGTATGAGAATTCCATTTTGTCAAAAGAGAATTTAGCCATTTGTTGAAAGCTGTTTCTTTATATTCGTCTTTTCAATTATGAGTTGTTGATAGGTGAGTATGAAGAATTTTAACATTGATTATTCAATTTGTTTTAATTATTATCAATATTTCTTAAAAAACTGCCCACCGATTCAGCCATTTTTGACGAAGTTTTCGAAAAAATTGGACCATTTTGTTATTTATAGATGATATAGGAGCTTTCAATTAAAATTCACTTAAGCAATTATTAAGAAGACAAAATTTATCTAAAACTTTAATAAGTTTCTTAGGCGCTGTTTGCGCTTATTGGATATTTGGCATTGCCTCAAATTCCTTTTTTCTGCCTTCATACCATTCTGCCATAGCACCTGGAGATTGCATCAATTTTTGCATTTCTTGCATTGCATTCAGATGGTCTTGATCTCCTTTTTTGAACATTTCCATTCCGTGATTTTTGCTTAGTTCTGCCATTTCTTCAAAAGTTTCCGCTGAGAATTCTTTATCACAGGCTCCTCCTAATTGTTTGCAGGTCATTTTTTTCATAATTCTTTTTTATTAAGCCTAAGCTCATTTTAATAAGTTTGGTTTTTTGTTTCAACTAAACATAGCTTAATTGGTAAATCCTAGTGCCTCAACATAGCCCTTATTGGGAAAACAATTTTCAAACTTGCTATTTATTACAAATTGGTTCAAAACTGCCTCTATTTCTTTTGGGCTAATTCCTGGGATACTGTCTTTTAGTGTTCTGATTGCTCCAAATGTACTTCTATTGCTTTCCGCATACTTGATAAAAGCATCATATCCTTCAGGTTTTTTAAAATTTATAGGTCCACTTGTATTATCCATTTTTTTATATGGCCAAAATGTCCAATGAATCTTATGTTCGTCCAAAAGTTCCCTGAAATCTTTAACCCATTGATCTTCATTTTCTCCACTTTCTCCCATCAAAATCGGCACATTGTATTTTTCTCGAAAATCAATATATTGCTGAATTTCTTTTTGTTCTGGGGGCATCCAATACTTGTGAAAAGTATAGGCTAGTTTGTCATCAAATGGCTCAGAAAAAACTGAAAAATCTGTTTCCCAAACTGCACCTCCTAAAAAAATAATATGATTTTGATCCACTTCCCGAATTGCTGCAGTAATTTTTTTGTACAATGGTTCCAAATTGTGTTTTAGAGAATCGTTTTCAAAATAATGCGCAATAGGTTCATTGAGTAAATTATAACCAACAACTGAAGTATTATTTGCATATCTTTCGGCTATTTCTTTCCAAATATCTGTAACCTTTTGCTGCATGCCCTCATCTACCATCAACCACGGAAACCCATCACTATTATCAATATTATCCCCAGTCTGACCACCAGGTGCGCCATGCATGTCTAACAAAACATAGATATTGTATTTCTCACACCAACCAATTGCGCTATCTAAATATTTATAGCCGTGCTTATCGCGACCAAGAAAATCATCATTGGTTAATAATCGGTAATCAAAAGGCAACCTAATGGTATTTGTACCTGATTCTGCCAACCACTTTATATCTGCTTCAGTAACATAATTATCCAAGAATGAATCCCAAAATGAAGTAGTGGCGGTATTGCCTATTAATTCTCGAATTGCTTGATCTATTTTGCGAGGCGTATTGCAATTTTGAAACTTAAACATATATCCTTCTGGGAGCAACCAATTCCCCAAATTGACGCCTTTTAAATATATCGTTTCACCTTGAGCAGATTTTATATCCTGTCCATCCACATAAACATATTTTTTTGCCTCTTTTTGACAAGTTGCAAATAGAATTAACAAAAAGAAATAAAACCAAAAACGGGTTTTCATAATTTTGAATCGACTTAAGAAGGGTGTTTTCACAAATTTATTTTTGGTAATTTACTAATTCTTGATCTTTCCTCAACTGAATTTCGAATAAAAATTGACGAAATATAGTAGCAATGAACTAGATAGTTCCAGTACGGAAATTAACTTATGAACTCAAATTTCTTTTTGCCCCATGCAAGTACTTGAATACCCGGCGAATAATGTTGCCTCATTGGACTATTGTTCAATATGTTTTTAAATCTTTGATAATTTATTTCAACTTCATTTAAGATAATATCATTTATGGGCCATTCTACATGATGTATTTCAAATTCATTGATGTGCGACTTTGAATCTTGGAACAAAGCGTATCTTTCTGTTAACCAAATATCTAATTCACTTTTTGTGTTTATTTTTTTGTCAACAGCAAAATTTAAGTTCAAAGACTCTTTAAGATTGGTGTTTTTAGAATTAAAATTATTTTCTTTTTTAGACATCGCTGATTTTCTATATGGAAGTTCAGAAAGCCAATTTGCAAGTTTGCAAGAGATTGTTTTGGCAGCCTCAATACTTAAAAAGTAAACTCCAGATTTTCCTTTGTACTTTACATAGGTCCTGATGTTTATTTCAAGAAAGTTTGAAATAGGAGCAAAGGGCGGAAGGTATTTTGGTCTTATGTTGACCATATTGAATGCTACAATGGATATCCAAGGTTTTCCATCAAATAATTCAATTTCTAGGTCAGGATGAACAATTTTGCGCAGAATTTCAAAATCTATCTGCCAATGTAGAAAAATAACTTCATTCCATTCTTGGTAATATTTCCATGACTCTTTTGGCAAATTCCAAGGACGATGTGAAGTTTTGGATAATATTTCTTCAATGGTCATATCGTAATTTGGTTCTAATTTAGAGGATTAATGAGAAAATAATTCCTTTTGAATAGATTTCTCATTTTATGGATACTTAGGTATACCAAATAAAATATTTTTTCATTCCTTTATTTATTTTCTACCAGCTTTTCCTTAAATTTTTCTTCCAGCTTTTCAGCGTCCATTATTATTCTTTGCATAAAATACACATAGCCTCTCCAATAATAGGAAAGTCTTGAAAAAGTATTTATAAATTCAGGGTCTGCGGCCATCTTTTTGAAGTCGTATTTGTAAGTGACTTCTAATGATTTTGGATCCGCATAAGTTCTAATGTATTTATTGTAAATTCTGAAATTTGACTCGATTGCATTACTCAATTTGCTGACCACAGATTCCACTTGATTTATGAAATTATTGTATGCAGCCATTTGATTTCTTAATTCAATATCCCGAATTAAATTTAGATCACCATTGCTTTTCATCTCTTCATAAGTGGGCAACTCTGGCATTCGGTAATTGGTTCTGGAAAACCAAATTAGAGCAAAGTCTAAAGATTCTTGATCAGCATTGGTTTTTATTACTCCAGATTCCAATAATTCAACTGTTTTTGTGATGGATTTAAGCGTTTTTTCTGCGGTATTCAGAACGTTCTCACTCTGAGCAATTAATCTTTGCAAATCCTCATGAATTCTTTGATGGTATTCAGCGGAAGTTTTGTTTTGCTTTTCGTTTTCATTCCAATTGTTTAAAGACAATGCGATCAATATACCTATCACGACGAGAAATATTTCACCGAAAGCATAAATTAAATATCTGGATACTTTGTTTTGATTGATCATGTTTTGTCTAATGGCTCGAAAGAATTTTATCAATTTATTAATATTTTATAAATGTTGAAATAAAGTTAAAGTGTTAATAAATAATTATTTATATATCAATTAATTATTTTCAAGCCTTTCAAGTTCATCATCAATTTCAGCAATCAATCTTTTAGTCCACGATATCATCCTAATGTAATTAACAATTTTGAATCTCCTAATTGAAAGTCCTTCTTGAAGTTGTAAAAGAAAACTTTGATCATTTATAAATTGAGGATAATTTATAATTTTGTATCCGTATAAAAGCAAACTATCTGCATTGTTTATTTTTCTGTAGTAGGTGCTATCTGAAAGATTTAAATATCTATTTTTAAGTGGTGTAAGAAATTCAAAATTCCTTACAGGTGCTTTGTCTCTTCCCATTCCTACAATTCTATCGAATCCTAATTGGTAAAGATTCGTTATTGATTCTCTTAGTGTATCATTTTGGAGTGATTTGAAACCTATAGATTTTAAGGCTTCAAATCCTGATGTTCTGGGGAAAAATTGATCATCATTATCAATATTTAAAACATTCCTAACTACATCTTTGTCCAATGGAAGTTTGAATTTAATGTGATCCCTTAATTTGATGGTGTGATCATTATCAATATAATGGTTTTCCAACCCTTGTTCTAAATCAATTAATGAAATCTTTAGGTCTTCTTTAATTTCTTTATACAATTCAATTTCGATAATTTTTGCCTTTTGATTTTCATTCCAATTATTTAGAGCAAGGGCAATCAAAATACCAATAACCACTAGAATGATTTCGCCTAAAGCATAAGCAAAGTATTTAATTATTGAATTTTTGGCTAGTAAATTTAGCCGAATACGTTTAAAAGCTTTGATCATTTGTTATTAGCTTGAAGCAATAAATTCATTTTTTTTAATGGGTAGACAAAATAAATTTGCTTATTAATAAGAAGTAAATTTATTTTTGAATTTATAATTATAGACTTTTCTGCCGTCCCATATTATATGTTCTTAAAGAGAACAGATGTCAACAATTTCTATCGATGGAGTTTCTATGGCCTTATGTACAGTTGGTATGGTCGCAGCTAGCTCTGATTGTTTGAATTCTTGCAATGATTCTGCTGTATCCCAAATGTAAACCCTGTCATATTCGCTGGGTAGACCAAGATAGTATTTTTAAATGGTTCCTGAGATAGCTTTAAATTGTGACTCACATTCTTTTGCAATTTTAAAAAATTCTTCTTCTGATAAAGTTGTTTTCAGTTTGACGATTTGCATTATTGTTCCTTGTTTTTGTTCTTTCATATCAACTTCGTTTGTTTCAGAATTTTTTAAATCTTTACAAGAAAAAAAAAGCAATAGCAAGATAAAACTAAAAATATAGCTGAATTTTTTCATTGGTAATTTGGTTTGATATTGTTTATAAATCACATTAATTGTTTAAGGGTAAATACTTTGTTTGCATTCAAAGGTAAAATCGGTACTGAATAAAGATAAAAATAATTTTTAATTCATGCCTGTCTCTATTTTCAGCAAAATTGAAAAATTTTGCTCTATTCTGCTGCATTTCAAAGTGCTCAATTGCCAATTCGAAACTTCAAGATATTGACAGCAAATGCATGACTAAATTTGTAAAAAAAAGCAATGAAGGAAAGATAGGTTAACATTGTTAAGTCCAAGTGTTTTAAAAGATTTAATGATATATTTCAAGGGATGTGCACCGAAGGATTATCTTTTTGAAGGCGAAAAGGGTGGAAGATATAGCGCGACAAGTGATATGGCAATTATTAATAAAGCTTCAAAGAAAGCAAATTTCGCCGCATGTGCTTTGTCATAGTTTTGCGACACACTTATTGGAAAATGGTACGGACTTGTGCTATATTCAGAGTTTACTTGGACATAGTAGCAAAAAAACAACCAAAATTTATACTCAGGTGACGATAAAACCGATTCAAAAAATAATAAGTCCCATAGATTTGATATATTTAAGATGAAACTATAATGGGTATATGAGCAATGCTCATATCCAATTGTTGGGCATTATTAATCAAACATGAAGAAAGCGAACAAAGCTCATAAAATTACCTATTTTACTTTTCTCATGGTATTCATATTTGGAATAGCTTCAAATGGACATGCACAAAGCAATTCTAAAATTCCTACTAACTTCGATGAGCTTCAAAATTCAATAGAAAAAATACTTACAGAAACTGAAATACCTGCTATCGGCATAGGAATGGTCAATGGAGACAGTTTAACTTGGATTACTGGACTTGGAAAATCAAATATCGAGGAAGATATTAAGGCAGATGCAAATACAATGTTCAGAATCGGATCTGTATCTAAAATGTTCGTTTCATTGGCAATTCTTAAACTCCAGGAAGAGGGACAAGTTGATTTGAAAGATAAAGTCCGTGAATTAGTACCTGAAGTGGAATTCACAAATCCATGGGAGGCGACAAACCCAATACGCGTTGAACAATTGCTGGAACATACCACTGGATGGGATGATTGGCATCTTACGGAATTTGCTCTTAATGATAGCAAACCACTCACATTAAAAGAAGGCCTAGATTTCCATCCTCATTCACGCATTTCCAGATGGGTACCCGGCACACGTCCCGCTTACTCGAATTCTGGACCTGCTGTCGCTGCATACATTATAGAAAAGATAACTGGAGAAACATTTGAAGATTATATCGAAAAACAGTTTTTCCAGCCTCTGGGAATGGAAACAGCTACTTACTTTAACTCAGAACAATATAAACGGTCAGGAGCCACACTTTATATTAATGGAAATCCTGTAGACTATTGGAATATAATAATGAGACCATCAGGAGCAATAAATGCATCAGCTAATGACATGGTGAATTTAGTGCGGTTATTTACGAACAGAGGGAAAATAAATGGTGTACAACTCATTAGTGAAAAGTCTCTTGAACGCATGGAATCACCTGAAAGTACTCCTGCCGTTAAATTGGGATTACATGACGGATATGGCCTTTCTAATTATTCTTCGGTACACAATGATTTTGTTTACAGGTGTCATGATGGTTCAGTAGATGGAGCCGTAACAAACCTTTCCTATTTATCTGAATACGGTATGGGTTATATTATTATGATCAATGCCGAAAATTATTCAGCAGTTAATCAAATTTCTAACCTAATTCGTGATTTCCAAACCAGGGAATTGACAGTTCCATTAAGCAAAGCAAATGCAGTGGTTGACAATCGTGAAACCAATATTTCCACAGGTTTTTATATAGGCATAAATCCTCGTTTTGAAACAATGGCATTTGCAGAAAGGGTCTTTAATTTTGTTCACTTATCAAAAGATAGAGACACCTTATACAGTATTGGAATTTCAGGATCTTTCAAGCA
>JAHEAQ010000014.1:0-4376 GCA_024642705.1 Bacteroidota bacterium | reverse complement strand
TAATTGGCATGCAATTCTGGAGTTGATTTGTACATATTAAACAATGCCCAACAAGGGTAGCCGTTGCACAACCCGCAATTAAGTAGTAGGATTTCAAAAATTGGTAATATCAGGCTTCTTTTAAGCTATTGTGAGCGTAGTTATTTTATAATATATTCATTTGAAATATAGGATTTGAATTCCATGTGAGGCATTTAATTAAGTAAATAATTGCGGGATGAGCGCTTAATTCTGTATTTTTGGTTAGGTTTGGTATTTCCAATTGCCCAGCCAAGATTCTTTGTGATTTTCTGGTGTTTTATCACACTTCATTTTTGATGAGGGAACTTGATAATTTTGAAGGCCATAATCCCCTAAGAAATCAAACAAAACGCGTTAATCTTCATTTCCAAGATTTAGCCGAACAAAATTGATCAAAAAAGGTATCCATTATTCCACGGCAAATTAATTTGCCTTGCTAACCTTTGCCTTTGCAACAAAATGGAATAACTCAATTTTCACTCATTGTTTCAGTTCAACAAATCCTCACCACATCAATATTTAATATTTGCCCTAACTTTTCAATCTTGTTAGCAATATGGCCTACACCAATAGCGCAGTGATGCGATGGACCTTGCTTCGACCAATCATTCATAAATCTTTTTGCTCTTATAGAAAATCGGTAGCGACTATTGGTATTTCCTATCTGAAGTACTGGGCCTTCTACCGATTCACCTTCGGCTACTAGTAGGCGTATTCCAGACTGAGTTTCAACCACAGACAATACAGTTACCGGGCCATGTTTTACGGTCATTTGAATGGATAATCCTTTTCCCGGTTTTCCATGGTAAACAGACAATGGAACCAGTTTTACACGGCCTTCAGAAATAGCGTAATGAGCAGGGCCATCATGACCAAGGTAAACCACATCATCCTTAAAGTCCATGAGGTAGAATTCTGAAAAGGAACCTCCTGCACCGAATTCAGCCATTATCTTCATGGCCTGCGCATTTTTTACTTCGCACTCTCCCGCAATAGGAATATTTTTGCCTGTCAACAAGGTGTTTCCAGCAATTACAGAGGTTGCAATATTTTCATATTCGTTTCCTGATTCACCTTCGTAATAGTAGGCTAATGAACCAAGGTCTCGATTTTTTACCAATTTATCCAATGCTATAGATGTTCGTGCAGCCCTTTCGATTTCTTCGGTTTCACAATCTTGAGATACATCAAACGCTTCCTGAAACTCTTCAATTTTTGCAAGCACTTCACTTTCAGTGGTCTCATCCCTATACTTTTTCAATTCACACATTTCAAGAAGCTCGATATGAGTTCCAAACACTGCGGATTGTTTGGTCAAGTCGGTGTAAACATCCAACATTCCATTATAATAGTGACCCAATACACCTAGGCGATTGCTTCGCATTGATGCAGCCACGTGAGCTGCTTGTGTCCAGGCTTTAATTTCATTCCAAGCCTCTTCGTCCTGTAAATATCCAGTGACAAAATCGTACTGAATACCTGACCGATTGAATACTGAGGCTATTTCCGGTACTGAGCATGCCTGGCAGTTTTCCAACCAGACACCAGTCATTTTACCTCGATCACCAAGTTTGTTAAAAAAGTCATAATCTAATTGGGCAACCGGCTGTAGATTGAGAATTACCACTGGTACTTTGAGCTTTTGAGCCACAGGTAAGACGGTCGACGACAAAGCATAAGTTGAAACATAAAGAAATACAATTTCCACATCCTGCGCTTTTAGGAAGTCAGCAGCTTCACGAGCCTTTATCGGATTGTCAACCATTCCTGCGTCTGCCACATCCACACCAAAACCAGCAATTTTATTTTTGATTTGTTCCTGATATCCCAAAAGATTATCGAGTAAACCTTCGAATTGAGGCCAATATGTGTCCAGTCCAATTCCAAAAAGTCCTACTTTCATCGTACTTGATTTCTTTGTCATATTTATTTTATTTTTTATCTCTCAGAGACTTTTTTGAAATGATTCTTTAGTTTAATCCAAATACAAAACTTCCTCTAATGGAACGGAAATAGGAGAATTATCTGGAGCTACCTCCATAATGTCCGCCATATAATCCCACCATTTTTTAACAGTTGGATTGTTCGCTAAATCTTGCGATTCCCAATCGCCTGATAACATTTGAAAAGCAAACGAGATATTGGTTTCCTTGTCGAAAAAGATGGAATACTCGTTAATGTCTACCTCATTAAGCAGATGCTTTAACCCAAGTGAGATTTCATCATGGCGTTTTTTGTATTCTGTTTTTTGATCTTTATTGCGGCTCATTTTGAAAGCTACTCTTGTCATCTTTCTTGATTTTTACATTGAATTACCAATTCCAACAAGGACGACCGATAATATTATAATAGCAATTCCTCCAGCTATTGTCCATTTTGTTTTTGTTGCAACGCCTTTCCACTCCTTGCGGTAAATTCCCCATAAATTGGCAGTTAGAATAATAGTTGACATATGAAGTATCCAAGAGCTAGCCCCATTACCCAACTTGCTCTCACCCATTCCGTAAAAAAAGAATTGGAAGTACCAAATGGATCCTGCCAGCGACGCAAGCAACAAATTTCTGCTCGTTGGAGTAGATTTATTAGTAAAATCGCGATAAGATTTATTCCTTAGACTTAAAATTGTTGTCCAAATAAAATTGCTTGTTAAACCTCCCCAAAGAATTACTACGAAAGTGACATTGTTCTGGTAAAGGGGATCAAAGCCTGCCGCAACGGCCGCGTCAGCCATAGACTTTCCTGCTTCAATTCCAAAACTAAAAAATGAACTCAGAATTCCAGAAAGAACAGCTATTATCAATCCTTTAAGTAAGTTGAACTCTGCCACAGTTTTTTTCTTTTCTTCATCTGAAAGTTCGTCCTCTTTCATCATGCCGGCCTTTCCTGCTATTGCAATTCCGGTAAGACAAATGAATACGCCCAGTAAAACGAGCTGTCCGCCTGTAGCTCCTAACATATCCGTAAAAGAAACCTTGCCTTCTGTTGGATTGATATTGTAATAAATAGATGGTACCAATGCGCCAAATGCGGCGCAAAAACCAAGCACAACAGAACTGCCCAGTGACATTCCTAAATATCTTATACCTAGTCCATAGGATAAACCTCCAACACCCCATAGTATTCCCATTATGAAAGTAAAAAACAGGATTTGATTAGAACTCGCTAAAATGATTTCTGCAAAGCCAGGTACTGTAATCCAAGCCGCCAAAGGTGGTAAAATTAACCACGAAACGATTCCACCAACCATCCAATAACTTTCCCAGGCCCATCCCTTTACTTTAAGATAAGGCATGTAAAAACTGCCCGCTGCTATACCTCCTATTGAGTGAAATAATACGCCTAATAATGCTTGCATAAACTTGTTTTTGGTTTAAGTCCTAGTTAAAAATTGCTTTTTCAAAAATCAAAGGGTTCTGTGTATTATCGTTTAGCAAATCTCCAATTATAAGTTTAGCCACTTGCTCGTCTGATAGAATATTTTTGATACCGTTAAATATAGCACCATCAGGCATATATGCACAGGTCATCGCACGCCTGAAACCATTGGTCATATTGGCACCACCTCCATGAATACTTAGACCATTGTGAAAAAAGAAACTACCCGCCTTCATGGGTACAGGTACTGATTCTTCATTGATAAACTGAGGGTAAAAATCAAAAATAGCATCCATATTCTTACCTATGCCAGGATTTTCAAAGGTTGTTTTATTGTGAGAACCCAAAATAAAATACAAACAACCATTTTGATAAGTTGCGTCATCCAAGGCAACCCAAATTGACAGTGCTTTAGGATCACTAAATGACCAAAAAGGGGTGTCTAAATACCATGAAGTTGGATTTGCCCGTGGACGTTTTACTAATACCTGATCATGCCAAAAACAGGTTCCATCCCAACTAGCTAATTGAGCCACCATTTTGCCTAGTTGTTCATTTAACATCAATTGCGTTATCTTGTCGTTTGTTTGCCAAAGGTTCAACATCTCGTCAAAGACCTTATTGTAATAGTCACTGTCTTCATTGATTCCATCATCCTCTCCAAGTTTTACATCACTTCCTGGCATTTTTTGACCATCTCTTTGCGCTAATGATTCTGTCACTAACGCTCTCCAAAAAATGAGTTCTTCCTGATGTTAATTTTCACTACAAAGTGCCACTTTTATTCACTAAAAGTATACCAGTGAAAGTAAAATAAAGTTATTCAATTTCAAAGTTTTTGATTCTAAAACTATCTCCATTAATTTTATTAATAATAGCATGATGGACAATTCTATCGACAATTGCACATACCATTGTGTAATCACCAAAGATGTTTCCCCAGTCTACGAAGTTTCTGTTTGTCTTAATAATAATTGAAC
>JAHEAQ010000092.1 GCA_024642705.1 Bacteroidota bacterium | reverse complement strand
TATTTATCCTTTTGTGCTGAGTATATGATGTAAGTGTGGGCCATGTATTGTCCTAAATTTAAAAAGAGGATGTATCCCGTATATTCCAGGGAAGCATCCTCTTCTTTTTCTGTGGACCCACAGGGACTTGAACCCCGGGCCACCTGATTATGAGTCAGGTGCTCTAACCAGCTGAGCTATAGGTCCGGCTTTTTGTTAAAGAGTCGCAAATTTAATTAATTGAATGGCATATTCACAAAATTTAGATGATTTTTTCATCTTGTTTTATGAACAAAACCTTATCAATCTTTCAATTTTCCTATCGAGCATATGCTACAGCTCGTTTCTCTCTTATAACTGTAACTTTTACTTGTCCAGGATATTGCATTTCATCCTGAATTTTTTGTGAAATCATAAACGAAAGATCATCCGCAAATTCATCACTTACTTTATCACTTTCTACTATTACACGCAGTTCTCTACCAGCCTGCAAAGCGTATGCTTTTTGGACTCCTTCATACGCCATTGCAAGATCTTCCAACTCCCCAATTCTCTTCATATAACTTTCCAAAATCTCACGTCTTGCTCCAGGTCTAGCGCCAGAAATGGCATCACAAGCTTGTACTATTGGTGATATTATATTGCTCATTTCTACCTCATCGTGGTGTGCGCCTACAGCATTACAAACAATTGGACTTTCTTTATGCTTTTCACACAAATGCATTCCCAAAATAGCATGCGACAATTCAGATTCTTCTTCAGCAACTTTACCTATATCGTGTAAAAGTCCACTCCTCTTAGCCATCTTAATTTGCTTAGGATTCATTCCCAACTCAGATGCCATAATTGCACACAAATGAGCAGTTTCAATAGAATGCTTGAGCAAATTTTGACCATATGAAGAACGGAAACGCATTCTTCCAACCATTTTTACAAGGTAAGGATGCAGTCCATGAATATCTAAATCAATTACTGTTCGTTCTCCAATTTCGACGATTTGCTCATCTAATTGTTTTTTAACTTTGGCGACTACTTCTTCTATCTTAGTAGGGTGAATTCTTCCATCAGCAACCAGTCTTTTCAAGGCTAATCTACAAACCTCTCTTCGTATAGGGTCAAAACTAGAAATGATTATAGCCTCAGGAGTATCATCCACAACAATTTCTGCGCCTGTTGCAGCTTCAAGTGCTCGAATATTTCTTCCTTCTCGGCCAATAATCTGACCTTTGATATCGTCTGATTCCAGATTGAAAACTGAGACTGTATTCTCAATGGTATATTCCGCACACATTCTTTGAATAGATTGGATTACTATCTTTTTTGCTTCTTTGTTGGCCGTCAAATGAGCTTGACTAATTACATCTTTCTGTATTGCCATTGCATCCGTTTCTGACTTGGCTTTTACAGCTTCCAACAATTGTTCTTTAGCTTCAGCTTCAGTTAATCGAGCAATGTTTTCTAATGCTTTGATGTGTTGCTCATTAGCTTTGTCTAATTGTTCTTTCTTTGTTGAAACTATTTTTAGCTGCTTATCTAGATTTTCTCTGATATTATTTAACTCTAACTCCTTACTTTCAAGATTTTCAAGTTTATCATCGAAGGATTGAACTTTCTGTGCTATTTCTTTTTCTTTTTCTTTTAATTCGAGCTCTCTTTCTTTCATTTCAAGAATCTGTTGATTCTTTTTTGCGTCCAAATCAATCTTTAATTCTGAAAATTTATCCTTTGCTTCTCGAATCTTTTTCTGCTTTATATCCTCATTTTTAGATTCAGCTCTAGAAACAATTTTTTCAGCTTTAATTTCAGCTTCATCTAATTTTCTTTTAGCAGTATTTTCTGCTGCTGTTAGCGTAAGGTCGGCCTTTTTATTGGCTTCTTCAATCTTGCCTTGGCTTGCTCTTTTCACCAAAAAAAATACACTTAAGTATCCAAATAAGGCTCCACCAATGATCCCAGCTATTAACCAGATATCCATATGTTGTTTATTTATTAATTAAATAATATACCGTTCACCATTGCGACGGCTTTATATAAAAACAACAAAAATTAGGATTTCCTTTTATGAATCTAAAAGTGCTTCAATTTCATTTAACCTGTTCTCAAGAAAAATAGAATCTTCTGAGTTTTTTGCTTTTTGAAGCTCAAATGCATAGGAAAGAATGGCGAGACTCATATAATCTTGGGCATCTTTTCCTTGATACGAAAGTTGAAGATCTGTAATTTTCTCATTAATCTCTTTTTCGATTCTTTTGATTAATGATTCTTCTTTGGGATCTACTTTTACAGGATAGTTTCTTCCTGATATAGTGACCATTATTCGTTTCAAATTTTCCTCAGCCATATACTAATAAGTTTTCAATATATCAATAACTTGATCTATTTCCTCTATATGAGTATCTATTTCCTTCCGTATAACTTCTTTCTTTGCCTCTTCCAACTTCCCTGGTGCAATAGGTTCTATATGGTTAAATTTTATTTCCAGCTCTTTAATTATCCCTTTTTGCTGTTTTAGTTTTTCAACTAAATTTTTATTCTCTTCTTTTAAAAATGCATTCTCTTTTTGAAGCATCTCGAATTTTGCCAAAAACTGCTTTATCTTCAGCTCAATACTATTTGCTTTCTTTAAAAGGGTTTGCATACTTCAAATATAATCATTTTATAAAGAAAAAACCTAAACTTATAATTTTGCTCAATTTATTAAATTCTTAATACCTTAAATATCAAAATAAAAATTTATTTTCTGATGAATGCACCTAAGTTTTTTTCAAACTTGTCAATAAGTACATTCATTACTTTGTCTACATCTTTATCTTTTAAAGTTTTCTCTTGATCTTGAAATTCAAAACTAATAGCATAAGATTTTTTCCCTTCTCCAAGTTGCTTCTCATTTTTATAGACATCAAATAAATTTACATTTTTCAAAATTTTCTTGTCTGTTTTTAAAGCAATATTTTCTATTTCCCCAAATTGTATACTATCGTTTATTACGAGAGCTAGATCCCGTCTCACTTTTGGAAACTTACTTATCTCAACAACTTGAATTTTATTCTTTGCTCCTGCCTTCATGATATTCTCCCAATCTAACTCTCCAAAAGCCACTTCTTGTTTAACACCCATTTTAGAGCAAATTTTGGGGTTCAATATTCCAAATTCTAATAAAATTTTTGGACCTCTGTGGTATTTGCTTCCAAATTGAAAAATTGGATTCTCAGTTTCAGAAACTTGATAAGAATCGACTCCAAGAATATTTACCAAATTGTTAATGGCTGATTTAAGAAAATAAAAACTAGCATGTTCATCTTTAATTTTTTCTAACCATGAATCTTTATAAATATTGCCTGTAATAAATAAACTTAGCTTTTCTTTTTCAAAAATTTCCTCCTCTTCTTTCCAATAGATTCTTCCAAATTCGAACATTTTCAAATCTACTTCTTGACGATTGGCATTGTATTCAATTGCTTCAAGGGCAGAATGAACCATGTCTGCGCGCATTACATTTAAATGTATATTGGATGTATTATTGATATAAACTAAACGATCTTGGTCTGCTTGTTCATAATATTTAGCTTGGTTCAATGAAACAGCCATCATTTCCGAAAAACCTAATCCACATAAAAGATTAGCTGCTTTATTTCTTAAAGCTGGTTTATCAGGATTCGGCTTATAAGAAATATTACTAACAATTTTCTCCGGTATTGCTACTTTGTTAAAACCATAAATTCTAAGAATTTCTTCAATTACATCTGCCTCCCTTAACACATCAGCTTTGTTTGTTGGCACTGCAACAGTTATGTTATCCCCATCAGCTTTAACAATTTCAATTCGTAATGCAGCTAAAATTTCATTGACTTTTTCGGCTGGAATATTATCTCCTATCAATCGATTGATATGAGAGTATTTCACATCAATTTTCCTAGGTTCAATTTTTACAGGATAAATATCAAATATATGGGAACCAATTGTTGCTCCTGTTAATTCTTGAATGAGTAAGGCTGCGTGTTTTAATGCATGAACGGTAATATTAGGATCACTCCCTTTTTCAAAACACACAGCAGCATCTGTTCTCAACAAATGCCGTGTACTTGTTTGCCTAATGCGTTTTGCATTAAAATGAGCTGCTTCCAGAAAAATACTTGTGGTTGTACCACTTACTCCAGATTCTTTTCCTCCAAAAACTCCACCTATGCACATTCCTTTGCCATTACCATCACAAATCATGATATCCTCCTTACTAAGTTTCCGTTCTTTTCCTTCCAAATCAACGAAAAGAGAATTTTCAGGTAATGTTTGCGCAATAATACGATTTCCAGTTATTTTTGAAGCATCATAAGCATGTAATGGCTGCCCATATTCATGAAGAATAAAATTGGTGATGTCTACCACATTGTTTCTTGGATTTAATCCAATTGCTTTAAGTGCATTTTTTAACCAATCAGGCGAATCTTTTAATGTTATGTCTTTCAATAAAATTCCAGAAAACCTTGGGGCACCATCTATGTCAACAACTTCGATTGTTAAACCACCATTTCCTTCCCCTTCTTTGAAATTAGATAAATCGGGATACTTTATTTTCCCAGAATGACCATTATTGATTTTGAGATATGCAGCTAGATCTTCGGCTACACCAATATGAGAAGTAGCATCTGACCTATTTGGAGTTAATCCAATTTCAAAGACAACATCATTTTGAATATTGTATAATTTTTCCGCTAATTGCCCAACTTTAGAATCATTTGGTAGCACTATTATTCCACTATGGTCATTTCCTAAACCCAGCTCATCTTCTGCACAAATCATCCCTTCAGATGCTTCACCTCTAATTTTTCCTTCTTTAATTGTCCAAGCTTCTCCTTCTACTGTATACAATCTAGTCCCAATAGTTGCAACTAGAACTTTTTGTCCGGCGGTAACATTTGGAGCGCCACAGACAATTTGTAATGGAGCTATTGATCCAACATCTACTTTTGTAAGAGATAATTTATCAGCATTCGGATGCCTTACACATTCAAGGACATGGCCTACCACTATTCCTTTCAATCCTCCTTTTATTGATTCAATTTCTTCCATCCCTTCTACTTCAAGCCCTATAGCTGTAAGTATTTCCGAAATTTCTTCCGGAGATATATTCAAATCAATATATTTTTTAAGCCAGTTGAGAGATATTTTCATCTATTGTATTTTGAATTTTGCATTTCGTTTATCTTTCTATTTTCAATTACACATGAGTATCGCAGAACATATCAAGTAAAACGATTATACAAAAGCTTTATTTGCACAAAACCTTTGAAAAAAAGTAAAGAATTGCAAAGATAAAATTTTTCAGAAAAGGAAGTTTGAAAAATAAATATGCCATTTTTAAAAAATCAATTTTGATAAGATTATGAAAAAAAACTTCAAAAAAAAAGAGCACATCATTTGCTGATATGCTCCATTTTATATGTCCCGGGAAGGTAACTCTTTATTAGTCTTCTTTTATAACCTCGAAATTAACTTTACATTCTACTTCAGAATGCAGGTTAAGAACAGCTGTATAAGTTCCTAAAGTTTTTATTTCATCTGGAAGAGTAATTCTTCTTCTTTCCACTTCAATTTCGTGATCTTCTCTCAATTTATTTGCAATCTGAAGACTCGTTACACTACCAAATATTTTACCACTCGTTCCAGATTTAGCTGGAATTACAAGTGTTACATCTTTAAGTTTTGCAGCAATTTCTTTGAATTCATTTAATCGAGCAGCTCTTTCAGCTTCATCTTTTGCAATAATTTCGTTTAATTTGCTTTTGTTTTGAGCATTAGCTATTAAAGCTAATCCTCTAGGAATAAGATAATTTCTACCATAACCATTCTTAACGGTAACCAATTCATGCTTATCTCCTAAACTGTCTATATCTTTTAATAATATAATATTCATTTCTAAGAATTTTTAAGGTGATTGTTACTTAAATAAGTCGGTTACATAAGGTAACATTGCAAGGTGTCTTGCCCTTTTGATTGCAACAGCTACTTTTTTCTGATATTTCAATGAGTTTCCAGTGATTCTTCTTGGAAGAACTTTACCTTGTTCATTAACAAATTGCGCTAAGAAATCAGGATCTTTGTAATCAATGTGTTTGATTCCAAATTTTTTAAACCTGCAATATTTCTTGCGTTGCTTGCCTATGTTCGGATTGCTTAGAAATTTTATATCGTCTCTACTTGCCATGATTCGAATTTTTTAGTTTTGATAAATGAATTATTCTTCTTCTGAAGAAATTGGAGCCTTAGGTGCTTTAGCAACTGCTTTAGCTGGACTTGAAGATGCAGGACTTGGCTTTCTAGAAGGCTTGTCATCTTTTTTCTTTTTGTCCTTGTCTCTTTTGCTCACTTTTCCAATTTTACCATTTCTCTTATCATCGTTGTATTTCACACCGTATTTGTCAAGAGCAACAGTTAAGAATCTCATGATTCTCTCATCTCTTCTCATTGACAATTCTAATTTTGAAATAATAAGACCATCTGCGATCTCAAATTCCACACTGTAATAGATCCCTGAAGATCTTTTTTTAATGGGATACGCTAATTGACGCAATCCCATCTCATCCATGTGAACAATTTTGCCACCTTCCGTAGTGATAAAATCTTCATAGGCCTGAGCTGTCTTTTTAATCTCATCGCTAGACAGTACTGGATCAACGATGAAAGTTACTTCATAATTTCGCATTAATAAAGTTTAAGTTTTTTTAATAAATTTTAAAACGGAGCGCAAAGATATGTTTTTTTTGCTTCCATACAAACTTTTTATCGAACTATTGCTACAGGCATATTATGATCATAATTTCCAGCAATTACAGGCGTCTGACGATTTGATGTATATGCCCTAACATTTTTGTTTACATAATTGTAAAGTTCTGTAATGGTAACAATCTTGTTAAAATCAAAATCTGCCTCTCCTGCTAAACCACGAATTAAGAAATGACTGTATATTCCTTGTCTCAATCCACTAGTCTCCATAGATATTTCTTCACTCTTAGAAGATGTAAACAATGCTGTTCCCGCTTTTGCATTTTCAAATCCTTCAAAAAAAGAATTTGTTGTCGCCGCATTGAATGGACTTCTCATTGCCAACAAAGATCCTGAATGGCAAGCATCAGCGAAACATATTTTATGCTTAGCATGACTCTTTTCTAAAATTGCTTTTATTTCCTCATGGAGCAACATATTGTTATATCCATCAAAATCAATGGGTAAAAAAGAACCAGGCAGACCATGCCCAGAATAATACAACATAATTACATCATTTTCATCTGCTCTTGAAAAGGTTTTCTCCATCTCAAAAAGTATATTTTTACGAGTTGCTGATTCGTCGATGAGCAAAGAAATCCTTTCATCAGGAATCGCGCCTCCTTCAGGACTTTTTAAAAATGCATATATTTGATATGCATCATCATCTGTGTATTTTAGTGTAGGCATATGGTTATAGCTTGCTATTCCAACGATTACAGCAAATATTTTCACTTCTTCAGAATATTCTACTTGGTCTTGGTCCTTGTCTAATGCAGAAGCCAATGAATTTTCATTTTGAAGGATATTTTTGATAGGATAACCTGCACTCCATAATGCAGAATAAACTGTTCCACTAACAAAATACATAGTCCCTTCACCATCTGGCGCATTATTCTTCCAATACCCTTCATATCTGTCTCCATTGGCATAATAACAAATGCCTTTTCCATCAGGAATTCCAGCCGAAAAACCTCCCTCATAATACGAACCATCTTGATAAGTATAGCGACCTAAAGAATTGCCACAATTAAATTTATTGCAATTTTTCAATTTCTCGACTTTTGTATTTTGCAATTTATTTTCATCCGAACTTATTGATGTAAAATCAGTGTTATTTAACTTTACAAATTTTCCATTGTTCCATACTCCTTCCTCATTTCTGCCATTAACATATGAATAAAGTCCACTACCGTGTTGAAGATCATTTTTCCATTCACCATCATAGACATCTCCATTGGCAAAATTATATTTTCCTTTGCCTTCTCTTTGATTATTCGCAAAATGTCCAATGTAGAAAGATCCATCTTTGTAGGTCATTTTCCCAATACCATTCCTTGATTGATTCTTCCATTGACCTTGATAGATACTTCCATTGCTAAAATATAAGGTGCCATATTCAAATATTTTTCCATTTTGAAATTTGCCTTGATATTTGGAACCACTTTTAAAAACATAAATGCCATTGCCATTATAACAATCCCCCTTGAGACATTGAGCCGATAAATTTAATGTGAACGAAACGACAATTGTCGTTATTAGATACACTCTTTCCATTCTATTGAATTTATGTCCTTAAATAAATGGACCTGTTAATTGAGTGTATGTTTAAGACTTATAGAATTGAATTTTGTATTTTAAGAACCGATAAAGAATACATAATATTGTTTGGTCCAATTAGATTTAGTTGATTTGGTCAGGAATCAATTATTGTGAAAAAAAATAATTTAAGATTTTTTTAAGACTTTAGGCAGCAGTTATTTGAAAGGTGCGTTTATCAAATAAGAAATAAAAAAACAGCCGCTCGAAACTCTCACTATAAAATTTATGAGCGGCTGTTTTTTTTATTGCTATAGAAAGAATACCAATATGCAAAAAAAAATAAAAAAAGTCAATCGATTTTGACTTAATTTATTTTTTGTAACAAATGACTTAAGTCTACATTTTCTTGAATCAAATCAATTGCTCTTTTTACTTTCCAAGGTGTGTTTCTATTAATTTTAACTTCTATTGTGCTTATTTTCAGCACTGAACCATAAGTATCCAATAAAGTTCTAACCATTGGAATTTTATTTTCTTCAATATATGGCAAAGCCGAATCATGAATTTCTCCTTTACCTGTAACGACGATTCCTGAAACTGGACATTCCGTAACTTCATTCTCCAACACAAAGTTTTTTACTTTCATTATAGCATTATGTAAATTTTCTGCCCCAACAACTAAAAGTAAATTTTTTGAATCGTGTAAATCTGCTAATTGAATTAAAGAGCCAGGTAAAATATCTTCAATCTCATTGTTTAAGTTCTCCGCATTTGCGAGCACTGTTCCATTTATAGCAATACAAATGGTTTTCATTATTGGGTGTGCCAGATTTTTGTCAAATGGAATGACTCCTAATAAAGTCAAATCATTATGCTTAAACCATTTTGATAAATATTCTTTAATTTTATCCATCTTATCAGGCAATACTTTATTTACAATTACGCCTAATATCGGCACACCTTCCTCTCTAAATAAAGAAAGACACATATTTAACTTATCAATTGTTCTTCCTATGCCACCTTCAACTACAATTATCACACTTGCATCAACTAACTTTGCTACTCGTGCATTTGAAACTCCTCCTATACTTCCAACGCCTGGATGTCCAGTTCCTTCGTATACCACAAGATCATAATTCTCTTCAAGATGTCGCTTTGCTTTATTAATATCCTTTACAATTTTTGACTTAAGTTCAGGGTGGTCAATGATTTTTTCTGTGGCTCCCTTTCCAAGAATTACTGGGCTATGTACTTCAGGAAGAATATTAAAGTGAATCAAATCAGCAAATAATAAAGTGTCTTTATCTACCTTAAGCTTCTCTATGTCCAAATACTTTTGCCCAACAGGCTTGCAATAACCTACTTTTATTCCATTTTGCAATAAAGATGAAACCAACCCAAGCGTCGTTGTAGTTTTTCCAACATGCTGTCCTGATGCAGCCACATAAATGCTTTTATATATCATAATATTTTTCCACTAATTTTTGAGGAAGGTAGTAAATATTGAATGAACAAGGAAATGAAATTGCTTTGTTTAAAACTTTTAAGAGGAAATTTTTGGAGGAAAATTAATTTAGCTCAAGAATCTTTAAATGTTTCCGTTGCTTTTGAACAAAAAACTAGATGCAGCTTTTTTAATCAACTTACATCTTTGTAAACTTTGTATAAATATGCAGCTAAGCCAAGCATAATAAGGATTAACATGAATACGGGCTTTTCAAGTTGGAGATACTTGTCAATCCATTTACCTAACCACATCATACAAAAAAGCAACACAAATAATTGTGTCGCCATTCCCATATATTTTAGTAAATCGTTACGCTTGCCTTTGTTTTTTGACTCAAGCATTTAAAACGAGATCTTTTTTCAAATTACTATTTTGCCCATTGGTTAAAGGGTTTATTTTCGAAAGAGTTTGACCTCCCATTTGACATTGAACATTAAATACAGCCCCTGATTGAACCAGTAATTTATCGGTAACAATATCTCCAGTAATTTTTGCACTGTCTTTCACTGTTAACAATTCTTTTACTTTAAGAATACCATCAAATTTTCCTTCTATGAGTGCATTAACACAATTGATTTCTCCATCAACTATTCCTGTTGGACCGATGATCACTTTTCCACTACAATCTAAATTGCCAACTAGGGTTCCATCGATTCTAAAATCATTAGAAGCTTTTACTTTCCCATCGATTTGAGTGCCCGAAACAATAGAATTTATTGAATTTGAAGATGTAGTTGATGCGGTTAACGCAGCTTTTTTATTGGCCTGATCATTTTTACTTTCTTTGCTGCCGAACATTTTTTTAAGTTTTAAGCGATTAGTAATTAAAATTCGTTGTTGTGCAATGAGCAACAATATAATATTATTAGTAAAGCTTTTCTGTGTGTTTTCTACTTTAAAGTTCTCTTGTGTGTATTTTCTACTTTAAAGTTCATTTAATGCGAGTTAACAAAAAAAAATTAAAATTTATAAAATTTCTACGCAAAACTTTATGTCTAAGAAGACATTTTAATACGGTATTGTAGTTTTCCAAATTTCCAGAAAAGAAAATATTAATTTCAATTTATACCAAGTTGAAAATTTTGATTAATGCAACTAAGTTAGAATTAATATATTATAGATAGAAATTAAAATCTTGGACAATAAACGCCTCTATTTTCTGGACCACAAATGGTATATACTAGCGAAAATTCAAAAGCGCCATTTCCGTAGCTAACATTTGATAATGAAGACACATTGACATCATAGCTGAAACCGATTCCATAGCTATCAAAGTCAAATCTTGTTGCTAAAACTATTGCATCCAGATGCGCTCCTCCATTTTCTTGCGTTCCAGCTCTGAGCCAGCCCCCAGCTTGCCATGATTGACCGCCGTTACGGCTATTACCCATAGCAAATCTTAAAGATGATCCTAGGTTGAACTCTCTGTGTGGACCTTGAAACATCATTAATATATTTGGTATCAAAGAAATTCTATTTCTAACCAAGAACTGTCCTCCAGCATGAAAGGTAAATCGACTAGCTAGTGGTTCAAATACTCCAGGATAAAAACTTTGATTCGGTTGATTCAAATGATGAAATGCACCTCCAACATAGAAGTTGGTATTGTTGTCTAAAACGCTAAACCAAAGTAATCCAGCAGAAATATCTCCAAAAAGGAAATTGTATCTTTCTATATTTTCTAAAGTTGGTAATGAACCATCGAAACCTCCATTTCCATCATGCTGAGATCCCCATTGAAGATTGTCCTGTCTTATTCCTCTATTTGCTAATGCTGCTTCAGTGCCAATTACTAAGTAGTGGGATTTTTTTCTATATCCACCCATTTTCTTGCTATAAGAAACGGATAAGCTTCCATGTTGCGTTCCAAAACGTGAGGCTCCTGCAACATCTCCAAAAAAAGAACCACCAATTCCAAAATAATCTGAACGGCCTACAGGAACTTTTTGATCATAAGAAACAGAATAAGTATTATATGCATTAGATCCCAAGACTTGCGCCCATTGATTTCTATAATTTGCCACAAACCTTGTATTACAGTTCATCACACCTGTCAAAGCAGGATTCAAATTAAGGGGAGACATGTAAAATTGGGAAAAATGAATATCCTGACTGTTTGCAGATAATCCTACAAAGACAGTAAATATAATTATTACATAATTTCTTAATCTCATTGCATTATTTGTTTCAGGTTTATTCGGGTATACAAAAATAATAATTATAATTTACTTGTATAAGAATTGTAAATCTAATATTTGCAAGTGAAACTAAGACACTATTATATACCAAATTCCCCTATTTCTAAAAGAAAATATTTAATTTTTCCACTCAGCGCCAAATTGCTCAACTAAAACATTGTCATAATAATCTGCTTTTTGAAAAAGCTGCTTGAACAATTTAACGCCGGTTTCTTGATTTAAGTATTGATCATAAATTAAAAACGAAATTATAATATCATTTTCTTTTATTGAAAAACTAAACCCATTTATTTCATTGTTTTGTCGTAACAAGTATTCAAAAACGTTAATTTCTGCATTTTTTTGAATTTCACATAAGTAAGCATCGCAAATAATCAGACCATTTCTGTTATTATACGAAATATTAATTTTGGCACTTCCATGGAAGATTTCCCAATTATCTGGACCTCTTCTTGCTAATTCAACATTGAAATCCAATTCAAATAACATTGCTTCCACAATTTTAGGTACTCCAATTGTTTCGTATGGTGCAATATCACTAATCATTTGAATATTTGCCCTACAATATGGGCAACAATTATTTTTGGTTGTATTCTCAAAAACAATTTTAGCACAAGAACTACATTTTACGCCCGCAATTTTCTCACCAACCATGAATTCTTTAAGTTCTTGCTCTACTTGATTAAATGGCAATGCAAGCCCAATAATATTACTTCCATTTAGTACAAATGTATTTATACCAATAATATTTCCATTAATATCTATTAATGGTCCTCCACTATTTCCTGGATTCAAAAAAGCATCGTGTAAGAAATAATTTAGATCGTACTTTGGAAATGACAAATTTTTAATCATTCCCGTAGAAATCTCACACTTGAGTCCAAAGATATGACCTATAGCAGTCACATGATCTCCAACTTTTGGTTCAGATCTCGAATTTAAATCTTGTTTCAATTGGTTTAAATTTGTTGGCGCTGTTATAAATGCAATATCTAGCATTGAATTCAGATAAATTACTTGAGCTAATTGACGCTCAAACAATTTTCCAGCAATTACAACACTTGCATTGTCCCGAACTACGTATTCATTGGTTATAATAAGGTCATATTCACTTACATAAAATCCAGTACCTGCACTATACGGCGTAGATATTTGAATGATAAGATCTTCATACCTTTCTAAAATTTGGTCCATTTATTTTGCTTTTGAAAGATCTAGCGACTTAAATATGTTCATATAACTTTCTGAAAAATTAACCAAAGTGGTAAAATCAAGATGCTTAAAATCAATTTTCAAATTTTTATAAATTGGCTTGTACTCCTCTATAATTGCTGCCATTTCTTTCTTAATTAACGCCGCATCGAGTTTGTCACCATTGAGCATTCGATTAGAATCCTTCCATGCATAAAAAAAGTCCGGTTCAGTTATTTTATAATAAAGCTGCAGAAGTTTCATGTCTGGTAATGGTAGTGCAAAATTATAAAAACAATAACCAACAATATAGGACGGAATTGCCAATGCTATTGCCGTATGGTTATGGTCTTTATACCAATGCATATTTGATAATTCACTTTCAATAAAACCAATCAAGGTCTCATGAGTTGAGGAAATAACATGCCCAAAAGTAGATACTACATCATAAAATTCCGACTTTATAGTTTCTTTGTCCCTTTCCAAATATTTTTTAAACTTTGAAATAAATTGCAGATTTTTCAAATGGATGTCTTTTCCATCATTTTTAAAATAAATTCGATGGTTGTGTTCCAACAAGTCCATTAATTTACCTTCTGGCTTGAGTAAATAATCAATTTTATAATTAAATGATAATAATAAATAGGAATAAGCACCTGGGTATTGAACTGGATTTAGATCACTCTTTTCAAATTCGAGGCAACATTTTTCAAAATTTTCAATCAGCAATTGAAATTGTTGCTGTTTTAGTAATTCAGGCCGAAATTTTAAGTGAGAAGTATTCACACTTTCAATAGACTGGTATTCATCAATAATTATGTCATCCATTTTGTCTGAGTGAATAGCCATTTCTTTTAACGCATTGTACAATTTATTTGGGTGGGCATCACGAGTATAACTATTAAAAAGCATCACTATGTTATTTTCGGTGTCAAGTGCAAATCGGGAGTATTTTAGCAAAAAATTCCTTTCCAATAATTTTCTAAATAGTTCATTACTCATTTCAGTTGCTGTAACTACTCGAGCCTCAGCTTTGAAATATTCAGAATTTGCATATCCTTGAATCACCTTAGAACCCTGAAAAAATTGAAAATCTATTCTTTCTTTGGTTTCTGTGTATTGAATGTTTTCTTGAATTGGGTTTTTCAAAGATTCTAAAAAAAACATTATAGATTTTAAATAGTCTTCAGATTCAAAAGCTTGTATTGATGATTCCAATTTTTGAACAGTAGAATCAGATTTATAAGCATCACTGTATCTACCAAAAGATTTTTCTTCTGTTTCTGTTTCTGGACTCCAATTAAATAATTCAGTAAAAAATCCCATTCTATTATAAAATACTTCCGTTAAATATGAAAATGTGGGTAATAAACATTTCTACTTGCAAACATCAAAAGTTTGGAAATCATTCACTGATCATCAATTTTTGAAAATTAATTTGAAAGTAATACTTTTAGCCAGCATAATAAAATAGCAGCGCACAATAAAGGTTTAAGAAATTAATATATATGGAGTTCAGGACCACTCTTTTAAAATATAATCATCACAATTTCATAGACTATTCTTCTAATGTAATGTTGATAGGTTCTTGTTTCGTTGAACATTTGAATAGTTATTTTCAAAAAAGAAAATACCAATCTTTTATTAATCCTTGTGGAATAAGTTTTAATCCTATTTCTATTGCTCAGAGTATGTACTTGGCTTCAGGTCAAACCGAATTCGATGAGAAAGAAATTATAGAACAAAATGGCAGATTTTTCCATTTTGATTTTCATAGTTCATTTTCTGCTGTTTCAAAAGAAGCTTGCATCAATAATATAAGGAGTCATTTAAGTACTTTTTCATCTTCAAAAACACCTGATATATTGATCCTAAGCCTTGGTACTGCTTTTGCTTACAAATTGAAATCGAGCCATGAAATTGTTAACAATTGTCATAAACTTGCCCAACAAAATTTTGATAAAGTTTTTCTTAGTGCAGGTGAAATAATTCGATCATTATCAAATGCAGTGAGTTCCTACATTGTATTAAATCCAGAAATTAAAATTATTGTCACTGTCAGCCCTGTTCGTCACATTAAGGATGGACTTATTGAAAATAACAGAAGTAAGGCAAGCTTAATTTTGGCATGCCATGAATTAGAAAATGAATTCCATAATGTGATTTATTTTCCTTCCTATGAATTGTTAATGGACGATCTTAGGGACTATAGATTTTATGCTAGAGATTTGATCCATCCAAGCGAAGAAGCCATTGATTATATTATGGACTTTTTTGAAAAACACTTTATGAATGTTCATGAAGATGACTTAAGAAATAGAATTATAAATATAAATAAGAGACTCACCCATAAAGCATTCCTACCAGAATCAGTCCAGCATCAAGAATTTCTAAAAACTTTGATGGCTGATATAAAAAATATTGTTGATTTAACAGGTTTTAATTTTTCTGATGAAATAGATGAAATCAATCGAAAACTATTAATATAGTTCGGCTATTTTATGATGTTTGATTTTCCACTAAATTATGATACAAAAAACTTTCTGAAAGCAAAATTACAAGTTTACTAAAAGTTGAAACTATCCAACACCGATTGTCAAATTTAATATTGAATTTATTTCAAACTAAAATTTAGTTTGAAGGATTTTAATTCTTAAATATTTATAAATCAATAAAATTGAAAAGATATAAATTCCAATCATAGGTTGTGAATTCTAATGAAATATCTACTTTTTCAACAACTCCGTATTTTTTCAGCAACCTTTTTGCTCCACTTAGGCCTCCGAAATCACCTCTAAACCAACTTATTATTGGCGTTACATAGACTACATTACTACTTCTATCATAATCCGAAGTGCTTTTTAAAAATAATTCTGAAGCTTTATCTAATTGATTATCCATTTTTCTCGCATCAAAAATTGCAACTGGTGGACAGCTTTGTGCCCCACAATTTAAGGCAAAATGAACTCTCTCATCTCTATTTTCCAATCTTAACTTCCTTTCAAAATGAGGAATGAATATTTTCCTTATATACCCGAACGAATATTTTGATATTGACCGACGTATGATTCCATGTTCTATATCGTCAAATGAAATTAATTTACCCCCGATATTGATTTGTTTGCTCTTAAAAAAATTTCCTTTATCCAAATACAGAGATGGATTTTCTTTTAATATATCCATAATAAAGGCATTATAAATATTTATCCAAAATGCCTTTCTTTTATTATCATCATTTAATTGATATTCCAATTCTTCTACACTTGTATTTTCTAAAATGAATTTGCAATCATCTGTTGATTGGTCATTTTTCAATGAATAAAGGAAATCTTTTGAAACTTGTAAAAGAAGTTCAGAACCAAAAACGGAGTTATAAAAAGGAAAGAAGATTAAACAGAAAAATAATGCAAATTTAAATTTATACATAACATCAATTAAGGTATCCCATAATAGAAACAACTTAACATTCTTTAAGATTAAGGTAAATAATTAAAAGTAGTCTTTTTGTCTTTTCCAAAACCTTTTTAACAAAGTTCCCAAAAACGATTTATAACCATCGTGGAAGACTACTTTTCTTAAAAGACGAAGTATGAGTTTAGGCTATAGACTTTTCAATGCGTAAAATTTCTTGCTTCAAATGATTATAATTTTCTTCTGACAACTCGTGCAAAGGAAGTCTTACCTCATTTGAACAAAAGCCAAGTGCTTTCATTGCTGATTTTATGCCTACTGGATTTCCTTCGATGTATAACCATTTGTGAAGGTCGTAGAGTTCTAAATTAATTTTTTGGGCTGTTTTAAAATCATCAACTAATGCTGCATCGATCATTTGAGAAAATTCTAAAGGGAAAGCATTTGCCATAACTGAAATTACTCCATCTCCACCGCAAGCTACCATAGCCATTGCAATTTCATCATCTCCAGAAGTCACAAAGAAATTTGATGGTTTATTTTTTATAATTCGAGTTGCTTGTATCAGGTTTCCGCTTGCTTCCTTGATCCCAATAAATTTTCTGCTATCCCTAGCTAAACGAACAGTAGTTTCCCATTCCATATTAGACATAGTTCTTCCTGGAACATTATACAATATTATCGGCAGAGGAGACACTTTTTGCAATGCCATAAAATGTTGGTAAATGCCTTCTTGAGATGGTTTTACATAAGCTGGGCTGCTGATGAGTAAAGCATCAATGCCTGTAAAATCAAATTCTGAAATTTTTTGGCAAATATCGAGCGTATTGTTTCCTGCAAAATTTCCAGCAACAATAGGCACTCTTCCATCATTCACCTGTATTACATGACTTAATACCGCTCGAGCTTCTTGGTCATTAAGGGTTGCGGTCTCGCCTGTGGATCCAAGGACAACAAGATAATTTACACCACCAATAATTACAAAGTTCACAATTTTAGTCAACGCATCAAAGTCAATTGCACCATTTAAAAATGGTGTAATGATAGCAACTCCAGTCCCCGTATATTTTGAATTAATTGTCATAGCTCTTTAATTTGCTGCGAAGTTATTGATTTCTTTTGATTGAAAAAGCTATGAACAAGGAAAATGAACCTTTTTATCTAATACTGGATAATAAATGAAGTTCTTCATTTGAATTTGAAGTTTACAAAATGAAGGGGAATTTTGGAAATGATTTTTGAGATTCTAAATATTTCTTTTAGTCTGTGGATTTGAAATTAACCATAACTGATGCTAGTTTCCTGCATAAATGGGTTAAATACAAGTTTAGATACCAACCGATTAAGGTACCTTTGAATTGTAATTGACACGCTAATTGCATCTTGCTTGCTGGAAACAAGACATAGCAAAATAAACAAGCAAATGATGGCTTGCTACAAAAATCCAGACTTAAAAAAACAAAGGGTTGTTTATGCGTATTCAGTTTCTACGCATAATTGGCTCATTGTTCGTTCTAAGGTTCTTATGTAATCATCCCAATTGTCCTCGCGGACAGGGTTAATCGCTAGATCAAATAAGTCGCTATTTTCTTTGACAATTCCTATTTTGAATCTAGCTCTTGATAGATCCACAATGGCGCTCAATTCTGGAATATTGTCAACATTAAAGCTGATCAATAAATCAAAATTTCTTTCCACAAAATCAAGAATCACTGGAGCTTTAGGGATATAAAACCAATTAAAAGACTTTTTGTTAAAAGCCTGAAAATTAATTTGCTCAGGATTAGCATGATCTGTCAAAAATAAAAGGCTCACTTCTTTACCTTTTTGTTGCAACTTTTTGATGTAGGCAGAAACAGTTTTCAAATTCTGATCTGACCTTCCATCGATTAAAAAAGCAATTTTTTGGGAAAAATTATGCTTTTGTGTTTTACTGTTTTGGGATTTAAATTGGATGCTTTTTCTCTTATACATCCACATTTTTAAATCCACCATAATAATAATTTATTCTTCTTGTATAGTATCGAATTGACCCATATTTGCATATTTGTCGATTCTTTTATCTATTCTTTCCATCGGATCCATTTCCATTAAAGTAGCAATTTCCTTTTTCACATGCGACTTTAACATTTTGGCCATTTTTTCATGGTCTGTATGTGCTCCGCCTAAAGGTTCTTTGATTATTTCGTCGATAAGTCCGAATTCCAGCATGTGATCAGCTGTAAGTTTAAGTGCTTCTGCAGCTTGTTCTTTGAAATCCCAACTTCTCCAAAGTATCGTTGAACAATTTTCAGGAGAGATGACAGAAAACCATGTATTCTCAAGCATAAAAACGCGATCACCAAGCCCAATACCCAACGCTCCACCTGACGCGCCTTCACCGATTACATAACACAATATTGGCACTTTTAATTGTGCCATTTCAAATAAATTTTTTGCAATTGCTTCAGCTTGCCCTCGTTCCTCAGCCTCGATACCTGGATAAGCCCCAGGAGTGTCAATTAGGCACAACACAGGAATATTAAATTTCTCGGCCATTTTCATCAGCCGAAGTGCTTTTCGATATCCCTCAGGATTGGCCATTCCAAAATTCCTATATTGCCTCATTTTGGTATTCACCCCTTTCTGATGCCCAATAATCATTACAGAAATCCCATCAATTCTTCCAAGGCCACCAACTATAGCTTTATCATCTGCAAAATATCGATCACCATGAAGTTCTACGAACTTAGAACACATGTGCTCAATATAATGCAAAGTGTAAGGCCGTTCAGGATGCCTTGACAGTTGCACTTTTTGCCAACCAGTTAGATTTCCGTAGATTTCTTTGGTCTTGGCTTTAATCTTACTTTCTAGCTCTTTTACCTTGTCAGAGACATCAATATCTCCTTCTTTACCAACTTCAACTATCTTGTCAAGTTGTTCATACAAGTTTTCGAGCGGCTTCTCAAATTCTAAAAATACCATATTACGAATTGTATAATTCAACAAACATGGATTATATTTTGCGACACAAAATTAACAATTCACAATTCTCAAACACCTAATCTTAAATTTTTTTTAAAAATATAATGAAAATTGATTTGAAATATCGCTACGTTTTATACTTTTGCATTCGCTGAAGCAGAAGTGCATAGCTTAACAAGTAAAATTTATATTTGAATTTTATACTGTTAATTGTAAAAATACAAACAATTTGGTAGTTCAGCTGGTTAGATG
>JAHEAQ010000150.1 GCA_024642705.1 Bacteroidota bacterium | reverse complement strand
AGAATTAGTTACTGAATTAAATGTAAACAATAAAGGCATTACAGATTTGACAGGAATAGAAGCCTTTACAAATTTATCAGTTTTTTACTGCCAGTATAATGAACTTCAGGATTTGAATATCACCAATAATATTGTCTTGACCGTTTTAGAATGTGAAGGTAATCAATTAACACAATTAGATGTAACTCAAAACCCACAATTGCGCGTTCTTGGATTTGGTCCAAATAATCTCACAGAGATAGATGTTTCACAGAATCCTTTGCTTGAGGCAATTTGGACTAATGGTAACAACTTGTCAACAATAAATTTAGATTCAAATCCTAAATTAGGTGTATATGGTCTTTCAGACAATCCATATACCTATGTGTCTCTTAAAAATGGTAATAACGCAAATGTAGTTTATTTCGTAGCTAATAATACCGATAGTTTGGATTGTATAAATTCTGATGCTGTTGTTTCTTCTGCAATGTCTAGTTCGGGGAAAACATTTAGTGAAAATTGTTCAACATCTATTGCAGGAAGATGGATTATTGCACCAGAAGCTGGAGCTTTAAAAGTTGGTCCAGAGCCAAATTCAGATTTATGGTGGGGATTAAACAAGTATCAAGATGATATTGCAGTTAGAGGTTGTTATCTGGATGATATTTATGAATTTGGTGCAGACGGTTCTTTTAAAAATGTTTTAGGGAATGAAACTTTCCTAGAACCATTTCAAGGCGTAGCTAGTGAGCAATGTGGAGTGCCAGTTGCACCTCATGATGGCTCTTCAAGTGCAACATATATATATGATCAAATTACAGGTAAGCTCACATTGAACGGTAAAGGGGCATTCATTGGTCTGCCAAAAGTTGTTAATGGAACTGAATTGTCTGATCCTAATGCTGCACCTGATTCGATTATTTATAATGTTAGTTTTTCAGAAAACGGTAATGCAATGACTTTAATTATTGAATCATCATCTGGAGTATTTTTTACTTTCAAATTAATAAAAGAAGCCGTTTTTATTCCTGATGCTAATTTTGAACAAGCACTTATTGATTTGAATATTGATAGTGACGGTGAAATAAATAAAAGGATTTTAAGAAGTGATGCTGAATCAGTAACTGAGCTTAACTTAAATGTAGAAATTCTTGCATCACCACATCCTTATGGAGCCAACACAGGGAATCAATTAATTACAAATGTATTTGAGCCTATTCAAAATTTAACAGGAATTGAAGCTTTCACTAGTTTAACTAATTTATCCTGTGGGTATCATGCACTTTCAGAAGTTGACTTGTCAAATAATTTAAATTTAACCAAACTGGAATTGGCTAATAATTTGTTAACTCAAATTGATTTAGGTCTTCTTGTTAATTTAGATTTTTTAAATATTATTCAAAATCAAATTACTTCAGTTGATGTATTAAATAATACAGAACTAACAGTTTTATGGGTAGAATCAAATGTTTTAACTCAAGTTGATATTGCTTCCAATACCAAGTTAAGAAATATTGCAGTAGGATATAACAATATAACTCAGCTTGATGTGTCTTCAAATACTGAATTAATTATTATTACTGCAGAAGGCACTAATTTATCGACTATTGACATTTCTAAAAATTTAAATTTGAAAATTTTATATGTTTTTGATAATTTAAATTTTACTGAAGTAGATCTTTCAAAGAATTTGTTATTGAGCACACTTGGAGTATTCAATACATCAATTAGGACTTTAGATATATCCAATAACCCATCATTTATAAGATTATTTGCTGCCAATACTCCAGAATTAAGTCATTTAGATTTACGAAATGGAAATAATTCTAATGTTGTAAGTTTTAATGTTACGAATACACCAAATCTCAATTGTATTCAAGTAGATGCCGATATTGTAAATAATATACCGGCAGGCTGGGTTAAAGATGTAACCACTAGTTATAGTGCAGATAGCTGCGAATCTTTTGATACTCTGTATGTAAATGATACTAGTCTTACTGATGATTTTTATACGTCAGCAATTGGTAGTGATTCAAACCCTGGTACTGCAGATTTACCATATGCTACTATTCAACAAGCTATTAATAGAATTGTAGAAGGAGGAACTATTTACATTGATGCCGGAACTTATACCGAGCAGATTACAATATCAAAAGGTGTAACCATAATCGGTGCCGATCAAGATTTAACTTCAATACTTATTCCTTCAGAAACGAATCCACCACCTGGATCATTTACAGAAAGTGGAGTAATTCAAACAGCACAAAATATTGGTGATGTTTTTATATCTAATCTTTCCGTTACTGGAGATTATGCTGTTGGAGTTACACCTATCATTATTCAAAGTGGAGGAAGCGTTATAAATTGTAGACTTCAAAATGGTAACCAGGGTATTTTTATTAGGGTAGATTCGGCCATAAAAACAGTAGTTATAGAAAACAATATTATTGGTGCCGAATACATTGGAGTTAATTTTCAAGGGAGTGGTTTAACAGCATCATTGATAAACAACACTATTAGCGTTGCAAATCAAGGCTTTTCAGCTGGTCTTTTTGCTGGTCAAGATTTTGGGCCACTTCCACAATTAACCATTACAGGAAATTCAATTAATAATTATGTTACTTATGGTTTTCTTGCTAATAGTTATAATAGCAATATAACTCAAAATAGTATTGTTGGTAATGGTGGATCTGCCATTCAACAAAATAGTGGAAATCCGGTCAATGCCACTTGTAACTGGTATGGAGTGTCTGATCCTGCTTCGGTAGCTGCCAAAATTAACGGTGCAATAAATTACGAACCTTGGCTTGTAGATGGTACAGATAATGATCCGGCTATTGGTTTTCAAGCATTACCAGATGTATGTAATGGAACTATTATTCCTGTTATAGTATTGGATGAAACAACTAATATTGACTGTTTTGGAAACAATAATGGCACAATAAGTATATCAGTAACAGGTGGATCAGGGCCATTTACTTTTGCATGGACAAAAGATGGAGATCTGGGATTCAATTCTGCAAATGAAGACCAGACAGGTCTTTCTCCAGGTTCTTATAATTTATTATTAACCGATGCAAGCGGATCAAATGCTTCACTGAATAATATTCAGATTACCCAGCCAACAGAATTAACTGCTGTTTTGACGGGTGTTTCCACATCCTGTGTTAACAGCGCTTCAGCAGTAGCCAGTGGTGGAACGGGAACTTATTCTTATCTCTGGAGTAATGGAGCAACTACTTCTTCAATTACCAGCATTCCTGCAGGCACATATAGTGTGACAGTGACAGATGAAAACGGATGTACGGTTGTTGCCAACACGGATGTTGTTGGTAATCAAGCATTCAATCCTTCTATTTCAGTGACAGATGTTTCCTGTTTTGGAGGTTCAGATGGAAGCCTTACAGTTTCCAATGCTAATGGTGTAGCTCCATTTCAATATAGCATTGACGGATTGAATTTTCAAAGTAGCAATGTCTTTAATAATCTGCCTGCAGGCACATATACTATTACAGTAAAAGATGATTTGGGATGTACAGGTTTTAATTCTAAAACTGTATCAGAACCAATTCAACTATCGGTCGAGTTAAATGACGTTCAGTCAACCTGCTTTGGTTTCAGTTCAGGGTCTATTAGTATACTTGTTTCGGGAGGTTCGCCATCCTATTCTTACAGATGGACTGGGCCAAATGGGTATGTTTCTACAAAATCACTAATAAATAATCTTGCTGGTGGAGAATATTATCTTACAGTAACTGATAGTAAAGAATGTTTTGAGGTTCTTGAAGTATTGGTACCTACCTTTCCTCAAATTGATTTAAGTGCTGTTGTAACGAATGTTAATTGCAAAGGAGAATTATCTGGTTCAATAGATATTTCAGCAACAGGCGGCTCTGGAAATGGTTTCAGCTATTTGTGGAATAACGGAGCAAATTCTGAAGACAGAACAAATATTGGGCCTGGTAATTATAGTGTAACAGTTACTGATTTAGGTAGTGGATGTACGACCTTAGGTGAATACACCATTACGCAACCGGCTAATAATTTAAATCTATCTATCACTAAAACAAATGCTTCTGGCTGCAATAATCTTGGAACTATTATTGCAAACGGATCAGGTGGGACTCCTCCTTATCAATATAAATTGAATGCTGGTGGTTATCAAAGTCAAAATTTATTTAGCGGATTGTTTGCAGGCAATTATACTGTGGAATTGAAAGATGCAAATGGATGTTTAAGCACGTCAATAGTTACAATAACCGACAATGGTAGTGATGAATTTGAGAATAATAATAATAATAAAAAGGCTGCAGTTATATTTATAGGAACTCCAATTTCCGCAAGAATTGCATTGGCAGCAGATGTTGATTGGTTTAAGTTTGTAACCCCTGCAGGTAATGGTAATTATATTGTAAACCTTGAGCATCCGTCTGCTAGCTTTAATATTGCGTTGTACCCAGACAGCAAAAATGCTGCAGCTCTAGTGCCGACTAGTCCAACATCAAATGAATATGAATTAACTGGAGATACAACATACTTACTGGAAATATCTGGAGGATTATCATTCATTTGTTATGACTTATCTATTTTGCCAGTCAGTTTAGCTAAAAATGCATCTACTAATTCAAAAGTAAGTGCTATTAATGAAATCTCTGTAAAGTCATGGCCAAATCCAACTAACCTTTATTTTAATATAAAATTGAAATCCAATAATTTATCAGATAAAGTTGTTGTAAAAGTATTTGATATGGGAAGTAAATTGGTTCATTATAATGAGTTTAATCCTAATCAGGAATATCAATTTGGAGAAAGCTTGCAGGGTGGCATCTATTTTGTTAATATAAGCCAAGGTAAATTTACTCAAACACTTAAACTTGTTAAATATTAATAGTTTGTTAATCTAGAGATTAATGACAGGTAGATTATTCTGCCTGTCATTTTTTGTAGAAGGTTCTATATAAAATCCAATGTCCTTTCCAAAGCCATGCCTCTTGAACCTTTAATAAGTATAAAAGAATGTTTTAATTCGTTAAAATTTGAATTGGATTTTAAATCTTCAAAAGTTTCAAATTTTTTGATATTTGGTTTTTTGACTTTTGTTTTGAAAAAATTACTTCCAATTAAGTTTACAACTGCATTTAGATGTTCTTCAATATAATTTACAAT
>JAHEAQ010000091.1:5015-20161 GCA_024642705.1 Bacteroidota bacterium | reverse complement strand
TAGGTTCTTCTGAGTTAAGCATTGCTGAGATAGCTTATCGGGTAGGCTTTAAAACACCGGTTTATTTTTCACAAGCATTTAAAGAAACTTTTGGAGAAAGCCCAAATGCGACACGCAAGTAACTGATTGTTAGTGCTTTGCTTTGTTTTCCTAATAGTTATGCAACATTAACTAAATTTCCTCCTTTCTCCTTTTTCAACATTATAGAAAGTTATTGCTGAATTAGCGAAAGTTAAAACACTTTTGTTCTTATAGATTTATGTCACCTTCTAGAATAGGATATTTTCCTTAAGTATACAAAGGCCATTATCTCTACTAGGAGTAGTGATTATATTTTTTAACTCTTTAAAAATTCAATTATGAAAAATTTAAGAATCTTTTGCCTAATGGCAGCGACAATTACTTTAGTACTGTTTTCCTGTTCGAAGGATATCATTGATGCTGATGAAAGTATTTATGATTTAACTAGTGAAACACTAAATAGTACAGCGAGTTTATCAGGAAGCAGTTCTACTGTTGCAATTTACCAAGATCCAGATGGTCCGCCACAAACTTTTATTGAAGTTCCTGGAGCTTCTTCAAAATTGACTCGTAAAGCAAACGGTATCACCGTAAACTTCAAAACCAATGGATTGATACCAGGAAATGCTTATACCATGTGGTGGGTAATCTTTGGGGATGCTCCGGGCCCACCAATTCTTGTTACATATGCTGCTGGTCAAGTTGTAGGTGGAAGTGGGAACGGTAATTTTTCCTCACATTTAAGCGTTGGGGAGATTTTTAATACTCCTTTAACAGCTGAAGTTCATCTTGCAATACGTTCTCATGGACCAGTTCAGCCGGAAATGATGCCTGACCAAATACATTCAATAGATGGTGGTTGTCAACTTCCGGATATTGGTTTTCCATCAGGTCCAGCACTATATCCAGATTCTGATGTAGTAGGATATTGTGCCAATATTCAAGTGGCAATGCATCCAAGAAATTAGATCGTATTTTTTATTTAAGAATAACAAAAGAAAACCGTAACTACTTCGCAAAGCGGTTACGGTTTTCTTTAACCCAAAATAAAAAATTAGTAGAGTGTGCTTACTATAATTTTTTCTCTTCGCACTTTATTATTACGAATGTTTTTTGCGGAGCCCCAAAAAAGATGATGGAGTAAACAAGGAGAAAGTTTATGACAATGCCAGTTCTTTAAAAATAGTAACCAAGGTTAATTTCCTCAACGATTAGGGAATAATAGACTGTTAAATATTGTTTGGTGGATGGAAAAGAAGTCATTTCTCAATATGCTAAAAATGAAAACGGCAGTCTAATAATTGCTAATATTACTGGATTCGGTATTTAAACGGATAATCAAAAAAGGTTAATAATTTCAAAGCTGAACTATCCAATTCTTTACGATTACTTTTTATTTCAGCGATTAGGTGATTCGGTTAAAGTTTTTTGTAATAGTCTTCTAACTCGCAATTGATGTAAGCATCATCAGCATAAAGATTACTTAGAAGGTAAAGCTTCTATATTCATCGATTTAAGATCTATAGCTTAATGAAAAGAACCTGCGGTAATAGGAATTCAGTTTGAATGTCATTGGCAATAGTAATAAGTTGAATTTTAAATGGCTATAAATATTTTCATTTAAAGGGATTAGTTCCTTTTAAGGGACTTTACTAGAGAAGATTCCACTATTATTAATTAGTTATACTTTGTCAATATATGAAGGAATCAAAAAGGCTTCATTCAAGAGGGAATAAAATACAACTTCTAACAAAGTACCTGGTGGCCATGCGTACATCTTTTCAGCACGCCGTTAATACATACCGTTACCAAACATGATTTAACTTTATAAAATCAACCTTGAAAATCATATAAATATGAAGAAAACATTCCTCCTCCCAGCTCTATTACTGATAGGAAATTACGCATTCGCGCAAAACGACACAACTGCTATTAAAACAATTGGATTTAACTCTGGATTTACTTACAAAATGCTTGATCAAAATCAAGATTTGAGAAAAGTTAATATTCTTCTAGAAGAAAAGAAGAATGGTGCTATTAAGAATAATAGTTTAATTATTGGCACTTCGTTAATTTCTATTCTTGATTATCAGTACTCTAATACAGACTCTAAGTTTGCATACCTTATGAGGCACCCAACATCAAACAATCAAATTGGAAAAGATGTTAGTGAGGCTGTAATTCACTCTTTTCAATTATCGATTACAGCTACAGTTAATAGCTGGATAAGTACCCATACCGAAATATTATATAATCCTGAGCAAAGTTTTGGAAGTGGAACCATCACTGCACTAGGCAGAAACCAGCTCCAATTGAGAAGAGGGTTTGTATTAATAGGCAGTTTGAATAAATTTCCAATATATGGTGCTCTTGGAAAAATGGATGCTCCTTTTGGACAAACTGGAAGCGTAAGTCCATTCACTAATAGTACCATTTGGCACGCATTCGGCGGTTTAGGTTATGGCGCTCAAATTGGATTTAAAAAAGGAGGATTACATGCTAAATTCATGGCTGTTCAAGGAGGAGCGCAGTTCAGGGCAATGCATACACCTGTTGGAAATGGAACAAATGTACCCTCAAAAATTAATAATTATGTAGCTGATCTAAATTATGCTTTTAAAATAACAGATAATATAAATTTATTAATGGGTGCTTCTTATCTGAATGGTAGCGCATATTGTCAAGATTTTCCTGTAACACATTTTGCTTCTTGCCAAGAAAACAACCCTGCCTATACTTATTACGGCAGCTTAAATATCAATAACCGCCTAATCTTTAAAGGTGGGTTTGCGAAAACAATGGAAGTTTGGAAAGGAACAGCTAACCCAACGCCTCCATTGGATATTTTTGAAGCCTCTAAAGTAAGCTCGTTAGATTTTGGTGCTAAATATGATTTGAATCAAAGCGTCAAATTGAAACATACTATTTCAGCAGAGTTTTCAAATTTTAGAGCTGGAGCAGATGGAGCACCGTGGGAAAGACAAAATCAAATTATATTGGGATTTGCAACCCTAGTAAATAATTCATCCAAGTTCTTTGTTGAAGTATTCCGTACAGATGGTTATGCACCTTTAAATTTTATTAGCGGTAGTAATGACAACGACCCATTTCCACCTGGAACCACTCATAGCGTAAGAGAAGCAAATAGTGTGGGGATTGTTGCAGGTGCACAAATATCATTTTAAAAAAAAAGTATTGATTTATCACGATTTAATTTGATATATTGAAAAATAAGTTTGGTAACAGTGGTAACTGTTGAACAACCCACTATTAAGTAGAAGGATTTCAAAAATTGTTGTTACTAGGCTTCTTTTAAGCTTTTTTTAGCGCTGTGATTTAATAATATATTCATGTGAAATATTGGATTTGAAGGTCTTGTGAGGCATGTAATAAAGTCAATAATTGTGTAATTATAGCTTACTGGAATGCAAGAAACGCTTCTGCAAAATATTCAGAAAAGTTAATTGGCTTAGTGGATAAATCAATTTTAAGATTATTAGAATACCTTGTAATATGAGGAGTGATAGAGAAGAAAAAAATCGACTAAAAATCTTTAAAAATTATTTCTAGTAATATTCAATTGATAAATCCAGATTGACGGGTGTAGGTATTTGCGATATTAGAAGAGACATAAATTTTATCAAATCGTTTTTGGAACAAAGAAAGACTAAGCCCTAACATATTCATAATATCACATTCACAAGTTGTCCACATTTACTTTGTTCAGATTCACAAGGCCCTGACATTCGCAAAGTCCTGACATTCATAGAGTCTTGACATTTATTGACAATATCGTCAGAATTTCCAGGATCGTCTGTCGGCAAAATAGTTTTGTTTCTATTGAAAGTCCCTTAAATTAAAGTAAACTTTAGTGTATTGAATATTTGCCATTCATTAATCGAGCTAAAAGATGAACACGAGATTAATTTAACGAATTATGAGACCTAAAGAATTTAATAGAAATAGTGTATTAGAAAAATGTATAGTTCTCTTTTGGAAAGAAGAATACAATGGGACAGGTATTCAAGAGATAGTTGGTCGAACAAATGTGAATAGGTATTCTCTTTATGAGGAGTTTGGAAACAAAGAGGGTATATTACTAGCTTCTCTTGAACTATATAAAAGCAGACATATCAATTGGGAAATACTATCTCAATCTGTATCAATAGAAGAATTGTTATTTAAATTTTACACCAGTTTCTTTAAACTATTTAAATACAATAATCATCCTTTAGGATGCTATATATCTTCCGTGGCATTGGAGCTCAGAGAAACCAGTGAAATGCAATCATATTTCAATACCTACCTAGACTTATTAAAGGATAAGTTTTTGTTATTACTTAAAGAAAGGTCAACACTACATATAGATGAATTAAAATTGGTCCATGCTTACAAAATTAACATAGAGGTGATTTGGTTTTTGAAAGGATAGGAAAATGTCCTTTCCGAAGTTAATCTGTTGATTATTTGTTTCGAATATTTGATTTAGAAAATTATGGTTTTGAGCCCTTTTGTAAGGATATTTTCAACATTAAGAAAAAGTAAAAAATACAAATGCAAAGTATTTGAGTGGCACAGCGGCAAAGTATGCAAGAAATATTAGCTATTTTTAGAAATAAATGGGGTTAATTCGCAGAATAGCGTTAGCGATAGTTAAAGTAACATGAAATCAAATCTTTATACAAGTATTTTACTAATTATCACATTTCTCATTAGTGTAGCTTGCAATGATAAAAGGATTCAAGCTGATAATCCTAATATTATCCTAATTTATGCGGATGATTTGGGAATAGGATTGCTTGGTCATGAAGGGCAAGAGATCATTAAAACTCCTAATATTGATAAATTAGCCCGGGAAGGAATTCGTTTCCAACATTCATATTCTAACATGCTATGTGCTCCAGCCAGGGCTTCGCTAATTACGGGATTTCATGATTGTCATGAAAATGGGTTTCAAATAACTAGAGGTGGTGCATATATCAATGCAAGTAAATCTAACATAAACCAGATTGATAGTACGATAAATGCAAGCTTAAACAAGGCAAACAATGGACAAGTGTTTTTAGGAGAAGTTGCCAAAAGTATGGGCTATAAAACCGCCCAATTCGGGAAATTAGAATGGGGCTTTTCAGCTACGGACATACAACTACAACAACACGGTTGGGATTATTATTTAGGATATCTTGACCATGTGCGTGCCCATGGTTTTTATCCACCTTTTTTATTTGAGAATGGTAAAATTGTAGAATATGAAGGTAACACACATTTAAACTGTGGAAAATCTGGTGAACCTGAAACAATAAAACATTTTGAAGAACGCTGGAATATGGAAGGAAAGGAAAAATACTCACAGAATATTTTTATGGATGGCATTCTGAACTTTATTGACAATAATAAGGATGGGCCATTTTTTCTCTATTTTCCAACTCAATTACCCCATGGGCCAGTTTCTATTCCAGCCGTACATCCTGATTTTATAAATGATGAAAGGCTAACTCAAATAGAAAAAGAATATGCCTCTATGGTAAAACTCTTAGATGATAATGTAGGGCAAATTCTACTTAAGCTAAAGGAACATAATCTGGAGGAAAATACAATAGTTATTTTCACAGCTGATAATGGACATGAGATATACTATAGCAAAGAAGGCAGAGTCCTAAAACCTTATACCAACATGCAAACTGGAGAACGTTTTGATGATTATAAAAAAAAATACTATAGTAGCTTAGGAGGGGATATATTTGACGGTAATGGAGGCCGAGCAGGATTAAAACGAAGCAACCTAGAAGGAGGAATTAATGTACCCTTAATTATTAGGTGGCCACAAAGAATCCAAAAAGGAAGAACAAGTCAACGACTTACAGCCAATTATGACATTCTACCTACCATAGCAGAAATAACAGGATATGCGAAGAAATATAAAACAGATGGAATTTCTTTTTATAGCGAATTGATAGGAGAGAATAATGGTAATTACCATGATTTTGTTGTCTACTCGTCCTATATAGGACCTACGCTAATAACGAATGATGGCTGGAAGTTAAGGACTTATTTACCTAATGATGTATTCGAACTTTATTATTTGCCTGATGATTTTCAAGAGGAAACCGATTTATCCGAAAAGTTTCCTGAAAAATTTGAAGAGCTGAAGAATAAATTGCTTGAAGCATGTGATGGAGATTTTAAAAATGGTCTTTTCTCTTTTTGAAAAATTGGATACAAATTAACTATCGCTAATAACTAAGGTTTTGTTGGGACGACCGACAATGAAACTGATGTTTCACTATCCCATGAGCAGAGATCCTACCTGTGCTTATTTCGTAAGAATATTTAACATTTGTAGGTAAATCAAATAAAGCTTTAGCACAATTTATTTGCTGTTCGAACGGGTTTTGATCATTTTTGAAATATGAGTTTCAATTTTTTATTCTTTTTTGTTGGTTTTTGTTCCATTCTCGCGCATATTGACAAAGATATTCCATTGTAGTTAAGAGCTAAGTGTTGATTTTGTTTTTAAAATTTTTATAAAGTGATATTTTTTCAATCCAAAGGGCCTTTTTCCATGACGACCTAGGGTATTTTGTATAGTTCTTTTTAGATATGCTTGTAATCGTCAGGGGATTGTTTGTTTAATAAATGACAGTATTTACCACTAAACATCCTACTCAAAGCTCGAACTGGGAATAGGATTTTGGGCTTTGTGGGAATTAGTTTGTAATATCCATTTTTAGCAATAGCCACTCCTTGTATTATACAATGAAGATAAGGATGAAAACTCAGGTTTAGTACTTAGGCTCTGCAGTAAGGGATTCTGAAAGGTGAAGGTCTGAAAGACTTTCAAGAGGGCAAATTAGAAAGCCTGGGTGCAAATTTTTATGAAAAAAATCAAGATAAAAGCAATAGTTACATTATATTGATGGAACAAAGTCCATTTATTAGAATGGGAGTGCCAGACAAAAATTTACTAATATGATTAAGTTCTTTCGGCATATAAGACAAAACTTACTTTCAGAAGGAAAAACTAGGAAGTATTTTAAATATGCTATTGGCGAAATAATTTTGGTGGTTATTGGAATTTTGATAGCCCTACAAATCAATACGTGGAATTTAAATAGCATTGATCAACAAAAAGAGTTGATTTATCTCAGAAACATAGAACGTGATTTGAATGAACAATTAGTAATAATCTCACTTCAAACCGAATACGAAAAAAGTATTTCCAACGCTGCCACACCGATAATTGATTATTATAAAACGCATCAAAGGTTTAAAATTGATAGCTTGTTTACTTCAAATATAGGCTACTTGACTGGTAGAAAAACGTTTGTAAAAAATGCACCCACCTATACAGAATTATTGTCCTCTGGAAATATAGATATTATCTCTAATAATGCACTCAAGGATAAAATAATTAAATATTATCAAGAGCTGGAAAGAATTGAATTAATCATCAATAAAAATAATAACCTATTCGTAGATGCAGTATTTATACCACAGATGATCGGGCTATCAGAATTGCAAATTTCGGGCGAATTCTCTAATCCGGGATCCAATAATCCTAAAGCAAATATAGAGCTGATTGATTTAAACGAATCTAAGTTAAAACGAATTACAGAAGATATTCTCGAAGCCCCTGAAAATGAGCTAAAACTGATCAATAGCATTAACTTCAGGAATTTCATATCGGTAATTCATCTTGGGTTATTACCTGAATTGAAAGAAAAAACTACCAATCTTTTGAAACAAATAAAAGGCAAATAAATGCATTATAGAATAAGAAAAATTAAACTATATAAACTAATAAGGCGATATAGTAGAAGTATCTTCTAGAATTCCAACGATGAAGTTAGGCAGGTTTTTTATACGCTAAACAACCATTTTTGTATTTTCATCTGGCTTTCCCAATAAAATAAAATTCGGATTCATATCAGTTAGAAAAAGTACAAATGCTTAAACCCGTGAGAGTTTATCTTGACAGAAGAAACTGATTTCAAGGCCAAATAAATGATAGAAGTCTAGTTCGCAAACTAAAGCCCTGTATGCAAAACAAGACAACAAGGAATTTCGACTAAATTCACATAAATTATTTCTAAAATATTTACTACTTTTAAATGATTAATGACCTTTTCGAAATGCAGAACTCCTATTATCGATGAGGCGTTGGAGGTAATAAATAATTACTCGAATATGGATTCAAAAAAAAATAAGGGAATAGATCGTAGAGAATTTATTGAATTGAGTACAAAAGGCGTCGCAGCAGTTAGCCTCTTTTCTCTTCCTATAATATCTAGTTGTGGCAATAGCGAGACAACTAAAACGGTTTTTGGTGCTTGCTATCACGATTGTCCGGATAGATGTAGTTGGAAAGTGAAAACAATTGACAATAAGGTTACTGATTTTCAGGCAAGTCAGAATCCATACACTGCTGGAAAATTATGTGATAAGATGGTCAACTTTCCTAATGATGTGACCTTCCATTCCGATCGAATATTAACACCTCTCAAAAGAACTGGAGAAAAGGGAAAAGGAGAGTTTGCTAAAATTAGTTGGAAGCAAGCCATAAACGAAGTTGCAACAAAACTTAAGTCAATTATTAATGAAAAGGGTGGTGAAGCAATACTTCCGTATAGTTTTGGTGGTAATCAAGGCAAAGTCCAGAGCAAAGTTCCTAATCGATTCTTCGCCCATATCGGCGCAAGTCAATTGGAAAGAACAATATGTGGAAGTGCAGCTGTAGCAGGTGTTCTCGCAACGAATGGCCAAACAACAGGTGTATTGCCAGAAGATATTATTCATAGTAAATTTATAGTTTTATGGGGAACTAACCCAGTACTTTCCAACCAACATCTTTGGCCATTTATTCAAAAAGCTAAAGAGAATGGGGCTACAATTGTTGTCGTCGATCCATTCAAGTCTCAAACTGCTGAGAAAGCCGACTGGCATATCCAACCTTACCCAGGCACTGATACAGCTCTTGCTTTGGGGCTAATGCATGTAATACTAAATGAAAATCTGCATGATCAGGACTATATTGACCAATATACTGTTGGCATCGATGAATTAGCGGAACATGTGCAAAAGTATGACCCCGTTTCAGTTTCTCAAATTACAGGACTCGAAAAGGAAACGATTATTTTGCTTGCTAAAACATATGCACAAAGCTCACCTTCTTTAATTCGAGTGCTTATTGGTATGGAACATCAAGTAAATGGATCAAGTGCCTTCAGAGCTGTAGCGATGTTGCCAGCATTAACAGGTTCCTGGCGGCACTTTGGAGGTGGACTGATGCACATGACCTATGAGTTATTCGGAGCATCACTGAATTGGGAAAGCATAAATATACCTAAAGAGTTGGCAAGTAAGGAAACACGATCTATTAATATGATAGAATTAGGGAAAGCTTTGACAAGCAAGGATCTAAATCCTGGTGTTGACGCATTATTTGTTTTTAATTCGAACCCAGCAGTTACTACTCCCAATCAAAATCTGATTCTTAAGGGATTGGAAAGAGAAGATTTATTGACCATTGTGTCAGAGCATTTCATGACTGATACAGCACGATACGCTGACTATGTTTTTCCTGCTACAAGCGTTCTTGAAAATTGGGACATTTTAGATTCATGGGGCTCAACATATATAAACATCAACGAGCCAGCCATTGAACCATTAGGTGAATCAAAACCCAACTCAGAACTTTTTCGATTACTTGCTCGGGAAATGGGATTTTCGGAGTCTTACCTTTACGAATCAGATATTGATATTGTAAAGAATACATTACAAAGTGATCACGAATATTTGAAGGGTATCACTTTTGAATCACTTAGAAAAACAGGAGGACAAAGATTAAACCTGCCTGATAAATGGATGCCTCACGCACAAGGTAATTTCAAGACCAAAACAGGAAAATGTCATTTCTACGATGAGGATATTGAACCCAGTCTTCCAACTTATATTCCTAGGGAATATAATAAAACAGACAGAGAGAAATACCCATTGCATTTATTAACAATTAAAACGCCTAAATATCTATTGAATAGCAGCCATGCGAATATTGACCATATTCAAAAAAAGGAAGGGAAGCCCTATTTAGAGGTGAACCCAAATGATGCATCCACTAGAAACATAGCCGATGGCGATGAATTGAAAGTATATAATCAGAGAGGTAGAGTTTTTATTACTGCAAGAATTAGTAACAAAGTACAGAGGGGAATTGTATGCATGCCACAAGGATTCTGGCCTTCGCTATTAAAAGGTGGATCTTCAGCCAATGCACTCACTGATCATCTTTTAACAGATTTGGGGCGTGGAGGTGCAATACAAGAAGCGAAAGTCGAAATAATAAAGGTCTAAAAAAAGACCTCCAACGATGCATAAAATGTTCATAACACGCATTCTGTAGGTGCCATTTATGCAAATCATTGTGCTTGATTTTAACAAATTGCTATCCATTGATTAAATTCTTTACTGAACGATTCCGAAGGGTGAAGGTTAGATTACCGCTGGCTTGAGCCTTTGGCGACGGACGGAAACCTTCAAGAGATCGAACTGGCACGGATGGGTGGCAATTTTTATGAAATAAATCAAGATAAAAGCAATAGTTACTTTATATTTAGAGAACAAAATCACTTTATTAGAATACTCTTGCCTATAAATATTTGATAATATGATTAAGTTTTTTAGACACATCCGTCAGCGACTTCTCACTGAAAATAAAACAGGAAAGTATTTAAAATATGCTATTGGCGAAATAATTTTGGTAGTTATTGGTATTCTCATAGCCCTTGAGATCAACATTGCAAATGAAATAAGAAAAGATAGAAATAAAGAACTTGCCTACCTTGAGAATATCAAAGGGGATATGCATGTCAATCTTGAAAAGATCAATTCCTTGATCGAGCGCAGGAATAAAAGAACTGAAACTGCTCACAAGCTCATCGGTCATATAGAAGGAAACCCAGTAGAAGATTGGCATAAATTCAATCTAGAGACCGTGCAGATCTACACTTGGGAAAGATTCTATCAACACAACTACACTTTCGAAGAGTTGATCTCTTCTGGTAACCTATCCTATATAAAGAATGATAGCATTAAGACAATGTTGTTCGAATTAGAATCGACTTATAAACAATTAAAAGCAGAAGAGGATCACTGGCGGTTTGACTCGGAGGAACTTGTTTTCAAACCTGCATATGAAGACCTTGATATGCAACTGATATTGCGAGCCTATCGAGGAGAAAAAGACTTGTTAACTCGCGAGGTATTTAAAGATTTCTTTGCAGATAGAAAGGTTAAGAATGGATATGTGATGGCTACTGTTGAATTTGAAGTGATGAATGGACACCTCAAGAAGATGAAAAGGATTATAGACAAAATTTTTGAGCTAATTGACAAAGAATTATCGAAAGGATAATTTTGTATATAAAATCATATTGTCAAAGCATTACAGCGCTTCATGCAAAAACCTTTGCGTGCTTTGAATTAAAAAATATCCAGAAATAAGTTATTCAGGTTGGAAAATTTATTTTATATCTTTAACCAATGAATGTTCGTCAATTTATTGCTGAGTTAAAGCGCAGAAATGTTTTCAAAGTAGCCTCCATCTATGCCGTTACTGCATGGTTACTGATACAGATTGCTGCAACCACCTTTCCTATGTTTGAGTTTCCTACCTGGACAACCCGAATGGTGGTTATCCTCTCTTTAATCGGATTTCCAATTGCACTGATTTTGGCTTGGGCATATGAATTAGTACCTGACTCCTTCAAAGCGGACAGCAGAGAATCTGAAGAAGTTGAGCAGAAAGAAAAGATTAAATGGCAAACCCCGTTTCTCGTAATCATGATCGGTATACTTGGATTTCTGATTGGAAGTTTTGGAAAGCAGGAATTAAATAAGGACAATTTATTACCATCTGAAGTTAGAAATGAAAAAGTAGCAGTTGCCGTCTTTCATAATTTCACCAATGATCCTAATCTTGATGCCCTTGGTAACATGGCTTCGGATTGGATTAGTTCAGGCTTAAGAGAGTTAGATGTAAAAACATCTTCCCCCGAAATGATGAGAAGATATAAAGACCGAGTGGGGATACTACCAGGCAATCCTGATGGAGAAGTTTCTTTGTTAGAATTGACTGGTGCGCAATATGTAGTGACTGGGTCTTATTATCAAAAAGGTGATTCAATACAGGTCACCTCCCGTGTGGAATCAACAGAAACTGGAGAATATATTTATGATTTCCCGGCTGTTTGGGGAGTAACCGGCCATAAAGAAAACCTGATTAAAGAAATTCAGGAACAATTAAAAGGTTATTGGGCTTTAAAAAAAGTAGATAGGTTGTCTCAAGTCAATCCTCCTAAATATGAAGCTTATCAGGCTTTTTTGGAATGTGGCACATTAGGAAATCCCAACTGTTTAGAAAAGGTTTTAAAGATCGACTCCACTTTCCTTTTGGCCAGGGTATATCTCCTCTTTATTGCAGATATGTTCGAAGCCGATTCCCTCTGCCAGTCAATGAGAACTTATGTGAAAAAACATTGGGGGCGTTGTACGGAATTTGAGAAAAACTTCTTCAATTTTACAGCAAGTCATGGTGAAGGAAATTACCAGTCAGCCTTGGATGCGATAAATAAAAATTATCAATTGGATCCAAAAGATTTGGATATGATACACCATTCGGCCTATACATACTTGTATTTGAATCAACCAGAAAAAGCAGTAGATCGGCTTGATGAGGTTTTTAAACATTATGAGTTATACAAAGATCGTTTGATGGGGCAATCCATTGATGCTTATTTATACGCACTTAATCGTTTGGGTAGGCACAAAGAGGTAATCAAATTTGTAAAAGAAAAAGAACCATCTTATCAAAATACCTCACAGTACATAAGAGCCTTAATGATTGAGGGAGATTTTCAAACTATACGAACGAACATGGAAATTATAAAAGAATATAATTATCTCTCTTATGCCCATATGTTTAATGCTATTTTTCCTGGAGATTCAAACAATATTTTTGAGCCGAATGTGAGAGCCAATTTCTCTCATTTTCGAGATCCTTCAGACAGCTGGAATTATTTGCTTTGGTCCCATAATCATTTATACAATTGGGATTCAAAAGCATTTGCTCACTATATATTAAAAGAATGGGACAAAGCCGAAGAAATTCTACTGAATTCCAGAAGCACTGATTGGAACAATGTTGGTAAAGGGAGTACCGTTCCAAAAAGTATTTTGACAAATATCGATTTGCACATGTCTATCTGGTTGGAGGGATTGCTAGGTAGTATATACGCCCGGCAAGGAAAAACGAAAATGGCCCAAGTACAAATCGATAAACTCGATTCATTTAGCTCGGTTTATCCAAAAAAAATTAATCGATTCCATCGTGGAGTAATCCCCTATTGGCAGGCCAGAATCTATGCCATTCTGGGTGAAAAAGATCAAGCCGTTGATGCTTTAGCTCAATCTTTAAAAGAAGGCAGAGTCATAGATTATTCAAACTTTGTATATGATTGGGACTTAACGAATTTGAATGGATTTGAACCATATGAAAGGCTGATTGAGCCAAAAAATGACTATAATTAATTAATAACATAGCACAACACACCGTGGAATAAATCTATAGCCAAATCCAAAATCTCAAATCTAATGGCAATAGCTTTTCCTCTATCGATGTGCACATACAGACAATGAAAAGGATATTTTATTTATTATTAATCTCAATTCTGATATCATGCAATTCAAGGTTAGAAACTGGGATTGCCGATAACTCAAGCTATTTAAATGATATTAAAACTGAACTTCAAAAAGAATGGCCTGATAATAGGACAATAAATATAGTCTTTCATGGACATTCTGTTCCCGCTGGTTATTTTAAGACACCTGAGGTAAATACATTCGATTCTTATCCATTTCAATTGCTGAAAAGATTAAAAGAAAGATACCCTCATGCTGTAATAAATATAATAAATACAGCGATTGGGGGAGAAAACTCTGTCGAAGGAGCAAAAAGGTTTGATTCGGATGTATTGATTCATAAGCCAGACATACTTTTTATAGATTATTCTTTGAATGATAGAAGTATTGGACTAGAAAAATCTTATAATGCTTGGGACAGAATGATAAGCAAAGCTTTGAAAAATAATATTAAAGTAATATTAATGACTCCTTCGCCAGACCAAAGAATTAATATCCTTGAACCTAATAACATTTTGGAACAGCACAAAAATCAGGTTATAAAATTAGCAGAACAAAATGGAATTGGATTAATTGATAGTTATAATCTATTCAAAGAAAGAGTTATTGAAGGTGACAGTATCATTAATTATATGTCTCAAGTAAATCATCCAAATATTAATGGACACAACCTGATAATGAATGAAATATATAAATATTTTGAATAGAAATCACCCACATTAACATTCTGGCTTAAGTAATGGGGAGGAAAGTAATCCAAGTCAAGGGTTGTAACTCGTCCAACTCTGTCTTAGGATGATTGTAAGGAGTTCCTAAATCCGGTTCAGAGTATGACCGTCCCGATAGTACCGAGAAGCTAAAAATCGTTATGTAACTGTTTATAAGATGGTGGAACTGACTACAATTGATGTTCAACAAAAAATAGAACACATATGCTTAGATTATAAGAAGTATTCAAACTTTATAAATTATGTGCAAACGCATCAATTAATTATTAAGAAATGAAAAAAATAGTTCCCTATTCACTCATCGCATTTCGATTCATAACTGCGCCTATTATGATATACTTGGCATATACAGGAGGCACAACATATAAAGCGGTGATAATACTCTTATTGTATCTTGGACTAGCCTCCGATATTTTTGATGGAATTATTGCTCGTCAGTTAGGTGTTGCTGACACTAAGCTGCGAAGATTAGATAGTCAAACGGATCTTGTCTTTTGGCTGTCGATAGGTTATACATCATGGTTGCTCCATCCAGAAATAATTTTGGAATTCAAAATTCCAGTAATCATACTTTTTGCAACAGAAGCTACCTGCTATATAGTTAGTTTTATTCGTTTTGGAAAAGAGACATGCACGCACGCTTGGTTGTCGAAGTCATTTGGGCTTACGATGTTGGGAGCATTCACCTCACTTATTTATTTT
>JAHEAQ010000091.1:0-4915 GCA_024642705.1 Bacteroidota bacterium | reverse complement strand
AGAAGCTACCTGCTATATAGTTAGTTTTATTCGTTTTGGAAAAGAGACATGCACGCACGCTTGGTTGTCGAAGTCATTTGGGCTTACGATGTTGGGAGCATTCACCTCACTTATTTATTTTGGTAACAGTAGCTTCTTTTTTATTTTTGCATTTATCGTTGGATACGTATCTCACCTTGACCGTATATTAATAACTTTGATCATTCCAGAATGGACGCATGATATACCTAGTACTTATCATGCCATCTTATTGCGGAAAGGAAAAACTATAAAACGTTACAAGCTCTTCAATTAGAAAACGAATTCCGGTTAGATAGACCACAATCCTTCATTTTAGAATAGCAATATAAACCATTCCATACTATCACCCGAACATTTTTGTATATGGTCATGAACAACTTGGACTTGGAATTTTTCCTTTCTTGACAATGTTTTCACCAAAAAACCACACTAAGCTAAATGGAGATTGTGAAAAGATTGAAGAGGATATCAGAATAAGTGATTCTGATTTATGTAAATCTTTAATTATAAAAGAATAACAATACAAAACAATGTATAAAAGCCATTAAAATACCTATATTCAAGACCATCAAGCATAACAAAAACATGTACAAAAAAGTTGAATTCAGTTTTGGAGATTATTCCATTGCAAAATCTTATGACAAAATTCTTGTCCCGTCATTATTTCAACCTTGGGCAAATCTTCTAATTGAAAATAATCAACCATGGATGGGTAATTTGGTTTTGGATTTAGCCTGTGGCACAGGAGTAGTTACCAAAGAAATTGCTAACAATGTTGGTCCAAATGGCAGAATAATTGCCTTGGATATTAACGCCGCAATGCTTGATATTGCAAAATCAAAATGCAAGCAATGGGAGAATCAAATTACTTTTATTGAAGGTTCCTGCGAATCTTTGGAAATTGCGGATAATAGCTTAGATGTTGTTGTTTGTCAACAGGGATTTCAATTTTTCCCAAACAAACAAGTGGCTACTCTTGAAATTTATCGAGTATTAAAGCCCGGAGGAAGGGTCATTATTTCAACATGGTGTCCTGTTTCTGAATGTGAAATTTTTGGAACCATCTGTGAAGCTCTTGAGACGTTGAATGAAAATGAGATATCACAAATGATGAGAGTCCCTTTTGATTTTATGACCCAGAGGGAACTCCAAGAACCTTTTAGTTCTGCTGGATTTTCTAATATAGAGGTATCCAAACAAGAGATGGATATGCATTTGGTCGGAGAATTTGATAATGTATTAAAATTCGCTTATGCAACACCTATAGCTCCTAAATTAAAAGAATTGAGTGTTGAAAAACGGGAGAAGTTTGATAAAATATTTGCCGCCAAAATGCAACTTAGAAGTCAAGATGAAAGAAACTGTGGTAAAATGGTTTCTAATGTGCTTAAAGCCAATAAATAATTTTCATGACTTAATGAACTAATCCATCTTTCCAAAACAAAAGATAAAATATATTGAAACGTATCCTTTCAGTACTTTATCCCGAATAAACCTATCCATGCAAAAGTGTCTTATTACAAAGATTCACAATTGACACTCATCCAGAAACACAAACCTTAACCAGCACAAGTTTCTATATAATAAAAAGCAAAAAGAGACAAGTAAAACAGTTGCTAACCAAACTTTCAACGTATCTTATTTAAATATACATCCATGTATCACCTATATATCCCATTGCCATTGTTCCCCATATATGACGCCCATTTTATAGGTTTTGTGATTTTATATGGCGTTCTAATTCTGTGAATGTTCATTCCCAAAAAATAAAGAATATCTAAATTTTCAGAATGGGCATAGTTAGCATGAATGATGTCTAAATATCCATCACTATCGATGTCTGCAAGAAGTGGTGTCGTAAATATATTTTTAGAATTATCTTCTTGGTCAATTGGTATTATTTGTTTGTCGTTGAAATTAATCGCTATTAATTTACTTTGCATATTTTCAGGAGCACCGTTGGTAAAGCCTTTACAATCAAATATATTGAAACTGATAATAACTTCGTCTATTTCATCATTATTAAGATCATATACAACAGGTGAAGATATCCCAGGGCAACCAATAGAGTCAATATATTCTAATTTCCCATTAAGACCATTCACCATGATTTGAAAAGATCCAGTATTCCATGGCCATTGCCCTTTCATCACAACAGTAAAGATATCCGGAATATCATCCTTAGTAAAATTCCCTATTGCTAATCCAGTGCTCGTTTCTGTATTTGGGATATTAAATTGCCAAATATTTTCAAAATTATCTCCATCAATAGCTGACATTGTCCCAGCCTCTGAAATTGCAATTATATCAAAAACATTGTCATTGGTTATATCTACAAAAACAGCAGGTGCAATAAAACCATGAGATTTTTCAGATGCAATTAATTTTGATTTGGATAAATCGTTGTTCAATAAATCTTCTAGTCTTGTAATATAAAGGTTGCCTGAAAAGGTTTCTCCTCCTGTACCAAAAACTATCATTTTACTTCCATCTTTTTGCTCTACATATATTGGAGACATATAGGTTTCATTACCATCAGGCACTGTGTCCGCAGCTATTACATCTCCAGATTTAGCATCTAAAATAAGCAAAACTCCCACTTCACGACCCTTTTTTACAAAAGGAAAAACTTTAGGATTTCCCCCATTTGATATTAAAATATCATTTATGCCGTCTCCATTGGAATCAGGTACTAAAACACTATTATAAAAGTTTTTGTTAGCATATTTTAATATTGGATGGGTTGAATATTTTTCAGGATCATATTCCCAAATCCTATCACCATTTAAGCCATTTAGTCCGTATAATTGACAAGACCTTCCACCAATAATAACGTCCTGAATTTTGTCTGAATTAATATCAATGAAGGTTGGAGAGCCAAAAATTTGGTCTTTGCTTGAAGCTTGCCAAATAATATCTCCTTTCGAACCATCTATGGCTAAAACCCCCTGAGTGCTTTTTTGAAATTCATTTTCTCCAGCGCCCATAACAATGTCAAGAATGCCATCACTATTTAAATCTGATGCCAGCGGAGAAGATTGGGAACCTATGCTGGGAATGCTTTTTTGCCAAATGTGGCTCGCTTTTCTTTCTTTACTACATGAAATACTCAGTAAACTTAGAAAAACAATTGAATAGATAAACTTCACCTCAGAGTTATTTGTTCGTTAAAATAAGAGGGACAAAGGTAAAAATATAAATCCACAAAATTTAAAATCATCGGTGTATATTCAGCAGGAGTAAGTTTATGAATTGTAATATATGTGCTATCAAATATTGTATTCATGGCGCGCCAAATTTAGTTTTATAACTAAAGATTTTTTTTAATGGTTTTGTGATTTCTATTTCGATAAACTCCTTCATTGCCTTAATTTTGTTTATTATCCGGATTGCTCCCAGAAAGGAAATAAATGCCTCCATTCATAATCGCCACTCAACCAGCTGTGGAAATAAACTGCCTGTTTGTAATGATATGAACACATTTCTCGAATTACTAGTTTTCAACTCATTTTAAAATTCGAAACTATAGAAAATATGTAATAAGTTATTATGTAGAGTGTCTTTTCCGGATTGTTAACATGAATAATCCTAAAAATGAAATAATACAGACATCAAACCTGAAAAGTGCAACCGAAAATTATATTCAAACCTCAAGTTAAAGCTGCCGCTGACATTGAAAACAATTGATCGACAGATGAACCTTATAATACTAGCCTTTTGAGTTCGTTTTTTGTAGTGAAAAAGGAACATAAACAAAAAAAGAACTCATGAAAACATTGTATACCAGCCCATACGCATTAAATTCTTACTAGTGGTCAAATGCAAAATGGTACATCACATCCTTTTGTTTTTTATCTTTAAGAAAAAGAGTGGGAAAGTGAGGTATACTCAAGCCTAATGCTTAATATAAAAAATGGAACCGTTTCTAAATTATTTACTTATCCAATTTTATTAAAAAATTAATATTTAAAATTATGGAACCAGAAAAAAACACAATTCGTCGAATTGAAAAAATAGGAGCAATATCAGGGATAGTTTCAATGCTATTTTACTTTGGCGCAGCAGTTTTGCCCTTTATCCCTGATACTGTTGGGCGATTAATGGGTTTTGCTTTTCCATTATTATGGATTATAGGCTTTATGGGACTTTATAGTTTTTTGAAAAGGGAGCATCACACGCCAACACTTGAAATTGCCTACTTATTTGGAATTATAGGGGCTGCTCTTGCAGTAACTTTTATTGTGGTGCAACAAGCCAATTTTATATGGCACGATGTGGCCATTAATGCTGCAATTAATGAAGAATCGCAGGCCTTGACTAAAGCAACATTTAATGGTGCAAATCGAGTTCAAGCAGGAATGGATGTTGCTTTTGATATTTTTATAACAATATCATGGTTTTTATTTGGAATTAATATTGCTAGAAAACATCTTTTTAGAAGATTAATGGGATGGATTATTTGTCTTATTTCTGTTGGTTTATTAACAATCAATATGATAACTTTTCCAACAGCACCTGCTGAAGCTGGATGGATAGATTTGGGACCGTTTCTTGGATTATTTATATTAGTAGTTTATGTTTGGTTTACCGCTATTTCCTTTAAAAATTATACTGAAGTTGACTAAATACAACCTTGTGCTTCATTATAACCAACTAATAATCCAGTGATAAAATTCTTTTTATGACAGAATGGTTTTGTGAAACAAAAATAAAAGATGGTGAATCCATCTTTTATAATGAAGGAACCGAGGCTTCCGCCGAGGATGCGATGGCCTATAAATATTTGATAACATGATTAAGTTTTTTAGACATATTCGTCAGCGACTTCTCTTTGAGAATAAAGCTGGAAAGTATTTTAAATATGCCATTGGTGAAATTTTACTGGTGGTTATTG
>JAHEAQ010000149.1 GCA_024642705.1 Bacteroidota bacterium | reverse complement strand
TCGTTCTTATAAAAAACATCAATATTGATCAAATACGAACTTGCTTCTTTTTCTTTCCAACCTTTTTCCATCAAATCTAAAGCGGTTTCCAAATCGCCATTTAAATAGTATACATATGCGACAGCAAAAGTATCATCATAGTTGTCTTCATTGACATGTTCAAAAAATATTTTCGTTAATTCTGTACGTTTTGAAACATTATTACAATTGGTATAAATATAAATCAGAGCCATTTCAATGAGTTCTGATCCCCACTCTCCTATTAATTCTTTTGCTTTTGATGCATCAGCTTCTGCCAGTTCACATTTATTTTGAAAAAAGCGAGTGTAACCTCTCTTCACATAGCCCCAAATCCAATTAGGGTGAAGGGACAAGGCTTCGCTAAATGCATCTTCCGATTCCTTAAAATGTCCTGCAATTAATTGAACCCAACCTAAATTATGAAGACTGGAAATAGATATAGGGTCTAAAGCAATCGCTTTTTCTGCCATTGCAATAGATTCGTCGTATTTTTTCATAGCTGCTAAAAAAGCGGAATACCTAATGTAGGCATTAGCACTATTTGGATTTAATTCAATGGATTTTTTATAAGATGTCTCTGCTCCGTTCCAATCAAAATTACCATAAAACTTAATTGCGCCATCTACATAATAAGCTTCCGAAGAATTTGGGTCAAAGGCCAATGCAGTTTGGACAGCTGTTCGGGCTTCATTGAAGATCTCTTCTCTTGTTGCTGTAGAAAAAAGTGCTTGTATTATCTTTTCGTTAGCAATGGCGACATAAGCCGAAGCAAATTTTGGATCAATTTCTATTGCTTTTCTAAAATGTGCCAAGGCTTTTTCCGATTCCTCTGTTGTTGAACCATAACTTAAAGCTCTTCCTTTCATAAAATGCGATTGCGCTTCAGGATTTGTACTGGCTTCAGAATTTGTAATTTCTACATTGGTTTTAATTGTACTTGGTAAGCTTTTTAAAAGAGAATTGACCAGTTTTTGCTCTAATTCAATAATGTTTTCGTTTTCATAAGATAGTTTATCTCCCCAAATTTGAGTACCATCTGAAACATTAATGAGTTCACAACTAACAACAAATTGATTATTCAATTTCTCAACTCGTCCTGTTAAAAGAAGATCGGCTCCAAGTTTTTTCTTAACTCCTAAAATACCCATATCTGATTCAGCCAAAATAAAGGTTGAGTTTCTTGATAACACTTTAAGGTTTGTTGTTTTTGATAGTCTATTGATCAGATTTTCCGGTACACCTTCAGATAGATAAGTCATAGAAGAATCGGTAACTTTATTTTCAAAAGGTAAAATGGCCAATTTTGCAGACATTTCAGAATTTATTGCTAATAATGAATTATCAAAATTAGGAGTGCTTGCCCAATAATAACCACCACTTGTCAAGGTTGTGATGATTACAATTACATAAATAATTCTTTCTGAATTTGAAAACTTCTGGATTCCTTTCTCACCATGATTCCAGTTCCACAAGATTGAAATAATGAACCCGCCTATTAATAAAATCAAAGATAATGTCAGGGTCTTTGGGTTGAGATCGTATTTTGTGATGAAAAAATCTACAGCTTGGAGTATAACAAAAGCAGCAGCTGGATAAGCTACCAATGACCTCCAAATTTGACGTTTTTTAATATTTGTAAGTGGATTTTCCAAATACTTAGTTTGTTATTTGTTAATTTCTAGATTATCAATCCAACACCAATATACGCATTTATCATTTTATTTTATAGAATTATGTAAATCAGAAAAATTGATAATGGTTTAAATGAACATTATTTTGATTCGATAAATACAAAAAAGCTTGCAATTTTTGCAAGCTCAGCTTTTACTCTTTTTGGAATTAACTATGTAATTAAATATATCGTTTATTGCCTGTCCATATACCACCCTCGAAAGCATTTTGCCATAAAATATCACGGGTGTATTGACAAGTTTCTGGTTTAAAAAAAAATACTGTATGGGTTCGTGCTTTTTTGGTTTTCATGATTTTTTTTAAAATATATATAAATTATCTGTAGCGTCTTTTGGTATTCCAAGAGTAGCTTTTTGTTCTTTGTAAATTGTCTATTATTTGGTCGTTGTTTAAAGTTCTCATTGTCTTTATTTTTAGTGTTGTTAAATTGGGGGCCTTGTGTTTTAGCCCAAGCCCCCTTTTAATTGTTAATTTTGAAATGCTACTTGGACATCAGTTGGATGAATCAATGAATTGAAGATTGGAGACTGTTTAGCCAATGCTATCAATTCCTGTTTTTGTGCTTCATTTGAACCTTTAATGTCAAAGGTCACTCTAATTTGTTTGAATCCTTTTGGTCCTGTTGAATTCAATCCAAGGAATCCCTTGATATCTATGTCTCCTTCAATTTTTGAAGAGACACCTTCAATTTCAATACCCCTTGCTGCCGCCAATAGGACCATAGCTGTGGTCATGCATCCCAATAATCCATGGAGCAATACTTCGCCTGGATTGGCTCCTTTGTTGTTTCCAAGTAAAACAGGTGGTTCATCATTATCGTAGATGAATGGCTCTGTTCTACTGGTATCTTCTTGGCAAGCTCCGTAAAAGCCTTGAATGTAACTTCTGTTGTGACCACCATCTATCCATTCGTTTGTAGAACGAAGTTCAAAATTTCCAATTTCAGGGTTTGCTTGTAGTGCTGTTACTACACCTACAATAGCTTCCTGATCAAATCCGTTTACTTTTTTTGTTACTGTTTTCATACTTTAAATTTTTAAGATTAATAATTGTTACTCTGCAAAAGTATGTTTGAAAAGAGCTTATGAGATAGACCGAAAAGTCCATTAAATTGGCAATTCAGCCCAAAATAGTAAAAATGGACTTTTTAGTATTTTAATTTGTGATTTTAGGAAGTAGGACTGCCCCTAAATTGAAGTGGTGTAGTTGAAAATCTTTGTTTAAAGGCTCTTATAAAACTTGAAGGTTCTTCAAATCCGCATTCAAATCCAACAAGGTTTATAGGTTTGTCAGTAGTCTTTAATAAGTGTGAAGCTAAGTCCAGTCGTTTGTTTGAAAGCCATTTTCCTGGAGAAGTTTTGTAAACTTCTCGAAAATTTCTTTTAAAAGAACTTAAACTCATATTGCAAAGGTCAGCATACTGTTCCAGATTTAAACAGTATGCAAAGTTTTCCTCCATAATTTGTTTCAATTGCGCACTTTGCTCTTTATTAATGGAAAGTAAATATTGAGCTAAATGATTGTGGATTGGATTGGTGAAAATATTGAGTAGGAGTTCTTCAAACTTGAGTTTTAAGAGGTTTTTATCAGGATATGAAGGTGAACTTAAAAAAGCTGCAAGGGAATTGATGTATCCTTCCAAATAGGCATCTAGTTTAATTCTTATGACTGCATCGGTATTATTTTTTCCATTTGATTCAGTTTTTGCAACAATAGATGAAAATCGCTGGATAAATTGTTTGATGAAATCATCAGGAATAAATACCATAAGAGCACAATAGTCCTCATCAAAAAATTGATGAACCAAATTAGCACCTTTTTTTACAAATAATGAATCACCAGCTCCAACTACGTAATCTTTGTAAATGCTACGCCACATTTTTTTTCCGGAAGTAACGAAAACAAAGTAATTTGCATCAGACCAAATGCCTGCTTTTACTTCATTGACCAAACATTTGTATTCGATAAAAAGCAAATCATTTATTTGCAGTTTTTTGTAATCATTGCTTGACTTAAGATATCCGTGAAGGTCTAACATGGTTGAAATTCCAGTAAATGATACTGTTTATCCAACCAAATTAAGATTTTTTTTTGAATTGTCTAAAATGATAATTTTGGATAAGTAAGAATACTTTATTCATTCTTTCAAAAACTCAATTCCAATATTGCTGATTAAATCAGGATTAGCACTAAACACTTCATGAGGTGTATTGGGCAGGATACATAATTGACTGCCAGAAATTTTTTGATACAATTCAATTCCATGCTCTAGTTTAATAGCATCTCTGTCTCCAAAAACAAGTAATGTTTTTGCTTTTATATTGGAAAGTGTCTGATCTGTAATTAATGTGTCTTGAGAATACATTTTAGTTATATCAGTTATGAACTTTTCCCATTTGTCCTTTTCTGGTGATTTGCTTCTATAATCTTCTAGCCATTCTTTTAGATTGGTTTCTATAAAAGAAGGATTTATAAGTTTTAAGTAATCAAGAATTTCTGGTTTTAAAGCGTCCATTCTGCTGTTTGCTCCAGAAGCTATAACTTTCTTTACTATATCAGGTCTCTTTTCGGCTAAAAGTAATCCAGTTATGCCTCCATCACTATATCCAATGACATAAACACTATCCAATTTCAACAGGTCAATCATTTTTGAATAATAATCTGCCATCAATTCAAAACTTAGTGAATCAGATTGTTCCGATCTTCCGTGTCCCGGACTATCGACTGCAATAACTTTAAAATGTTTTGCAAACTTTGGAATGACCTTATGAAAATCATGAATTGATCCAAATCCACCATGTAATAACAATATTGGCATTCCACTACCGTATTCTTCATAATAAATATTTGTATTATCTAATTTAATGTACTTGCCTTGATTTGAACCATGGTTGATATCTTGTCCAAAACTTATGCATGAAAAGGTCAATAGAATAATAAAAATGAACTTTAATTTAAGTGAATTCATAATCGTTATTTTAAAAGTTGTCGGAAAAGTTGCGATAGATTTTATTGTATTTATCCTTTATAATTAATTCTATTAATTTAATGAAATTTCAGCAATTTTTTATATAAATGTTTCTAAATTGATTTATATCATTGCGAATAATTTTAAGTGTTAAGATATTTATTGTTAATTAAATATTACGCAATGAAAACAAAAATTATAATTTTATGTATCGTAGGAATATTTAGTTTTTTTCCTGCCAAAAAGATGACTTAGAAAGTCTTGATAATAATCAGATCCTTACAGAGAATTCGGTTGCAGAAGCTAAAGCTAGTTTAAATGTGGATGCAACTGGAACAATTGTCACTGAAGTAATTTACAGCTCTGCACTTGAAAGTAATTTGTTGGGTGACCCAGCTGACCGTACAGTAAATATATACTTACCTAAAAGTTATTATACCCATCCAGATAAAAGATTTCCAGTTATTTATTTCTTGCATGGAACTCCTGCATGGGGAAATATGTTAATGGCTCCCGAACCATTTGATATCTTTATGCAAATGGCAAATTTGGCAGCGCCTGTGGATTTTCCTGAAGAAGGGTTTCTTGAATGGGTGAATAACCTGGT
>JAHEAQ010000148.1:3453-5296 GCA_024642705.1 Bacteroidota bacterium | reverse complement strand
GTTTGACCATTTGAATTTATAGTTTGAGCACCATTTCCTGAAAACCTCAATTTTGAAGTAGGATTACTAGTTATGGTACTTCCCACATCATTGGTCAAACTACCCTTGATGTCTATTGTTCCAGTATTGGTAATTACTCCATTTCCAGTATTGGTGACGCTTCCTTCTACCAATAAAACAGCGCCACTCTCCACAATAATAGTTGCACCATTATTGGTCAATTGAGCTGACGCCAAAAAAGGCAAAAGACCTAAAAGCGTTAAAAATTTATACTTGTTTTTCATAATCATATTCTATATATGGTTAATTATTTTTTAAAGATAGTATTTCTGGTCTATTAAAATCAATTAAATGAGCAAATGGTCGTTATAAATTATTATTTGACAATTTTAAAATGGTAATCCAAAGTCAAATAAAATGGTAATTTGTCCTTAGGATTTATATTTTTCAACTCCATTTCAATTGAAATGGTCTCCTCTTCGTTTTTATCCTTTGAATCAAAAACGACATTAAAAACCATAGTTTTTCCTGGTTTTATCGGCTTGTTTTCTTCATATTCAACCTCCGTGCAATCACAATAAGACAAATAATCAATGTTGATGTCTTCTGTTCCAGTATTCTTAAGGATGTATTTAAAGGATCTTTTTTCACCTTTCTTAACATTCCCTAATTCAACGTAGGTTTTATCAAATTCAAACTTTGTGCCCGTTTTACCATTTTGTTCCACTTCATAGTCAATCCCTTTTTGCCCATGAATATTCAAAACTAAAAACAGACTAAGTACTAAATATATAAATTTCATATGAAGATTCCAACTATAAAGACACGTTAAACATAAAAAAGACTTTAAAAATTTACTTTTTTTTGGTCGTCTGATTTACTTTCCCATTAAGAACCCAAAAATAAAAAATCTTTACTCAGACCTAGGATTTTTGGGCATAAAAAATACATAATTCTTACTGGAAGACAATTGCAATTAGATATTAAATATAGTAGTTATTTGTAAGTCAATGATTACGATGTTAATACATGTTATCATTATATTTTTATTAAGAGTTTAAATTTTGCTTTTTTAATTATGATATATTTGTTTCTAAGTATAAAGCAATAAATATTGAATGTTTTGTAAATGTAAAATTGAATTTGTTATTCACTTTGTTGAAACCATGAAAAAATCTCCATTTATAATTTTTATTTCTTTTTTATCTTTTTTTAATATTATTTGTGCACAGAATGTGGAGGTCATTGTCTTGGGAATTGCTCAGGATGCTGGATATCCTCAAGCAAATTGTATTAAAGAATGCTGTCAAGCTTATTATGATGGTAAGGAAACTAAAAAAAATGTATCAAGTCTTGCTTTGGTGGACTTAGAAACCAATAATTATTGGATCATTGATTGTACGCCTGATTTTAAAGAACAATTGAATTATGTATCCATTGCAACTGGTGAACTTGGCTTGCTGCCAGCAGGAATTTTTCTTACTCATGCCCATATCGGACATTATACAGGACTTCAGGAGTTAGGGCATGAAGTTATTGGAGCTAGCAAAGTACCAGTTTATGCCATGCCAAGAATGAAATCATTTATTGAGACAAATGGACCATGGGAACAATTGGTTAAATTTAACAATATTGAATTAAGAGCACTTAATAATGGAAAGAATGTGGTTCTTTCAAAAAATCTTTCCATTACGCCAGTCCAAGTGCCGCATCGTGATGAGTATTCTGAAACCGTTGGTTTTTTGATCCATTCATTGAATGAGACGATGTTGTACATTCCAGATATTGATAAATGGGAGAAATGGGATAAGAATATTGAAGATGAAATTAACCTCGTCGATTA
>JAHEAQ010000148.1:0-3353 GCA_024642705.1 Bacteroidota bacterium | reverse complement strand
AGCGCAAGTAGGTTTTTATATCCTTGTTTTTCAAGTACTTTAAACAAGACAGAATACAATGCATAACCAATTTTAAAGTTTTGAAAATCTGGATGTACATAGACAGAAACTTGTCTGGTATACCGATAGCCATATCTGCCATTATAAATAGAGGCATAACAATATCCGACAATTCGACCATTCAATTCAGCAACCAACCAAGGTGCTGTTTCAAGAACAGATTGAATCCTATTCCACATTTCTTCTATATTTGGCAATTCTACTTCGAAAGTCGCATAACCGCGGTATACTTCAGGGCCGTATATTTCTAGAATTGAATTTACATCCTTTTTATTGGCAATTCTAATGATCAAACCACTTGACATTTCATTTTTAGGCTAATATAAATAATTATTTTTTGTGTAAATGTCTTGATTATTATAGAGTTGCACATCATTTATTGTGGAAATTTAGTTAAAGTCCAAATATAAATAATGACTTCGAAGCTAATAATTAAAGAATATTCCTATCTTTCGTAAAGATCTAAAATTTTATGGGGAAAATCACAGTATCGTTCTTAGTGTTAGTATGTTTTTGCTTTAAATTAACTGGTCAAGTTAGTTTAACGGGAATAGTCGTGGATAAATACTCCAAAGAAGCTTTAATTGGTGCGAATGTTATTGTTAAAGGAACTAATGTAGGTACTGTTACAGATTGGGATGGTTCGTTTATTTTGTTGGTAGAAGACAAGTTTCCTATCCAAGTTGAAACAACATATTTGGGGTATGAGGCGACAGTAGTTACCATTAATAGTGCAAGTGATGATTTAAAGTTTGAGTTAGTGGAATCTAGTGTGATTGTGGAGGGAATAGAAGTTAAGGGGCAACGGATTTCTGACAAACAAAAAGCTGCGCCACTCACTGTGGAATCTTTGGATATAATTGGCATTAAACAAACGGCATCATCAAATTTTTATGATGGATTAGGAGCTTTGAAAGATGTAGATCTGACCACTGCAAGTTTGGGTTTTACCATTATCAATACTAGAGGATTTAATAGCACAAGTCCTGTGCGTTCACTTCAAATTATTGATGGAGTTGACAACCAATCTCCAGGTTTGAATTTTTCCTTAGGAAATTTTTTAGGAGCATCAGAATTAGATATCAACAAAGTAGAACTAATTGTTGGAGCGAGTTCAGCATTCTACGGACCCAATGCATTTAATGGGGTGATTAGTATGGTTACAAAAGATCCATTTATCAATAGAGGTGTTTCTGCTTCCATAAAAGTTGGAGAGCGAAATTTATTCAATCCTTCTTTGCGTTTTGCTGATGCAGTTAAAAACAAAAATGGAGACTATTCTTTTGCATACAAAATGAATTTCTTTTATATGCAGGCTGATGATTGGGAAGCCGATAATTATGAGCCTGTTTTTGGTACCAGAAGTAAAGCAGATAATCCCGGGAGATTCGATGCTGTAAACGTATATGGTGATGAATTTTTGCTGGCATTTGATTTGAGAAACTCATTATCAAACCCTGGATTGGGAACATTTCATAGAACAGGTTATAAGGAAGTTGATCTGGTCAATTACGATACAAAAAATTTGAAAGCAAATGTGGCACTGCACTTTAGATTGAAACCAGAACAAGATTTTGAATCCCCGGAATTGGTTATAGGTTCTAACTACGGTGGAGGCACTACAGTTTATCAAGGGGATAACAGATATAGCCTGAAGAATATTAAGTTTTACCAGCACAAAGTTGAAATTAAAAAGAGAGATAAATATTTCTTGAGGTTTTTTGCAACCCACGAAGATTCGGGAGATTCCTATGATCCTTACTTTACAGCGCTACTACTCCAACAAAGAGCTGGTGACAACGAAAAGTGGGGTAGGTCCTATATCAACTTTTGGAATTTAAAAGCGAATCCTGTTATTAAAGGCAAAGAAGGTTTTCCAAAAGCATCAAATTTTATCGGAAATCCCACAGCATACCGAGATGCAATCAATGCCTTTTTGTTGAATTTTACAGACTTAATAAGCGATTTTCATAGTGTAGCTGAAACAGAAGCGAATAAAGCAAATGTAGTTAGTCAAACACAAGATTTTTTCCTTCCAGGTACAGACAGATTCAACCAAGAATTTAATGATATCATTACTAAAATATCCTATGCTGAAGGCGGCACAAGATTCTATGATAAGTCTGCATTAGCCCATATGCATGGAGAATATAAATTCAATGATGTATATAAAAGTTCTGGAGTTTTGAATGGAATAGATTTGTTGGTGGGAGCGAGCGCAAGGTATTATTTTCCAGATTCCAAGGGGTCAATTTTATCTGATACCAATGGGGTTGACATCACCACATTTGAATATGGAGTTTATGGTGGCTCAACGGTCTCCTTTATGGAAAGTAAGCTAAAAATGAATGTTTCGGCAAGGGTGGACAAACATCAAAATTACAATTATTTGTTTTCACCAGCTGCATCTTTGGTTTATAATCCGGCACAAAATACGTATTTCAGACTTTCTTTTTCTTCAGCAGTAAGGAATCCAACACTCACAGATCAATATCTATTTTACAATGTGGGAAGAGCTATATTGTTGGGTAATATCTCGGGAGTCAATGGCTTAATTGACGTCAATTCATTTGTTGATTATTTGAATACTCAGAATACCGGATTATTGGAATATTTCGATGTCGCTGCTATTCAACCAGAGAAAGTAAAGACAATAGAATCAGGTTTCAGGACAACCCTCTTTGAAAAAGTATATGTGGATGCAACTTATTATTTTTCAAGGTATAAGGATTTCATTGGTTATCAAATTGGTTTAGATGCTACTTTTAATGTATTGAACCAACCAAATTTTGTACAAGCCTACAGAGTAGCTGCCAATGCAAAAGATATTGTGACCACCCAAGGATTTTCAATAGGATTAAGCTATTATTTTTGGAAATATTATTTGGTTACAGGTAATTATTCGTGGAACAATTTGAATACACAAAGCGATGATCCAATCATACCTGCGTTCAATACGCCAGAAAATAAATACAATCTAAGTCTTTCAGGGAGAGATATAAATTTCAATTTAGGTAGCTTAAGAGTAAAAAATGTAGGGTTCAATGTCCAATACAAATGGATAGAAGGATTTCAATATGAAGGTTCGCCCCAATTTACAGGATACATTCCAACTTACTCATTGTTAGACGGGCAAATAAACTGGACTTGGAAAGAGCGAAATATAAGTTTTAAGTTAGGTGCATCCAACTTATTGAATACAATGAATTTTCAAACATATGGTGGTCCAAGAATAGGAAGAATGGCATATTTTACTGTTCTTTATGATTGGAACCAAAAAAATTAGTTTTTTT
>JAHEAQ010000090.1 GCA_024642705.1 Bacteroidota bacterium | reverse complement strand
TTGATTTGTTAAGTTGCCATTGCCAAATTTTTCCATCATCCGGATCTAACATTTCTTTGATGAACTGAAACCCTTTCTTTCTTAGAATTTTAACGGAGGGATTTTCTTCGGCAAGCGTATGGGCTATAACAATATCTACTAACTCGCTTTCAAAGGCTTTTTGTATTAATATTTCAGCAATTTCTGTAGCATAGCCATTATTTCGGTATGATTTTGCTACTTCATATCCAATTTCAACCATACCTTCTGTAGGTTCTCCTTTGTAACCGCAAGTTCCAATTAATGTATTGGTTTCAGTGAGTATTGGCAAATAACCCCACCAAATACTGGCCTTGGGATTTGTTTTTATACTTTCTAAAGTATATCTAAATATTTCAACACCAAATTCACTCCATTGCGGAGGCACATTTAAACCTAATTCTGAAGAAATTGCTTCGTCCCCTTTTAGTATAAACTCTACAATTTCAAGGGAACAATTGAGTAAATGGATTCTATGATTTTTCATTATTAAGAAAATATAAAACCATATTATTTAAGTAATTATGCAACGATTGTATTTTTATTTTTCTCATTAACGAATAATATTGCAATAGCAGCTATTAACATCATCCCACCGCCAAACATAACAGCTGAAACTCTATTGTTCCCTAATATTTCGCTCATTACCCAACCAAAAGTAAGTGTTGCTATGATCTCTGGTATAACAATAAAGAAATTGAAAATTCCCATGTAAATACCTATTTTATTTTTAGGTAAATGAGGAGTTAAAATTGCATAAGGCATAGACAATATGCTCGACCATGCAATTCCCACACCTGCCATTGAAATCAATAATTGATATTTATTGTTCATGTAATACACTGCTAATAAACCAATTCCACCACAAATTAGACATATTGAATGGGTTAATTTTTTTCCAAATTTATTCGCAATGGATGGGATAACCAATGCAAAAAGGAAAGTTACAACTGAATAAAAACCAAAACAAATGTTACCCCAGACGATCCCTTCAGTATACAATGGTGATTGGGGAGAAGGCGCTGCCATAATATCATTTGCAACCATAGTTGTGAAATAAAACCACATCAGAAACATTCCAATCCATGTGAAGAATTGTACAATTGCTAGTTGATACATTACTCTTGGGCCATTAAATGCATCTGTAAAAATCTCTGTAATGGCAAATTTAAATCCCTTACTTTCGGCTTTCATTTTTTTAAAGGATTCCATATCTTCTGGGGGATATTCTTTTGTTTTCAAAATAGTATAAAGCACTGCCGAAAGAAAAAATATTGCACCAACTGCGAAAGCAATTTTTAGGTATAATGGTACTCCTTCACTTCCTGCTTCTTCTGCGAATCCGAAAACATTCACAAGTAACCATGGAAATGCTGCTGCCAAAACTGCACCAATACCAATAAAAAAACTTTGCATCGTAAAGCCTCTTGTCAATTGATTTTCAGGCAGTAAATCAGCTACAAATGCTCTGAATGGTTCCATACTTATGTTGATAGAAGTATCAAGAATCCATAGCAATCCAGCTGCCATCCAAATCACTGGAGCATGCGGCATGACAATTAAAGCAAGAGATGCTAGGATGGCTCCAATTAAGAAATAGGGTTTTCTCCTTCCAAACCTTCCCCAGGTTCTATCGCTTAAAAAACCTACTATTGGTTGAACTATCAATCCGGTCAGTGGAGCTGCTAACCAAAGCAATGGAATTTGATCGGGTTCCGCGCCAAGATATTCATATATGGCACTCATATTCCCTAGCTGTAAGGCCCATCCGAATTGGATTCCTAAAAATCCAAAGCTCATATTCCATATTTGCCAAAAATTAAGTTGTTGTTTTTGATTGCTCATTTAGTTTGTGTTTACTTTTGAAACTCAAGATAATATCTAAGTGGAATATACTTCAAAATATTGCTTTTATTTATCAATGTTATTTCCTTTTTATTTTAGTTTACTTTCGAAAATAATGCATAACTTTAACTAAATCAACCTAATAAAAAATGAAAAAAACAATAATTGGAACTTTAGTCGCTGGATTAATTTTATTTTTTTGGCAATTTTTTTCTTGGAGTGTTTCAAGCATTCACAGTAGTGGAATGCAATATACTCCCAATCAAGACGAAATAATTAATTTCTTAGATGAGAAATTAGAAGAAGGGAATTATTTCGTCCCAACTTTTGATCATAAAACTGGAGCAGAGGGTCAAAAAGCTTACATGGAAAAATATGCAGGGAAACCTTGGGCCATAATTTCATATCACAAATCATTTTCTACAGATATGGCAATGAATATGATCAGAGGTCTTGCTATTGATTTGATGGCTGCTTTCTTGCTTTGCTGGATATTAATGCAATTTGCAGAACTCGATTTCAAAAAGACATTGATAGCTTCTTTGGCTATTGGATTTATTGGATACTTAACAATTAGTTATTTGGATAGTATTTGGTTTGAGAATGGATCGATGGGATATTTAATAGATTCCGTTGCATCTTGGGGTATTGTTGGCATTTGGCTAGGTTGGTGGTTGAACCGAAAATAGAAATTATAAAAAATTGAAAGTCTATCTAAAATCTAGTCATGGATAAAGTATTGGATTTAAAGGGCTTTCAATTTTTTCACCGATTTTAGCCCCTGGACACCAAGTATCCCAGTCATTTTGCTGATTTTGATTCTCTGGTTTTTTTAAACTCATCCCATCTTTGAAATAAATTATAGTCATTACTTTTCGGGTTGAATTTGTAGTATTTGCTCCTGCTCTATGGAAGATCCAACCTGAATGAAAACTTACTTCGCCAATATCAAAAGATTCTATGATGTGAGGAAAATCGTTCACCCGCAATTTCTTTTTCAAAATTTCTTCACTTTCATCACTAATCATTAATTCTCTTCCTTCTATAATTGTATGGCTTCCCGCACTAAATTCTAAAGGGCCCATTTCTAATGGTGTTTCTTGCAAAGGAATCCAAACCGTAACAGTTTGATCCGTATCAAGGGGCCAATAATATTGATCAGCATGCCAAGGTGTGATTCCCCCTCCTGCTTCTTTGTACAAAGCTTGATCATGATACAATCGCACACCACTTACTTCCATTAATTCTGAAGCTATTTTGGCCAACCTTTTTGAAAAAACAAATTCTTTTATTTCTTCATCCTGAGTCCAAAGATTCATCAGCTGTAAAAATGCTTTCCCATAAGTGTCTCGCTGATTTAATGGAATACTTTCTTTATTCAGCTCATTCACTTTCTTTGAAATGATATTACTAAACTTATGAATTTCTTCAGTAGTCAATACATTCTTTAATTTGATGTATTTATTTTTTTTATAAAAATTTATATTATCTTTTGTTATTTCATAATATTTATCCAATGATTTGGCGCCTTTCATAAAGTAATATTAATTGCAGTGTTTTTTTTAATAGATTCATCTGCTGCTAAAACAATCTTTAAACTGTTAACTGCATCATTCAAATGTTCCGATAAATCTATATTTTCTTGAATACATTTTAAAAAATACTTTTGTTCAAGATCGCATAATCCTTGATGATCAGGCTCTGAAGAAGTATCGATAATTTCATCCTTTTTCGAAAAGTTTCCTTCTTTGTCTAATTCTGAATAATGCAATAATAAACTATTGGTTTTGGTGTGGCTATCAATGTCAGAAGATTCATGTTCTGATTTCTTGGTATCTCTAATACTTACACAACCTTTTGGACCTATTACATCTTTCACAAAAAAAGCGGTCTCACTCATCATCGGTCCCCAACCGGCTTCATACCAACCTATTGACCCATCTTCAAAAATTACCTGCAATTGACCATAGTTGTACATTTGCTTATCAATTTCATTGCTTAACCTTGCCCCAATTGCATGAACTTTTATTGGCTTGCTGCTAGTCATTTGACACATTACATCGACATAATGAACCCCACAATCTACAATTGGAGACATTGATTCCATTAATTTTTTATGCGTTGACCATAAATTGCTAAAACTTTGTTGATTGAGGTTCATCCTCATGACCAATGGTTTTCCTAATTGCTTGGCAATTTCAATAAATTTAATCCATGCGGGATGCTGCCTCAAAATATAACCTACTACTACTTTCTTATCGTGTTTTTTGGCTAATTCAATGATATGCTTTGCACCTTTAACAGTAAGAGCTATTGGCTTTTCAATAAATACATGTGCTCCTGCTTCGATGCTTTTAATGGCAAATTCTTCATGCGTATCTGGATAAGTATTAATAGAAACTGCATCAGGTTTGGTAAGTTTCAGAGCTTCGTCAAAATCATCAAATTGAGCAATGCCATTTAATTCTGCAGCAAGTGCTTTTCTTTTTTCTGGTGTCCTTGCAACCAATCCAACAATTTCAAATGCTTCAAGTTTATGATAAGACTTGGCATGTGCTTCACCCATATTTCCAACACCTACTACTAAAACTCGAATTTTGGACATTTTTATTGGAATCTATTGCATGTATTAAAAGTATTTAATAAAAATATTAAAATTTTATCTAAACAAAAATTAATAAGATTTGTAAGGCGCAAAAAAAATAGAAAAAATGCGGAAATCAAATTTTAAAGATTAATCCTTATTTATTTTAGCATTGAAGGAAGGAGGATGAATAGATGCTACTCCGCGAACCAAAAAACGATCATATTTGCCATTTTTATCAACAAAAACATAACCTGGATAATTTCTAAAATTGAACTTTTCCATGTATTTTGAAGTCATGTCAGAATCCATGTAAATGTGAGTACCGACCAATTTATTTTCTTCAATAACCTCTTTCCATTTCGATGGATTTGAACTTCGTCCAGCACACAAATAAACCATTACGACATCCATATCTCGCAATTGTTTTTTAATATCTGAGCTGTTCTTAAAATCTGCAATGCATGGTGGGCAAAAGGTACCCCATAAATCCAAAATAATTGATTTCCCCTTGTGCTTTTCAAGGATAGTTTTTAACATTCCTTCAACGTCCTGAAAACTTGAAACATATAAATCAGCTCCAAAATCATAATGTTCAACTATTTTTCCTAAGCTGTCACCAAAAGTCTTTTCAATCTGATATGGATTAAAATTATGGTGTGCCATTAATGAAAAAGGAAAACTTAAAGCAATAAAAAAGTATAATTTAAAGACAATTGAGTGCATTTTCGTTTCTTTTTATAAAAGCTAATTTATTTGTTTTTTATATTTTTAGACTATTTATAAGGGGATAACCACTATTATGGTATTATATATTCCACTTTTAACGCTTTTTTTAGAAATTAAATTCTCCATCTAAAAGATTTTTCATCTATTGCTCGCATTGTACACAATATTCCATCTAAATGATCATATTCATGTTGTAATAACTCTGACAAATCGTCTTCCATGTGCCACTCCTGTGATTCCCAATTTTCATCCAAATACTTGACTACCAAATTTTTATGCCTTTTTACATGAACCAATAAATTAGGGAAACTCATGCAATCGTCCCAAACATCAAACATTTCTTCACTTACATAAGTGAATTCTGGATTAATGAAAACTGTAGGTTTGTCTATATTCATATAAATCAATCGCTTCATGATTCCTAATTGTGGAGCTGCAATAGCCCTGCCAAAATTATATTTTGCTCTAATTTCATTCATGACTTGATCTAAATCTGCAACCCAATTTGAAACATGAGAGATTTCGTGGTGGTATACGGGTTCACAAACTTCATATAGTCGAGGATCACCTAAAAGTAAAAGGTCTTTTAACGATTTCAATGCTACTATTTTAAACAGATTTTATATTAGTTTTTAGAAAATTCAAATGTAGAAGATGTGCCTTCTTCATTATCTATCTTTATGTAATATGTCCCACTTAATAAATCACCAATTTCCAATTGTATATACTGACCATCAACTTTAGCTAGTTGAACTTTTATACCTGCAATGTTAATAATAGAAACATTTCCTTTGATACTAACTCCAAGATCAATATTTAAAGAATTTGAACTTGGATTTGGGAAAATAATAACTTTTGAAGTATCTAAAAGTTCAGGAATTGATGAGGACTTAAGAATCCCATTGGAAGCAATATAACCAACACTTAATTTTACCATTTCAAAATAATAGTCCATATTGATAAGACTTATTCTATCATTTGCTGTGTGGTAACCTGGAGTTATGTCGTTTACAGACCATGCCTCTCCTAGAAGTATTGCAGAGTATCCAACATTCCAAAATGAGAAGTGATCGCTGTCTGGTGTTCCTGGATCAACAACTTTGCTCTTCAAATCCAAATTGTAAGTAGATACCAAATTTATTAATTCATCTCTAATTTCATATGAATTTGCTATATCTCGAACATCAATATCAAATTGGTGGTCATTGTCGCTGTCATATGCCATCATATCCATATTTAATACTGAAAGAATATTTTCATTGCTATTGGATGCCTTTTGGGCATAATCTTTTGAACCTTTTAACCCTATTTCTTCTTCATCCCATAAAGCATAAATAATAGTGTTCTCAAAGTTATATTGGGATAAAATCCTGGCAGCTTCTAAAACTGCAACAGTTCCGCTAGCATTGTCATCAGCTCCATGGTCATTAACAGAATCATAATGTGCGCAAATAATATGAATATTGGCAGGATTTACTGAACCCAACTGCTTAGCTACAATGTTTCGACCATTTGTGCCAAAACTAATTTCATTTACAGATAAACCTCTTGAGGATAATTGTTCTTTTAGATAGGCAGCAGCTAAATCATTATTTTTACTACTCACTCTGTGTTGAATAATCACTTTATTTCCAGATACAGTTGTTGAATCTTCCCCAGAAAATGCCCTTAGATTAGCAAGTATTCCTTCTTTTGAAACAGCATCAATTAGATCTGCAACCGATTGGCCAAAAGTCAAATTTGACATTAATAGGAATATCAATAGGTTCAAAATGGCTCTTTGTAATAAAATCAAATTCCCTTGTTTCATGATAACTTATTTTAGACCACCTTTTTTGAAAAGAAAATTAAAGATAGCAATTCTTGATTCCTACAACGATTGAACATGTATTATTATGATTCGTGATGGTTTAAATAATCTGCAAGATAAACCGCCATGCTGAAGCAAGCTTGTAACAAATAACCTCCGGTCGGTGCATTCCAGTCTAACATTTCACCAATACAAAAAGTTTTTTTCATTTTTTTCAACTCGAAATTTTCATTAATTGAATTCAAGTCAATTCCTCCCATGGTGGAAATTGCTTCATCAATTGTCGCTGATCCAATAATTTTTAATGGAATTGCTTTTATGATTTTGGCTAATTGTGGTATATCTTGAAATTCTGCTTTTGAAGTAGATAACTTCAATAAATGGATGTGCGCTTTGTTTAATTTCAGCTCTCTTTTTAATGCATTAGAGATGTTTTTTTCTTGGGATTGAAGAAGTTTGTTTTTAATTTTTTCAGCCGATAAAATTGGTTTTAGGTCCAAAAAAAGTTTTGCTTGCCCATTTATGGAAAGTTGTGCTTGTAAGACGTTGCTCAAGGCATAAATTGCATTTCCTTCCATCCCAAATTTAGTAATGACTACTTCTCCTTTTTGAGAAGCTCCTTGTGCTGAAAGAGCAATATTCTTTAACGGCGATCCTTCGTGTTGGCTAATAAAATCTTTTTCCCAATCGATTTTAAAACCACAATTGGATGCAACAAATGGTTTGGTTTGGATCCCTTTTGCTTTGAAAGTTTCTAACCATGTTCCATCTGAACCTGTAATTTTCCAACTTCCCCCTCCTAAAGCAAAAACAGTAATATCGGGATTGATCGGTATGTCATCATTGAACAACAAGTGATTTTTTGGATTCCATCCTTTCCAGCTATGTTCAAAATAAAATTTTACATTTTTTTGAACGAGGTCTTTTTGCATTGCATTAAGAACTGCGATTGGCTTTATGCCTTTAATTGGGAAAATGCGTTTGCTGCTACCTATAAAAGTAGCAATCCCAATTTTTTGCAACCAATTTCGTAAATCTTCATTGCTAAAAAAATTTAATGCGGAGTCCAAAAATCCTATTGGAGTATAATTATTTTTGAATGATTCTAAATTTTCCGAATGGGTTAAATTAAAACCTCCTTTCCCAGCCACTAAAAGTTTGCGGCCTAAAGCTTTGTTTTTTTCATAAATTGAAATATCAAACAATTGATCATCAAGAAAATTGGCAAGCATTAAAGCTGCAGCTCCTCCTCCAATAATTGCAATAGATTTCTTCATCTTGCAATATATAACAATTGGAACTAAGAAAACTTTCCTGTTTTTTTAAAAAACCTTCAATATTTTGAATTAATTTTCTTTTTTGATTTGTTTGAAGAATGGCAAATGTTTGATGTCTTTTGATATTGGATCTCTCAATTTATACACATTAATGCTACCTGCAGACAATAAAAGCGTGTCTATAAATGGTGCGATTTCAGGATTTTGATCAATTTTTCTAGAGTCTGAATACATATAGGTCAAGCCATAATTATCAATCATATCGCCAATCCAGCCTATGTTTAAATTATCGCTATGTACTACATGACCCATTTTATCAATCAGATATGAAAATATATAGGTAGATTCATCATTTAGGATAAGGCACAATTCGTCTCGCGGTACAACTTCTTTCAATTCTTTCTGGTACTTATAAACATCTGGGTTAAAAGCATCATGTTTGTTGGTCCATTTTGAATCCGTAGACTTTGTTGTATTATTCGAAGCGTAAAAAAATAGGAAACCAAAGACGATGAGGAAAATAGGTTTTTTGAGTTTTAAAAGAACGGCAATACCTGAGCCAATAATGACATATAACCAAGGTAAAAACGGCATCAAATAATAATCGTGGACAATATTTATAGCGTTAAATTCCAAAAAGAGGAAAAGAAAAGTAATAGAAACCAAGCCAATTAACCAGCCTTTATTAACTTTTTGAAACCAAATTCCAATTAATCCAATTGCCATTAATGGCCAAACTGTCGGATACAACAAAATACGCGGAAACATTTGGGTAATATGGTATTTGAAGATTTCTTTGTATTCATGAAAATCTAGTTGGTATTCAAAAATTCCAGAAAGCACTGTATTCCCTTTCCAACCAGGAATTACCCATGCATACCACATAAATGTTGGAATGAGTATTATTGCATGAATTAACCCAAAAATCATTATTTTTTTAAAATTTGGGTTAGTTTTGATCAAGTCAACTATGAATATATAAAAACTTACTACACCAAACATTAAATAAGGAAGTTTAGAAAGAGATGCAAGAAGAAGCAAACAAACTGCAAAAATTAAGTGTAATTGGCTTTTGGATTTATTGAAAACGAGAATAAAATACAAATACCAAATGGAAGCTACTAAAGCAAGATTGTCAGGAATTGGATTGAGGCCGTAATAATAAAATAAGGGCGAATACTGGAAGAAATGAGCGGTTAAAACTGCTACAATTTTGTTATTGAAAATTTGATTTGCAAGATAATACATACCCAAAACTCCAATTGCACCCAATAGGAAAAGAAAAATTCTAACTACAAATATATCTTCAGAAGTAATTTTCTCAATTTGAGCAATAGTCCATTGCATAATGGGGAATTCATATCGATAAATATTGTCCTTTCCTCCATTAAAATGACTTACTCTGGGGTTTAAAATATTGGAATCATGCCTTACAAAGTTCCTAATATTCCACATTGTTTGGCATTGACGCCAGGAATGAGCACCTTGAATTTCTTGAGTTAATATGTTTTTGTGAACATATAAGCTACCCAATAAGGTCAATATTAATATCCCCATCGCCACATTTCGACTGATATCAAATGTCTTATCGGTTGTTAGTAAATTCATAAGATCAAAATTAAACAAAGGTTTGTTATTTTAAAATGCATCTTTAATATTGAAGACTTTAATCTTATTTTCTAATTTATTTATTTGACATTTACAATTTTCAAATCAAAGTTGAATCATTTTTCTTCTTGCTTGTGATAAGCTTTTTATTAATTTTGCAGCTTCAAAGAAAAAATTATGATTTCAGTCGATGCAATAGGTGTAGATTTCAGTGGACAAACTCTTTTTAGCGATATTTCTTTTGTTATAAATGACAATGATAAAATTGCCTTAATGGGCAAAAACGGGGCTGGAAAATCAACAATGATGAAAATTATTGCTGGTGTCCAAAAACCAAATCGAGGGCACATAAGAAGTCCCAAAGACGCTGTTATAGCTTACTTACCTCAACATCTATTGACTGAAGATAATTGCACAGTATTTGAAGAAACAATGAAAGCTTTCCATCAATATTTTAAGATGAAAGAAGAAATGGATCGCTTGAATAAAGAATTGGAGACACGCACAGATTATGATTCTGAATCCTACATGGCAATAATTGAAAAAGCTTCTGATTTGGGTGAGAAATTTTACTCCATGGAAGAAGTAAATTATGATGCTGAAGTTGAAAAAGGACTTTTAGGATTAGGATTCCGAAGGACAGATTTCAAAAGGTTGACAAGTGAGTTTAGCGGTGGATGGCGGATGCGAATTGAGTTAGCAAAAATATTATTACAAAAACCTGACCTTATTTTACTCGATGAGCCGACCAACCATATTGATATTGAATCTGTGATATGGCTTGAGGATTTCTTAATCAATAAAGCAAAGGCAGTGATGGTCATTTCACATGATAAAGCTTTTATTGACAATATTACAAATCGAACCATTGAAGTAACAATGGGAAGGATTTATGATTACAAAGCAAATTATACTCATTATTTACAGCTCAGAGAGGATAGAAGAGCACATCAGATTAAAGCATTCAAAGAACAACAGAAATTTATAGCGGATAATAAAGCATTTATTGAGCGTTTCAAAGGAACCTATTCTAAGACGAACCAAGTAACATCAGTAGAAAGAATGCTTGAAAAACTTCAAATCATAGAAGTGGATGAAGTAGATAATTCAGCTTTAAAACTAAGGTTTCCGCCATCTATTAGATCAGGAGATTATCCTGTAACAGCAACGGAACTTTCAAAAAGTTATGGTGATCATGTAGTTTTTAAAAATGCTAATTTTTCAATAGCTCGAGGCGAAAAAGTGTCATTTGTTGGAAGAAATGGAGAAGGGAAATCCACCATTATTAAAGCAATTATGGGTGAAATTGATTTTGAAGGCAAATGTGCATTAGGTCATAATGCAAAAGTTGGGTATTTCGCTCAAAATCAAGCATCGTTATTGGACAATTCATTGACGGTGTTTCAAACTGTAGATGAAGTTGCAGAAGGTGATGTCAGGTCACAAATAAAAAATATACTTGGTGGATTTATGTTTAGTGGCGATGATATTGACAAAAAAGTAAGCGTACTTTCTGGCGGGGAAAAAACAAGACTTGCAATGGTTAAATTGTTGCTTGAGCCTGTAAATTTGTTAATACTTGATGAACCTACGAATCATCTAGATATCAAGTCTAAGGACGTGTTGAAGGAAGCGCTGTTAGCTTTTGATGGAACATTGATATTGGTTTCTCACGATCGTGATTTTTTGCAAGGATTGTCGCAAAAAGTATTTGAATTTAAGGACAAAAGAGTGATTGAACATTTTGAAACTATAGATGATTTCTTAGTGCGAAATAGAATTGAAAACTTGAAACAAATTGATCTAAAAAATTGATTCGCTATTCCAAATATTAAGTTCAATTCAAAGACATAACCTAAGCTTAACTAGAAGGAAATAAAAAAATAATGCATCATTCTAGATGCATTATTTTTTTATTTTTGATTAAGTTTAAGCCCAACCTAGTGCAACAATAACACCCCAAACTAACATCCCAATTAAACACGAAATAATTGCATTCTTTTTCGGCCTTCGAACAAAAATTGCAACCAAAATTAGTCCTAAAAGTCCAAATAACATCCCTATTAGAAATGGCCAAAATCTAAAATGGTAACCGTCGCCTGCTCTAAATTCTGCATCTTTTGTGATTGTTTTGTCTTTAAGTGCTTTTTTAAGCATCTTTTTATTGACAAGAAATTCAATTCGGTTACCTAAATTAAGTTTTTGATCAGTTTTGCTTTTAAGTGTTTTAAAATCCATATCAACATAGTCGCCAACTGTCATAGTTTCTGACAATCCAGGGTTGACTTTGTGACTGTTTACGGCAAAATTATTGGATACGAAAAACAATAGAAATAATGGAGTAAGGTAAATTGATTTAAAAAGCTTCATTTAGTTTACATTTTTGGATTATTTAATATGATGAATCTAGCTAATTTTATCAACTATTACCATCGATTACTAAGATTTATTGAAAAAATAACATTTATCTTAATTTTAACAAAACAAAAAGTAAAATCAAAAACTTAGAAACCATTTAGATTAATGAAAATCAAATAAATGAAATCTAACCATTCAAAATTTGATTTTTAACGGATTATTTAAAGTTAAAATTCAAACCAGCAGTTAAGAAAAGATCATCTTGTTTGAAATCACTGTTTGAAGCATTAATACTGTATCCCAATTGAACTTGGATTTTAATTTTCTCGAATCCGCCTTTTAAGGTGATAGCTGGTTCTATCAAAAAATTAGATTTGTTATCTTTAAGATAGGTTGATTGGTCTATTTTGTCAAAAATAAGATCGCCATTAATATTGGAATAATTCAAGCTAGCTAGCCTAGCAGAAAAGGCTGCAGTAAAATGATCCCCTTTAAAGCCTATGTTTGGCTGAACGCCTATCCTAAATATATTGGATGAAATATTACCTGAAGTCTGTGGATTAGTTGAAATGGTGCTAACCAAATGATTTTCAAAACTTCCAAAACCCATAACTCCATATAATTCGAAAATTACTTTTTCGTTGATAGGTTTAAAATATCCACTGCCAATTTCCAGAAATTTTCCTGAGCCTCCATTTCCGTTATCAAGATCGGGCGGAATGAATAAACCACCATTTGCCTTGATAGCAATATTTTCAGTTACACCATAAGCGCCTTGAAATTCTACCTGGTTGCCATTTCCCGATAAGGTTAAGTTGGTTTCACCTTTTTCGGATATTAGAGGAACATTTTGAGTATTCGGAGTATAATATTTAGGACTGCAAGCTGGAGCAATTATCAAAATGCTGATTACCAATAAAATTATTGTTTTCATTTTGTAATTTTTAAAGAAGGATACAAATTTTTGTACCGTAATTTACAAAATAATCCATTATAAATCAACTTGTTAAAAGATGTGATTTTGATTTTCTTGAAAGTAATGAAAGGATTATTTTTTTTCTTTGATGATTACTTTGAATTTTTCAAAATCAGAAATTTTGAGTCCATTACATTTCCTGTTAAAATATAATTGCCAAATTTGATAGCTACAGTTGAAGCTGACATTTCCGATCCATCATTTATATAGATTTGTTCGATTTCAAAATTACCTTTTTCGCGGTAATGTATTTTTAAAATTTCTGAAGGTGAAATGTTGGCTTTTCCTTTTGAATAGGATTTGTATTTTAGTAAATTAGGGTGTGCACCAGTCCAAATATTTCCCTCCTCATCCAATTCTAAATTATCTACGCCTGCTCCACTAAATATGTTTTCTACAAATTCAAGTGATCCATTTTCTTTTTTATCATACACTTTTATTAAAAATTTCCTAGGCGAAGCGACATAAACTAAATTCCGAACTGGGTCAAAATTAATTCCATTTGCATAAGTAATTCCATTAGCTACTTGTGTAAATTTTTCACCGTCATAATACACAACATTCCCTCCTGCATAACCTGCATATTCTTCGACAAATTTTCCAATTCCTTGAGTATATCTGTGGTCATTGGTAAAATAAAATCTGTTTTCATCAATAAACACCACATCATTTGGACTTATTATTGATGGATCAGAATATGTTTTTTCGTGAATGAGGTCGGGTCCTCGGAGAGAAAAAACTTCTAATAAATCCCCGTTTATTGAATGATTTACTGCAATAATTCGAAAAGTACTATCCTTTTTAATCATTGAAATTCCGTGTGGAACAAATGAATTTTTAAATTGGCGCGTTAAAAGGATGGGAACAAACTCATCATCTCTCAAATCCATATAATAAAGACCATCTTTATTTATTTCTGAAGGACGTTCGAAAGGAGATCTATAAGAAGATGAAATTATTGCAAAGCTATCAGAATAACTAATTGCCATATCTTCAGCTCCTGTTAAAGCAATGGATTTATAAATTTCTCCATCAAATTTGTTTTCTATTTTTCTAAAAAAACCTGTAGAATTGAAAATGTAAAATACATAACTTGCAAAAATAAGGATAAGGATCACTAATGCTTTAAGTAGTTTTTTCATATTATTCAGTTAGTTATTTTTTAATCAATTCTAAACTAATATTTTTTGTTCATAAATCAATTTTTTATAAAAATGAATTAAAATTAGCAAAGCGACAATACATAATCATTGAATAAATTAGATAATTTTGAATTTCCAATATTTTACAGCTTATTAATTTTTGAAATATTGGATCAACTTTTTTAATTATTTATAATATAGCTATTTTTTAAGAATGAAAGCTTACACTAATTATTTTGCATTTATTTTATTTGTTTATCTACTTTCATCTTGTAACTCAGCTGAAGTTGAGGTTGAAGTGAGTCTTGAAAAGCCGAATGTAATTTTTATTTTGGCTGACGATTTAGGATATTACGATTTGAGTTGCAATGGAAGTAAATATTATGAAACACCTAACATTGACAGAATTGCTAATGAAGGAATGGTTTTCACTAATGGATACGCCAACTGTCAAGTTTGCAGCCCTTCAAGGGCAAGCATAATGTCTGGAAAATTTCCAGCAAGACATGGAATAACAGATTATATTGGGGCAGTATCTGGTATAACTTGGAGGGATGTAGGCAGATTCAATAGATTAATACCTGCAGATTATATCCATAGATTACCTTCCGAATACATTGTTTTACCTGAAGCAATGAAAGAATCTGGGTATAAAACTTTTTTTGCAGGAAAATGGCATTTAGGCGATGAAGGATCTTGGCCTACAGATCATGGGTTTGACATCAATATAGGAGGTTGGGATTCAGGAAGTCCAATTGGAGGGTATTTTTCTCCTTGGGAAAATCCAATGCTAGAAAATAAAAAGGATGGAGAAGATTTGAGTCTTAGACTGGCAGATGAAACCATTGACTTTATAAAAGCGAATAAAGATACTACTTTTTTTGCTTTCCTTTCTTTTTATGCTGTTCACAGTCCAATCGAAACAACAAAAGAAAAATGGCAAAAATATAGAGACAAAGCTGAGGAACAAGGTATTGCTGAATCGGCATTTAAAATGGGGAAATTTTTGCCAATAAGGCAAACTCAGGATAATCCTATTTATGGTGGGCTTGTTGAAACTATGGACGATGCAGTAGGTCGAGTTTTGGAAACTTTGGATCAATTGGATTTAGCGAAAAATACAATAATCATATTCACTTCTGACAACGGTGGGGTAGCCTCTGGTGATGCTTTTTCAACATCAAATTTACCTCTAAAAGGAGGAAAAGGACATGCTTATGAAGGCGGTATTCGTGAGCCTTATTTTATTAAAGTCCCTGGAGCAAAAAATGCGGGTCAACAAAATAACACTCCGGTCACAGGGGCAGATTTTTATCCAACAATTTTAGAATTAGTCGGCGGGAAATCCTATCCTTTTGAACATCAAGATGGATTGAGTCTAGTTCCGTTGCTAAAAGGCAAAACAATAGAGGAAAGACCATTGATTTGGCATTATCCTCACTATGGGAATCAAGGAGGAGAACCTACTTCTATTATTAGGGAAGGAGATTGGAAATTGATTCATTTTTACGAAGATGATCGAGAAGAATTATACAATTTGGCAAATGATCCCAGTGAAAGTCAAAATCTAGCGCCACAATATCCTGATTTAACAGGTGAAATGAATATTAGACTATTTCAATATTTAGTGCAAGTTGGAGCACTTTTACCTTCAAGAGATCGGACTTATAAATCAATGCTAGCCAATCAATATCGGGAAAAAATGGTAAAAGAAAAACTACCAATGCTTGAAAAACAAAGAATGGAATTTTTATCCAAAGATTTTAATCCAGGTAATCATTGGTGGGGTAGCAGTATGACTAATGATTGAAATCAGAATTTTTTAAGATTAATATGTGCAATTGAAATAAAATTTGACTTTGAGTCAAGTATAGATTAATTTTGCAAAAGAATCCAGGGAATGAGTTGAATGGAGATTAAAAATCGTAAATTCTAAAAGTAATTTCATAGATTTTTCAATTTATACTCATATGGAGCGTTTAAATATTATAATTTAAAAAAATGCGCAAAATTCTGATTGGATTGTTTTTTATTTGTTCGTTTAATTTGTTCTCTACAGCTCCAAATCTTACGAATAAAGAGCGGACTTCTCCGCCACCTAAAGTAATAAGAACTTGCTGTGCATTTGGTTCCGACCTTAGCGTAGCTAGAATTCCATTTGTTCGAAAGACGGATATTACATCTATAGAGAATGTTGGGAGGCATCATTATCTTGGGAGTAATGAAGAAGGAAACGGAATAGTATACACAAAAAAAGGTGGATTTCTTGATCTTGGGCATCTCAGAGACTATGCAGATTGGACAGCTTTTCTTTATATTACTGTAAAAGACGCTGCAGATAATGGTGTTGATGTGGAACTAAATCTTGGTACTGAAGGTGGACAAAAAAAATTGTTAGTTTACGATCCAAGTCAATTTAGTAATGACGAATTATTTGAACTTGCAGGAAGGATAGCTTATGATTTGTCTGTTTGGCACGAAATTGCTACTTGGTTTGGCGCTTCTTACATTCCGCTAGTCCCAGAACGTTATTCCAGCTTTTCACCTGAAGACTTATATTCAAATTTGTTGGGAATAACATTGGGAATTCAAGCGTTAAAAAGCGAGCTTGAATTTGATGAAGCAATGACAATTTTACTTGCTGATAAAATGGATAAATTAGGTGTTGTACAAACTGCCAAAGAAACCTATGATGCAATGGAGCAAGTCAAGGATGTCTGGTGGACAAGAGATAAGCCGCTTCCTAGTCGTAAAATTTTGATAAGAAAGTATTTGGATTCAGAATTTGATTTAACACCTTGGTTGGTTCCAAATGATGAATTATATCAGATTCCATATGTGATTGTAAAACCTGATAAAAAATATTCTGATTTTTTCGAAATTAAAATACATTTAACAAGAAGGTTTATTCCGATGACTCATGCTTCGACCTTTGTGGATAGAACAATTTCGCAAAAGGATTTTATGTGGATAAATAATTATATCGAAAATTACGAAAGGATTCTCGATTTAAAGATAGATCAAAAGTTATAAGCATTTTCTATTTTTTCATATTTTTCTATATTCCTTCAAATTCAAAACATTTCAAATTTGTTTATCTTTTAACAATAGATACTTTTTAAAAAGGTATACCTAAAGCATTAACTTACTTATATTGGATAAAATTTAAATATTCAATGATGAAATTTAATGAAGTACGTTGGGGGATTATTGGTGTTGGGGATGTTTGTGAGGTTAAAAGCGGTCCGGCACTGCAAAATATCAGCAATTCTCAACTAGTTGCGGTGATGCGCAGAAATGGAGAAAAAGCAAAAGATTTTGCTGAAAGGCACAAAGTGGCAAAATGGTATGACAATGCAGATCTTTTAATCAATGATCCTGAAGTAAATGCTATTTATATTGCGACTCCACCTAATTCTCATGAAGAATATACCTTGAAGGCCGCAAAAGCTGGAAAGGCAGTATATGTTGAAAAACCAATGGCTAGAACATATACGGAATGTATTTCAATGGTTAAAGCATGCGAAAGAGCAAAAGTTCCATTATTTGTAGCTTATTACAGACGTGCATTACCTAATATTTTAAAAGTAAAATCTTTATTAGAAAATAAAGCAATTGGTGAGATTAGGTATGTTGAAATAAAGTTGCTCAAAGCATTAGAACAGAAAAAGGGAATTAAAGGCAATGACACCGAAAATTGGAGAATTGCTCCTGAAGTTGCTGGAGGCGGTTATTTTTATGATTTGGCATCTCACCAGTTAGACGTTTTAGATTTTCTTTTTGGACCAATAATCGAGGCGAATGGGATTTCTTTAAATCAGGCTGGTGGATATCCAGCCGAGGATATCACAAATGGAACCTTTATTTTTGAAAATGGTGTTATGGGACACGGAATTTGGGCCTTTAATACTAGCAGGGTCTCAGAGCATGAGTTGATTACTATTATCGGAAGCAAAGGTCAAATAGTTTTCCCAATTTTTGGCGACAATAGGGTTAATTTGAAAATCGAAGGAGAAGAAGAAACTGTTTTTAATTTCAATATTTCAAAACATATTCAACAACCTTTAATTCAGACTGTAGTCAATGACTTGATAGGCATTGGAAAATGCGAGAGTACAGGAGTTTCAGGGGCTAGAACAAACTGGGTGATGAGCCAACTTAACCAGTTTAGATCAATTTGATCCTTTTTATTATCCTTTGTGAATTAATATTGAGAGAATCTTAATTATTTAAATTAAAGATTTTTCTAAAATGATAGTTTTCATTGGCCAATTTTATTAATTTGAAGTACCAATAAAATTCAATATCCAATTACCAATAAAATTTTATTTGCATGAACCATCTTCATATTTTGTTTTTACTAATCACGTTAAGTTGGACTACAATTGTCAGTTGTCAAGTGAGTCATATTTCAAGTGAAAAAAAGGATGGCGCCTTTGTAATTAACATTTCAGGAAATCCAATTTTTACTTATCAATATGAAACCGTTTTTCCTCCTGAAGGCATTGATTCATCTTTTCAAAGGAGTGGATTTATTCATCCGTTAAATACGCTGAACGGGCATACAATCACAACTATTCAACCACCTGACCACTACCATCATTATGGGTTATGGAATCCATGGACTCATGTTCTTTTCGAAAAAGATACTTTAGATTTTTGGAATCTTGCAAAAAAAGTTGGTACTGTTCGTTTTGCAGACTTTAAAGAATTAGTTGAAGATGAGAATTCGGTTTCTTTCCAAGTACTTCATGAACATGTGGTATTAAAAGATGGAAAAAACAAAATTGCACTCAATGAATTGCAGACAATGAAAGTTTCATACGTAAATGAAGAATATTATACATTAGACCTTCAATTTGATTATAGTTGTGCAACGGACAGCCCATTCAAGATATTGGAATATAGATATGGTGGTCTTTGTTTAAGGGGCACTGAAGAATGGACAAAAAACACATCAACTATTGTTAACTCAGAAGGGCAAATGGAAGATGATCTTGAAGGTTCATTAGCAAGATGGTGTATGGTTCAAGGTAAATTAGGGAATGAAACTGGAGGAGCAATTATAATGTCAAATCCAAAAAATCATAATCATCCAGAACCATTAAGAGTTTGGCCCAGAAATCAGGAAAATGGACAAATATTTATCAATTTTTCACCTACTAAATTTAGTGATTGGGAATTGCTGCCCAATAAAGTGTATTCATTGAAATATAGGGTTGTAATTTTTAATGATAAAATGAGTTCTGAGGTTGCTGACAAGCTATGGTTAGATTATTCAAAATTATAACTTTTATTTTGCTTGCGAATTATTATCATTTTGAAATTAACCGTTATTATTCTTGAAATTAACCATTGAATATTTCTAGGCGAATTTTTTTTCATTAGGAAATAGAAGAAATGTTATATATTAAGTTCTAAATATTTAAATTATTATTTATGAAATTTTTGTCCACTTTATTTATTGGAATCATAGCTTGTTTTATATTTCAAGCATCTGTACCATCGACACAAGTCCAAAGCAAAAAAAAATTAAAAGCATTGATCATCGATGGAGAAAACAATCATGGTTATTGGCCAAAGACCACAGTGATGATGAAAGATTATTTAGAAAAAACTGGGTTATTTGAAGTTGATGTAAATCGAACAGCATTTACTTGGCAAGGTGGAGCATATGAAAAAACTGCTGATCTTTCGGATGTTACGAAATTATTAGAAATGTACCCAATAAATAATAGCAAAACAACTATTGCAGTTGACCAACCAAGACCTGACCCTGATTTTAGTCCAAATTTTACAAATTATGATGTAGTAGTTTGTAATTTTGGATGGAATGCCTCTTCATGGCCCAAGCAAACAAAGATAAATTTTGAACAATACATGGCAAATGGCGGAGGATTGGTTGTTATCCATGCGGCAAATAATTCTTGGGGTGATTGGTCTGAGTACAATAAAATGATTGGAATTGGTGGTTGGGGCGATAGAAATGAGTCTAGTGGAAGTTATGCAAGTTATAATGAAAATGATGTTTTAGAAATGCAAACTCCAGATGGAAATTGCGGTTCGCATGGACCGCAGCATGAATATACACTAATAAACAGAGCTCCAAAACACCCTATTATGAAAGGTATCCCAATGGAATGGTTACACACTAGGGATGAACTTTATCAAAAACTTTGTGGTCCTTCAGAAAACATGACCATTTTAGCAACAGCTTATTCAGATCCAGAAAAGAATGGTAAATCAGCTTCTGGAAGAAATGAACCGATGCTACTCGCTCTTGAATATGGAAAAGGAAGAGTATTTCATTCAGCACTCGGACACATGGATTATTCAATGGAATGTGTAGGATTTATTACTACTTTTCTAAGAGGTACAGAATGGGCAGCAACTGGTAAAGTAACCCAGAAAGTACCAAAAGATTTTCCTTCTGCT
>JAHEAQ010000147.1 GCA_024642705.1 Bacteroidota bacterium | reverse complement strand
GTTGTTTTCCATATCTATACCTAATCCAGTGGGCTGTCCTAAAACAAAACCTTCAGGTAAATTTGGCCAATCGTTAATTAAAATATAAGAATCAGAATGTTCAAATTCTTGTTCGGAATTCTTTTTTTTAGAAATTTTACAACCCATTGATAAAAGGGCAATTAGAAAGAAAAGAATGCTATTTTGTTTTATTTTCATATTGGTTGGATTAAATAACGTACAACGGTTTGGCTATGATTCCGTTGCGAGTAAAATCCGCAGGATTTTCCGAGTAAGAATCATAGTTTGTTAAAAGTAGGAATTATTAAATTAATTAAAAACAAGCAATGAATTATAGCCGTTGTTGTGCTTTCGTTATTTTTTATTTGTTATCAGCAAGCATGTTTAAAAAACTACATTTCTAAATCTGCCAATGTTTTGGGATCCACAAATTGCTGAAATGCAATAATTTTTACTTCATCATTTTGTGTCCATAGTATCTGGATCATAATAAAATCTCTCTAAAAACTTTTTTGTATTATCAAGAAAGAACCTTGACAAGATCTCTTCTGGACTAATTATTGTGTTTTCTTTTACTGTTAATGAATGCTGTCCTTTTATATAATCTGATGCCTTAAGTAATAAATGCTCTTGTAAAGATTCATAATATTCGGCAGTCCATACTCCTGGTAATGGATTAATAGTGCCATCATAATCACTTCCGATGCAGGCCGTTCCCCAGCCAAAAAGTCCTTTTTTATCTAAGACTTCCGCAATGTGTCGTATTTGTTGCCAGATGACTTCAGCTGCTAATGATGTGTCATTTTTCAGAAATAAAGATTTAAGTGACTTTCGAACTAATTTCGGGTTTGCAATTCTGCGTGTATCAAATTGAATGGCAAAAAGACCATTTGAACTTCCAATTTCTACTATCTCTTCATCATAAAAGTTGATATCAGTAGAGTAGAAAATATGGTGATCGTTTTTCGATCTATTAGATAAGGTCTGACCATTTACAGCACCATGACTTACTATAGTTGGAGGTCTGTTTTGAGAATAATCAGATTGCAGAATTTCGAAATACCTTTGCCTGGACTTGAGGCTCATATGTTTTATATCAATATAAATCGGACGTCCATTTTTGTCAGATAAAAGCTCATGTAATGCTTTTACACCTAGTTTTGTAAATCCTGTATGCATTCCTTTTTTCTGATTCACAAAATATTTAATTGGATCTAAACTTTCGGCATGACCACACAAGTCATTATTGAAATTGTGCGCGAATGTTATAAAGAAAGGTGGGTAATCCCAATTCTTGATCTTTCTGATATTGTTAATCACTTCTTGCTCAGAAGTAGTTCTACCATACTCAGAAAGTCCTGAGTTAAATACATGAGCACCTTCAATACTTAGAATTACAGCTATTTCATTGTCTCCTAATAATGAGTTGTTCAATTCATTATGGTTTGCAATCAGCTTCCAACGATATTCTTGACCATTGATATTGAAAGATTTTCTACTGTTTTTAAAAAAATAATATTCCTTTTCAAGATCCTTATAGTAGTCAGTATGTGATTGTAAATTTCTAACACGTTGATATCCGATATCAGTTATTAGATTGCTTAACCATGCAGATAACTGACCCTTACCTGCCTTATTTATGAAAAACCCTTTTTCGAATGGGTAAAGGGATGTAAAGATGATTTTTGCGCCTCCTTTAGACAAAGTAGAAAAATCGGCTTGTGAAAATTTCGTAACTCCGAATACAACATTCAATAGTTTTGTATAAAAACTTGGTGGTTTTCTATACCATACACATTGTTTTTCACTCCGATTCCCAATACTAAATGAATGCCCATATGTTTTTAAATTAGGGTGACAGTGTAAATCTGCAAATTGGAATTTTGTCTGCATTTGATTATTAGCTTAAAGATCCTCTTCGAGAGGAGCAAAAGCATTCTTTTTGATTAGTTCAAAATGTTTTTTAAAAGCAACAGATATAGGGTATGATCTGTAGGGTAATTTATTTTTTTCACAAAAGGATTTCAGTACCTGGGTAATTTCAGGGGCATAAACACTACTTATATTTGGAAATAAATGATGTGCAACATGAAAATTAAAGTTACCCAGGAAATTTCGGGTAAACCAATTAGAATTATCGATATCATTAGTACTGATCAATTGATGACGAAACCAAGTCGTGTTAATATTGTCATTTAAATCTAATTGAGGGAATTCATTACTGCTATTTACATGCGGTGTTAGAAGAACAATCATAGCGAGAATACTACCTGAAATAGTTAAAAAAAGCAAACCTCCAATTGCTTGAACTACTGAAATATCAGTTAAAATCATTGGAATGATTACTATAATTAAAACATATATTGTTTTAAAGCAGAACAATTTACAATATTCAACCCATGGAATTCTGGCAACTTTCCTAACAGTTCTGTCCTTTGAAAAAAAGTCTCTAAAGTCTCGAACAAATAACCAATTAAGCATAAAAAGAGGGTATAACAAAAACACATAAAAATGCTGATGCTTTTGGAAACTCTTATTCTTTTCATTAGGAAATATGCACAATGGACCTTTTTGATCAATATCTGCATCCCAACCATTGACATTAGGAAAGTGGTGGTGTAATTTCAAATGCCGTTGTTGCCATATATAACTATTCGCTCCAAGTAGATCAAATAGCATAAGAGCATACCTATTATTACTTGATTTTGGAAATACATTATTATGAGATAGTTCGTGAATCAGTTCACAAAAAATAACAACAACCATAAACCCCATAAGAGAAAACAAAAAGTAATATAAAGCAATGTTATCAGCTCGAAATTGAGCAAATATATATATACCAAAATATACTAAAGGATATAAAAATAGTTTGAGCTTAAGCTGATTTACTCGAGACACTGGAAGCGTATCAATCTTTTCATGAATGTGCTTCTTAAGCTCAAGGAATAAATATTTATCATTCTCTAACTTGATATGTCTGGGTCTAGTATTCATAATCGACTTATATACAGATAACTTCGTATTTCTTTGGTAACCAGAAAATAAGTAGGAGGTTTTTTGCAGAAATTATTCTTAAATTTAGGAAAAATAATCTTAATATGCTCTTTAAATAAGCGAAGTATTATCTATATGATTTTAAATGGAAAAAAATAAATCATTTGAATCAATCAAAGGCTATGATCAGCAGATTCGGTCCTGCAACCTGACTTCATTAACGAGGTATAAATGGTTAACTCAGTTCGCGTTCAATTTTACTCTTGGAATAAATAAATTAAGTAAGTCGACAGCTATAAATTCTGTCAAAACAGAGAAAAATGATTTCTACGGAAATGTATCCGAGAAGCTTCGAAATCGTATTCTGAAAGAATTTAAAAATAATCACAGGATATCATACACTGAACCAATTCCTATTCCAGTCATTCATGCGGAAGATATATCAGAAAGTTTATTTAAAGAATGGCGGATTAAGGTCAATATGCCTATAGTTATTAAGGGATTAATAAAAGATTCTAATGCATGCAAAAACTGGTCTAAGAATTATTTGACTGAAAAATTTGGTAATGAGGAGGTACAGTGTATTCCTCCCTCGTCTTCCACGGAAGCTGGAACAAAAGCAAAATTAAAAGAGATTTCTTTGGAAGATTTCTTTACAAAAGATGACTACAAAAATTACTATATAAATAATCATCATTCGGTTTTTAAGACTGATGATTTCTATGAAAACTGTTATGGAAAGAAGGTCGAGAGCTTACGCGGAAGCAAATGTTTAATAGACCAATGGTTCATTTCTAGATCGAATCAAACAGGATCAGCGCTTCACTGTGCCAATGGCGACAATTTATTTTTAAATATCAAGGGACGCAAGGAGTGGCATTTTATTCATCCTTCATATTCTCCTATTTTATCACCATTAATGAGCAAATATGCCGTTTATGTAATCTCTGATATTGAAAATTCCCTTTTAGCGAATTGGAATTCCATATATAAAAGTCACCCAATTTTAGAATATGTGCCCATATATAAAGTAGTTCTTGAAGAAGGGGATGTATTGTTCAACCCGTCATGGTGGTGGCATTCCGTTCGAAATTTAGATACTTTTACCATTGGTTGTGCAGCACGATTTAGGGCTCCAAAATCTATAAATAATTCAGCATTTAGTTTTTGCCAAATCATAGAAGCCTTTAAATACCCTAGAAAATCTGTTATTCCTCAATTTTTATTCATGTTGATAAAAAGAAAGGTGAGTAAGAACTTCATTGGTTCTATCCACTCAAAGAATTAGACAGTATATTAAAATACATTTCCAAAGATAAGTGCTTATTGTTTGCGGTTTTCATTCCAATCACCACAAGGACTATTTAACCAATCGCATAAATCAGATACTTACTCAATTTGTTTTCAAAAAGCAATTTTTGTCGAATTTTTCTAAAGAATTTTATCATTAATTAGCGGTTGGTTATAATGAAGCACAACGGTCTCGGCTATGAGTAGTTGCGCCTGTCCGCCTCTGGCGGATGGTTTTGCGTTAAACTTAGCAAGTAAACACCAAACTGTAAATCCGAGAGACACGAGCACGAAGTGCGAACTGTGCGATAGCAAATTTTTAGAAGTAGGCGAGAACAAGCAATTACTTATAGCCGTTGTTGTGCTTTCGTTATTTTTCTAATTTTTCATTTACAAGGACTAATAAAATATCTATGTCTTCTATTATTTTATTTAAATCACCAATGGTCTGTGTTTCTCCAAAGTTTTTCCATGAAAAATAAGCTTCAAGTTTTATAAATATATCCGGCCTTCTTTCTTTAATATTTAAATAATCTCGTAATATCGGTTGATCTGAAAGGTAATGCAAGGTAGGCAAACCACTCATCATGACACTTTCAAAAATATGTAATGCATTACTTTGATTCCTATCAGAAACTTCCATCGCAAAATCCTTACTTGCATTATATCGGGTTAATTTTTCACGAAGATTCGGATCTAGTAGCTTTATATCTCCAGCACTTATTAATGAATTAATAGTAGTCGTCTTAAAAAATAAAGGATGATTATTAAATTGATTTTTGAATATAGCACGATAAACAACATCAAAATTTATGACCTCTTTTTTATAAGTTTCTTTGTAATTATTATACCTAGCAACCGAAGAGTCCATAATAGTGATTGTATTTTCTGCGAACTCCTTATCCGCTTCCAGGTCTGATAAAATTTGTTGATAATAGTTTTGTTTAATGATCTCAACCTTTCTGCTTTCATTCCAATTATTAACTTGCAACGCAATCAAAATCCCAATCACTACAAGGATTATTTCTCCAATGGCATATTTTAAATACTTTCCTGTTTTACCTTCTGAAAGTAGATTTTGTCTAATTTTTCTAAAGAATTTTATCATTTGTGAGTGGTTGGTTTTAATGAAGCACAACGGTCT
>JAHEAQ010000146.1 GCA_024642705.1 Bacteroidota bacterium | reverse complement strand
GACATTTATCTTTTCTCCTTATATAAAACCTTTGGCCCGCATTTAGGGTTAATGTATGTAAAAAATGATTTGATAGTAAAAATGGAAAATCAATCTCATTTTTTTAAAGAAGGTATAACCAGAAGCATGTTAACTCCCGCAGGTCCGGATCATGCACAAATAGCAGCTGCGAGTGGAATTATTGATTATTTTGATACGATTTATAAACATCATTTTGATAAAAATGTTCCACCTGCTCAAAAAAACAGAGCCCTTAATCAATTATTTCATGACCATGAACAGGAATTGTTAGCGTATCTACTTGATTTTTTACGGTCTCGGGAGGATATTCAAATTATTGGTCCAAAAACTACTGAAGCGAGAGCTCCAATCGTTTCTATTATTCCAAAAAACAAAGATTTAAAGGAGGTGTATACTACTCTGACCGAGCACAAATTAATGTTGGGCATGGGGCATTTTTATGCAGTTCGACCTCTCATTGATATGAATATACCCAGACAACCTGGCGTATTGAGAATTTCTTTTTTACATTACACTAGTAAGGTAGATGTTGATCAATTAATTGCAGGGCTGAATGACGCTTTAGACCATTAATCTTTCTTTTATTTTTTAACTAATTACTTTAAAAACAAAAAGCTATTTAATTCCTTAAATAGCTTTGTTTTGTTAAGATTTAAATCTCTTTTGCTCTGTATTGACTTAAGATTTTCCAAGAATTCTAAACATTCCAGTCCCACAAGTTGGGCATTTCCCCTTCATTGCTTTTCTTCCATTTTTCATTGTCACTTCTGCAGCTCCTTTGATTTCCTTTTTGTCTTTACATTTTACACAATATCCTTCCATTTTTTTATAAGTTTTTGGTTTAGTTATACTTTATCTTTTTTTAAAGATATAATATATTTTAAAAGATGCCAACTAAATCTGATATTTCCTTTAAATGGTAATAATTTGAAAATTAAAAATGACCTATCAAAACCAGCTTATTCTTCATTCAAACGCAATAATAGCAAGGCATTCTGTCTATAATTTTCGCAATTTTAGAATTTTTAATAATCAATAAAAAAACATCAAGTTGGAAAGAAAGCTACAGCACAAATTTATGTTCCTCCCTTTACTCAGAAATATTAAATAAAAAAAACGGTATAACCTTCTATTTCTCCTGGCGCATTTTTGAATACTTATTAGAAGCTGTGTTGGGTGGCAAAATATGCTTGCTTTCAGAACTTTTAGAATCATTGTTTGTGTCTTTCATTGTGCCACAAGAAGAAAATAAAACCAAGATTGCAATTATCCATATTTTGTACATAGTTAAAAAATTGTCTTTTTATAAAAATATTAAAATTCAATGATTTACAAAAACAAAAAAGTTCAATATTTCTATTGAACTTTTTTAATAAATAGATTATTTGATTAGTTCATTTTAATGAATCCCATATTTATTTACCCGTTCATCCTGTATTTTCCCTTTCCAGTTTAGTCCGAAAGCAAAATCATAGGAATTCCCGTCTGAGTCTACATAAGGGATCATATCATGGGGCACGTCTTCAAGTTGCTTTTCAACAGTTGCCATATCAATTGGCATTTGCATGGGTAATAATCCTGAAGGTTCAGTTTTTCCTGAAAGTATATCCATTAAAGCCTCCGTTTGAACTCCAAATTCTCCCAAAATAACATCTACATGGTTTTCAAATTCTGAAAACACCATTGGGTTTGTTAAACTAACAGCTACAATAACTGGTTTGCCATTCATTGCCTTCCTAGTTTCTAAAATAGTATTTAAGTCGGGATATGAATTGGATTTAGATGTTTTATTAAGATATGATCTATTGGTAATTGTTGGATCGATTACTGGATCTCCCGCAGCAATACTCTGTTCTCTCGCATCAAGAGCTGTATAATCCTTTAATTGTAAACTAATTGGAACATAACCATTTCCGCCAGCTTCTCTATCAGCTTTACTATAGCCTCCACTTACTGGGCTTTTTATAAAAACAATAGCAAAATCTGCTTTATTTGGATCGTCAGTTACTTTATAATATTTCTTAATCAGTTCCAAATTAACAGGGTATTCTGTTTTTTCAGGAGTTGGCATACCATAGAAATTAATGCTAGAAGGAGTCGTCCGTTTTGGCACATAAACTGTTTTTCCTGCTTCAATAGGTAAGGTTTGATTCTTATTCTTAAGCATCACTATCGCCTTTAATTGTGCCTCATATCCAGCTTTCATAAATTCTGGCTTGCCAACTATCTTTTCAGTTTGATTTGGATCTAAGTAAGGATTTTCAAACAGACCAACTCTAAAGATATTTAGCAATAATCTAGTTGCCGATTGTTCAAAACGTTTGCGCATAAATTCTTCACCATATTCTTTTACACCCATTTGGTAGGCCTCAAGCACAGGTTTGGCGTCATTATTCCCACCAAACTGATCGACTCCTGCCATTAATACTTTATAATGTCTCTCAGAGATAGATAATTTTTCTACTCCCCAGGATTTCCCGGCAAAAACGTCTGCTGTTGGACCCTCATCGGCAGTAATCAACCAATCTGTACAAACAACACCATCATAACCATAAGTGTTACGCAACAAATCGGTGACTATATATTTACTAAAGCCATTACCCACGTTTTCCCCATATTTTTGATCTTGATTATATGAAATGGTATAATATGGCATTACTGCAGATGCTTTATGGGTGCCGTCTTCCAATTTGAACGCTCCTTCAATAAATGGCTTTAAATGCATTTCAAAATTGTCTCCTGGATACACCGCAAATTTACCATAAGCAAAATGCCCGTCGCGACCACCTTCTTCAGGTCCACCACTTGGCCAATGCTTTACCATAGCATTTACACTTTGAAATCCCCAGTTTTCATAGTTTTCTATAGGATGCTGTGACGTTTGAAAACCATCAACATAAGCTCTGGCCATATCAGTTGCAAGTTTTGGATCACCTCCAAAGGTTCCGATAAATCGATTCCATCGTGGCTCTGTAGCCAAATCTATTTGAGGAGACAAAGCAGTAGTAATTCCTAAAGCTCTGTATTCAATTGACGCTATACTCCCAAATTGTTTTGTTATTGTAGGGTCAAAAGTAGCGGCTAGTCCTAATTCTTCTGGCCATTGAGAGATGGTACCTCCTGAACCTGCATTATATTCTGAATCTTTATTGGCACCATGCCTTGGATCTGAACTATTATTAGCTGGAACTCCCAAACCAATTCCTTCTACCAATTCTTGAATATTATTGTTCCAATTTGCAGCAACAGTTGGGCTTTCAACTGTGGTCATTAACACATGACGTAAATTATCTTTGGTTAAAAATTCTACTTGCTGATCAGACAAATCGGAAGAATTTGCGCCACTTTCCGCAAATGGTTTCCCATTATATGTTCCGCTAGAAAAGCCGTTTGATGGGGACGGAACCGCTTGATGCCTGCTATACAACATTAAACCAGCTATTTGCTCTAGGGACATTTTTGAAGCTAAATCCTTTGCTCTTTCATAAGCTGGTATTCTCCAGTCTTCATAAATATCCAGTTGGCCATTTTTATTTAAATCCTTAAACGGAAGGTTTTGGTCAATTATTAAAGAAACACCTGACTTTTTGGAATAACCAAGAGTAGGTCCATTTTCTATAGTCACAATCTGTATTGATTCATTAAGCGGCGTTTCGTTCCATTTTGGTGTCTTTTCACAAGAAGAAATCAGAAAAGTGCTAACAAATAATGAAATAATTGTAATTGATGGATTATGAAAACCATCTAACTTTTCAGTTAGATAACTCATCTTTATTAATTTTAACATTAGGGTGAAAATTTAAATTAATTGAATTTCTAAAGATAATGAATTTAAGATTTCAATATAAATGGATTACATAGATTATTAAGAATAAATTATTTGTTTTTTAGTTTTTGTGCTACACTATTATAGTATTCTGGAGTAATTTTTTCTGTCCAAACTGTTGGCTCACTTCCATAGATAGCTATATAAGAAACTTTACTTTCAGCAGTTGAAGTGTGCCAATGTTCTGTTTCTTTCTCACATTTAATCACATCCCCTTTTTTTAGGATAATAGGTTCTTTTCCTCGTTCTTGATAATAACCCTCACCTTCTATGATGATAAGTACCTGAGGAGTTCCATGCTTATGCCAATCTAAAGTTGAATTAGCACTAAAGGTAGCTTGAGTGATGTTGTAATTAAAATTATCATCAGCTTGTAATAAGAAATTTAGCCATGCATCTCCAATGTGATGGGTATTAGGGGCTTTGACTCCTTCATTCATATAAGAGGTTATGATGTATTCTGGATTTTGTGCATATCCTAAAAAAGGTAGGATTGTAAGTAATAAAAAAGTAAGTTTTTTCATAATCTTTGTTTTAAAACCGTTAAAATAAATAAAAACCGCTTTATCAATTTAATAATTATTTTCATTAGATGGCCAAATGTAAGAAAATCTTTTGGAGTAAAAATAGCCACAAAAAAAGCACTTACATTACTGTAAGTGCTTTTTATTTTGTTCACCCAAATATTGTTTTGACGAACCAATGTAATAAGGAAATTAACAGATTCGTTTTAATAAATGACACCTAAAACCTATAAGACAAATCTAATTTGATGGTTGAGATTTTGGGAATATTGAACCAAAAATAATTTATTAATGACTTCTTAAAAGATGTTGAAATTAAAAAATTACAATTAACTATTTATCGAAGGTTTCTAGATTAATTAATTTTCCGTCTTCGTCATAATATTTCCAAACACCAATTTGAATTGCATCTTTAAAATACCCTTCCAGCATCAATTTACCATTCTTATGATAAAGTTCCATCACACCATGTTCCTTGCCTTCTTTATAGTTTATTTTGCCCTTTAACTGCCCATTTAAATAATAATTTTTCAAAAACCCAACTTTTTTACCTTCTTTAAAATTCACCTTACTAGCCAAATTACCATTTTCAAAATACTCTTCCCAAAAACCATCTTTTTTTTCATCTATGTAATTTCCTGTGCTTCTTAATTGACTATTTTCATAATATTCCTGCCAAAGGCCTTCTTTTATTCCTTTGATGTAATTTCCCTTACTCTCAAGTATACCATTAGAGAAATAGGTCTTCCAATCTCCATTCATTTCTCCATCCATGTAATTTCCTTCCATTATAACTTGACCATCTTCATCTTTTTTTTGATAGAGTCCATTATTAGGTTTTTCAATTATACCCGAATTTTTATTTAATTGAAGCTTTTCTAATATCTCATTCCTTTGGGACATCTCATCATAACCTGTTGATGCCATTTCTTTGTTATAATCCAAAATATTTGTTACATCATTTTGTATTATTAAATGATTAATTTTATTTGCATTATTTATAGGAAGAGGTACATCAATATCATTGCCAGATATAGCCATAACACCAGCAGTAGCTACTGCCGCACCTGCAACCAAAGAACCAAGTACAGATTCCTTTGGACTTTCATAGTTATCATTATAATAAACCCAACCTACATTATCAGGCACCCCATTTTTAACAAAAATATATTTTTTCGCTTTTCGCTTTTTGTTATAACGAATTACTCTTCCCGTAACCAAAGTTGTATCTGCTTTAAAATATAACAAGCCTTTTATATCTTTTGTCTCAATAAAATCAACAATCTGATAAGTATCAGTTTGTCCTTGACAAACAAACATCAAAGCAATAAAAATCAGTACAAAGAATTGCTTCATAATTTATTTTTTTAATTAGTTAAC
>JAHEAQ010000089.1 GCA_024642705.1 Bacteroidota bacterium | reverse complement strand
TACTAGAGCAAATAGTAAAATAAGGATAAAACAAAAATTGCATTTCTGTAATATCTAAAAAATTAATCTATGAAGTTTTATCAAAGTTATAGCCCATCAGAAATTCAAAAAAGTATAATTCGTGAATTTCAAATTCTCCACATTACATGGAATGAATCAGAACCATTGCCACCCCCTTATATTACTTGTCTGGCAAACACTGAGCACAATTTATATTTTTATCCAAAAGATACTTTAAAAGTTTTAGAAAATTCAAATGAAGAAGGGGTCACCGCGCCTTCAGTAGTCATTACAGGACCAAAAAATAAACCAATAGGGTTAAATTTTGGGAAGGATTATCTGATGATAAAAATAGCTTTTCACCCGACCGGATTGTACCGTCTTTTAAAGGTACCAATGAAAAAAACTGTAAATATGGGTTTGAAAGCTTCTGATTATTTTTCAATGGAAATTGAATTTATTAATCAAAAATTAAGGAAATCTGCTTCCTATGAAGACATGATAAGAATAGTTTCGAACTATATGGATGACCAAATTGCATTTGGAATTATTCCTGAAGTACCTTTAGATAATGTCTCGATAGAAATGCTTGATCCTTTTGCCAAAAACACATTATCGGAATGGGCTTCACGAGCATGTCTGAGTTTAAGACAATTTGAACGAAATTTTATAAACCGAGTAGGTATTTCTCCTAAATTGTTTTTACGAATTGTTCGTTTTGAATATGCCATGAAAATAAAAAATAATTTTCCAGAAAAAAGTTGGTCTGACATTGCATACGAATGTGACTACGTCGATTCTTCTCACTTACTTATCGAATTTAGACATTTTGCTGACTTCCCTCCCGGAACATTAATTAAAAAACAAACTAGCGGTTTCGGAGATTTTCCAACTGGATAAAGAATGTCGTTTTTTTCCTAAAATTTTGGTTTTTATATGTTCTACTTTACAATAGAATTTGACAAATTAACCGAACCATAAATTTTAATTAATCGCAATTTTAATGACATTAAATTTTAACGATGAGAAAGAAGCCAATTTTTTATGTTTCAATTGGAGAAGGATTTTAAAATCTAGACTCCAAATGTTTTTATCAAAACTCATCCCACAATTTTATTGAACCTAAGAAAGATATTTTGTATCAAAATCTTCAAGGAATAAAAAAATGAGCTAAGATTCATGGATATTTTGCAATCACTTCCAGTTGGAATAGAATGTCTAATGCATAATGCGGGTTAAATATTGAGGCGTTTCGATTCAGTTAAAATATAGGACAGCTTGGAAAAAAACCATCTCAAAATCATGGCTCATTTTCATTAGCATTCTATAAATACTTTTTACAAAACCAAAAAACATCATTATTATGAAACAAAAAAAAGACAACCCTGGAGCACCAATTCCACCTCCACTCTTTTATGTTCTTATTTTTTTCATCTCCATTTTAATGCAACATTACATTTCATTGTCTGAAATTTTTTTTGAAGGAATCGCAAGCCGATATCTATCCATATTTTTTATTGTTTTAGGCGTTGGTTGTGTATTTCCTGCATTATTAACTTTTCTTAAAACAAAAAATACATTAATTACCATTTTACCAGCAAAATCTCTGCAAACAAAGGGTATCTATTCTATTTCAAGAAATCCAATGTACTTAGGTTTATTGTTTGCTTATATCGGAATTGGATTTATTAAAGGTAATTGGTGGACTTTAGTTTTAATTCCTATTGTTATTTTAGTTGTGAATCATTTAGTTATAATAAAGGAAGAAAAATATCTAATGCGAGCTTTTGGTGAAACTTATTTGCATTATAAAATTAAAGTGAGACGCTGGATTTAAGGCAATATCACTGTGAAAAATAATTATAAAACTTCAACTAAAATTGTGAAATACAGAAATTATTAAATGCTTTCAGAGCATTACCAATTGTATTTTTGGGTAGTATTTGTATTAAAAAAATATTAAATTATTGATTTATTTAACTAGACAAAATTATAATATTGAAATCCATGAACCTTACTCTTTTAATATTCTAACCTGACCTTTTATAGTTAAAGTTCCAGTTCCTGTTGAATAAATGGAATGCTCCAAAGTTCCTATTAATGGGTCAATAATGTCTATATTATCAAGAATTAGCGTGGAATTATCACTATAAATAACTCGTCCTTCCCCTGATAATGAGGTATTGTTCCCAAATTCACAATCTATCAATTCTACTGTAGAATTAATATTGAAAATTCCACCGCCTTGATTGGCAATATTATTTTCAATTTTACAATTCCTTATGGAAGGAGAAGAATTTGAATTAAATATTCCACCGCCTCGCTTGTTGAACAAAGGATTGGTTGCATCCGCATTGCCACCTGCAAGGGTAAATCCATCCAAAATCGCTGAACTGGTTACATCTTTATTGTAAATGACATGGTAACTGTTATCGCTATCATCACCAACCATACCAATGTCAGCACTCAAAATAGTTTCATATACCATTGGATCTCTATCATCTAAAAAGTTTTCATTTCCAGAAAATCCTCCAAAAATTGAAACGCCATTTTTCATAGAAAATGAAATATCTCTTTCCACTCCAGTGTTAGTTTTGTAAGTACCTTCAGCAACCCAAATTTCGTCACCGTTTTCTGCGACACTCAATGCTTCTTGTAAGGTTTCGAAAGCACACGACCATGAAGTCCCAATTCCTGCATACGGGGCTAATGCATTGACATACCATCTACTTGCATTGGCAGGCAACGGACAGCCTGTTTCAAAATGATAGGTATTGGAATAGTTTCCTATTCCACATTCTGTTTCTTCTCTTACCCTCCAATAATACTCCTGATTAAGTAATAAAACAGGATTTGGTACATAATGATCTAGTCCTAAACCAGATTCTGAATAAACAATATTTGTAAAATTTACATCTGTGGCAACATCCAATTTATACAATGCTTCATTAGAAACAGTATTCCATTCGAAAATAATTCCTGGATCTACACTTACAGCATTATTTAATGGAGAAATAAGTGTGGGAACAATAGGCGCTTTATTCAATTTAAAGGCAACACTAACATCATGAATTGAATTATTCAATGGTCCTCTTGCTTGAATAACTAAACTATATGCCCCAGTTATTCCAGAAGTATTGCTGATGGTTAAAGTGGTACTGCCATTTGGACTAATTGAAGTTGATCCAAAAGTGGCAATTGCACCTGCTGGAACTCCAGTAACAGTCAAATCAACCATGTCCGAATATCCAGCATAAGCATCCAAATTAATATCAAAAACTATATTTTCTCCTTCACATTTAGTAATTGGAATTTTATTGGATTCCATCACAAAATGCGGAATGTTAGGTCTTAATACAAACAATCCTTTTTCAATATCGCTGGCTATAACAATACCGCTTTTGAAATATGGATAAACACTCCATACCGCATTAAAATTTGCAAGATCATCTTGTGGATACGTATCAAAAAAAGCTACCTGGTTCATAGATGAAGGGCTTGCAATATTTTGAATATCTAGCATTCGGTAGCCTGACCTATAATTTGCTTGATGAGAATATTGTCCTTTGACATATTGGTTATGGTCAATTGATGTTGAAGTAGATGTATAATAGCCAATATAACTTGGATTATCGAGGTCACTAATATCCATTACATGAGTCCGTGTATTATTGCCAAATGTCCTTTCATCCAATTCATCATCAAACAGCAAGTATTTTTGATCGTCAGTTATCCATCCCTGATGAGAATATTTACTTTCTACATATTCTGTCCTTGAAAGCTGCATACAGGCAGATTTGTCGGTCACATCAACAATAGTTTGGGTGTCTTCATTAGATGCAATGCAAATTTGTTTGCCATAATGTTCAGTATCCGGTCCTCGATAAATAAAGCAAACTGCATCATGTGTATATCCATCTGCTGCAAACCTACCATCGATTGTCATATTCAACGGATTACTCACATTTATAAAATTTAAACCCCCGCTACTATTGGGCCCCCTAGTTCCGACCGTCAATATATATCCTGCTTCTTCAAAACTTATAATATTATGAGAATTTCCAAGCGTACCATCTAAAATGGATAATGTTGATCCTGCACTAAATACCACGGGAGGAGAAGCAATAGACCTAAGATTGGTTAGGTCAAAAGACTGCACTCCATGTCCAGCGGCTTCACTTCCTATAAAAACAAAATTTCCAATTACTTTCATATCTCTCCAAGAAGAATTAAATGTAGCAGTTGGTAATATCCCTAAATATAGAGGATTCAAAGGATCCGAAACATCAATAAATGAAGTTCCATTGGTCAGGCCCACAATTGCATATTCTTTCCCATCTAATGGGTCTGTCCAACCCCAGACGTCATTCACATTGCCTGTTCCTCCCATAGAAGCTTTTGGGACAAAACTCAGCAAATCTACATTTTCACAAGGATAAATACCTGCATAACCTCCACTGCAAAGAGTCTGACATTGCATGGAATAACATGTCAATAAAATTAGAATAACTATTGATATTTGACCAATGTAAATTTTTTCCATTTTATGGATTCAATTATTAAAAAATATAAATGTGGTAGGTTTCAAAAGTGTTATTAGGCTAAATAAATGACTTACTGGTATTGTAGGTACTGGAAGAAAACGATTATTATTTAATTATAATTTTTTAAAGTAATTTTTTTTTAATTATAAACTGAATTTGCATTCAATGAAAACTCTGGAATGACCACTTCAAATAAACTCTTTTCAGAAGCTTTTTTCATAGTAAAAGTCCCGTACATTTTTCCTATTTCTGTATTTATGGGACTCCAAGAATCATATTCATGGCTTTCTCCAGGTGCAATAATGGGTTGTCTTCCTATCACTCCTAAACCTTGAATTTCCCTAGTTTCTCCATAAGCATTTACTACAAACCAATGTCTGCTAAGCAATTGAACAGGATCATTGGTTTGGTTAATAATGACAATATGATAAGAATGAACATATTTATGAATATGAGGAATAGAATGCTGCTCCTCATATTTTGATTCTGCTTGTACTATAATATTATGTGTGATTGCCCTATTCATATTTCAAATCTAGAAAATCTTCAATTAAAAATTCAGCTTCCTTTAAAGCTACTTGTAATAAATCATTTATCAAAATTTGGTCAAAATCATTTTCATAACCCATTTCTCTTTTCACTCTGGCAATTCTCTTTTTGAGTGAACCTTGACTTTCCGTATTTCTGCTTTTCAATCGCTCAATTAATATTTCCAAGGATGGAGGTTTTATAAAAACCGCTAGACAGTCTTCGCCATACATTCCTTTTAAATTTGTGGCACCCCTTACATCTATGTCAAAAACAATGTGTTTATTCTTTGCCCAAATTCTATCTATTTCAGATTTTAGTGTCCCATAAAATTGATCGTCATATACTTCTTCCCATTCTACAAATTCATTATTTTTAACTTTAGTTCTAAATTCCTGAGGAGTTAAGAAGTAATAATCTTTTGCATTTACCTCATGGTCCCTTTTAGCTCTTGTGGTAGCTGAAATTGAAAAGTCTAAAAATTCAAAATGGGAAAGTAAATGTCTGACAATCGTTGTCTTCCCAGCACCTGATGGAGCTGTAAATACAAACATTTTACCCTTAAAATCCAAATTAGTCATGGCTAAACTATATTTGCCAATTGTTCCTTAATTTTCTCCAGCTCATTTTTCATATTCACTACAAGTTTTTGAATTGCTGTAAATTGTGCTTTAGCGCCCATTGTGTTAATTTCTCTACCTATTTCTTGGGCAATAAAACTTAATTTTCTCCCTTTTTCAGGATCATCGTTGGCTAATTCTTCTAAAAAATAATCACAGTGTTGATCTAATCTTACTCTTTCTTCATTTATATCCATCTTCTCCATGTAAAACAAGATTTCTTGTTCCATTCTATTTCTATCAAGATTCGTATTCTGCGTGTAATCTTGAACATTTTTTATCAGTCTTTCTTTCAGATTTGCAATTCTTGGACCTTCATGCTCTTGAATTCCTGCATGGAAATTTTTTATTTCATGGATTCTTTCTCTAAGATCCAATTTCGTTGCTTCACCTTCAATTGCTCTATAAGTAGTCAAATTATCTATAGCTTCATTCGTTAAAGACAATACATAATTCCATTCATCTTCATTGACTCCAACTGCTTCTGCTTGAACTACATTTGGAATTCTAAGAATGGATTGACTGTAATCACCAGGTGAAATTCCCAATTCATTTTCAATATCTTTCAATTGATTGTAATAATTTATATATAAAGCTTTATTTATGCCAACGTCTGCAACAGTTCCATTTTCATCCATTGATATGGCGAAGTCAAATTTTCCACGCTGGGCATTATCAAGAACAATTTTTCTAAGTTCTAGCTCTTTTTCTCTATAATTCAGGGGCAATTTGCATCGAATGTCCGCAAGTTTCCCATTGAGGGATCTAATTTCTACTGTGATAGACCGCTCTTTGTAATGTCCTTGAGCCCTGCCATAACCTGTCATAGATAACACCATAATTATTATTTTTCACAAAGATAATTATTGATGTGATATATGCCATTAATCGTTGTTCAATGATTGATCAATAAATAAATAAGTGGTTATTTAAAATTGTAAGGGCATTCTTTTAATAATTTAAGAAATCTAATTTTAGAATTTATTGCAAAAACCACCTAAAAGAGCTATTTTATGTCTCATTACAACAAGTTTGAAATAAATATTATAAAAAAGAGCTCTTTTTTTTTCTAAAATGAATTATTTTGCGAAATTTGCTGTCCCTTTTGAAAAAGGGTTAAATATTCATAACTAATTATAAACCAAATATTAATAATGAGGAAAGCCGATTTAGTGTCATCAATATCAGATAAAACAGGGGTACCTAAGGTTGATGTATTGGTTACATTAGAAATGTTCTTCAAAGAAGTTAAGGCTTCTTTAGGAGGAGGTGAAGATGTATTCATTCGAGGTTTTGGTTCTTTTAAGATAAAAAAGAGAGCAAAAAAAATAGGAAGACATATTAAAAAACAGAAATCTATCGAGATTCCTGAACATTATATTCCTTCTTTTAAACCTTCGAAAGCTTTCGTTGAGCATGTGAAAGCAAATGTTTCTAGCTTACCATCAAGTAATGGTAGTGACGAAGATGAAGATTAAAATTTATGCTTAACAAAAGTCATTATCTAGCTATATCCGGATTTACACTTTTGTTTTTCATACTCTTTTTTTGTTTCGATACAAAACCAAAAGAAATTAAGGTCGCTGAAAAGTCACGAGCTAGTTTTATTGAAACCACTAACATTCAAAATCTTCTTCAAATTGCCAGAGAAAATCTAAGAGCAGATGAAATGGGAATGATGGATGCGATGTACATGAGAATCGAAGTAGCAAAGACAGATAGTGCAAAAATTCAAGAATTTAAGAATCTATCTTCAGCATGGTATCAAAAATCCTATTACGGTATTGCAGGATATTATGCCGAAGAAATTGCAAAAATTCAAGAAGATGAATTGAGTTGGTCCATTGCTGGGACGACTTATGCTAATGGAATTAGAAATGCAACTGCACAGAAAGAGAAAGATTTTTGTGCTATAAAATCAAGACAAGCTCTTGAAAAAGCAATTTCATTGAATCCAACAAATGTTAATCATCAGATTAATTTGGCAGTTACTTACGCTGAAAGTCCTGTTGCAGAAAATCCAATGAAAGGAGTGATGATGCTATTAGATCTTAATGAAAAAAATCCTGAAAATACTTCAGTGATGTATCAATTGGCAAGATTTGGCTTACAAACCGGTCAATACGATAAAGCCATTGAAAGATTAGAAAAGATTTTGAATCTTGAACCCAATAATAATAGAGCAATTTGTCTCTTAGCAGAAGTCTATGATGCTTCTGGAAATAAAGAAAAGGCTGAATTGTTCAGCCAAAAATGTGAATAATCATTAAAAAAATAAATATATGCCTTGCGGTAAGAAAAGAAAAAGACATAAGATTTCAACCCATAAAAGAAAAAAGAGGTTGAGAAAAAACAGACACAAGAAAAAGAAATAGTTAAATAGCAAATCAGTCTAATCATTTAGTCTGATTTGCCTTTTTCTTTTTTGTCTACAATCATTTCGGATATCCATAATATCTTTCTGTAAACGTTCCCATAAGGGTTTTAGACATTATTAATAGTACTGAATGATTCAGTGCCTAAATAAAACGTTGTATAGTGCAGAAAGATTTAATTATAAATGCATCTCCTACTAATGTAGATATTGCATTGCTTGAAGACGGCAAATTAGTCGAACTTCATAAACAAAAAACAAATACCCATTTTTCAGTTGGAGATATTTTCTTAGGAGTAATTAAGAAAACAATGCCAGGATTGAATGCTGCATTTGTTGATATAGGCCATCGTAAAGACGCTTTTCTTCATTACACGGACTTAGGCCCACAACTAAAATCTTTGAATAAGTTTGTTGTTGAAAGCAGAAATGGAAAAAGAAATACCCATCTTTTGGACAGCTTTGTTCAAGAAAAAGACATCATAAAAAGTGGTAAAATCGATCAGGTTTTATCTAAAAAAGATTTGGTGCTCGTTCAAGTATTAAAAGAACCTATTTCTACAAAAGGTCCTAGATTGACTTGCGAAATAACCATTCCCGGAAGGTTTGTAGTTCTTACTCCCTTTTTTAATAGTGTTTCAGTTTCCAAAAAAGTTTCTAACCCAGAAGAAAGAAAACGGCTTCAAACATTGGTCGAAAGCATCAAACCCAAAAATTTTGGTATCATTATTAGAACTGCGGCAGAAGGAAAAAAGGTGGCTGATTTGCATGAAGAAATAAGTGGGTTGATGGACAGATGGAAAGAAATGCACAAATCATTAATAACCGCAAAAATACCTTCCAAATTAATCAGCGAACTCGATAAATCAAGTTCAATATTAAGAGATATATTAAGTGAATCTTTTAGCAAAGTAATTGTTAATGATGAAGAAATTTATAACACCCTAAAAATTTTCTTGAATTCAATAGCACCAAAACACACTAAATTATTATCTCTTTATACAGGTTCAAAACCTATTTATGAAAATTTTGGCGTTGCTAGACAAATTAAGTCTTCTTTTGGTAAAACATCTACCATGCAAAGTGGTGCATATCTGGTAATTGAACATACCGAAGCTATGCACGTTATTGATGTAAATAGCGGTCCAAAAATGCAACGCAAAGATCAAGAAAATGCGGCTCTTACTGTAAATATGGAATCTGCTACGGAAATAGCCCGGCAATTGAGATTGCGAGATCTAGGAGGATTGATATTAATTGATTTCATAGATATGAAAAAGCAAGACAATAAGCTTGAGCTTTATCGTTTCATGAAAGAAGCCATGGAAATTGATAGGGCTCAACATACCATATTGCCTTTGAGCAAATTTGGCTTAATGCAGATTACAAGGCAAAGAACTAGACCAGAAGTTAATATTGATACTTCCGAAGTTTGTTCTTCTTGCTTGGGTACTGGTAAAATTAATTCTACAGTTCTTATTACGGATGATATCGAAAGAGATCTTGATTATATTATGACTTCTAGGCCGAAAAGCAAAATTACACTTCACGTCCATCCTTTTGTTTATGCGTATCTAAAAAGTGGTATTAAAAACCAACAATGGAAATGGTATTTTAAATTCAATAGATGGATAAAGCTTAAAAGTGAAGCAGATTTCGCATTGAATAAATATATTTTCTACGATAAACATGAAGATGAAATAAGATTGGACTAAAATAAAGGCTATATCAAACCTGTTTCTCTCTTTGAAAAAATTACAAATCAATAATGATATTTTCGAAAGTTGTAGGTTTTGATTTAAATGCCCTTAATTCTCGCGATATGCTGTTTTACCCATCCTTGTTGATTTTCTGGAGGTCCACCCATACTTTCCGTCATTTCAAATTCTTGGTTTTTGTTTTTAACTAATGTGAATTTAAAAATATAGGAATCATTTGCCTCAGAATTATCACTGAACCGACCATATCTTAAATCGTTGACTTGAATGGTACTATCATTTAAACTAATATAACTGTTAAAACCATTACTGAACCACAATAATGTTTTAACTGCTTTGTCATTTTCATTTCCAATGATTAGATGTCTATTGATAGGAATTTTTATCATATTTTTCACCAATGGTTCTTTATCCAATATTGAATAAAACCCAGTGTAAAAAAAACTATCTGTCTCAGCTACGCAATTCCATAAAAAGTTGTTTGCGATGGTCGGAGTAGTGATATTTTTTTTATACTTAATTCCTTGTTCAGATAAGCTTTTTTCGAAAACTTGATCTACTTTACTCTTATTGGAAAATGTCCATACCATGTATAATGAACTGATTACCAATCCACCTATGTTTAAGATAGTTCTAAGTTTATTTTCTTTACGGATAAATGCAGCAGATAACAATAAGATAAGAAATGGAGCAGTATAAAAAGGGTCGAACACAGATATATTATCCCATGCGACTCTATAATTAGAAAACGGTTGGAACAATTGTGTTCCATAAGTCGTGAAACAATCTAATATTGGATGCGTAACAATGGTTAAAAAGAAAAATAAATACCATCTTTTCGCTGAAATTTCAACGCGCTCTAGCTTTTGCTTTTTGTAATAGTTTTTCCACAACCGCCAACCGAAAAATGCAATTAAACTTAGTCCGAGCAAAAGTATAATAATGTTCACCTTTCCCGAGATAATAATTGGAATAAAGTTAATAATGATTGCCATGAAAATCATCATAAACATAGCCCCAATGACACTAATAATTTTATGAAAATTCTGCTGGTAGTAGCCAGTATTATATATCCGCTTAACAAGAAAAGTCATAAAAACAGAAAACAATATAGCAAAAAGAAGAGAATGCATGAAACCTCTGTGAAAAGCTAAAGCATCCAAGTCATTCATAAATAAATTTCCTATAATTACATCAAGATCTGGAATGGTTCCAGCTATTGCACCCCAAAGCATTGCACGATTGCCAATTTTTTTACCTGCAACAATTTCTCCAACAGCTGCACCTAAAGTAATCTGTGTTAAGGAATCCATTTTATTGATTAACTGAAGAAGGAACAGCGGTTTGCTCCTTGCTAGAAATGATTTTTAGTGCTGCTTTAGATGCAGTTTGTTCTGCAGATTTTTTATTGAAATCTTCAGCAATTGATGTTTCTTCACCATCAATAAGAACCGCTATTTTGAATCGATCTCTCTTATCGTGTTTGAACTTAGCCAAAACTTTGTAATCCACTTCTTTACCATTTTTTTGGCACCATTCTAAAAGTTGAGATTTATAATTATCGTCATATTCTTCCAGCTCATGTATGTTGAGGTATTTCCTTAATACTTTGCTTATGATATAAGTTTTAGTGGTTTTGTAGCCGTATTCGATATAAATTGCTCCAATCAAAGCTTCGAAAGCATTGCCTAGCATAGATTTTGATAGATTTCCTTGAGAATAATCGGAAAGAATTAAGTCAATACCCATCTTATCTGCAATTTCATTCAAGGTTTTGCGCTTTACAATTTTAGATCGCATTTTTGTTAAAAAGCCTTCGTCTTTATTGGGATATTTTTTAAACAAATATTCAGCGACAACTGTACTTAATATGGCATCACCGAGATATTCCAACCTTTCATTATTGAAATCCGTGGTAATGGAATCATTCATAGATTTATGGTAAAAAGCCAATTTGAACAAATGCAATCTAGATGGAGTAAAACCAATTACTGATTTAATTTTCCGGGCCAATTCCTTTTCAGGAGAAAGGAAATAATTGTAAAATTTTTTTGCGTAACCCAATATTAATTTTTATTCATCAAACCTTTTTATGATAATGGAAGTATTATGCCCTCCAAATCCAAAAGTATTACAAATAACTGTATTTATTCTCTTTTCTTGGGCTTCATTAAATGTTAAATTTAATTTAGGGTCAATTTCTGGATCATCTGTGAAATGATTGATTGTTGGAGGAACAGCATTTTCAGTAATAGCATAAATGCATGCTAAAGCTTCAATTGCTCCTGCAGCTCCAAGCAAATGGCCTGTCATAGATTTGGTTGAACTAATATTTAGTTTGTAGGAATCCTCTCCAAAAACCCGTTGGATTGCACGAATTTCAGCGATATCTCCTAATGGTGTCGATGTACCGTGCACATTAATATAATCAATTTCAGATTTATCAACAGAAGCATCTTTAAGTGCCAACTCCATTACTTTGGTAACTGCTAATCCTTCTGGATGTGGAGCAGTAATGTGATATGCATCGGCTGTCATTGCAGAACCGCCAATTTCAGCATAGATTTTTGCTCCTCTTTTTTTTGCGTGTTCGTATTCTTCAAGAATTAAAGCTCCTGCTCCCTCTCCAAGAACAAAGCCATCTCTTTCTAAGTCAAAAGGTCTAGAAGCTGTTTTTGGGTCATCATTTCTTTCAGATAATGCTTTCAATGAAGAAAATCCACCCATCCCAGCTTTTACAATTCCTGCTTCAGAACCTCCCGCAATAATTATATCGGCTTTACCTAATCTAATATAATCGCATGCGTTTCCAATGGCGTGCGAAGAAGAAGCACATGCTGAAACTGTTGCATAATTGATTCCTCTCAATCCGTATTTAATAGAAATATGCCCTGGAGCAATATCTGAAATTAATTTTGGAATTAAAAAAGGGCTGTATTTATGTCCTGGAGGCGCCAAAGCAGCTTCTTCAATATCATGTTCAATGGTAGAAAATCCACCAATACCACTACCCCAAATTACTCCAGCTCTATCTTTATCTATTTTTTCTAAGTCAATTCCACTATCTATCATTGCTTCTTCAGCAACAACCAAAGCAAATTGTGAAAAAGGATCAAGGCGTCTGACTTCACGCTTATGAAAATGAGCTTCTGGGTCAAAATTTTTGACTTCACAAGCAAATTTTGTTTTGAAAAATTCGGGATCAAAATGTGTGATAAAATCCGCACCACTTATCCCATTGAATAATGCATTTTTGTAATCGTTAGCATTGTTCCCTATTGGTGTTAATGCACCTATTCCTGTAACTACAACTCTTCTCATAAAAATAAATATTATTCATAATAAGCATACCGTGAAAAATCACGCTCCGCATGCCAAATGCTTGAATCGCCTACAATATAAGAAATACTACAATAAAAAAATATCCACAAACATTGAAATAATATTTGTGGATATTGATAAAAGCCTTGCTTTAATTATGACAATTGTGACTCAAGATATTCTACTGCGTGTCCCACAGTTTGGATATTCTCAGCCTGTTCGTCGGGAATTGATATATCAAATTCCTTTTCAAATTCCATAATAAGTTCAACAGTGTCTAAGGAGTCTGCTCCTAAGTCATTGGTAAAACTAGCCTCAGCTGTAACTTCAGATTCATCAACTCCTAATTTGTCAACAATAATCTGTTTTACTTTGTCTGCAATTTCTGACATGATTTATAATCTTTTAAATTAAGATTGCAAAATTAGAACAAATATCATGCAATCCCTAAAATTGTACGTAAAATTTAACCGTTAATTGTATTTGGTTAGTTCCATCTATCGAAAAAAAATTAAATTTTATATCAAAATACATGGTAAGTATTGAGAAGTAGCTTACTTTCGCTTGATTATTGCAGTAATACAATTATTATTTAAATTAATAAAAAAATTGTACAATTAATACAAGACCATACAAATGAAAATATCTGATCTTCAAAATACAAAAGTCGTTGCTACAGTCGGACCAGCTTGCAGCAGCCCAACCGTCTTAAAGAATTTAGTTCAAGCTGGAGTTGATGTTTTCAGGTTGAATTTTTCTCATGGAACACATGCTCAGCATAAAGAAGTGATTGACAGAATTGTTGCCATCCGAAATAAATATAAGGTGTATGTAAGTATCCTTGCGGATCTTCAAGGTCCTAAAATTAGAATTGGAAAAATAGAAAATGATAGTTTTCCGATCAAGAAAGGAGATGAAATCTTGTTCGTAAATGAACCTGTTCTCGGAAACAAAGAAAGAGTTTCTATAAGTTACCACCAATTTCCGTTAGATGCAAAACCTGGAGAAAAAATACTATTAGATGATGGTAATGTAGTCATGCAGGTTGTTTCAACCAATGGAAAAGACGCTGTCAAAATGAAAGTGGTTTATGGCAATAAATTATCTTCGAACAAAGGGGTTAATCTTCCAGAAACCAGCGTTTCAATCCCTTGTCTTACAGAAAAAGATTTAGCGGATTTGGATTATATCTGCACTCAAGATGCAGTAGATTGGATAGCACTATCTTTTGTCAGAAAATCTTCTGATGTAAAACAATTACGAGCAATAATTGATGCTAAAGGTTATTCAGCAAAAATAATTTCAAAAATAGAGAAACCTGAAGGTATTGCAAATATTGATAAAATAATCAAAGCTTCTGATGCAATAATGATTGCCAGAGGAGATCTTGGGATAGAAGTGGCTATGGAAAAATTACCAGCTCTTCAGAAAATGATTATCAATAAATGTATAAAAAGAGGAAAGCCAGTAATTACAGCCACTCAAATGATGGATAGTATGATTACTAATCCGACCCCAACGAGGGCAGAAATATTGGATGTAGCTAATGCGGTATTGGACGGTACAGATGCTGTTATGCTGAGTGGAGAAACTTCTGTAGGTGCTCACCCTGTTCTAGTCGTAGAAGCTATGAATAAAATTATTACAGAAGCCGAAAAAAATTACGAATGGACTGGAAAAAGACCTCGTCCTAATAGGGATTCTGAGACTTTCTATTCGGACACTATTTGTCTAAATGCTGCGAAAGTTGCAGAAGATCTGGGTGCAAAAGGGATTTTAGGTTTAACAATTTCTGGTTACACTGCTTTCAAAATTTCAAGTTATAGGCCTGCAAGCAAAATTTATATTTTCTCAGCTAAAGAGAAAATTCTTAATACGCTTAATCTTGTTTGGGGTGTACACACATTTCATTATGATAAATTTACAACTACGGATGAAACCATTGAAGATCTTAATAAAATATTGAAAGACAACAAAATTGTTAAGAAGGGAGATGTATTAGTCAATACAGGAACAATGCCTTTGAGAGATAAAGGAAGAACCAATATGCTGAAGGTAACTCACGTGGACTAACATAATTTATAAAGAATTGAGGTGATTCAAATACCAATTCTATTTTGCTTTTTTCTTCAAATCTTAGAAAGGATAAATCTGTAGGCAAGATTTGCTATACTATTGGACTATTTTAATTTCTATGACTTCACTTTCATTTAAATTGGAAGAAAGCACCACAGATTCTTCTTTACCTCTATACATATATTTCAGTGCCATTGTATTCGGTGGTCGACTACCTAAATTGAGTGCATGAAGTAAAAGATAATTCTTCCCCTCTTTATTTAGTTTAATTTGCAAATTGTAAGGTTTTCCTTTTAATTCATATTCCTCAAGAATCCAGTCCCCATTGAAATTTACAGAAACAATATCCCCATCAATCATTTTGTGGTCGTACAACATCAAATTGACAATTTGGCTATCTACCTCAATGGTGCGGTCGCTCACAATTATTTCGCGCTCTCTGAGCTTCTCTGGTATTTTGTCAATAATTGGATCCGAGCTCACAAGTGGAATATTTTCCAAGATTTTTGTTGGATAAATTACTTGATAGAAATGAGGAATTTCAAATAATTTGAAGGTGGTTGTTGAATTTATTTTTTCGTTGTAACTATTTACATAACCGTTCCCATACCTGTTAGAATGATTCAGAAATCGTGAATTATGATAATAATAATATTTCCCATATAATTTATATTCTAAAGCTACAGCTCCTGTTGATATAAAATCATCTGCATCTTTAGCTAAAAGTTCGAGTTTGGAAAATTTTTCACCGTTAGCATTCAAAAGTCGAATCTCTTTATTCAACTCATCCAATGATTCTTGCCACTCATTATCGTTTTTATATCGCAATTCTTCCAACATTTTAATTGCCAGATTATGAGTTTTATACAATTGTGGGCTTTTATCGGCAATTTTATTTTCGAATTTGTATTGGTAGACTGCCGCTATGAGTTTTTTCTGATTCAAGTAAAAGGATTCAAATAATGAAACCCCTTTTTCCAGTATTTTATAAATCGAATCCTGATTGATTTGTTCATTAAGATTATTTTCTAAAATAAAATCTTCAGCGTCAAATCTTATTTGGTTGATTTCAGTAACATTTTCATACATACTTGTGATTGCAGAAAGCATTTTATCCTTTAATGCTTTAGAAATGTTCATATTTTGATTCTTACAAATAAAGTACCATTCTTCGGGGCTTCTTTCATAGAACCAATGATCCAAATCCTCAAAAATGTTTGGTGGTAAATCTTTATTGCTATAAAAATTGATTTGATGACTTTCTAAGTCCACAAACTTATTTACCTCCTGATTAAAATTTTCTAGCAATCTATGCACTATTAGCATTCCATGAACACATTCATTGCTAAAGTTAATGTAATTATTTATCGCTGAGATTTCCTTTGTTTGAGCAAAAGAAACATTGGCAGTAAATAAAACTAAGCATAAGTAGATTGTTCTAAACAAAGTCTGTGAAATTTTCTTTTGAAGGATTGCTTTGGTATTTTTTTCTTAGAAAGTCTAGTTCTTTTTCATTGGTTACCCATTCCTCAGTATAACCACAATTCACACAAGTAAAGTGATCAAGTGGAATTTTTCGAAAAATGGAATATCTAATTTTATTGGCATCGTGGTCATGCTTTTTACCTGCAGTACGAATTATTTCAGATCTTTCACATTTTGGACAAACTCCTGTATTTTTCATTTATTTAAAATTTATAAAAAAACCATTGAAATACAAATTTCGGCTTGTACTTACCTTCCCATATGAACCAATAAAACTGAAATATCAGAAGGAGAAACTCCACTTATCCTGCTTGCTTGACCAATTGTTCCTGGTTTTATTTTATTTAATTTCTCCCTTGCTTCAGAAGATAGGGATTGCATAAAATTATATTCAATATTCTCACTTAGTTTTACTTCTTCCAGTCTATTCATTTTTTCCGCTAAATCTTGTTCTTTCATTAAGTACCCTTTGTACTTAATGTTAATTTCAGCAAGATTAATGCTTTCATCATCAAATTTATTCAAGAAAGAATCTAAATGTGCTATTCTATCTCTCATTTCAAGTAAAGAAATTTGTGGTCTTGAAAGTAAGCTTACTAATTTGACTTTTTGTTTTAATAGGGAAGAGTCTTTTTCTGCTAATAAATTATTGACCAATTCAGGTTCTACGCTTGCTTCGTTGAAATATAATTCAATTTCTTCGGATGCTATTTTCTTTTCATTTGTTCTAGTTAGTCTGCTTTCCATATTTAACATTCCCAACTTTTCAGCCAAGGGAGTCAATCTTATGTCCGCATTATCTTGCCTTAACAATATTCTGAATTCAGCACGTGAAGTAAACATTCGATAAGGCTCTTCGGTACCTTTATTAATTAAGTCATCTATCAGAACGCCAATATAAGCATCAGATCTTTTTAGTATAAATGGATCTTTCTCAGAAATAGCTAAATGTGCATTAATTCCAGCCATTAACCCTTGAGAAGCAGCCTCTTCATAGCCTGTTGTTCCATTTATTTGTCCAGCAAAAAATAAATTTTTAATTAATCGGGTTTCAAGACTTGACCTAAGTTGTGTAGGTGGAAAATAATCGTATTCAATAGCATAGCCAGGTCGAAACATTTTAGCATTTTCAAATCCTGGAATCATTTTCATAGCCTTATATTGAACGTCTTCTGGCAAAGAGGATGAAAACCCATTCACATATATTTCAACAGTTTTCCAGCCTTCGGGTTCAACAAAAAGTTGGTGTCTGTCTCGCTCTGAAAATCTGTTTATTTTGTCTTCGATGCTTGGGCAATACCTTGGACCTGTTCCCCTGATTGTCCCATTAAATAGGGGTGATCTGTCGAAACCAGTTTTTAATATTTCATGAACCTTTTTATTGGTATAAGTAACATGACATGGTCTTTGGTTCATCAGTTTAGGGGTTTCGGTAAATGAAAATCTTCCAGGATCTTCATCACCATCCTGAACTTCCATTACGTCCCAATTCAGACTTCTACCATCCACTCGTGGAGGTGTGCCCGTCTTCATTCTTCCAGACTCAAATCCTAACGACACCAGTTGTTCCGTTATTCCTTTTGCAGATTTTTCTCCTGCTCTACCTCCTCCATAATTCTTATCCCCAATATGGATCAATCCATTCAAAAAAGTACCATTTGTTAAAATCACTGATTTGGCAGGAATTTCTAATCCTATTCCAGTTCTTACGCCTACAGCTCTTCCATCTTTTACAACTATTCCTGTAACCATTTCTTGCCAGAAATCAATATTCAAATTGGATTCTAGCATCAATCTCCATTTTTCTCCAAACATCATTCGGTCACTTTGAGCTCTCGGGCTCCACATTGCCGGACCTTTTGATTTATTCAGCATTCGAAATTGGATCATTGTATGGTCAGTAACAATTCCAGAATAACCACCAAGAGCATCAATTTCTCTTACAATTTGACCTTTTGCAACACCTCCCATGGCAGGATTGCAAGACATCTGAGCGATGGTATTCATATTCATGGTGGCTAACATGACTTTTGAACCCATATTAGCAGCAGCAACTGCAGCTTCGCAACCAGCATGGCCAGCGCCAACAACTATAACATCATATTTTGGAAACATGCCGCAAAATTAAACATTGAAAGCCAAAATAACGCAATTCAATCATCATTTAGTTTCATTTAATACGTTTAGATGGATAATAAGATCAAATTATTAATGAACCAGTGGGCAAATGGAATACTTTACATCTCAATATTTATTAATACTTTTGTAATGGAATAATCATTCGAATGGAACACCAGAAATTAAAAACAGAGCAAAAAGCGCTGGAAATCAATTTAGATTCAAAAATTTATGGAACATTTGCTGAAATAGGGGCTGGACAAGAAGTTGCTCGTTTATTTTTTCAAGTTGGAGGTGCTGCAGGAACCATTGCAAAGACTATGTCTGCATACGATAAAATATACTCAGACAGAATTTATGGTAGTGAGCCTTCAGGAAGATATGTTTGTGAATCACGAGTATACAAGATGCTGGACCATGAATATGAATTAATGGTTGAAAGGCTACAAACCGAGAAACCGGAATGTACTTTTTTTGTGTTTGCCGATTCTGTTGCAGCAATTAATTATAGTAAAACAATAAATGGGGATGGTTGGCTAGGTGTCAGATTTCAACTAAGTCCAAATTCACCTCCAAATGATCTAGTGCTGCATGTCAAAATGCAGGATACCAGTAATAAGCTTCAGCAAGAAGCAGTCGGAATTTTAGGGGTTAACATGATTTACTCTTGTTATTATTATAAAAATGATTTAAAAACTTTTGTGGCTTCGCTTCTTGACGGTCTACATAATAGAGCTGAAGTGGATATGATCAGGCTTACTGGGCCAGATTTTGAACACGTCGATAATAGACTTTTAGGGTTATACTTATTGGAATATGGCTTGACGGAAGTTACTATGTTTGGACCTGATAAACAATCTGTTCATGCTTCAGAATTTCTATATAAAAGGTCTTTAATGGTTGTCAGAGGTCATTTTAATCCACCCACATTGGTAACTTTAGATGTAATAAGATCCTCATTTCAACAATTTGTAAATGAAGCCGATGTTGATCCAAAAAAATCATTCGTAATAAATGAGCTTACACTCGATAATTTAATAAAAGATGGAAAGATTGATCATCAAAATTTTATTAATAGAGCGGATATGCTAAATGCTTTGGGTCAATCTTTCATCATCTCCAATTGCAGCAATCATCAAAGACTGATTAACTATTTATCAGATTATAAAATTAATAAATTAGGATTAGTTATTGGCGTTCATGAGTTATTACAAATCATAATATCCAAATTTGAGGAAAACAAAGATGGGAGATTGTTGGTAGCTTTTGGAGAATTATTTACAAGAAATATATTGATTTACGCGTATCCAGCTTTGGAAGGAGAAAATAGCGAAGAAATAATGGATGCATTTAACCTTCCTGTACCTGATGGCATTAGATTCCTTTATAAACATCTTATAGACAGCAAGCAAATTGTTCCTGTAACAAATTACAATAAAGAGAATCTTCATATTTTTCCATATAAAGTACTAGAATCTATATTAAATGATGACGACAAATGGAAATCCATGGTGCCACCAAAAATAATTGACCTTATTAAAAATAAAATTCAACATCAATTGTCACAAATTAGCTAATATTCAATGAATAAGATTTTATCTATTGCGATTGGTTTTATATTATTTTCTGCTTGTTCGCCCAACAAAAATGTTCCTATCATTAGTGAAGATTATAATTTTGTAAAGGAAAAGGAAAAAATTGAAAATAAAATACATAAAGTCACAAATTACGAATACGATTTTAATATGTTAATGGGACATTTTGACCCAGCCCAACATCAAGATTATGTATTAATTGATACTCAATATGCTGATCGAAGCGGTCTATATTTGCACAAGGATACATATGAAGCATTCAAATTGATGTATACAGAAGCATTAAAGAAAGATATTAAGTTAATTATCCGTTCGGCCACAAGAAATTTTGATAATCAAAAAAATATATGGGAAAATAAATGGAACGGTGTGACCAAGGTAGGTGGAGAAGATATTTCCAAAACCATTCCTGATGCTAACTTACGGGCCTTGAAAATATTAGAGTATAGTTCAATGCCAGGAACATCCCGTCATCATTGGGGTTCTGATATTGACATGAACAGCTTCGATAATACTTGGTTTGAACAAGGTGAAGGAAAAAAAATGCTGGATTGGTTAGAAGAAAATGCAATCACTTTCGGATTTTGTCGCCCTTATATTGCAAAAAACGAAATTCGTCCTGAAGGGTATAATGAAGAAAGATGGCATTGGTCTTATTTGCCTTTAGCAACATATTTTACTAATCTTGCAAAGGAAAAACACAGTGATGACAAAATCATTGGATTTAAAGGGTCAGAAGTTGCTAGAGAACTTCATATTGTTGAAAAATATGTCTTCGGAATCAATAAAGAATGCTTGATAATTCACAATTAGAACAAATTAATTTAAAAATATGGCTTATACAGAATCCACCATGGTTAATCTAGGAACTAAGGCTCCAGATTTTAATCTTCAGGATGTTATTTCTAATAAAATTATTTCTTTTAATGAAATCAAAGGTGCTAATGGGACTGTTGTGATGTTTATTTGCAACCACTGTCCATATGTAATTCATGTTAATGAAGAACTAATCCATTTAGCCGATGATTATGCAAGTAGAGGAATTGGATTTGTTGCTATTTCATCCAATGATGTAATAAATTATCCACAAGACGGACCTGATAAAATGAAAGACCATGCATTGAAAACTGGGTATAATTTTCCTTATCTTTTTGATGAAACTCAAGAGGTTGCCAAAGCCTATGAGGCTGCTTGCACACCTGATTTATATGTTTTCGATGAAAATGATTTATTATATTACAGAGGCAGAATTGATGATGCAAGGCCAGGAACGGGAAAAACAATTACAGGTAAAGATATTAGACAAGCTATGGATTCTATGTTGGATTCGGAACCTGCTCCCAAAAAACAGTATCCTAGCGGTGGCTGCAACATAAAATGGAAGAAATTTTAATATTTCAATGAGTTATACCATCAAAATAGAAAAATTTGAAGGTCCTTTTGATTTGCTTTTATTTTTTATAGAGCGAGATGAATTGGATATTAATGACATTCCAATTTCAAAAATTACTAAAGATTTTTTGGATTACATCACGGAATTAGAAAATCTGGATATTGAAGTTGCAAGTGAATTTGTACTTGTAGCTGCAACATTGATGAGAATCAAGGCAAAAATGCTAATTCCTCGCAAAGCAATTGACGAGTTTGGGAATGAAATTGATCCTCGTACAGAGCTTGTTCAAAAACTTTTAGAATACAAACAATTCAAAGCTTTGCTTCCAGAATTACAACAAATGGAAGAAAATAGAGCTTTAAAAAATCAAAGAGGAAATCTAACGTCTGAATTAAAATCTATTGCAGAAAAGGCTTTGGTAGATGAAGAATTAGAAAATTTGACATTGTTCAACTTGATGAAAGCTTTTCAAAATGTATTGGGAAAATACGAGGATAAAAAAGAAAAAGCCATTCACCAAATTGTTGATTACAATTATAATGTCGAAGATCAACAGGATTTTATTTCTAAAAAATTCAGGACTAAAAAGCGAATTAATTTTCAAGAAATATTTGAAACCTTGGAGAACAGAGTGCATGCGATAGTAACTTTTCTTGCTCTTTTAGAGATGTTAAATCTTGAAATGATAGAATTAATTCAAGGTGAAGGTTATAATAATTTCTGGCTGAAGAAGAAAGA
>JAHEAQ010000013.1:39946-79879 GCA_024642705.1 Bacteroidota bacterium | reverse complement strand
TTAGATTTAAGACTTCGTTCTACAATAAAGACAATGGATTTCTTTTTAGACATTAATAATTTGATGAATGTAAAATACAAGGAAACTAATTTTGTAGAAATGCCCGGAAGATGGATTGTGATAGGAACAACTTTTAAACTGTTCTAAAAATAAATAATGAAATTTGGAAAATTAGAAAATATTGAAAACGTTGATTTTAATCTTCCTAGAGATAACTTTATAAATGAGCAATTTTTTAGTACTATAAAAAATAAAGCAGGAACTTCCACTGTATATTCTGGCGCCACTTCTTGGATAAATGAAAATTGGAAAGGAGTAATATTTCCCCAAAAAACCAAAAAAGCTGATTTTCTACTACATTATTCTTCACAATTCAACAGCATTGAATTGAACGCCACTCATTATAGAACGCCTTCCGATAAATCAATAATTTCATGGAAAGAAAGCACGCCTAAAGATTTTAAATTTTGTCCAAAAATTTTGCAAGCCATTTCTCACAGAAATGACATGATTTCAAATAAGACATTGGTGAATGAATTTATTGTACAAATTTCTAAATTAGAAGAAAAACTAGGTTATTGTTTTATTCAATTACCACCTTATTTCAAATATGGTAATCTTCCATATTTAGAATCTTTCCTGAAATTTTGGCCACAAGAATTAGGATTAGCCATAGAATTAAGAGATGAAGAAATTCACCAAAATAAATTTTATTTTGAAAAATATATTGAATTATTAACCAAACACAATTGTGTTCCTTTAATAACCGATGTCGCAGGAAGAAGGGACCTTTTGCATATGGTAGTAAATAGTAATAAAGTCTTTATAAGATGGGTAGGTAATGGTCTTCATCATACTGATTATGAACGAATTAAACAATGGACTGAACGAATAGCATTTTGGACATCTAAAGGTGTTGACACATTATATTTCATGGTTCATGAACCTGAAAATGAAAAAACACCTGAAATTGCTGAATTCTTGAGCATGGAGTTGGAAAATTTTCAATATATTGGTCACAGAGGGCCCAAAATAATAAAAGAGTCCCCAAATTTGTTCTCATAATTATGGCAGACATCAAAGAAAATATAACAATTCACAGAGACTTATCTTGGTTAGATTTTAACTATAGGGTTTTGCAAGAGGCTAAAGATCCTTCTAACCCTTTATTTGAAAGAATCAAATTTATGGCAATTTACTCTTCCAATCTTGATGAATTCTTCAGAGTTAGAGTTGCAAATCATCGTAATTTGATGAGGGCTGGTAAAAAAACCCAAAAGGAATTGGATATCACACCAGAAGAAATTTTGAACAAAATCCTGGCTAAGGTAAACAGCCAGCAAGAAGAAATTAGCAAAATATTTGAAAAACAATTTATTAAAGAACTGAACCAATATGGCATAAAAATACTCCGACGATTAGATCTTAATCAAGAACAAAAAATATATGTGGAGGATTTTTTTAATGAAAATTTACAGCCCTTTGTTCAGCCCGTATTATTGGTTGAAGACAAAATAAAACCTTTTTTAACGAATGGATCTTTGTACCTCGCCATCCATTTAAAAGATAAGACAAAAGATAGAAATAATTATGCTATTGTAAAAATTCCATCAGATCAGATGGACAGGTTTGTTCTTCTTCCATCTAGTGAAGAAAATATTCATGAACTTATATTACTCGACGATATAGTAAGGCATTCTGTAAAATGGATTTTTCCAGGTTATGAAATTATCGATACATATTCTATTAAATTAACCAGAGACGCTGAATTGTATATTGATGATGAATATTCTGGCGATCTAATAATGAAAATTAAAAAGTCATTAAATAAAAGGCAAGTAGGTCCTGCCTCTCGATTGGTATATGACAGAGATATGAATAAATCATTTCTCAAATATCTGATGAAAGTTTTTGATTTAAGTGAAATAGACCTTTTACCAGAAGGTCGATACCACAATAATTTTGATTTTTTCAAATTTCCTAGATTTGGATCCAATCAACTTTCTAATATTCCATTTCCAGCACTTCCTTATGATGAATTAGAAAATCAAAATCTTTTTGATAAGATTACTGAAAAAGACCACATCCTGCATGTTCCTTATCAATCTTACGAATCTGTAATTCAATTTTTTGAGCAAGCAGCAAAAGATCCCGATGTAACACATATCAAAATTGTCCAATATCGAGTTGCCAAAGTATCAAGGATAATGAATGCCTTAATAGAAGCTGTAAGATTAGGAAAACATGTGAGTGCGTTTATAGAAGTCAAGGCAAGATTCGATGAAGAAGCTAACTTGATCTGGGGCGAAAGACTGGAGCAAGCTGGAGTAAATGTACACTACAGTATTCCAGGCATTAAAGTGCATGCAAAAATGACTATTGTAAGACGAATGGAGGATAACAAACCTAATATTTATGCTTACATGAGCACAGGTAATTTTCATGAAGACACTGCAAAAATCTACTCCGATATAAGCATATTCACAAAAGATCAAAGAATCACAAATGAAGTAACTCGATTGTTTTCATTTCTAGAAACCCAAAAAATGCCAACTCAATCATTTGAGCATCTTCTAGTTGGAAAATTTGGAATGAAAGAAAAATTAATTTCTTTGATAAAAAAAGAAATTTCGAATGCAAAATCTGGTAAAAAAGGCATGATATTATTGAAAATGAATAGTTTACAGGATCAAGAAATGATTAACCAACTCTATGCTGCCTCAAAAGCTGGAGTTGAAATCAAACTTATCATTAGAGGCATTTGTTCTTTACTTCCAGGTATTCCAGGTTTGAGTGAAAATATTGAAGCTATTAGTATTGTTGATCGATTCTTAGAACATGCTCGGATTTTTATTTTTTACAATAAAGGCAAGCGGGATATATTTATTTCTTCCGCAGATTGGATGACAAGAAACCTTGATTATAGAATTGAAACTGTTGTTCCAATCTATGACAGTGTTTGTCGCGATGTAATTTTGGATTTGATTAGGATACAGCTCAATGACAATGTGAAAGCAAGGAAAATACATTACAAAGAAAACAATACTTATAGAACCAATATCAATGATCTTGCAATTAGGTCTCAGACTGAAACTTATTATTATATGAAAAGATTAAAAGAAAAATATTCCGACCCTAATGAAGAAGATTTAATCGATTCTAATTAATCCATAAATATTAACTTCAAGCTGATGTCAAATATTCATTAATTCCATCTTTAATTTCGTTAAAGATATATTTAAGTCTTTTTTCATCTTCTTCTAACAAAGTAACTCTGAAACCAAGTAATGAGGAACAAAAGGAAGAAACAGGAACTACACATATCCCCTTCACAGCCAATAAATTGTAAACGAACCTTTTATCTAGTTGCATCCCATCAACCAACCACGAATTTTTAATCTTGTTAATTTCTGGATTTGATGATTCTAAATATTGATTTTTATTCAAAACTCCATTTTCAAAAATGATGGTATTATAGAAAGCCCCATAAGTTGGGTTAAACCGAATCCCTTTCACTCCTGTTAAAATTTCAGAAATTATTTTGCTTCTTTCTCCTATCCTATTATTCACAACTTTCCTATATGGCGCATAGTTAGGATGTTCCATTATTAAAGGAATTGAAAGTTGAGGAAGTTTTGTAGAGCAAACTTCAATCATTTTGGCATCTTCTAAAGCTTTACACAATCTTTGAAATTCAGGATCTTTCCCTCGATTATAAAATTCTACCCATCCACATCTTGATCCTGGCCAAGGAAATTCTTTTGAAATCCCTTTCATTGAAATAGCTGGAACGTCACCAATTATTTCAGCAATACTTTTAGAAATTGCTCCATTGTACAGAATATTAATATAAATTTCATCAGCGAGAACAAACAAATCAAATTCTTTTGCAATGGAAACCATTTGTTGTAAAACTTCTTCTGGATAAACCATCCCTGTTGGGTTATCTGGATTGATGATCAGCAATCCAACAATATTTGGGTTGTATTTGATCTTCATTCGCAAATCTTCAAGATCTGGAAGCCATCCATTATCTGGATCTAAATTATAAGTTATTGGTTGATGATTGGCATGTGCCGCTTCAGAAGATGAATGTGTAGAATAGGCAGGAGAAGGGCCAATTACTCTAGAAGTAGGCACTAGATATTGGTAAACTTTAGATATTGCGTCACCTAATCCATTAAAAAAAATGATATCCTCTGCATTAATTTGAGCACCCTTTTTTGCATTGTTTTTAGCAGCTAAATATTCTCTAGTTTCTAAAACACCTTTAGAATGACAATATCCGTAAGTGTCATCGTTATCCATCAAATTTTTAAGGATAGATTTTATCCACTCGGGCATTTTATGGTTTTTCGCAATTGGATCTCCAATGTTTTCTCTAAAAACTTCAATTCCAAGCCTTTCAATTTCTTCAGCCTTTTTAACTATACCGCGAATTTCATATTGGAGTTCTCTTGCTCCTTCACTTATTAAATTTTGTCTCATTTCTCTATTTTTTAGCTGCGTGGCTTAAGTACAGTTCTAAAATTCTTCCTATTCGAAATCGAAGATAATCTAATTTTTATTTTTTCTGATTTTTAGTATAAAACTGATTTAAAAAGTATCTTGAAATCTTATTTTATGAATTATGGCAAAACTTGAAAAAAGGATTAATCTTTTTGGTTTAACAATGATTGCAGTTGGTTCTTGTATTGGAGCAGGGATATTTGTTACGCCCGGATTAGTTGCACAAACTATGCCTAATCAAAGTTGGATTGTTCTAGTCTGGATTTTTGGTGGAATTATAGCTCTTACTGGGGCTTTAACATTTGCAGAACTAGGAGGCTTATTCCCTAAAGCTGGGGGAGTTTATGTTTTTCTCAAAGAAACTTATGGCCCATTCTTTGGATTCCTTTATGGATGGATAATTTTATTAGCGGTTAACACAGGAGCTTTAGCAGCCCTAGCAATGGCTTTTACAGATTATTTATCTTTTTTTATTCCAATGTCGGAAAGTATGAGAATTATTATTCCAATTGGCCTAATCCTAGGATTGAGTATCATTAATAGTATGGGAGTGAATGTAAGTCAATGGTTTGCTAATGTATTTACAGTCCTTAAGTTGTCAGCGATGGCATTAATTATACTATTTTCATTGTCCTATTTTCTTGGTGAAGGAGAAACTCAAAACTGGCTGAGCATTACTGATGCGCCTAATAATTTGTTTAGTGCTTTTTTCTTGGCGTTAATAGGAGTCTTATGGTCATTTGGAGGTTGGCACCATGCTTCTTATTTAGCTGCTGAAACTATTAATCCAAAAGTAAACGTTCCTCGGGCAATGATTTTAGGAACCATCATTGTGACTCTAACTTATGTTTTGATAAATATGGCCTATATGATTTTTCTACCACTTCAAGAAATGGCTGATTCCCAGAAAGTCGCTGGTGATGCCGTTTCAAAATATTTAAGTTTTGGTGGAAAATTAGTGGCTGGAATTGTAATGATATCCATATTTGGAACAATAAGTATATATTCTATGTCAGCCCCTAGAGTTTATTTTGCAATGGCGGAAGATGGTGTGTTTTTCAAAACGCTAAGCAAACTAAATACTAAATACAAAACTCCATCAAATGCTATTTACTTGCAGGGATTTTGGGCAGTGATTATAATTCTCGCTGGAAAAACTTTTAATAATATCATTACTTATGCAACTTTTATGGATATTACTTTTATGACTTTAGCTGCTATTGGAGTTATCGTTTTAAGATTAAAATTTAAAAATTTAGAACGTCCTTTTAAAGTCCCAATGTACCCTCTAACACCAATTGTTTTTATCGGAATGAGTAGCATTTTTCTATTGAACACATTAGTTGAACAACCTTTACATGCTTTTGCAGGAATTGGGCTTTTGGTTTTAGGTTTACCATTTTACTACATTTTCAAAAAATACAATACTTAAATTATGAAAAAATTTCTATTTATCTTTTGTTTGATTATACATATCCCCTTAACGCATGCTCAAAACATTAAAGCCTTGGTTGGAGGAACATTAATTGATGGTTTTGGAGGAAAACCAATTTTCAATAGTGTCATTATTGTCGAAAACGATAAAATTATAAAAGTTGGCCATCAAGGAAATACAGAAATTCCAATAAATGCTGAAATCATTTCAACTGAAGGCATGAGTGTTATGCCTGGCCTTTGGGATATGCATGTGCATTTAATGATCAATGGCCACAGCGACTATACCCATTGGGATAAAACTTATCTTAATGTTTTAGGAGATATTATAATGCCTGCATCAGCATTGCAATTATTAAAAGCTGGAGTAACAAGTGCCCGAGATTTGGGTGCACCTTTAGAAGAAAGCATTTCTGTAAGGGATAGAATAAATAATGGCGAATTACAAGGCCCAACTATGTATATGTCAGGACCGTTTATTCAGAAAGAGCCTTATCCAGGAACAGAAGCTTTTCGATGGGGAGTTAATGGTGCTGCTGATGCTCGAATGAAAGTGAAAAAACTTGCAGATGCTGGAGTTGATTGTATAAAGCTAATTGATCAGGATCAAATGACATTGGACGAAGTGAAAGCTGTAGTTGACGAAGCGCATAAAAACAATCTAACAGTTGTGGCACATAGCCATCGACCTGAAGAAATTAGAAGAGGTCTAGCAGCTGGAGTTGATAATTTTGAGCATACGGGTCTTTCTTCAGCACCTCAATATCCTGATGATGTAATTGAAATGATTAAAGAAAGAACTGCACAAATGAATAAAGGTCCATTATTTTGGACTCCTACAGTAGAAGGGTTGTACAATTATGAATATGTACGGGACAATCCAGAGGCACTAGATAATGATTGCTGGCACGAGGGGCTTCCACAATATATTATTGATGATATTGAAGCTTCCATCCAACACCCTGGACGATTGCCATATTTCCAATTGACACCTTCAAGAAGGCCAACCTTAGAAAGAAAAGTAAAACAGCTTATGGATGCTGGTGTCGTTTTATTAATTGGCACCGACAGCGGAATACCAATGAAATTTCACTGTCAATCTACTTGGCATGAACTGGATGTTTGGGTTAACGAATTTGGTATAGACCCTATGTATGCTATAAAAGCTGCTACTTATTGGCCTGCAAAAATGATGGGCGTTGACGACAACTATGGTACTATAAGTGAAGGAAAATATGCTGATATCATTGCGGTCAAAGGTGATGTTTTAAGATATATTTCCCTTTTACAAGACGTAGATATGGTCATGAAACATGGAAAAATGGTAAAATAATCACTTTTTAAAGAATCGAATATGGATCTAGATTCAAGAAGAAGCTTTATAAAAATGTTAGGAGCTTCTGGAATTATTGGGATGGCACCTCAATTGCTTTATTCTCAATCAATCGATAAAAATGTAAAATTGAAAGGCTTTGTTAGTCATCCTGCAAATCAAGAAACTTATCTGATTGCTGGTCGGCAAGCCCCGGTAACTTTGCTAGTGAATAAATCTGTTCATAAAGTGAATTCTATTTCCTTTTGCAAAGAAATTATTGTTTCTGATGACTTTATTCCAGTTCATAAACATGGAGGGGAAGAAGAATTAATATACATACAAAGTGGAAATGGTCAATTTATTTTAGGAGATAATGCAATTGAAGTAGGTTCAGGAAGTATAGCTTTTGTACCTCGAAACGAATGGCATGGTCTAAAAAATATTTCTTCTGAACCTTTAATCATGTTATTTAACTATAGTCCTGCAGGTTTCGAAAATTATTTTAGAGAAATAGGTGTGCCAATAGGCACAAAATGGGAAGATAAAACTCCAGAGGAATTTGCAAAAATTGACAAAAAATATAAAATTGAATACAAATTCAATCCTCCAAGGTGGGAGTAAATTAATAATTCTCGAATAGAAATTGTATTTCTTTCGATTTCTAATTCTTCTTTTTAATTTTTTCCCTATTTTCTAAACGGAATTCATCTTGTTCTTTGCTTTCATTAAACATATCCTCCGGATTATCAATTTCTGGGGATTCTTCAACGGCTTTCCAATCAAATGTTTCATCAAATGGATCTAACGCAGTCTGCGGATTGAACATTCTTGAATCTACCGAAATAGCATTGTATGGTGTATTATCTGGAGTATCAGTGAAAAAATCTGCCATATCTAATGCCGCTGCATCATATTGATTCAAATATGGAATTCCTAGAATATTCCAAAATGTCTTAAAAATACTTCCAAAACTAAAATGATCGTGACTCACATAATCTCTTTTTACCCAGGGTGAAATCAGCATCAAAATACTCCTGTGTGCATCCACGTGATCTACGCCATTTTGAGCATCATCTTCAGTAATAACTATCAACATATTTTCCCAATATGGCGTATGTGAAAGAAATTCAACAATCCTTCCGACCGCAAGGTCATTATCAGCCATATAACTTTCTCTAAATGGATATCCAGCTTCAGGTCGCTCCCCTGCCCCATGATCATTTGGAATAATCACAGTCATTAATTGTGGCATTTCTTCGCTACCACTTATCCACTTTTCATCAAATTCTTTTGAAAATTGATCAATCCTGAATTGGTCAGGAATTGCCATATTATATGTTGGATATTTTCGTGAGGATCTTTCAAAAAGTGGCTGCGGTACTGGATAATTTACATAATGTTTCACTCCTGTATTTTTAAAATCGTCTTTATACAAAGCTGGTTCAAACATAACGCTAAATCCAAAATTAAAAAATTCAATGTTATGCCTTTCAAGATGATCCCACATTGAACCTGCTTCATTATAGTCTTCAGGATAAATTGCGCCTGCTGAACCATTCATTGCAAATACACCAGGAGCTTTTGACTTTTCATTAAATTTTCTATTTCCGCCATAACTTGCTGCCGTTGCAGTTTCACACCATTCATTTGGGTAAGTATTTACCAACCATCTGTGTCCGTCTGCAGAAACATCGGCGTCAACGTAAAAATTATCGGAAATGGCAAAAGCATGGGCTAAACTATGGTGATTTGGCATTATATCAATTGAATCAATAGACTTGGAATTGTTCCTATTTGAAAAACTAACATTCTTGCCATATCTTGCTATACTTGAATCTCCATTCCCGTATGTTATTTGGCCAAATACCTCATCATAAGTTCTGTTTTCTTTAGAAATGAAAACAATATGCTTAATCGGGCTTTCTTTTGCTCCTGGATAAAGAGGAATTGGGTTACTTTGTCGGAGCTTATGTTTATTATCACTAACTTCAGTAAACTTAAAATTATTACCAATTACTTTTGCTGTCATCGATTTCAATTCTTCCTCTGTCGGCATATCTAAAACTTCAACAGTTCCTTTCATTAATGACCCAATGTAACTACCCTCTGGCCCTGGGACAAATGATTTTCCTCCATTTGGTCCACTCCCGAAACCCTTCGCATTTGTCACAACAATATGAGCTCCATCACCTGTAATTTGCACTTTTGCGGGAAACCATCCGGTTGGAATATGACCTAACACTTTTAAATTTTGAACATCAATAACGCCAAGAGCATTGATACCAGATTCAGCGACGAAAAGCTTTTTTTGGTCTGGACTTAGGGCCAATCCAAAAGGTATAACACCTCTAAATTGCCTTACTCTTTTATCTGGCTTTAAAGGAATGGATTGAATAACAGTATCTTCAGCAATTGAAATTACAGAAATATTATCATTTGTTCCATTGCTAACAAATACATGATTAGCTGAGGCAACCATGGAATTTGGGCTGGATCCTCCAACAGCAGGAATTCCTTCTATGAGTGCTCCTACCAAATGCCCAGTTTTTATTTTTGCCGAAACTTTTGGAAATTCTTTATTTTGTACATCAATTACGAAAACAGAAAATGCTTCTATAGCATTTGGATCCCCTAAGCCTGGAATATTTAAAGTGTCATTTGAAATTCCTTCTACCATTTCGTCCGAATTATATGCAAAAGCTGGAAAATCAATTGGCTTGATTTGTGCTTCTGCAGAGCTACTTTCTTTTATCCAAGAATATTGGAACATTCCAACATTTGCAACATAAACTTTCTTTTCATCTGGAGAAAGACAAATTCCAAATGGATATCTGCCTACAGGCACAGAATTCATTAACTTACGTTTTTCTGTATCAATAATTAAGGTTCTAAAACCAATTTGATCTACCGCATAAAGTGTTTTTCCATCAGATGTCAGAACCATGTCTCCAATATATCCGTGTGTGTAGTCTATACTGTCAGATTCAAAAGAGCAATTTATTTCCCCAATGGATTCCCCATTATCCAAATCAAACAAATAAATCTTATTTTCTTGTCCTCCAGCAACATACACTATTTTATTGTCTGGAGAAATAGCCAAACCCATAAAAACCGATGCAAGGACTCCATCATCTGTACTTGGTCCTGGAGGTATCTGTTGAACTTGGGGGTTATCTGATAGCAAATTCCTTATTATTGTAATAGAAATTGGGCCTGTACCCGAATTTGCTGTCACAGCTATATTTCCATCCTTACTTACTGCAAGTCCGTAAGGATGTGGGGCTGTAATTATGCTTTTTCCTGAAGGGGTAATATATCTCCCGTTAGGAATAATAGTCGTTCCATTTTTGTCAATTTTAGCATATTCTTTGGCACCTGGAGGAGTTATTATCCAGATTTGATTTTCTTTATTTTGACAAGAAATGATAAGTATCCATAAAATAAAACAAACTAAATTCCTCATTAATATTGATTAAAAAAATTCGACAATTTCAAACTAAATTTTAGTTGAACCAGTAAGATATTTTCCCAACTAAACCGCGATCTTTTGCAGTAAATTCGTCAGCAAATGAATTTTGCGTAAATACTATAAAAAAATCAGATCCTGGCGCAAACCTCCATTGAAATCTCACATTAACATTGATATTATCCATCTGATCATTGTATTGGGTAAAAGTTGTAAGGAAAATTTTATCTGTAAAAGTAATGTCTAACTTAGGTCCAAATAAAGTAAAATTTGTGCTGTTATAAGGAGATGGTAAATTGATAATATTATATGAACCAATAATTCCAAAATAGCCGTAAGGTTGCACTCTATAAGACAACTCAGTTCCAAAATTAGATCTAGTTCCATTATAATACCCGCCTAATCCAATGCTGAATGTATAATTTAATAAACTTCTAGGGTTCGAAACATATTGAGCATCAAATCTTTGCCAATTGTGTTCGCTTTCTTCAGGAAGCCTTTCTCCTCCGGAATTAGTAGGGTCAAAACTTCTAATTAATTTAATGTATGTTTCTTCAAAACCAATTTGAAAGGTACTTCTATCCAGCCATGTAAAATTATATGAGAATTTTGTAACTCGATCTCTCAAGTCAAATGCCTTGTCCAAAAACAAATTCATATCCAAGTTGGGTCCATGCGTTGTAATGGATCTTCCTTTGGGAAAAAATCGATATTTCAGGGCTGGCGTAAAGTTATAAATGCCATTTCTTCGGATATAACCAACTTCAGCGTTATAATCGGAACCAATATAAGATTGGCTCATTGAAACTGAGAATATTGGAGTATCATAAACCGCTTTTCCAGAAAAAGTAAACGCATCGCTCAGGTCGCCATCAAATATTGCTTGATGATAAAATAACTTGCCAGTCCATCTGCTGTTAGCATTTGAAAGATTGATGTCGACCCCAGCAATCCTATTGTATTTATTTTCACCTTTCAAATCCTTATCTGTCACTTGCTTATTAACCATAAACAAAGAAATATTTGACCTTGCAAATATTTGACGCTGGACAACTCCCACAGAGAAATTACTTGCAGCTATTGTTTCATTACCGCCAGTTTGAATATTCATCAAGCCAATCCTTGATTTTTTATTAATTTTTCCACTTAACCTAGCCCCACCTCTAACTGGGTTATTAAGACCAATCCGTCTCGAAAAAAATGGTCTGTTATCTGCATTACCTAAACTTGCAAACAAGTCACTATTCTCTAGAAAAAATTGCCTTCGTTCAGGAAAAAAAAGTTCAAAGCGATCCAAATTGATTTGCTGTTGATCAACCTCTACTTGTGAAAAATCAGGATTTAAAGTAAGATCCAAATTCAAAGAGGTAGAAACTGTAATTTTAGCATCCAGTCCAACCTTAGCCTTTAATTCTGGTCCTTCATCAGTTTGTAAATCATTTGTAGATTGAGCAAAAACATAAGGAATAGCTGCGTAATTAACAACTCTTTTTGGAAGTGGTTCTTCCCATTTTACAGTTCCTGTAAAAGCTAAATTGGCAGTTTGAAATTGCCTTGGAACAGGAGCCCATGCTGATTTCTCGCCACTTTTAAGGTCTAATCTTGTAAAATTTATTCCCCATTCTGTAGCACCATCTTGGTACCTTATACTTTTATAAGGAATTGCAAATTCAGCAGTCCATCGATCTGAATAATTTTTAACTGCTGACTTCCATTTTGTATCCCAATTCAATGAAACAAAACCTCCATCTGCTTGAATACCTTCCCATTGGGCTCCGACAGCAGAAATCCCAAATGCGAAACCATTTGTTTGGTCATTATAAGTATCAATAAAAACGATAAAATTATCATTTTTTCCAAAAGAAAAATCGCGTCTTAAAGATTCCACTGGTCTTTTTCCAGGAAATGTATCAAAACATGTAATTGCTATATATACGTTGGATTCGTCTCGAGCCATCATTACTTCAGAATCTGAAGTAGCTAAACCTTCATCTGTGGGTAAAACCATATGGAATTTCGAAACTTTTTGCGCTGAAAGCCAAGCAGCTTCATCAAAAACGCCATCAATAATAATTTGGCTGTCAGTTGTTTTCATTTCAATTTGATATGCTGCTCTGTTAACAGGTGAACTTTGAGCTGATAATTTCAAATTTGCTATAAAAGCAATGAAAATAAAAAATAATATTTGTTTCATTAATGCTAAAAATTAATTTGCTTGCAAAAGAAACTAATATTAAAAATTAAATAGCACAAAAAAGATTTGTTACCTTATAATTTGCAAGTTTTTTTGAAGTCCCAATTTAATACCTTTATAATAATGATTATTCACCCCATTTGGTGTGAAAAATTCCTGGCATATCATTTCTTTCATAAGTATGTGATCCAAAATGATCTCTTTGTGCCTGAATCAAATTTAAAGGCAACTCACTTGATGTATAGGCATCAAAATAGGTTAATGAATTTGACAAACCAGGAAGTGGAATTCCATTTTTAGCACCGTAAGCCACTAATTCTCTAACTGAATTGACCGTCGATTGTATTTTATCCACAAATTTTGGAGCTACTAACAAATTAGGGAGTTGAGTATCTTCTTTGAATGCAATAGTAATATCCTCTAATAATGAGGCTCTAATAATACAACCTGCTCTCCAAATTTGAGAAATCAATGCCATATCCAAATCATAATGGTATTCCTTCGAAGCTTCAGACAATTGATGAAAACCTTGTGAATAGGCACATATAAATGAAAAATACAATGCTTCCTCTGCAAATGCTATCAATGATTTATTTTCGATTAAAGCGAGTTGAGGTCTATCATAAATTGAATCCGCTTTAATTCTTTCATTTTTCAATGCAGATATTTCTCGCATACTAACTGCAATATCAATAGTAGGAATTGGAATTCCAAGGTCCATGGCATTTTGTGAAGTCCACTTACCTGTTCCTTTTTGTTTTGCTTTATCCAATATTTTGTCTATGAGTTTTCCATCACCTTTATCATCATCTTTACCAAAAATTTCAGCTGTTATCTCAATAAGGAAAGATTGTAATCTACCTGCATTCCATTCTGCAAAAATTTCTTGAAGCTCTTCATTCGTAAAATTGCCTGCTTTACGCAACAAATCATAAATTTCAGAGATCAATTGCATCATCCCATATTCTATTCCATTATGCACCATTTTTACATAATTCCCAGCAGATTTCGGTCCGAGATAGGCGACGCAAGGTTTTCCATCATGAGCTTTCGCAGCAACAGCTTCAAAAATGGGTTGTATGTATTGATAAGATGGTTTGGAGCCTCCTGGCATAATACTTGGACCTTTTCTTGCTCCATCTGCTCCTCCTGACACCCCTGCACCTATGAAATGAAATCCAAGGCTGTTCAGATAGGATTCTCTTCTATCTGTATCTGTAAAAAATGAATTTCCTCCATCTATAATTAAATCCTCCTTTGATAAATATGGCACCAAATTCTCAATCACATTATCCACTGCTTTTCCAGCAGGTACCAGTAACATTATTAAACGTGGTTTTGCAAGACTAGAAACAAATTGGGCTAAATCAGAACTTGCATTAACTTTATTTATATCACCTCCCTCACTTATTAATGCAGATACCGATTCTTCATTTAAATCAAGTCCGAAAGCTGAAAACCCATTATCCACCACATTTAGAATAAAATTGCGCCCCATAACTCCCAGGCCAACCAATCCGAAATCATATAACTTACTCATGCAAAATATTTTATTAGAATTTGATCAATTTATATGCAAAAAAGATGATCATATTGCACATTAAACAACATTTTACTGCTTTTTTTGCTTTTTGAATTCATATACCAAAGCAAAAGTAAGTTTTTGTAAGTCATCTTTATGTAAAAGAAAGCCGATAAGTGCAATTTAATCGCTTAATTAAAACTTTTCTGATCCTGATTTTGTCTTATTTCGAAGTGTTGCAAGATTAAAAATTCAAATATGTACGCCTTTTCAATTCCATTGAATCATAAAAGCAGTATTCTTATAGATTGATTAGTTTTGCCGCTTAAATTATTAAAACTGTCATTTATGAAAAATATAGAAAATCAAATTTTAGTCATTTTCGGAGCTTCAGGCGATCTGACCGTTAGAAAATTAATACCAGCATTGTTTCATCTTTTCAAAGGAGGTTTCCTGCCAGAAAACTTTATAGTTTTAGGAACTAGTAGAACCAATTTAACAGATGAGGAATTTCGCAATAAAGTAATTTTTGAAAGTGATTTTTTAATAAATGATGGCAAACAAGAATCAAATATTTTAGTTGAAAATTTTGCTCAAAAGTTTTTCTACCATGATTTGGGCGGAAATTATGAAAACAGTTACTTAACTTTAAAGGAAAAGCTCATTGAACTAAGTTCAAAGTATCAAATTCCTAATAATTACATTTTTTATCTTTCGACACCGCCTAGTCTTTACAAAATTATCGCCCGAAATCTTAGAGATCAAAATTTGAATACCAACAATGAAGGTTGGAAAAGGTTGGTTGTGGAAAAGCCATTTGGTTATGACTTGGCTACTGCAAAAGATCTAAATGCAGGATTGTTGGAATGTTTTTCTGAAAATCAAATTTACAGAATTGACCATTATTTAGGAAAAGAGACTGTTCAAAATGTTTTGGTCACGAGATTTTCAAACAGCATTTTCGAACCGCTTTGGAATAGGAATTTTATAAGCAGAGTAGAAATAACAAATGCTGAACAAGAAGGAGTTGGCAGCAGAGGTGGATATTATGATGGTTCGGGCGCATTTAGGGATATGTTTCAAAACCATCTCATGCAAATTGTTTCACTAATTGCCATGGAACCTCCATATAGAATTGATGCAGATGCCATTCGAGACGAAAAATTAAAAGTTCTAAGATGTCTAAGACAATGGACTCCAGAAACTATAAAATCAAATACAGTGAGAGGTCAATACATATCTTCAAAAATACTGGGAAAGCAAGTTAAAGGATATTTAGAAGAAGAGGGTGTTTCAAAAAGCTCAAAAACAGAAACTTTTGCAGCTGTAAAATTCTTTTTTGACAATTGGAGGTGGGAAAATGTACCCTTTTATGTTAGAACTGGAAAAAGATTGCCTGCAAAAGTTACAGAAGTCGTTATTCATTTCAAAGCCTCCCCAAAGAATTTATTTGATAGAAATCAAGAAAGCAACAAACTGATCATTCGAATTCAACCCAATGAAGGAATTGTTTTAAATTTTGGAATGAAACTTCCTGGACAAGGATTTAAAGTTGAAAACGTAGATATGGATTTCAACTATTCAGACCTTTCTGATACTAATGTCCCGGAAGCCTATGAAAGATTACTTCTTGATGTAATGCAAGGTGATGCCACATTATACGCTCTAGGAGATGAAGTCGAAGAAGCGTGGGCTTTTGTTGACCCCATTTTAGAAACCTGGAAAAATGATACTTCAGTTGAAGTACATCAATATGCAGCAGGATCTTGGGGGCCTGAAGCTGCAAATGAATTGATGAAAAAACATAAATGGAGAACCCCTTCAAAAAATCTAACAAACGATGATTTATACTGCGAACTATAACTTATAATATAGTTTAAGACAATGTTGTAAAACTTTGAAAAAATACTTTAAATGGAAATTATAATTTGCAATAATAAAGAGGAAATAGCTAAAAAATTTTCCGAAGAACTTCAAAAAATCATCCATCAATCCGATAAAGTGAATGTTGCACTTTCAGGAGGTAGCACGCCGAAAGCAATTTTTGATTTCATTTCAGAAAATTATAAAGATTCAATTAGTTGGAATAATGTCCATTTCTATTGGGGAGATGAAAGATGTGTAGGTCCTGATGATTCAGAAAGCAATTTTAAAATGACCCAAGATCATTTGTTTTCAAAAATTGATATTCCTATTGAAAATATCCATAGAATTAAAGGCGAAAATGACCCAAGAAAAGAAGCTATTCGATATTCTAAAATTTTAAATGAAAATTTGGAAATTAAAAATGGCATTCCTTGTTTTGATTTATTGATTTTGGGAATGGGAGAAGATGGACATACCGCTTCAATATTTCCAGATCAAATGAACCTTTGGAATTCTGATCACAATTGTGAAGTAGCAACTCACCCAAATTCAGGCCAACTAAGAATTACTATTACTGGAAAAGTCATAAATAATGCAAAAACTGTAACTTTTTTAGTCACAGGTTTAAGTAAAAAAGAGAAAATAGATGAAATTCTGAATAAACGAAACCACTATTTGGATTTTCCTGCAGCACATGTTCAACCCATTTCGAAAAATATAATCTGGTATTTAGATAAAGAAAGCGCCTTATATCTTTGAAAAGTTCATCTTAATTAGTTTTTAATAATTTCCAAAAATTGATTTTTGGAAGTATTCATATTTAATTAATTCGCCTACCTTTGTTTGAATGATAATCTAAAATACAGAACAAATGATCCTTTCAAAAACTTCTTTTTTTATTTTTATTTCCACAATTGTATTCATTTTCGCTTGCACTCCCACGAAGGTTTTAACACCAACTAAGGATGACAACATCATTGAATTCATTTTCATTCAAGTAAATGATGTGTATGAAATTGCTCCTTTGCAAGGCGGAAAAGTTGGCGGCTTGGCAAGAGTTGCAACATTACGTAAAAAATTATTGCTTGAAAATAAAAACACTTTTTTAGTGCATGCAGGGGATTTTGTTAATCCTTCTGTTATAGGAACTTTGAAATACGAAGGTCAAAGTATAAAAGGGAAGCACATGGTCGAAGTAATGAATGCAACAGGCTTCGACTTGGTGACTTTTGGAAATCATGAATTCGACATCAAAGAAGATGAGCTTCAAAGTAGATTAAATGAATCAAATTTTGAATGGACAAGTTGCAACACTTTCCAGACATGTGGCGATCGATTGTATCCATTTTATAGAATGGTCAAAGGGAGGAAACATTTTGCACCTGAAACTTATGTTTGGGAAATAGAAGATAATGATGGCACTAAATTAAATGTGGGAATATTTGGAGTTACAATTCCACTTGCTGAAAAAGATTTTGTGCACTACGATGACATTTTTACTTCCTCCAAAACTGCTGTCCAAGAATTATCCAGATCAACAGATATTGTAATTGGATTGACCCATTTATTAATTAAGCAAGACAAAGAAGTAGCGACGCAAAACCCTGAAATTGCGCTTATAATGGGCGGCCATGACCATAATAACATGAAATATATGGTTGGTAATACTACCATAGCAAAAGCAGATGCAAATGCGAAAACTGTATATGTGCATAGAATTAAATACGACAAAAAAACTAAAACAAATATTGTAAATTCTGAGCTAATTTCAATTGACGAAACAATTGAAGAAGACCCAGCTGTGGATTTAATTGTTCAAAAATGGTCTATAATATTAGATGAACAAATTAAAGATATCGTTGATGAACCAAATAAAGTTATTTATAACGCAGTCAAACCACTTAATGGCATAGATAGCGACATGAGGTCTTCACAAACCAATCTTGGAGAGGTAGCTACAAAAGCAATGTTTGAAAGCATAAATGGAGTCGATGCGTCCTTTATAAACAGTGGTTCATTCAGAATTGATGATGATATAATAGGAGAAATTACAGCAGTCGATGTATTCAGAGTATTACCTTTTGGAGGCAAAGTCTTGAAGGTCGAAATGACTGGAAAACTGCTAAAAGAGGTTTTGGAAGAAAGTGAATCCAATATTGGGAATGGTGGATATCTTCAAGTTTACAACATCCAAAAACAAGCCAATAAATGGTTAATAAATAACAGTTATTTGGATACAAATAGAATTTACAACATAGCTTTGAATGATTTTATGTTGAGTGGCTATGAATACAAAAGTTTCACAAAGGAAAATCCAGGTATATCAACTATTCTTGAGCCAAGTAATAGAGATACGGCCCGAGATATTAGACTTGCTATCATTAAATACTTTGAAAAACTATAAATTGACACAATGCTTCGAAGCTTAACATGGTTTTTCTTCTTTATTATTTTCTCATTCAATTTAGGAGCTCAATATAACTTTCCAGAGCCAGGATATGTATTTGATGATGAATCCGTTCCTCGAATTGATGTAATTATTCCTCAGGATTCTCTTGAATATATTTTAGCGCTTGAAAATAGCGATAGTGAACATGAATTTAAATCCAACTTTTTTTTTACTAGAAATAATATTACAGATACCATCGAAAACGTAGGATTCCGACTTAGAGGAAATACTTCAAGAACTTCTAAGAAAAAATCTTTTAAAATTTCAATCAATGCTTTCGAATCTGGTAAGAAATACCATGGATTAGAAAAGCTGAATTTAAATGGAGAACATAATGATCCAAGTATTTTGCGTTCAAAAATGTGTTGGGATTTATATCGTAGAGTAGGAATTCCATCTTCGAGAGCAAATCATGTGGAGTTGTATATCAACAATCAATATTATGGTCTTTATATAAATGTGGAGCATATCGACGAAGAATTTGTACAAAAGAGATTTTCTAACAAAAGTGGCAATCTTTTCAAATGTCTTTGGCCTGCAGATTTAGTCTACAAAGGTAGCAATCAATCCAATTATAAAGATGAATCTAATGGCAGAAGAACTTATGATTTGAAAACAAATAATGAAAGCGACGATTATAGTCAATTGGTTCAATTCATTGATATTCTCAACAATACAACTGGTGACCAATTTCAATGTGAGCTAGAAGAAATATTTGATGTGGATAATTATATTAAAGCCATTGCCATGGATATCCTTGTTTCCAATTGGGATGGTCCAATCGTTAATAAAAATAATTTTTACCTATACCATAACCCTTCTACAGGAAAGTTTACATATATTCCTTTTGATCTAGATAACACTTTTGGAATCGGCTGGGGAAGCACTGATTGGACAGAAACGGATATCTGTGAATGGTCTGATACTTGGGGTAATGTAGACCGACCTCTTTATGAAAACATTTTAAAAATTAAAGAATACAAAGATAAGCTAAGCTATTATTTATATGAATATTTATTAGAATTTTTCAATAATGTTTATTTGGATTCTTATTTAGAAGGTTTCAAAACCAAACTAACCCCATTCAGGATAAATGATTTATTTGCACAGATGGACTATGGTTGGGATATTAATCATTTCAATAAAAGTTTTGATGAAGGGGTTGGTTCGCATGTTCGATACGGAATCAGATCATATATTGAAGCAAGGGGAGCCTCAATCTGGCCTCAATTAATCGTAAATACCCCAATGCCAATGTTGAATTTTTATAATGCTGAGCTCAAAACAGACTCCATAATATTCAATATAAATTTATTTTTTCCATGGGAAGCTGCACGAGATGTAACTTTGAATTACCAATACAATGATGATCCTTGGAAAGAGAAAATAATCAGTCCAAAAGAAGAAAGTACCTACCAAACAAGTCTTGAAAACATTCATTCAGGATTCTTAAATTATTATTTTGAAGTTTCGAGTATTGCAGGAAAAAGATATTGGCCATTTTGTAATGCCAATCAAATAATTTTAGATGTTGCCATAAGTTCTGACATTGTAATCAACGAGTTAATGGCTAGTAATTCCACTTTTAAAACGGATGAAACGGGAGCATTTGAAGATTGGATCGAATTATTTAATACTTCAGATACCAATATAAATCTTGGAGCATATTATATAACAGATGACGAATCAAACCCTGGAAAATGGCAGTTACCTGAAATTCAATTGGGACCTGAAGAATATTACACCATATGGGCAGATAATGATGAATCCCAAGGAATAAATCATGCAAACTTTAAGCTTTCGAAAAATGGTGAGTTTATCGGACTTTATTTTAAAGAAAACAATCAATTTGTTCAGATAAATGGATTTACATTCCCAGAACAAAATGACAATAAAACTTATGGAAGACTGCCAAATGGCACTGGTGATCTGCAAGTACTTCCCTACCCAACTTTTGGTTATAATAATGAATCGCCTTCTTCAATCGAAGAAAATAATAATTCTTTAATGCTTTCAATATTCCCAAATCCGTCAAGCGAAATATTAAATATTGAAAATCGGGAATTAAATATTTCTTCAATTGCTATTTTTGATCTTTATGGAAACAAGGTATTTGATCATTCATTTTCTGAGCATTCGCAACAGATTATATTAAAGCTTAATGAAATACATGGAGTAACTGGGCAATACATTTTGAAGGCAAGAATGAGTGATAATACTTATTGTTTTGCTAAATACATTTTTCAATATTAATCTTTGAAGGCAAAATATTTTTAATATTTATTAATGTTTGATTTTTTTCTGACGCAATGCCAATATATTTTTACTGAACTGCAAAAAATTCGTAGGAATGCATAAGTTATGATAAGTGTCTGGCAGATGTGCACAGTTTTATCTTCATAAACGATAACCTTCGTTTATAAAGATAATTCAAATAAAGAAACCAAGTCTCTTGTATAAAATAATACATATATGATTATTTCTAAATTAAAATTATAACTTAGCACAGATTTATAATTTTCGCTTTTTTGTTTGCAGACTTCGTGAAAATTCTAAAATTAACTGACTTAACTACAGATATGGAAGAAATTACAGTGCTTGCTGCTCAGCAAGTAGAATTGATACATAGTATCGATACCGTTTGGGTTGCCATTTGTGCAGCTCTAATATTTCAAATGGAAGGCGGGTTTGCTTTGTTGGAAGCTGGATTTATAAGATCCAAAAACGCGATGAGTATTATTGCAAAAGTAATTATTGATATTTCTTTTGGTGGAATTGCCTTTTATTTGTTCGGATTTGGAATTGCTTATGGCTTATCCAATGGTTGGATTGCATTTGATTTTGGCATTACCGATCAGGATTTAGGCCTTGGACTTAATATATCAAATAATCTATTTTATTTTATACAACTGGGTTTTGCACTTGCGGCCATTTCAATTGTTTCAGGCGCAGTAGCCGAAAGGATGAAAATATGGGCATATGCCATTTTTGTATTTTTATTTTGCACCATTATGTATCCATTTGCTGCTCATTGGGTGTGGAATCCTGGCGGATGGTTAGCAACCATGGGATTTAATGATTTTGCAGGTTCGACAGCAGTTCATGCAATGGGAGGATTTGCCGCATTAGCTGCAGCCATCGTATTAGGGCCAAGAATCGGAAAATATGAAAATGGAGAAATTCAAGCAATACCAGGCCATAATCTGCCACTGGCGGCTGTTGGAGCATTTATGTTATGGTTTGGATGGTTTGGCTTTAATCCAGGTTCAACACTCGGAGCACTTGGCAAATGGGAATTAATTGGTACTGTGGCGACGAATACATTTCTAGCATCTGCAGCAGGAGGAATTTCGACAATGGCTTATACCTATATAAAATACAAACAAATTGATATCACAATGGTTATCAATGGAGTCCTTGCTGGATTAGTAGCCATCACTGCTGGATGTAACGTGGTAGACCATAATTCAGCAATTATCATTGGCCTAATTGCTGGAATTCTTGTAGACATTGCTGTGGTTTTTGTTGATAAGATGAGAATTGATGACCCAGTTGGAGCTATTGCAGTACATGGAGTTAACGGTCTTTTTGGAACCGTTGCTGTTGGTCTTTTTGCTACTGAAAACGGATTGCTATTTGGTGGTGGATTTGGCTTGCTTGCAACTCAAGCAATTGGGGTTTTGGCAATAGCGAGCTTTTCATTTATATTTACGTTTGTAATATTGCAAATTATGAAAAGAACAATTGGAATTAGAGTTTCTCGTGAAGAGGAATTAGCTGGAATAGATGCTGCTAGTTTTGGAGTAGAATCATACTCAACTTTTGAATAACGGTTTCAAATATCAATAAATGAAAAAAATAGAAGCAATTATAAGGCCTTCAAAATTACAAGATGTCCAAGAAGGTCTTAAAGAAGCAGGAATCCCTTGTTTGACAGTAGTTCCTGTAAAAGGCACAGGTTTACAAAAAAGCTATTCCGAAAGATATCGAGGTACTGAACAAACCATGATTTTGCAAACTCGAATAATGATTATTTGTGTAATCAGTGATGAAAATCTTGACAAATGTATTGATGTATTTTTGGAATGTGCTGGAACAGATCAAGTTGGTGATGGAAAGATTTTTATATATGATGTTCAAGATGCTATCAGAATTAGCACAAAAGTAAGAGGAGGAGAAGCAATAAGATAAATTTTGTCTTAAATTCAAGGAAAAATGTTTGTGTGATAAATGATTTCAGTGTCTTTAATTTAACCACAGTTAACTTTATTATACTTATTACTAATTCATAATTTATCTTCTTATTAAAAACAATTTCAAAGCCTCTATGACTAAAATTAATATTCCCATATTTGCATCCTTATCATTAAGAAATGGATAAAAAACAAAGAGCTATTGTCGCAACAGATAATATTTACCATTCTGAATTTGCAAAAACTGCCCACGGATTAGTCAGAGGAACAGATAGATTTGAAATAATTGCAATTATTGATTCTAAATATTTTGGAAATGATGCAGGACAACTCTTAGATGGAAAGCATCGAAATATTCCGATATATTCTTCTATTAAAGAGTCCCTTGAAAAAGAAAGCAACATTGAAACTTTGGTGATAGGAGTTGCAACAGCAGGTGGTGTATTGTCTGAAAATTTGTTAAATGTTGTCAAAGATGGCATTCGTTCAGGATTATCGATTGTAAATGGATTACACGATTTACTAAATGAACGGAAAGAAATTAAAGAATTAGCAGAAAAGTATAAGGTCGTTCTAACAGATATAAGAAAACCGAAATCTATCAACCAACTCCATTTTTGGACATCTGAAATATACAAAGTTGATGTGCCTATAGTTGCAATAATTGGAATTGATTGTGCGATGGGCAAAAGAACTACTGCTAGACTTTTGACCGAAACATGCAATAATAACAAGTTGAAAGCCGAAATGATTTACACGGGTCAGACAGGCTGGATGCAAGGAAGCAAATATGGTTTTATTTTCGATTCGACAATAAATGATTTTGTTTCTGGAGAATTAGAACATGCCATTGTAAATTGTTGGAAAAATGAAAGTCCTGACATCATATTTATTGAGGGACAATCAGGTTTGAGAAATCCAAGCGGACCTTGTGGAACAGAATTATTAATTTCAGGAAACGCAAAGCATGTAGTTCTCATTCATGAACCTGCGAGAATTTATTTTGACAATATTGAAAGTTGGGGAAAAATTCCAAGTATAGAATCCGAAATTAATTTGATTGAGAGTTATGGCTCTAAAGTAATTGCCATCGCTATTAATAAACATGGTTTGAATAATGAAGAAGCAAGGGAAATAAAAAATCAATACGTTGATAAATTTCAAATTCCTATCCTTTTTCCTATAGAAAATGGTGTTAATGAGCTTATTCCAATCCTTCAACAACTGACAAAATGAAAATAAAGTCAATAAAATCATATAAAAGGGACTTAATTTTAAAAAAACCTTACACCATTGCATATAAAACCATTTCAAAAGTTGAAAATGTATTTCTTGAAGTTGAATTGGAAAATGGAATCATTGGTTATGGCGCTGCAAATCCAGATTTGCAGGTCGTTGGTGAAGGACCTGACGATACATTAATCAATTGCCAATCCAATTTTTTTATGTCTTTAATAGGCAAAGACATTCGAAATTTCCAAAATCTAATTTTCGAGTGCAATATTGCCTTCCCAAATTTGGCAGGAACAATTGCCATTCTTGATATTGCATTGCATGATGCATTTTGTAAATATTTAGGGATTGCAGTAGTAGATTTTTATGGAAGGAAACATAATTCTTTGCCAACTTCTGTTACAATAGGAATCATGAATGTGGATGAATCGATAAGAGAAGCCAAAGAATTTGCAAAACTGGGTTTCAAAGTTGTAAAAGTTAAAACTGGTCAGTCAGAAAATTTAGATTCAGAGCGCGTAATTAAAATTCATGAAAATTCTCCAGGATTAAAAATAAGAGTTGATGCTAATCAAGGTTACAATGAACAGCAATTGTCAAATTTTATTCATCAAACAAAAGATATTAACCTTGAATTAATTGAGCAACCTGTGAAAGTTGGGAATGAAAATGTCTTAGCAAAATTTGAAGATAAATATCGAAAAAAGTTTGCCGCTGATGAATCCCTAAAAAATGCTAAAAGTGCCATAGAGTTTGCAGGCTCACCCCAATTATTTGGCATTTACAATATAAAATTTATGAAATGTGGTGGAGTTATAGGTGCAAAAGAAATTGCAACAATAGCAAATACTTCAGGAATTGAACTTTTTTGGGGTTGCAATGATGAAAGTATCATAAGTATTTCAGCTGCTTTACATACAGCATTGTCATGCCCAAATACCAAATATTTGGATCTAGATGGAAGCTTAGATTTAGCCGAAGACTTGGTAAATGGTGGATTTATTATAGAGGATGGTTATATGCAAACATTGGACAAGCCAGGATTCGGTTTTGAGTATTTGAAGTAATTAAATTATTATTTCTAATAATCAGATGGTGGAATTCTTGATTTGGTCAATTGTTCGAAGGCATACCCAATTTTAAGCAACTTTTGCTCTTGTAAAGTTTGTCCAATAAAAGTTATGTTAACAGGTTCCCCAGTAATTTTGTACCCCATTGGGACTGTAAGACAAGGATAATGAGCGACTGCAGCTTGCCCTGCATTATAATTATTAATAGATAAAATTGCGTCTAGTTTATATTTTTCCATTGGAACATCAAAATACTTTTTACCATTTATCTTCAAACTATCTTTTATGACTGCAAGTTGAACTTGAGTTGTCGAATCATTAACAATACCTTCAAATAAATCTTGTCCATAAGGAGCTCTGATCAACGTATCTTTTAAATTAAAATCTATTACATCTTTTATACTTCTAATTTTTACTTCTTGACTAGCATTCGTAACTAAATAACTTGGTAAATCAAACTTCATATCAATGTTTAATAAAGTCAAAAAACCATCCAAATTCACCTTTTCTGGCTCAAATTCAACAATTTCCGCACCTGCTGTTTTCATCTTTTCAACAGCAGATTTATATAGAGAATCGCTTTCCAAAAAATTAATATTGGCTCCCAATCTAATTCCTCTTAAAGATAATGATCCCAAATTTGCCAAATAATCTTTATTGTCAGAACTAATTACAGTCGAAGTATCCATCTGATCCTTTCCTACCAATGCAGAAAGCAATATAGCATTGTCCATAACTGTTCTAGTCATTGGGCCAGGTGTATCCAATGTACTGGAAATTGGAACAATTCCAGATCTACTCAACAAACCTACAGTCGGTTTAAGACCTACTATCGAATTTTGACCTGAGGGAGAAAGAATGGAACCTGAAGTTTCGGTACCAATTGCTGCTACAGCATAATTTGCTGCCATGGCAGTTCCACTTCCAGAGCTTGAACCACCAGTCTCAAATTTCATTCTACCATAAGGATTAAGTGTTTGTCCACCAATTGCACTATACCCAACTGGACAACCAGAACAGAAAAAATATGCCCATTCACTCAGATTTACTTTCCCAAGAATTATTGCGCCATTACTTTTTAGTTTTTGCACAATAAATGCATCATTGGCTCTATTATCTTTCAAAGCAATTGCCCCAGCTGTAGTGTTTATGTTCTTTGCGTCAATATTATCTTTTAATAAAATTGGCATCCCATAAATAGGATGGTCATTTTCACTCCTATTATTATCTAATTTCTTTGCTTCTGAAACAGCGTTTGGATTGATAGCTATAATAGTATGTAGGGTTTTGGTAGAATCATTTTCATATTTTGCAATTCTGTACAAATACCATTTGGTTAACTTCTCATAGCTTAGTTTTTTATCTTTAATGTGTTGTTGAATTTTTAATATTTCATTTTCGTAGATAAGTGGAGAAAGCGCATTATATTCTTCTTCAGAAAAATCAGAAATCTGAGGTTGAATGTTTTTCCAAATATCATTTTTATCCAAAACTTTGGATTGAATCAATTTATACTGCATTCTTTTAATTGGATGATCTGCATTTTCACTTAAATAAGTAGCTTCATCATAAGTTTTCCATACTGGAATGATGGTAACTGGAGATGGTTCACAACTTAAAAGAATAATAAGGAATAAAGCTATTGGAGAATATTTCAAAATAGTTGAATTAGATTTGATTAAATTTAGGGATAAATTACTATTTAACAAGCAATGAAATTAAAATCATCAAATTTTTTATTTTTATAAAAAATTATCATGCGAATTTTTCTAAGTTTCCTTTTTACATTCATTTATTTCGCCTTATGTTTTTCGCAAGGAATAGAACTTAATAATATAAAAATAGCTCGCGATGATTATGGAGTTCCTCACATTATGGCAAAAACTGATGTTGAAGTAGCATATGGTCTAGGATGGGCAGAATGTGAAGATCAATTCATTACTATGCAAGAATTAATGGCAGCTTGTAAAGGTATGCTTGGTCAAATAAAAGGTAAACAAGGTATCATTGCTGATTTCGGGATCAAATTCATGGGTCTAGCTGATTTTGTCAATAATAATTATGAACACGATGTAACTGGAAATTTCAAACTATATTTAGAAAGTTTTGTAGATGCGGTTAATAACTATGCCGAATTGCATCCTGAAGAAGTTCTTTTGAAAAAATTATTCCCCATTTCTGGAAAGGATGTGCTTGTTGGATATTTATTGGGCAATGTTGAAATATCAGGAGCTGGTGTGGATTTACAGAAAATTCTAAACGGTAGCATTATTAAGGAACTTAAATCTAATTTTCCAAAAGGCTCAAATGCAATAGCTATTTCAAATAACAAAACAAAGGATGGAAAAACATATTTAGCTATTAATTCTCATCAACCGCTTGAAGGATGGTATTCGTGGTACGAAGCTCACTTAATTAGCGAAGAAGGACTAAATATCCTGGGAGGAACCTTTGCCGGTGGAATTTGCATTTTTCATGGTGCAAATGAAAATTTAGGTTGGGCTCATACTGTAAATCATGCCGATTTTTCTGATGTTTACAAACTTACAATGAATTCCGATAATACTTCATATCTGTATGATGGAAAATGGATGCCTTTAGTCAAAATTAAGCTAAAGGCAAAATTAAAAATTGCTGGCGTTGTGACGATCCCGATTCGGCAGACAATGTACAAAAGTGTATACGGCCCAACATTCAAAACCGAAAATGGTTTTTTTGCTTGGCGATTTGTTGCTGGACAAACTTTAAAAATGGGTGAACAATGGTACGAAATGAACAAAGCCAAAAATTTGAAAGAATTTAAGCAAGCCCTCCAAATACGAGGATTAGCAGCCTTAAATATTGTATATGCTGATAAAGAAGACAACATATATTATATAAGCAATGGAAGATTGCCAATACGGAATGAAAATTATAACTGGAAAGAAGTTTTACCTGGCAATACCTCGGAAACCTTATGGAATGAAAATTTAATTCCTCTGGATAGTTTACCACAAGTATTGAATCCCGAAAGTGGTTATATTTTCAACACAAACAACACACCTTTCAATTCCACTAGTCAAACAGACAATCCTAAAGAAACTAAATTGAATAAAACTATGGGATTTCAGAGTGTGGGTGTGGAGAACAACAGAAGCAATCGCTTCATGGAACTAATCGCAGATTATGAAATGTTGAATTATGAAGATTTAAAATTAATTAAGTATGATGGTCAATACCCTTCGAACATGACCATGACTAATGTGAAAAACTTGGAAATGCTGATGCATTTAGATGAGAATTTATACCCTGACATAGCAGATGCGATCAAAATTTTAAATAATTGGGACCGAAAATCAAATATAGAGAACAATACAACTGCTTTATTTATCATTGCTTTAAAACATCTTGATAAACTAAGAAGAGATGCAAATTTGACTTCAGTGGGGACAATTTTACCTGAACATTTATTTGTAGATGGTTTGAGATTCGCGAAATCTGAAATGTTAGAAAAATTTGGATCCTTAGAAATTGCGTTAGGCGACTTTCAAAGGCATACAAGAGAAAATGTAAATCTTCCTATTGGGGGCGCTCCAGATGTTTTGGCTGCTATTTATAGTAGAGAAACAAAAGATGGTACTTATCGTGCTATTGCAGGAGAATCTTATATTGAAATGGTGCAATTCGGGCCTTCAGGTGTTGAAATTGAAAGCATTAATGCTTTTGGAGCTTCAGAAAAACCTGGCACTCCAAATTCCACCACACAGATGGAATATTTTGCTTCTGGAAAATTGAAAAAAATGTCGCTTAATAAAGAAGAAGTTTTAAAAAATGCGGTCAGAATATATTCTCCAATGAAAGCTAAAAAAGATTAAAAGTTAAATTCGTTTTGAAAAGCTACTTTTTATTGCAACTTTTAACTTTTGCAAATTCATCGCAAAAATTATCATTATGAAGAACTTTAATATTTTAATTGTTTTATCTCTACTTCTGCCGAACTTAATTCAAAGTCAAATGGACTCATTAAAGATTAAATCTACAAGTGATTTTGCTATTACTGGTAAAGGTGACAACAGTGCTTGGGCTAACACCGATTGGGTCAATTTACCAAAAAGAAATTCCGAAGGATTGAATTACCAAACCCATGTTAAAGTATTGTATTCAAGTAAAGGAATTTACTTTCTATTTCATTGCGAAGATGAAATCATTACTTCTACCATTACTGAAGATTATGGGAAGTTGTACGAAGAAGATGTGGTTGAAGTTTTTCTTTGGACAGACGAAAACTATCCTTTTTACTTCGAATATGAATTGTCACCAACTAATTATGAACTTCCAATTTTTGTTCCGAATGTAAATGGGACATTTATGGGGTGGAAACCTTGGCAATATGAAAATGAACGAAGAATCATACATCAAACATATATTGAACAAAAAGATGGTAAAGTTAGTAATTGGAGTGCTGAATTTTTCATCCCTTACGCTTTGCTTAAACCCATGTCCAACGTTCCGCCAAAATCAGGCACAATTTGGAGAGCTAATATGTATAGGCTAGATTATGATAAAGGCAATACAAGATGGTCTTGGCAACCTTATAATATCAATTTTCATGATTATAAAATGTACGGCAAGTTTATATTTGAATAAATAATAGAGTTGAACTTGATTTATTCTTTTTCTATTTTTTCGATATTAATATAGGTTATAGAAGCGCATTCTCGATCAAAATTCCAATTCAAATTAACTTTAATAGAATCCTGACTCAAGTCAAGATTGGAATCCTCGGGTAATTCCATAAAACGATATGCCTTGCCATCATTGTCTAATTCTATAATATAACTACCACAACAGGCACATAAGGCCAAATCAGCTCCAAGTATTAAACCTTTGGACTCGAATTCTTCTTCTTTTTTGGTGCAGCTTGATAAAATAATACAAACCTGAAGAATTAAAAAAATGACATGTTTCGTTCTCATTTTTAACTTCTCTTTTAATAAAGATAACATGAAAAATGGATATTGAATTTTAATAAAAATCTAGAATCCATAGCTGTAAAGATGACCAATTATTAATGTCAACTAAATATATTCTTAATACATTATTTCCTTTTAATAGACTACTTCAAAACTGAAAACGTTGGATAAAAACACATTTATTATTGAGTCAATTTTTTCTTTTTATTAAATATCACACTTTCAAAAATACTTTATGTTTGTATAAGAAGTATAAAAAAGCCCATTGAACTGCCAAAGCACAAAAGACCATTACCAAAGCATTCCATGGTTCACCTGTCAATTGTCCAAGCCATTGAAACAACGCATTAGTCGTATATCTCCAACTTATAAATGAACCAGAAAGATAAATTAAGATGGAATTCATACCAATAACTTTGAAGAAAAAAGCCCATTTATGGAAACCTAAAATATCAATTATATAATAAAAAACAGACATCAAAATCATACTTATTCCTCCACATTGTAAAACAAAAGTACTGGTCCACAAATTTTTATTTATTGGGAAAATTAAATTCCAAAGTTGAGCAACAAAGATTAGAGCTGCACCAATTAAAATTAATCTCAGTGCTGCTTTTTTATTAGTTTTATTGGTTACTCCCCTCAATGTATTGCCAGTAAAAATACCTAACAATGCTGTTGCAATTGCTGGAATGGTTGAAACAAATCCTTCTGGATCATGAATACCTAAATACAATTTGCCAGGCATAATTAACCTATCAAGATAAGAAACAAAATTTCCTTCCATGGTAAGATCACCTCTTGAAAATCCAGGGGCAGCATTTAACAACAATAAAAGCCAATACCCTATTAACAAAGCTCCAATCCATATATATTGGCCCTTTTGTTTAGTATATAGAAAGATAATGTTAGCAAACATATATGCAAGACCGATTCGGCCAAGTACACTCCCAAATCGAATTTCAGAAATCGGCTGAATTTCAAGACCATTATTATAAATAATTCCAAGTAGGACCAGAATTAGGCCTCTTTTAATTATTTTAAATAATAATTTATTTTTTGAGTATCCTTTTTCTACACTTTTACCAATCGAATAAGGTGTTGCAACACCAGCAAGGAATAAAAATAGAGGAAAAATTAAGTCATAAGCTGCAAAACCATGCCAGTCTGGATGATTAAATTGGGCAGACAATGCATTCCAAAACGGTCTATTAGTAATTTCGCTTAAATTATGAAATATTTCTTCAGCACCCATGATCCAGAACATGTCAAATCCTCTGAGAGCGTCAAGTGAAAATAATCTTTGATTATTCATATAGAATGTTGTTGTTGATTTGCAAAATATATTTCATTATATATTTACTTAAAAGCGTATCGCCAATTTTAACCAATCATTTTGCCTTTTGCCAAGCTCTTTCCATTAAAGCTTTTGTTGCTAATATTCCCTCATGCTCACTCAAAATTTCGCCTTCATATTCTATTCCAATATATCCATCATATCTCGATTCTTTAACCATTTTCATCAAAATAAAATAATCAATTTTTGTGTCTTCTCCTTTTTTATCAAAATTATAGGATTTAGCGCTTACAGCCTTAGCATAAGGTAAAAATTCTGACACTCCCAAATATCTGTTGTATTCCTTACCGCATTCATGTTGAGTACTGCCCCATTTTGCACTCAAACACCAATTCCCGAAATCTGGAAAAGTTCCAAAATTTGGTTTATTTACTTGTTTCACAATTTCCGAGATCAATTGACCGTCAGAACTAAATAACCCGTGATTTTCAATAATAACATTAATATTTTCTTTGATTGCATAATCAGCTAATTGGCTCATACTTTCCATAATGGAATTTTTATAAACCTGTTTATCTGCATCTCCAAATGCATTTACTCTTATCGAATGGCAATTCATTAATTTAGCCGCATTTACCCATTTGTAATGATTTTCTACCGATTTCTTTCTTTCATTTTTATTTGCAACACCAAGGTCTCCTTCATTATCTACCATAATTAACAAATTGGCAACATCTGCATTTACGGCTCTGCGATTCATGTTGATCCAGAACTTTTCATTATTGGCTGATTTAATATAGAATTGATTCACATATTCTACAGCTTCAATCCCATATGTTTGTATTGCAATATTTGCAAAATCGATGGGATCAAGATTACCTTCGTTAAATTGTCTATGTAGGGACCATTGTGCTAATGATAATTTAAGCTCTTTCATATTTACATTTTGAACATTTTCAAATCCCCCTTTACCAAATCCCAAAAACGGCATCAATCCCAATCCTACTGCTCCTTTTATTGTTCTATTTATGAATTTACGTCTTTTCATTTTTCCACCATTTAAGTTATTAAAAAGCAATGTTAACAAGAATCATTAATATTCAAAAGATATCTATCATTTACCTGATAATTATATTCTTATAAATGTATTGTTTTTATACATATACCAAAGGATAAAATACAATATCCCAAATCCTCCAATTGTCGAAATTACTTGATAATAATCCCCTGTATATTGTTCAAGTCCAAATAAAGCAAAATCGGCAATAATAGGAAATTGAATAACATGAGAAAATACATATGCAATGATTGCATTCATCCCAATAATTTTTAAAGGGAAAGCCCATTTAACTTGTTTTTTTACATCGATGACCCAATAGAATATAGAAAGTAAAATAAAACATACACCTGAAGAAGCTAGCACAAAAGAACTAGTCCATAATTTCTTCACGATTGGGTGCCAAATGCCCCAAATCAAACCAATGGCTAAGCCAGCTATGCCAAATAATAAAAGATACAGTGCCACTTTTTCTCTTGGCAGATTGGATTTGATTATTTCTCCTGCAAATAAACCAGACATGGTGGTCGCAATGAAACCAAATCCGGTTAATAACCATGTATATTGAGTTTTGTCATCAAATTTTCCAAAAATCATATGATCTATATACAATGCATAACTTTGATCAGGAAGGATCTTGCTTCTACCTAAATCTGGCACATAAGGAATCGTTAATATTAATGCATAAATAATTATGCAAAACCCAAAAATTACAAAAAGCCATTTTCTTTGTAAATGAATATAGGCCAAACTAGTAAACAAATATCCAACTGCAATAGCTTGTAGTGTGTTTGCAAAAACATGGAACCTCGAAGAATCCAACTCAAGTAGATTTCCTTGTACAATCCATCCTAAAATAAAAAGAATCAAAAATCTCTTAATTAATTTTTTATAAATTGGTCCTTTACCATTACTTTCCTGTATCCTTTTCGACAAAGAAAAAGGAATTACAGCACCTACTAGGAAAAGGAACAGTGGCATTATTATATCATAAAAAGTTGATCCAAACCATTCTGGGTGATCAAATTGGTTGGCAAGTTCTGCCGTGAACGGTGTACCAGCAGCATTATGAAGTTTTGAGAAAAAACGATCTGCGAAAATAATCATTAACATATCAAAGCCTCTCAGGGCGTCAATTGAAAGTATTCTGTCTCCTTTCATAATGTCAAATATTAATAATTTAGTTAAATATTTATGGAACTTAAATCTAACACAATTAATCCAATGTAAGTCAAGAAATATACAATCTTGAACAATGCAAATTAAACTAAAAGATTATTGAATTATACAATATAAATTTTATGTTTTCAAAGAATTTGATCTTGATTACTATAGTTGCACGCAATTCTTTACTTTTATACAATTGATCAATTCAAAACCAATTTAAATGAAAAAAACTATAATATTTTGCACCATAGTTATATTTCTTTGTATGGATTCATTTGCCCAATCCAACAAAAAAATAGCAAAAGAAGAAACACCAAAACCGGAAAAAGTTAAAGAGCCTATAGACGAAATAGATATAAGTGGCTTAAAATGGAGAAATATTGGTCCTGCAATCACATCTGGAAGAATTTCTGATTTTGCTGTAAATCCAGAAAATCCTTTTGAATATTATGTAGCGACTTCGGCTGGGGGAGTTTGGAAAACTGTTAATAGTGGTGTTACTTATGAACCAATATTCGATAGTCAAGGTTCTTATTCAATTGGCTGTGTTAGCATCGACTTATCTAATACAAACATAGTTTGGGTAGGTACTGGGGAGAATAATAACCAACGTTCTGTGTCTTATGGCGACGGAATTTATAAATCTTTAGATGGTGGAAAATCATGGAATCATATGGGTTTAAAAAATTCCGAACACATAGGTAGCATTGTAATTCATCCTGAAAATTCTGAAATAGTTTATGTTGCTGCAATTGGCCCTTTATGGTCAAAAGGTGGTGACAGAGGCGTGTATAAAACTATTGACGGCGGAAAAACATGGAATGCTATTTTAACGATAGATGAACATACAGGTGTAAATGAAATTCATATGGACCCGAGGAATCCAAATATTTTGTATGCATCAGCATTTCAAAGAAGAAGACACGTATTTACATATGTAGGGGGAGGACCAGGATCATCTTTGTACAAATCAATGGATGCAGGAGAAACCTGGACTAAAATAAACAAAGGATTGCCAGATGAAGAATTAGGTAGGATTGGACTTGCCATTTCTCCTGCAGATCCAGATGTGATTTATGCCATTGTAGAAGCTGCAAACAATAAAGGTGGCTTTTATAGATCCATTGATAAAGGTGAAAGTTGGACTAAAATGAGCGGCCACAATACTAGTGGTAACTATTATCAAGAAATTATTGCAGATCCAATTGATGAGAACACAGTTTTTTCAATGGATACCTGGTTTCAAATAAGCAATGATGGAGGAAAGACATTTAAAAATGCTGGAGAAGACTTCAAGCATGTTGACAATCATTGTATTTGGATAAACCCAAAAAATAACAGTCATTGGTTAGTTGGTTGCGACGGCGGAATTTATGAGACTTTTGATAAAGCTAAAACTTGGGATTTCAAAGAAAATTTACCTGTAACTCAATTTTATAAAGTGGCTTTAGATAATGATGTGCCTTTTTACAATGTTTATGGAGGAACTCAAGATAATTTTAGTCTCGGTGGACCTTCTAGAACAACAACGGCTCATGGAATAATGAATTCAGACTGGTTCATAACAAATGGAGGTGATGGATTTGAGTCCCAAGTAGACCCATTTAACGCTGACATTGTTTATGCACAATCCCAATATGGAAACCTTATTCGATTTGATCGCAAAAGTGGTGAAGGATTAGGAATTCAACCCAAAGAAAGAAAAAATGAATTGGCATACAGATGGAATTGGGATGCACCATTAGCTGTTAGTTCACATGTGGAAGGAAGACTTTATTTTGCAGCTAATAAAGTCTTTAGATCAGATGACTTCGGAAATTCATGGAATGTCTTAGGAGATGATTTGTCGGCACAAATAGATAGAAACAAATTAAAAGTTTTTGATAAAGTTTTAAGCATTGATGCAGTTTCAAAAAATGGTTCAACATCACAATATGGCACAATAGTCGCCCTTTCAGAATCTCCTATAGATCCTAATTTGATAGCTATTGGCACAGATGATGGATTAATTCAGATAACAGAAAATGGTGGAGAAACATGGAGAAAAATTGAAAATATTCCGGGTGCACCTATCCAGTCTTATGTGAACTCTGTATATCTTTCAAAACATGACTCAAACCGTATTTATGCAGCTTTTAATCATCATAAATATGGAGATTTCAAACCATATATTTTCAAATCAGAAGATAAAGGTGCAACATGGACAAATATTAGTAGTAATCTACCTGAAAGAGGCAGCGTTTATGCTATAGAAGAAGATTTTGAAAATTCGGGATTAATCTTTTGTGGAACTGAGTTTGGCGTGTTTTTTTCTCCAAATAAAGGAGATATTTGGAAAAAAATTGGATCAGGATTACCGACAATTGCTGTAAGGGATATTGCCATTCAGAAAAGAGAAACTGATTTAGTAATTGCAACTTTTGGCCGTGGATTTTATGTGTTGGATGATTATTCAGCGCTTCGAAACATCAAAAACGAAGCTATTGTTGAACAAGTAACGCTTTTTCCAATAAGAGAGGCTTTGATGTGGGAGCAAAATATGCCTTTAGGATTGCCCGGCAAGGCATTTCAAGGTGATAATTTTTATTCTGCTGAAAATTTAGGACCTGAAGTAATGTTTACTTACTTTTTCAATGATGATATCAAATCTAAAAAGGATATTAGGAAAGACAAAGAAAAAGAACTCGCGAAAAACGGATCTGACATTTTTTACCCAAGTTATGAAGAATTAAAAGCAGAAGATAACGAAATTCCAGCTCAATTAATTCTGATTATAAGAGATTCCAATTTGAAAATTGTTAAAAAAATATACGAAAAACCTAAAAAAGGCTTACAAAGGATCAAATGGGATCTCCGTTACAATCCGAGAGATCCGGTAAGTTTGGGAAGTTCTTCTTTTTATAATCCATTTGCAGGAAAAAATGAAGGCAATTTGGTCAACCCAGGCACCTATTCTGTCGAAATGGAACTTTTAATTAATGGACAAATCGAGCAATTGATGCCGCCAGTTGCTTTTAATGTTAAGGCTTTGAACAATACAGTCATTCCAAATCTAAATAGAGAAGATAAGGTAGCTTTCCAAACGGAAATAATGGTTTTGACAGCTGAAATAGATGCTGTAAGCCTAATGATTTCGGAAATGAATAACAAAATCAAGTATATGAAAGAAGCTGCAAAATTGGCAAACGCACCAAACACAGATTTGATGACTCCATTATTTGCTCTCGAAGAAAACCTTAAAAACCTAAGCTTGAAAATGTATGGAGATCGTTTAAAAAGTAGACTTGATATTGATGAAGTTCCAACCCCAGCGCAAAGGATTGGCGGTATAAATTATGAACAAAAATATTCAACAGCTCCGCCTACAGAAACGCATAAGCGTACTTTTGAAATTGCAAAAGAAGAATTCGGACCAATTCAAAAGTTAACCAAAGAATTATATACAGTGGATATTATAAAAATGGAAGAATTGTTAAAAAGTGTTGGAGCTCCTTATACTCCAGGACGCGCTTTACAAGAGGCGCATTAAAAAAACCACTATGATAAAATTTAAATTAGCTTTAATTGTAGTTTTTATAATGTCAATAATTGAACAAAATATAGCTCAAAAATTGACAATTGAGGATTATAATCGTGCTGTAAGTTTTTCACGTGAAAATTATTATAATAAAACAGCTTTCAATTTATATACAAATGTTAATTGGTTTCAAGATAATTCAGGTGGCTGGTTTATTGACAATAGCAAATTAGGGAAGATTTACAAAAAAATTCAGTTTAAAGACGATCAAATTATTAACCTATTTGATCACGAAAAATTGGCTGTTGCTTTAAGCACTATAAAGGGTGAAAATGTTGATGCTTTCAATATAAACATTCAAAATATTGACCAAATTTCTGAAAATGAAATTGAGATAAGTTTTAATTCAGTTAAATACTTGGTCAATCTTACCAATTATCAATTGAATGCTCGGTCTAAAGAAGAAGTATATCGCAACGAATCTGAGAGCATTTCTCCTGATGGTCAGTGGATTGCCTACACACAAGATTATAATTTGTTTATTAAGTCTGCAATAAAAGGTGAAAGCCATCAATTGAGTTTTGACGGTGCAAAAAATTATGAATACGCTAGTTATTATGGTTGGTTTGACATTATGGAGGGAGAAAATGGAGAAAGACCAAAACATTTTAATGTTAGCTGGTCAAAAGATTCAAAATTTTTAAAAACGAATTTGATTGATTTACGCAATGCTTCAAAAATGTATATGTTAGATTATAGTATTGATTCATTGTACAGACCGAAATTGCTTTCTTATTATAGAGGATCTCCTGGAGATACAAACATGGTTTATGTTACGCCAAAATTTTATTCCATCGATAATAAAATGGAGATTAAAACGAATTTGCCACGAAATACTCACATTAATAGCGTTGGAACAATATGGTCGAAAGATTCTGGAATTGTATATGCAAATTTTGCTGAACGAGGCTTTAAAAGACACAAAGTTTTGAAAATTGACCTTAATTCAGGTCTATCCACAACTTTGATTGATGAAGAAAGCCTAACTAATATTGATGGTTTTTCTTACGAGATATTAGAAAACCAAAATAAATTAGTTTTCTTTTCTGATCGAAGTGGATGGCGTCAACTTTACCAGATCAATCTTGAAACATTAGAATTAAGGCCTTTAACCGAAGGTTCATATGTAATAAACAATATTGAATATATTGATGAAAAAACAGGCGAACTTTATATAACTGCCTCTGGAATAGACGAAACAATGAATCCATATTTTCAGCAATTGTTTAGAATTAATCAAAGTGGAGACGGGCAACTCTTGACACCTGAAAAAGCACATCACCGGATTTCATTTTCAAAAGATGGAAAATATTTTGTTGATAATTATTCAACCGTTCAACAAGCTACCAATACCGTTTTAAGAGTTTCAGAATCAGGAGATATTATCAATAAATTGACATCTGCAGATGTTACCAAGCAATTAGCAGAGGGATGGAATCCACCATTCGTTTTTGATTTAATTGCAAAAGATGGAAAAACAAAAATTTATGGAGCAATTTGGCAGCCTATTAATTTTGATCCAAGTAAAAAATATCCAATTATCGACAATTCTTATACAGGACCTCACACTCAAGTTTCACCTAAATCTTTTGATCAAGCTTTTAACAATCAAAGTTTAGCAGAGCTAGGATTTTTGGTCATTCAAATAGATGGATTAGGAACTGCAGGTAGATCGAAATCGTTTTTAAATCACTCCTATAAAAATATGGGAAACAATCTAGAAGATCATGTTTTGGCAATTCAGGAATTGGCAAAAAAATACGCTTGGATTGATGCCGAGAAAGTGGGTATTATGGGCCATTCTGCTGGAGGATATGATGCTGGACATGGGATGCTGGCATTTCCAGACTTTTACAAAGTTGGAGTAGCAAGTTCAGGTGATCATGATTTCAGAATGGAAAAAGCTTGGTGGCCAGAAATGTATATGGGCTGGCCTGTTGATTCTACTTATGATGAAGTTTCCAACATCAATTTAGCAAAAAATTTAAAGGGTAAATTATTGTTAGTTCATGGTGGAATTGATGATAATGTCAATGTTTCAGCAACATTCAAACTTAGTGAAGCATTAATAAAGGCAGGAAAAGAGTTTGATTTATTAATTATTCCTTCACAAAGACATGGTTATCAAGGAGATTATGGAAAATATTTTATCAAAAAAAGATGGAATTATTTTGTGAAAAACTTAAAAGATGATGAAGGAATATGGGAATTTGAATATTAAACCTTTAAAGACAGAAAAAAGATTTGGTGTGGTTCTAGACAAGACTATTTTCTTCGTTTGTATACACCATCAAAAACTATAGTCCATTCTGCATTATCAATTTTGGTTCTCCATATTTGGTTTACATTTCCATTATTAAGCAATTCCCAAGAAATTTCATTTTTTGTTATGGTTCCTGTTGAATCAATATTTTCATTTCCCATGACCATCCTACCCTTGTCATCTAAACCACCCTTAATCAATAAACTTAAGCCTCCATTGTCCACCCAAAATTGTTCCCATTGGCTTGTTTGTGGATTGAATTTATTGAAACTCTTTCCTTTGAAGGAACCACCTATTACCCGATAATTTTCTTGGATCGCAAAGCTATCAATTACAGATTCAATCAAACTATGTGCTTGGATTGTTTCT
>JAHEAQ010000013.1:0-39846 GCA_024642705.1 Bacteroidota bacterium | reverse complement strand
GAAGTAATTTCTGTTAGAAAATTAATTGCTGAAATCAAAATAAACAGTAATATTAACAGAGAAACTCCGCTTAATAAAGTCATTTGACTTCCTATCCATTCTGCTAATCCACTGCTTTGAAAACCTGATGCCAGCGCTAGACCACCTCCAAAAAGTAATAATATACCCCAAGGTAATTTAACTGCTTCTTCCCAATTAAGTATCGCTCTTTTCTTTTCTTTGGAAGCAGGAAGTAAAAAGAGTATTACGCCAGCGAAAATTGCAATTATTGTATCATCAAGTTCAGGCATAAATTTGGAAAGGAGAAATGAGCGCGTAATCCAAGCAAAAGCCGTCAATGCAAAAACAATCAAAACAGTTTTTTCTTCATAACTAATTTTGCCTAATGCTGCTAATTGCCTTTTTATTTCACTTTTGCCACCCGGAAAAGATTCTTGTTTTATTTTATATGCAAATTCTGTTAAATATTTCCAGCATATGAATAATAATAAAATTGAAATAGGCAATCCCAACATCATCCACTGCAAAAATGATATTTCAATACCGTAAAGATTTTTTAAAATCCCAGCAAGCACCAAATTCGGAGGCGTTCCAATTAAAGTAGCTATCCCGCCAATTGAGGCACTGTAGGCAATTGCAAGCATTAATATTTTACCAAAAATTAAATTTTCATCTTCTATTGTGTCTGGATTATCTTTTAATTGAGCAATAATCGCCAATCCAATTGGAAGCATCATCACTGCTGTTGCCGTATTCGAAATCCACATAGAAAGGAATGCAGTGGCTACCATAAAACCCAAAATAATGCTCTTCACATTTGTTCCGATAAAATTAATAGTAGTCAACGCAATTCTTTTATGCAAATTCCATCGTTCAATCGCTATTGCCAGAATAAATCCCCCAATATAAAGGAAAACATATTTATGCCCGTATGAAACAGTCGTTTCGTCTAAATCTAAAGCCCCTGTTAAAGGAAACAAAACTATTGGAAGAATAGAGGTTACTGCAATAGGAATGGCCTCTGTAATCCACCAAATGGCAATCCATAACGTACATGCTAGAACAGCAATAGCATCTTTCTCTAGCCCAACAGGATGAAAAAACTTCAAAGTCAATACATAAAGTAAAGGTCCTAGTATAAGTCCTATTTTTTTGCCGTCTATTTTAAAATTACTTATTGATGCCATGTGATCACTGATATAGGTTTATTATTTGCAATATAATAAATGGTTCTATAGAAAAACTTGTTTTCAATAAAAATGGTACTTTTAACCAATCAATCTAAAATTTTTATTTTAAATAAAAAAACAACAAAATGAATTCAAAATATTCTTTCAGCATTGCTTCTTTATTTTTCATTATGATATTTTCATTTTTAACTTTTAATGCTCAAGCACAGGAATTTTATAAATTGAAAATTTATAGCTTCACTTCAGATGAACAAGTAAAAACAACAGATAATTATTTGCAAAATGCCTATTTACCTGCCTTAAAAAAACTAGGGTTAAAAAATATAGGAGTTTTCAAATTAAGACCAACAGAAAAAGATTCTTCATTGAAAACTTTTGTACTTATTCCTTTTAATTCTCTAGATCGAATTGCAGATTTAGATGACAAATTGTTAATGGACAATTCATATTTGGAAAATGGAAAAGAATATTTGAATGGGAACAATGATAATCCACCATATGCAAGAGTTGAAGTAATCATTTCAAAAGCCTTTTCCGATATGCCTGTTATGAAGCCTTCTGCTTTGAATGGTCCAAGAAATGAAAGGATTTATGAATTGAGAAGTTATGAATCATCGACAGAGTCCTTATTTAAAAACAAAGTAGACATGTTCAACTCGGGTGGTGAAGTCAAACTTTTTGACAAACTTGGTTTCAATGCGGTGTACTATTCTGAAGTAATTTCTGGTTCTCATATGCCTAACTTGATGTATATGACAACGCATGCGAACCAAGAAAGTCGGGATAATAATTGGAAAGCATTTTCTGACGCTCCTGAATGGATTGCCTTAAAGGCATTGCCAAAATATCAAAAAAATGTTTCGCACATTGATATTTTCTTTTTGTACCCAACTGAATATTCAGATTATTAATAATTAAAATATTCGCAATAAAAATGAGCAATAATAAAATTGAAAACTATACCAATGAAGAATTATTAAAAAGAAGAAAATTATTTTCTGCCATTTTATCTTTTTTATTTTTATTAATAGTTATATATGGCATTTATATGTTTATTTCAATGTATAAGGATACTTGGGGTACAAGAAATCCTTTTATGTTTTTTCCATTTGTAGTTTTTATTATTCTATTACCAATTAGAAATGTTCATAAAAAAATAATTTCAGAAATTAAGCACAGAGGTATTCTATAAATTTTCATTAAGATGACGAATAAAAAGTTAAAACTTGATGAAGAGGATTATATTATTTTATCTTTTGCATTGTTGGGTCTTATTATTCATTTGGTATTTCATGGGAATTTAGAATTTCACAGAGATGAATTACTCTATTTTTCATTAGGTTTACACCCTGACTTTGGTTATGCTTCTATTCCTCCATTCACTGGTTGGATTGCCACTCTAATAATTGGTTTATTCGGTTATTCATTATTTGCAGTGAAATTAATCCCAGCATTAATGAGTGGAGTTTTCATTCTATTAGTAGCAGCAATCGTAAAAGAATTTGGAGGTAAAAAATATAGCATCATTTTAACTTTGTCTGGAGTTCTCCTAATGCCATTTTCATTGCGTGTTTTTCATATGTACATGCCTGTTGCATTTGACTTAACTTTTTGGACTGCTATATTTTACTTTTTAATCAGATATGTAAATTCAAAAAATGATAATTATTTAATCATTTTAGGACTTTTTTCAGGCTTGGCAATGCTCAATAAATATTTGGTTGCTTTATTGATTGTTTCATCGCTTATGTCATTGTTGATTTTTACAGATAGGACAATTTTTAAAAAGAAAAAGCTTTATGTAGGGTTAGCAATAGCATTGCTTATTTTTCTACCTAATCTTTTATGGCAAATTAACCAAGATTTTCCTGCAATCGACCATCTTAAAGAATTGAACTCTAATCAATTGACATATGTAAATAGAATTTCATTTCTAAAAGACCAGTTGATAATGCCTTTAGGATTCAGTATTATAATTATTCCTGGTTTAATTGCATTGTTTTTAAATAAGAAATACAGATTTATTGGCTTTTCGAGCGTTATTGTTATCCTTGTTCTTTTAATTTTAAAAGGGAAAAGTTATTACACGATAGGATTAATTCCTGTTATTTTGGCTTATGGTGCAGTTTTTATTGAAAATATAATCACGATAAAAGCTGTCAAATGGGTTTTATTGATTGTGTTAATTACAGTTTCAATCCCAACCATACCATTTGGAATTCCGGTCTATAAAAAAGAAGGGATGGTTCAATTTTTTAAAACACTTGAAACAAAATACAATTTAGTTATTGGAAGGACTTTTGAAGATGGTACTATACATTCCCTTCCTCAAGATTATGCAGATCAGCTTGGTTGGGAAGAATTAGCATTAATTGTATCTCAGGTTTATGAAAAAGTACCTGACAAAAATAAAACCTTAATTTATGCTGAAAATTATGGTCAAGCTGGAGCCGTTACAATAATTGGAAAAAAATACAATTTGCCAGAAGCAGTTTCATTTAGTGATAATTATTTTTATTGGTCACCATTAAGTTTTGACCCAGATATTGAAACCTTAATTTACATCAATGATGAGCTTGGAGAAGACGTATCAGAGTTATTTGAATCTATAGAAATTCAAGGGCAAATAACAGACGTTGACGCTCGAGAATATGGAACAACTGTTTATCTTTGTCAAAAACCAAAATATAGTTTCAACAAATTCTGGGAATCTGTCATGGTTAGAATTGGAAAATTAGAAAATGAATGATCTTATTCTAACTTTTTGTAATTAATTTATTTTGCTTTTTAGATCCAACTACCACGCAAACAAAACTATCTCCTGAAATATTCACTACTGTTCTTACCATATCCAAAGGACGGTCAACAGCAAGAATTATCGTTAAAGCGAATGGTAGTTTATCTGCAGGAAAACCTATGGATTCTAAAACCATTACTAACATAATTATTCCTGCGCTTGGGGCAGCTGCCGAACCAATTGATGCTAAAGTAGCTGTTAATACTATAGTCAACTGACTCATTAAACTTAAATCAAAGCCAATAATTTGACACACAAATACAGTTGCAATACCTTGCATCATACTCGTGCCATCCATATTAACTGTAGCTCCAATTGGGCACACAAAGCTAGCAACTTCATCTTCAATACCTAGATTATCTACCACACATTCCATAGTAACTGGAAGAGTTGCCATGCTTGAACTAGTTGTTAATGCAACCAATTGTGCAGGAAGGATACCTTTGATAAATTTCTTAATTGGCATTCCAGTAATAATTTTTGCAAATATGGGATACAACATAATCATTAAAATAAGTCCAAAAAGCAGGACAACAGAATAACCTAACAATGCTTTAAAAATTGCTGGGTCATTAATTTCTGCAAGCAAAGTTGCCATCAATGCAAAAACAGCATATGGGGAAGCAGCAATAATTATATCCACTATTTTTAGCATCACTTTATTCAATGAATCAATAAAGCGCGTAACTGGTTTTTGGTCATTTTCAGGAATCATCAGCAAAGCTATGCTGAAAAGCACTGAAAAGAAAATCACTTGCAAAAGACGTCCATTGTCACTTAATGCAGAGAATAAATTATCAGGAACTAAATTCACAAAGAAATCTAAAGGTCCTTTTTGAACTATTTTTGTGGGATCAATTGTCGAAGTACTCGAAGATAAATTTTTCAAAGCTTCAAATTCAAGGCCTGCGCCTGGCTGGAATATGTTAACCAAAAACAATCCCAAAACAACAGCAATTACTGTTGTAGTCAGGTACCAAATAATTGTTTTTGTGCCAAGAAAAGATAATTTCTTCAAGTCTTTCAATTCTAAAATACCCTTAGTCAATGAAACAAAAACTAATGGAACAGCAATAAGCTTGAGTGATTTTATGAATATGGTTCCTATTGGTTTAATATAATCAACAATAATTGAAACACCCAAGTCTGACAACCCAGCTATAAAACCAATAATAAGGCCCAATATTATTCCAATTAATACTTTCCAGTGAATACCCATTTTATTAATAATTTATAACAAGAAATATACACTAAATTATTCGTGCTTTGTATTTACTAAAATAAAATATTTCCGGTTTATTGAAACTTGCGATAAAATCAAAATAAATTGACTTAGTTTTACAGAAATCCTTATTCAAAAACCTGGTTGGCTAATTACTTTTTAGAAAATAATCAAATAATATCCTTTTGATTTTACTTTTCAATAACTTGATTTTATAAATAAAAACATTTCTATGATCATTCGAATTTTTAATATTTTGTTTTTTTTCCTTTTCTTGTTTGCTCTTGATGCGCAAGTAAATTGGGATAAATCCATAGAAAAAATTCTTCCAACTATTTTAGAAGAACACAAAAATTTTGTAAGTCTTCCCAATGTTGCAGTTAATTCAGAGGATATTTACAAAAATTTGAATTTTGCAACTAAAGCATTTGAATCACGAAAATTTTCGGTTAGATTATTAGAATCATCCTCTTTGCCTGTATTCTTTGCAGAAAGAACCGTAGAAAATGCAGCAAAGTCTATTCTTTTTTACCTTCATATTGATGGACAAGCAGTGAACCCGACAAAATGGGATCAAGAGGATCCTTTTATTCCTGTTCTTAAAACACAAAACAAAAATGGAGAATGGAACATCATAGCTTGGGAAAATATTTATAAGAAAATAGATCCCGAATGGAGAATATTTGGCAGATCTGCAGCAGATGATAAAGGTCCTATAATGATGATGCTTGCTGCTATTGATTTATTGGATGAAGAAAAATTTCAATTCAAGTACAATATTAAAATCATTTTAGACACTCAAGAAGAAGCAGGTTCAGAAGGTTTTCTTTCTACCATTGAGAAATATAAAGATAATTATGCAGCTGATTATATGATAATTATGGATGGCCCAGCCCATAATACCAATGAACCAACTTTGACTTTTGGATGCAGAGGCAATGCAACTTGCAGTATAACTGTTTATGGCGCCAAATTGCCGCAACATAGCGGCCATTATGGAAATTATGCACCTAACCCTGTTTTTACGATGTCTCATTTGTTAGCTGGCATGAAAAATGAAGATGGTAGGGTTATAATTAAAGACTATTATAGTGATGTAAATATTACTCCTGATGTTCAAAAATTGTTATCTCAAGTTCCTGATGATGAAAAAGAGATTAAAAATGGTTTAGGAATTAACAAGGCTGATAATGTTGGAAGAAACTATCAAGAATCATTACAATATCCATCTTTAAATGTAAGGCAAATAGAAACTTCATGGAAAGGTCCAGGTTTAAAAACTGTTATTCCGGAGATTGTAACGGCTTATATTGATGTTCGCTTAGTCGCGGAAACAGATGGTGCGAAACAACTCGAAAAAATAAAAAATCACATCATTTCCCAAGGATATCTTTTATTGGATAGAGAACCAACTGACGCTGAAAGATTAAGTTATGCTAAGATAGTCAAATTTGAAGGGGATCCAGGTGTAAATGCTTTCCGCACTGAAATGGACGCTGAAATTGGACAAAAATTAATAGGATCTTTAGAAAAAGTATTTGGTAAAAAGCCTATAAGCATTAGAACAATGGGTGGGACAGTACCAATAATACCAGCTGTAAATACACTAAAAATTCCCGCTATTATAGTACCAATGGTAAATATGGATAACAATCAACATAATCCCAATGAAAATTTACGAATTGGCAATATGATTCAAGGTATAAAAATGTGCATGGTTATTTTGAGTATGAATTTAGAATAAGAGGCAAAATATTATTTAAACTTTTTTCATTTCATTTTCGCAAGAGCCGCTTATTGCACCACAATTACAATTTCCGCATGATGAGTTTAAGTCATCAAAGTGATTTTTTGTTTTCATTTTTCGAGCTAAAAGTTGAACCAAAATCCAACTTGCACAAAGTAAACCCAGACTCAATATGATTATAATATATTTCATTAATACGTACTAAATAATCCAGCGAATCCCATAAATGCCATTGAAAGAATGCCCGCAATAATCAAATTTAAAGCGGTTCCTTGAATTACATCTGGTATGTCCATAAGTTTTGTTTCCTCTCTAATTCCAGCCATTAATATCAGTGCTAATGTTACTCCGCCTCCAGCACCCAGGGCATAAACCATTCCTTCTAAAAAACCATAGCCTTTATTTGTTGAAAAAAGGGCCAATCCAAGAATAGCACAATTGGTTGTAATTAAAGGGAGAAAAATGCCCAAAGCTTTAAACAATTCTGGACTTAATTTTTTAATTGCCATCTCAACAAATTGAACTGAACTAGCAATAACAATGATAAAGCTTATTAATCTTAAATAAGGTGCATATACTAAAACCCAAGTGTTCAGGGCATATGCACATGCTGCTGTAATCATCATTACAAAAATATTTGCTACTCCTAACCTAAAGGCAGTTTCTAGTTTTCCTGAAACTCCTAGAAATGGGCATATTCCCAAAAAGTAGGATAACGTGAAGTTATTAATCAGCAATGCAGAAATAAATATCCATATTAAATTATCCATAATTTATTCTAGCTTTTTTCTTTTTAGTAAACCAATTGAAGCCTAATAACAAAAAGCCAAGCATGAAAAACCCACCAGGAGGCAATATCATGACAACCCAAGGTTCAAAATTGCTTCCAAATAAAGAAATATTAAAAATACTACCACTCCCCAAAATTTCTCTTGGTATTCCAATACATAACATCGCAAATGTAAATCCAATGCCCATACCTAATGCATCCAATATCGAAAGACCTACGGAATGCTTAGAAGCAAATGCTTCTTGTCTTCCAAGAATTAGACAATTCACCACAATCAGTGCAATAAAAGCTCCTAATTCCTTATGTATAGCTGGTGAAAAGGCTGCTAATGCAAAATCAACCACTGTAACAAAAGTTGCGATTATGATAATATATGTTGTTATTCGAACTTGCTTTGGAATAATTGATTTTAATGAAGCTACCAATATACTCGAGCACAACAGCACAAAGCTAGTGGCAAGTCCCATTGCCAAGCTATTTATTGCAGTATTACTCACAGCTAGAGCAGGGCACATTCCTAGGACTGCAACAAAAACTGGATTCTCCTTCCAAAGTCCCTTCAAGAATTCTTCAGCATTTGGATTTTGATTTTCCATATCAGTTTATGTTTTTTGAAATTCTCAAATTGTTACTTCTAATGAACTCATCAATTGGATCTTTCCAAATAGAAATGGTCTTATTTAATAATCTTGCAATTGCTTTTGAAGAAATGGTTGCACCAGTAATTGCCTCAACTTCGTTTGGTTTGGTTTTAGCTCCTTTTTTTACAGGGACAATTTCAGGTTCTATAGCAAGTTCAAGAAAATTGGTTTGAAAATCAGCATCTTTGAAAATTTTATCTCCTAATCCAGGAGTTTCTTTGCTTTGTAAAACTTCAAATCCAATGATCATTCTTTTCATATCGTCATACCCAAACATTGTTTCTATAATGTCTTGGAAACCTGGTTCACTTCCAGGAACCGCAAAACCAATTAATTCTTTATTCGCATTATAACCAGCGTAAATTAATAATTCAGATTTATCTGATTCTTCTTTTCCATTTGCATTTTCAACTTTTTCAAGCAATTTGTTTTCAACCATTATTAGAGGAATATAACTGTCGCAATTAGGCAATACTTTATAAATAGCTCTTTGAATAGCAGCTTCTTTGTTATTTTGAATTAAAGGATTGGTATAAAGGAAAGTTCCGACTAAAATTATTCCAGATAAAAGTCCTGCAATTCCTAGCGCACTCACTAAAGAAAATGAACTTGGTTCATTTTCTGAAAGAGTTTCATTTACGATTATATTATTTTCTTCGGTTGCTTTCAATTTTTAGTTGTTTTTATTTCATTCCATTTTTATATCCGTAAGTTCGCATTTTCGAATATCTATTAATTAATGGCGTTGCTGCGTTCATCAACAAAATAGCATACATAACTCCTTCTGGCAGTCCGCCCCAATTTCTTATGAGTACCACAAAGACCCCAATTCCGATACCGAAAACCCAAATTCCTTTTGATGTTAAAGGAGAAGTAACCAAATCAGTAGCCATAAAAACAGCACCTAACAAAAGTCCCCCTGAACATATCATGAATATTGGTGAAGGATAAATATTCGGATCCAAAAGGTAAAATATTCCAGAAAAGATACTAACTGTCAACAATATGGAAATAGGAATTCTCCAATTAATAATTTTTTTAGCCCATAAATAAATACCAGCTATAATTATTAAAAAAGCACAAGTTTCGCCAATTGAACCACTAGTATTTCCAAGCAACAAGTCAATAATATTAGTCCCAATATGGTCAAATTTCATTTTTGATAAAGGTGTTGCAGAAGTTATTCCATCCACATTTAATCCTTGCATAAATGGGAACGCTCCATTTGCTCCTCGCAAATTGGCATACATTCCGTTAGGATTAGACCATGTTGTAATTGCAGTTGGAAAAGCAGCTTGCAAAAAAGCACGCCCTAGCAATGCTGGATTAAAAATATTTTGACCTAATCCTCCCCACATAGCTTTTCCCATTCCTATTGCAACTATTCCACCTATAAAAACCATCCATAAAGGAAATCCAGGCGGAAGAGTAAAAGCCAATAACATTCCTGTAATTATTGCACTGCCATCTGATAATGACTTAATACCGGTTTTGGATTTGTTAAATACTATTTCAGCCAAAACACAAGCCAGGATGGCAGTCACAGAAATTAATAGAGAACTGAGTCCAAAATAATAGAAAGACACTAATTGAATAGGAATTAAAGTATAAATAACCTGATACATCATGCCTGGTGTTGTATCTTTGTCTTTGATAAAAGGCGATGTTGAAATTATCAATGCTTTATTTTTATCACTCATTCTATTCATTTATTTTGATCACGGATGGATTTCTCGCGCAAAATACCTTTTGCGACGCGAAAACTTTGAACCAATGGTATACCGGAAGGACATACATAAGAACAGCTTCCACATTCAAAACAATCCATTACGTGAAAATCTAACATTTCATCCCATAACCCTTTTTTTGCCAACAAACCCATTCTACTAGGATTTAAGAAAAGTGGACAAGCATCTAAACATTTTCCACACTTTATACAATTGTATTGATCAAAATCTTTCACTTCATTTGATGAAAGAACAAGCAATCCTGAAGTTCCTTTAACAACTGGAACATTAAGGTTTTTTTGAACTGCACCCATCATCGGTCCACCCAATAAAATGCGAGCAGTGTTATCCTTTATTCCGCCACAAAATTCTAATATTTCATCCATTGGTGTACCAATTGGAACCAAAACATTTGTAGGATTATTTATCGAAGTTCCAGTTATGGTAACAATTCTTTCAATCAATGGCATCCCAGTTCTAAAATATTCAGAAATAGCCTTTATAGTTCCAACATTCGCAACTATAACACCTAAATCGATAGGTAATTTACCGCTAGGAACCTCATTTCCTAAAATAGCCGAAATCATCATTTTCTCAGCTCCTTGAGGATATTTTACTTTTAATGTCACTACTTCAATATTTGAATTACTTTCTTCAGCATATTTAGAAAGTACTTCAATAGCTTTAGGTTTGTTTGACTCTATTGCTATATAAATTTTTTCAGCTTTTAAAAAATGGTTCACAATCAATAATCCATCAATAATTTGCTTTGGATATTCAACCATTGTTCGATCATCCGCTGTTAAAAAAGGCTCACATTCGCAACCGTTCAACATGAGATATTTGCAATTTTTACCTTCTGGTATTGCAAATTTTACGTGGGAAGGAAAAGCAGCTCCTCCAAGACCAACAATTCCAGCATTTTGAATTGATTTTATGAACCCATTGACATCTAAAGATTCAAAATCAACTGCTTTTTGATGAAACTGTTGGGTACTGAAACGATCCGTTTTAATTTTTATTCCAGGTAAAACATCTCCTTTGGGAGTATCAAATATCCCAATATCACTTACAATTCCATCAACTGGTGAATGCAATGATACAGAAACAAAACCTACAGAATCCGCAATTAATTCGCCTCTTTTAACATATTGCCCTTTCTGAACGATTGATTTACTTGGCGCTCCTATATGTTGTCCCAATGGCAATGTATATTCTTCTACAAATGGCATTCTCTGAATCTTGCAATTATTGCTTAATTCTTTATAATCTTTGGGATGAATACCATTGACAAAAGTGAGTAATTTGTTGTTTTGAATATCAGAAACAGCCATTTTAAGTATTATTTTTTGCCATTTTAGATAAAGAAACTAATTTGTTTTTTAAATTATTCTTCATCATTTCTGTTTGAAAAGCTACTTGATCTTTGAGTTTTTTCTCATAATTTTTCTTCATTTCTTCGACTTCGATTTCAAATTTTAATGTTAATTCTTTATTTATTTCTGATTTTAATTTTTCAGGATATTCTGAAATTACTCCAGATAATTCCTGCAAATTATTCCAATTGGAAAGGACCGATTCACACATTTTAACAACTCGCTCGCTAACGGCATAATATTTACTCTCGTTTTCATTTATTCTTAAAATTGTAGGAATTTTATCTTTTCTATTGGATTTTTCAATCCTAATATAATCTGAGATAGAAACGATAGCAGCATTGTCAGAATCAATATTTACAAATTCATGTTCCCAATTTTTTAATGTAAATGCCCAATCAGCCCAAGTAATTTCATAAGGGATAGAATTTTCATTTGAAATAGAAAGCCTTTCTTCTATCCAGTTAAGGCGAACATCTCTATTCTCATCAATAGATGTTGAACCAAATAAAAAATTATTATTTGGTCCTGGATTATAACATAAAACAGGAAATGCCCTGCTTTCTATTGCCAACAAATCATATATCCTAGAATCTTTATTGGAGGTTTTAATAAAATCTAGATTGGTAGAATGCAAAGAAAATAAAGCAGGAGAATTTTTAATTAAGCCATCCATTAAGCCTTTGAATAAATGTTGGATATTGCCCATTCCGCTTTGAAAAACAAAAGCATTTTTCAATGCCAATGCACCAATTAAATTAGAATTTTTTTGAATAAAAGATGTGTCAAAAGATTTTTCAATTGGTATCGCATCATCTAATAAAAATATCTTTACAGGGTAAGATTGGGCTAAAATTTCATATAAACCCTGCCATTTTAATGCATTTATATTTTTGTTTTCTGATATTAATAAAATTGGTGGAATCAATTGTTTTTCATCATCAGAAAGATCATGCCAAGCTAAGCTAGCAATTGCATCATCATGTTTCAAAGGATCGTATTTATCTTTTACCTCTAATGAGGCTCTGCGCATTAGCTTAATGTGATCAAGGACAAATCGCAGCTGACCGTAAAACAAACCTTGTAATTGTTCGGGTGCCGATCCATCCCAATAAATAATATTGGGACTTGTAAAATTGTTAATTGGAAATTGATTAATCCAATCTAATGCATTAGAAGCATCAATAAACAGTCCATATCTAGATCTCCCAGAACCATTAGGACCTTCTGCTAATAAATATTTTAATTTTTTTAAATCTTCTACTAAATCAGATTTTCTTGAAAGCTCTTCAGTATCAATCAAATTAGAATGGCTATCCGCAGTAATATTTGACAAAAGATCCTTAATCTGAATTTTTCTATTGTGACTATTTTTTAAAGACTTAGACAATACATCAAGATCTTTATCTGGTAAGGAATCGCTTAATTTTTTATGAATATTAGTTGAAAGGTCATTAATTAGTTCATCTAATTTTTTAATTTTTCTTACAATTTTTGGTTGCACAACAGCTTCTGTAGAGGAAGTTATAATGTGCATTAAAGATTTATATGGATTAATTAATTCGTTATTTGTAGCGCCTACCATTGACATATAATAATTTCGACTCAATAATATGGCAGCTAAAGGCGAATAAGACCCGCTTTGGTACAATCTATTGATGGTTTCGCCTGAAGTATCTGGGGTTTGCTCCCAAAGTTTATATTGATTTTTAACTTTCTCCAAGTTTTCACTGTTTTGAGCTTGCATTACTATAGCTTCTTCAGAACAAACTTCAGCACAAATTGAACATCCAGTGCATGAAGAAGGATTTACAAATACAGAAAACAACTCTCCTTTCCCTGATTCTATGGAGGAAGGCAAATCAAAAAAATGGGATGTTTTAGAAACTGGGAACGTTGAAATTTCCTTCAATACTCTGGAAAATTCAGCTTGTATTAATTCCAATTTTTCTCCTTCTAGATTCATTTGCTCAGACAAACGCGAAAAAGCAATGGGCAAAAAATCCTCTGGTTCCAAAATGTCAATCTCCTTTATTATTTGTTCACTTACTTTTGCAAAGTTTTGCAACAACGGGATTAACTTAAGTATAGGTTCGCCTTTAGCAGAAGCAAGATTAATTCCAACTTTTAATAATTGTTCTATTCCAATTGCAATTGGTGGCAAAGCTGAATGTGGGCAATAAATAAAACAATCACCACAGCCTGTGCAATTTGAAGGATTGAAAATAGGGATTAAGTTTCTTTTCGTAGATTGATTGAAAACACTAGCGGTAATCCTAGGAACTATAGAAAGTGTAGCAAAAGGATCGGCTTCAACTTCTTGTAAATTATTATGTTCATAAAAAAAAGCAGTATTATTATAAAACTTTGAAAGTTGGGAATAATTAGGCCCTTTGTCTTTGCTAAGCCTTATTTCTAATGGAAGTTCTTCATGATTTTCTATGATACTATGGATTGGATTTTTCTCAATTTGGAGTGTTTTGTTTTTTAAAGAGGGATAATTTTTTTCAATCTCATGATTTAAAATTTGTTTGTAAGGAAAATTACTTTCAGAATTAGCAAATCCAATTCCTAAATAATATTTTTTAAGTGCCTTATTCTGAATCATATGCTCAATTGCAAGATGAAGCGTTTCTGAATCTAAATCATTGCCGTATAATGCTTCATATACATTAGATTTTGAACCTTCAAAGCATTTTAAAACACTTTCATAAATCAATGAAGAATCCAAATTTACTCCTGTCATCGTTTCAAAAACTGTCAGCATTTTTTTGCCTTTTAATGATTGGATTAACTCAATTTTTGGCAAAGGATACAATTGATTAATGGTTATCAATTGAGCTTTTTGTTGAATTGATTCTAATTCAGAATGCAATGATTTGATGTGCCCTCCTAAACTTACCAAAGCATAATTTGAAGCTTTGCCTTGCAAGGTTATAGGTTCTAATTTAGGACCAATGATTTGAGCAAATTCATCACATGCTTTTTTGATTAAGTTTTCTAAATGTTGGTAAAAATATTGATGATTTGCAGCTTTTTCATTAGAAATTGCAGCCCTATCTTTTTGAACACCTACCATAACAGGATAATCGAAACTGAACCAATTTGGAATTCTTCTCCTAGTTTTCCCAAATATTAATTCTTGTGATGGTGTTGGACAAATAATTTGATCGTCAGGATTTCCAAGATATCTAATAATTAAATCATCATCTGGAATACTAACCACGTCTCCAATATCTTCAAAATCTGAAATTACAATTCCCGGAATTAACGAAAGTTCTGCTATTCTATGAGCTATTAGAGTCCAATAGATTTCTTCTTGGGCTGAATGTGCAATCAATTGAAAACAACCAGATTTCTGGATTGCGAACAGTGGTTCGTAATTTACAATTCTTGAGTTTTTGTTACTTAATCTAACATTTGAATTAACAACAAGAGGTAAATGCTTTTGAGATGCATTTGTAAAATGTGTATAATTGTTAATTAATTTTTGACCATTCAGAATGGCTGAACCTCTCAATCCAGATGAAATTATCCCACTTATAAAAGCAAGATCAGTAGATTCGATAGAACTTACATTTCGATGAAAAATATTAGTAGATTTTTCATTTATATTCAGTGAAGCAGATTGAAATCCTTCACATATTTTAAAACCAAGTTTGATAATCATCTCTTGCATATCAAAATTATTTATTGGTAATACTCATCAGTGTCAAATACTTCCTCTACCCTACCTAACGGCAACTTTGATTTCTGTTTGGTCTCAAATTGATTGAAGTTTTCCAACCATACTATAGCATTTGTCGGACATCTTTTTACAGCGATTGGATTGGTAAGGTCATTTAATTTATAGTTTATTACAGCTAAATTGTTTTTAATTTCTATTATGCCAGGTGCCGAATCTACTACGCAGCGAGAACAAGCAGTGCAAGCAACACGGCATTTAGATTCTGCCAAATCTCCTTTCAGTAATGATTTACATTGCACTATCAGTTTTTGACTAATTGGCATTAACTCAAATAAATTTTTTGGACAAACTTCTACACAATCATTACAAGCAGTACATTTTTCAGTATCGACGACTGGCAATGCATTATCATTCATTGTGATTGCTCCAAATTCACAGGCAATTGCACAATCTCCTAATCCGATACAACCCCAAGAACAATTTTTTATTCCACCATCAACTACAACTTCCCCCCTACAACTATTAATTCCACCAACATAATTCGCTAAATTTGGCGCTTCAAGCGTGCCACCTGCACAAAGTAATCTAGCAACTCTTTTCTCTTCTCGACTAACATCAACACCCAAATAATTTGCAATTTTTTGCAAACCTTCGCTTGAGCTCACAGTACATTTTGCAGGATTTGTCCCTTGATTTACAACTTTTTCAGCAAAAGCTCTACAACCCGGCTCTCCGCATGCACCGCAGTTGGCACTTGGCAATAACTCTTCTACTTTTTCTATTCTAGGATCTTCAAATACTTTAAATTGTTTGTAAGCAATTGATAAAATAACCCCAAATAAAAGACCCAAGCCGCTTAAAATTAACAATGGAATTAATAAAGCATTTACCATCTTAATTGAATTTTTCTGCTCTCTTCAGTAATTGAGTTAAATCAGCCTCATCAGGATTAATAGGTGTTCCTGGATGTATTATTCCTACAGGACAAACTTCAGCAGCTTCAACTAATTCTTTGAATGTTCCTGCTTTGACATCTGCAACATAAGCAAGTTTTTCAGAATTATATTTGAATAAGTTTCCATTCAGACCTACACATTCATTGCAAGCTGTACATAATGGAGTATCAATATATGCTTCAATAGCAATTTTACCTGACTCAACTTTATTAGGCTTTTTTTCTCTAATTTCCTTAACAACGGGTACTTCATCTATAATTATTGGTTCTACATTTACTTTGTTGTCACTTTTTATTTCCAAATTTGTAAAATCAAGATCTAATAAAAAAGATGTCAAATTTCCAATTACCTTATCAGCTTCCTCATCTCTAATTTTTTGAATTTCAATCTTCTGCTCAATTTGTAGTTGCTCAATTTCAAAATCGAATACTGCTTTCATCTCTTTTTTGACTTCTTCGACCGCTGCTAAGACGTGATAATTATTAATACCACTATTCTCTTGCAAAAATCTCCAAAAATCCAGCCTTTCTTGGGTCGCCATAACCATTTCCCAACAAACAATTGATTTGTAAATATTATTTCCCTCATCTTTCATCCAAATAAATGGCAATTTTCCCATATTTTCTAAATGATTCCTTTTCATAAATTCAGTTATTGAAATAAGATTTTCGTTCCAATAAGATGAATCAACAGGCAAAAAATAATGAAAGTAATCATCATTTAAAAAAGCATTATCCGCAAATGAGAACGGAGCACTTAAAATTTCTTTCCGGTTTAAATGGTTTATTATTTCAATTTCATGAATTGGCCAGGATTTATCTGGTTGTGGATTATTTTCTAAATTAAACCTACTTCCCCAAGGCAAACCCAATTGCCCGTTGTACACAAATCCAGGAAAATCTCTACCCTCTATTGCTGCACTTAACATTAAAGCATGGTTCTCATCACTATCGTTTGTATTCAAAATAGAATAAATAGCAGGAGAAAAAGCTAAAAAACCCTCAGTAAATCCTTTTGCTAAAAAATTGGGCGATAATACCGTAGACTGATTTATATAGATATTGTTTTGTGACAACATTAAGGTTGCTAATTTTGGTTGCGAATGCAAATTCATTCCTAATAATTCTTCATTCCCATTTTTCGAATTAATTAATGTTTTTAAAGCTATCACTTTTATTGGAAAATGCTCTGAAAGGAGTTTTGAAAGTTTATTAAATTCCGTTTCAAAAAGTTGGTCACTGTCTGCAATTAGAAGAAATTTAGGACAACTATTTAATTCATCTAAGGTGAAATTTTGCCAATTAAAATTTTTAAAATAATCATCGTGAATTTCCGAATCATAAGAACTGTTTAATTCCAAATCTGCAATTCTCATTGCTTTAAATAGCTTAGCCCATAACCCCATTTCTTTCTTAAAGCTAAACATAATTGCATCGCATCCATTTCCATCTTGGAAAACTTCGATTTGATTTTTTGGAAATAATGTATTCCAATTATAATCTTTATTGTAAAAAAATAAATCATTCACGTATAAAAACCCATATTGCGAAAAAAGTAACGCATTTGTTTTCAAATCTTCTAATACGGTTTGTATCCTTTCAATGCGATCATTTCCCATAACTTGGGATCCAGATTCAGGAATTAATGAAACAAGCTCATCAAATTTTAACATGGAATCAACAAAAGAATAAGAATCGTGCAAATTCTTAGCTTCATTTGAAGATGGTTTTTTTTCGTCCTCAACTTTTAAAATGTCTTGAATTTTATATTCTAATTTGTTTATTTCATTTGCCAATTTTATTCTGGCGGGAACTAAAATTGCTGACATTGTATTTTCTAAAATCTTAAATAGTGCAACCTTATCAAATGGAATGATGACTCCATTTTTAGGCATTTTATCGGTAAATAGTTTAATTTCTTGAGTATAAGAATTAAGTACCTCTGCAGTCAGTTGTAAATCAGTTTGAAGTTTATTTAATACGGAAATAATTGTTGGCCGAAAAAACAAAGGTGCCGAATCTAAAAGAAGCTTATTCACATTTTGTATAATTCTTTCTATGTGAATGAAAATGATGGATTCTTTAACTTGATCAATATTGCATCTGTTTAAAGTATTTAAAATTATTTCTTTGAGTGAGCCACAATAAGGAACCTCTTCAGTAAAATTTTCAGTATTAAGAAAAATAGGATATTCATCTAAAATAAACTCCTTCATATTTCGATTTGATAAATGAAGTGGGCTTAATTTTAAATCCAATTTTTTATCATTTTTCCCATTTCTAAAAAATGACCTCATTTGTCTCCATTTTTTCTGAAATTCCTCTAATGAAATCTCTTTGGGTGGAGAAATTTTAGAAATTTCAACCTTTTGTTCAAATTCTGCATTTTTAAAATTTGTGTCATTTAATTCAGGATGTAAGATGTTCTGAATATTTTCGGCATCTTCTTTAAAAAATTCACTAAATGAGTTTTTTTCTTTAGTTGTCATAAGCTTTTAGAGCTATTAGATTGTACAAATATTCTTGTAAATGGGCTTCAAATTGCATATTTATCGAATTCCGCATTCAATACTTTTTCTCTTTGATCATTCGTAAAACCAAGATTGGAGGATCCATACAGGTCGTATCTTGGGGCCATTTTATTTTGATAAAATAAACCCATATAAATATTTTCTCTATCCATTGCCAATTCTCTTGCTTCACTTAAGTTCGTGGGATCATGATTCACCGTATTTTTTACAGATTGAGAAAAATCTTCACCAAATGGTATTCCATTTTCATGCTGTAAGTACACCATGGCATCTTTATTGGTTGCCATTTCCTTTCCCAATGATTGTTGAAAAATTGGACACCTTTGAATAATGTGAATAAAAGAAAACCCTTTATGCTCAAATCCGGCTTTAATTGTTTCATACATATGCACTGGATTCCAATCTGCGGTTTGAGCCACAAAAGAAGCATTTGCTACTCCTAATGTTGTTTCAATTGCATTTATTGGAGGAATTATTGATCCTTCTGGAGTAGTATTAGAAATTGTTCCTAACCTAGAAGTCGGAGAAGTCTGCTTTTTTGTTAAACCATAGATTTCATTATCCAAAAGCAATACAGTAAGGTCCATATTATACCTGATAGCGTGAATCCATGCTCCTGCTCCTATCGAACAGCAGTCCCCATCTCCAGTAATCACAAATACATTAAGATCAGGTCTTCGGAATTTCACTCCACATGCGACAGGAAAAGCACGGCCATGCAAGCCATGAAATCCATAAGTATCCATATAATGTGGAAATCTGGAAGAGCAACCAATTCCTGATACAAAAACTGTTTTTGCTGGATCCAGTTGTTTTTCTTTTAATAATTTCTGAGTATTATTTAGGACTGCATGATCTCCACATCCAGGACACCACCGTGGAACACCTTTTGAATAATCTGATATAGAATATTGTTTAGTTGGCAGATCACAAGTTAAATCTGATTTTAATCCGTACATCCTTTTTATTTTTTTAATTTGACAAACCTAATTTATTTTTAATCGCATCTACAATTCTTTTTGGGGAAAGAGGTTGTCCTTCCACATTTGAAAAGCAATCTATATCTACCAATGTTCTTGCCCTCAACACCCAAGCTAATTGAGAATATCTTCTATTGGATTCTGAAAATTGTGGATTATCTATTCTATCACTATAATTAATTTCCACAGTCATTACTTGCTTAAATTTTTGGAATATTTCCTTGAGCCCAGGTTGAAACGGACTCATAAAACGAAGATGAATAGACGACACTTTAATACCTTCATTTTGAGCAATTTCAATTGCTTCATCGATAGCTCCAAGCGTTGATCCCCAACCAACTATCAGTAAATCTCCATGATCTTCCCCTTTAATTGGAGGTGGATTCAAAGTCTTCTGAAAAGATGCAAATTTCCTACTCCGCATTTCAGATGCTTCTTGGTTTTCATCTGGTTTATAAGAAACATTCCCTCTTCGATCATGTGCTAAACCAGTGACTGTGTATTGACCACCAATTTGTCCTGGTATTGATCTTTTGCTCAATCCAGTTTTTTCGTCCCAATTAAAAGGTTTAATGTCTTCTTTCCATGGACTTTGGTCAATAGGTGGAGCAAACCAATCATGTTTTATTTTTGGCCTTGGAAAAGGTTGTTGTCCAGTAGCAAGATTTGCATCTGAAAGTACATAGACAGGTGTTCTAAAAGTTTCAGCTAATTTCCTTGCCAAAATCACAAAATGAAAGCACTCTTCTATCGTAGCCGCAGCCATTACAATCTTTGGTACAGCTCCAGGTTGCCCATAAAGTGCAGTTAGTAAGTCGCCTTGTTCTACCTTTGTTGGCAATCCTGTTGATGGTCCTCCCCGTTGGACATCAATTACAACAAGTGGAATTTCAGCCATTGTTGCCAAACCTAGGAATTCTGTTTTTAATGCCATTCCTGGTCCAGAGGTTATTGTTACAGCTGTTTTTCCGGCATAGGAAGCTCCAATGGCAAAACCAATTGCAGCAATTTCATCTTCTGCTTGATGAACAACACCGCCAGCCTTTCGCAATACTTCAGCCAATAAATGAGAAGCTGAAGTTGCAGGTGTAATTGGATACATAGAACAAACTTCCATTCCTGAAGCAACTACACCTAAAGCTAAGGCTTCATTGCCATTCATCACTAAATAATCTTCTTCTGATTCTTTAACAGGAATTTCAAATCTTAGATTAAGGTTTGATTCAGCCCATTGATAACCTGAATTAAGTAAAGCAATATTTGCATTTATAACAGAATCTGATTTTTTCTTAAAAATATTTCTGATTTGCCTTTCAGCTTTCTCCAAGCTTCTTGTATAAATATTACAAAGCATTCCTAATACCCACATATTCTTCCCTTTCCGAGCATTTCCGACTATTTTCAAGCATTCTTCTTCCATTGGAATCTCAATCACTTGGTATCCCCTATTTTTAAAATCTACTAAGGCATCTGCATATTTTATTCTAATTTCTGGATCAGGATCTTCAGCCCATTTATTTTCAAGAAGTAAGATTGTTCCATCTCTATAAGCATGTTGATCAATTCTTCCGTACGGAACTTGTTCATTCAAAGCAACAATCAGGTCTGCCTCATTGCCCATATTGGTAATTTTATTAGTCCCTATACGGACCCTGATTCCTGAAGCTCCCGCACGACCTCTTGCAGGTGGTTGAATCTCTGCCGGTATTATTTCTACTGTCCAAACCCCATTTCCCATTTTAGCTGAAATGGCAGCAAAACTTTGTCCACACTTTTGTGCTCCCTCACCTGAATCGCTTACAATTTCGATAATGTGTTCGCTTATTTGAACAGGTTTTCTTATATTTTTAGCATGTGTGTCATTTAATTGAATTGGATCATTCATAGTTCAAGATAAATTTTTAATAAATACTTATTAACAGCGTTTAGAACTGGTAATTTTAAATACTTAATAAATTTTGCTTCATTGTCTATGCAATTCCAATCAACATTGTATTAAGCAATAAAATATGCACTTAAAACACTATTCGCTAATACAATAATGCGAATAATCCCAATAGTACAAACTGATGAGAATCAATAGTTAATTTGACTTTAATCATGGTAAAATCAAACAAATATTTTAATTTATTTGAAAATTATGAAATTACTGTAGTTGGAAAAAGCAACGGTAATCTTAAGAAATGAATAAAATATTGGAATAAATTTAGATTAATATTCGCAGCTTTCAGGGTCGGATTTTAAAAATTGAGGGCCAAAATTTTTTGCCTCTGGGTCCATACATCCCTTTAAGTTCATAATCCTAACATTCTTAAAATCAATAGGTTGACCTTCGCTTTGCAGAGCTATAAATCCTTCACTCAATAATTTACCATCGATTTTCATCTTTGGGTCATATCTATTTACAACTCCTCCTCCTATTTGTGGATTTGTATATTGTAGAACTGGAAAATCATTGATAAAATGCGTAACCAAAGAATCACCCAATACAATTATTTCAGCCTTGACCCATTGGTCGCCAAAGTAAGTTTCTGAAGCTGAATTAATGCAGTGTCGTGGATCAATCTTTTCCCGAAATACAACATCTGTACCGGGAGAACACATATTTCCTGTAGGCCTAGCTTTACCCTCTTCTAATCCAGCTAAAAACTGCATTTCAACAGAGATTGGCCAATCTTGCTCTTTCAACATTGTTCGTGGATCTTGAGAATGGAACATAACTCCACTATTTTTATAAGCATAACTCGGAGTTCCAGGGTGCACTTCTCCTACAAATCTATATTCCATACTTAATAAAAAATAAGAATAAGGTGTATCATAATACAAATGACCAAAGCGATCATTGAAGTCACCTTCATATTCATCATATCTAACTTCAATAATTCCATCTTTCATTCTGAATGTATGTCCATAATTATCTCCAGTTTCATAATGATGAATTTTTGCAGTCCAACCATCTAAATTTTTTCCATTGAACATTTCTTTCCAACCTTTCATTTCTTCAGGCGTCTTCTGAGCAAAAGATTTATTAACAAAGCATAAGGAAAACAAAAGAATAAATCCTTGAACTAACAAAATTGGGTTAAAAATTAATTTCGATTTCATTTAATTATAATTTACTGGATTTAGTATCTAAGTTAATTAAAATATATTTGTAAAGCATCCATTTAACTTGGATTATGCATTAGAAATTTGAAGTACAGATTTAAATAAAAAATAATACCTAAAATAGACTTCTTTTACTGCGAAGAATAATTCTAAAAAATATATTTTTTTTTGCTTTATTTATTCATTCTTGGAATGGATGAAGCATTATACAATATTGCTACCTTTCATTTTAAACGATGCGAATAAGAGAGTTAGAAACATTTACTTTCACTCAAAACTTGAATTTTATTTTTTTAACATAATTCTATTATTTTGATAAAATTAATTCGAACTGATTCGACTAATGCTGATTTTATAGCATTGGTTCAAAAACTTGATGCAGATCTGAAAGAAAAAGATGGTAATGAACACACCTTTTATGCTCAATACAATAAAATAGATAACATTAAAAATGTTGTAATTGCTTATTCTAACTCGACGCCTGTTGGTTGTGGTGCCGTCAAACATTTCAATGATCAAATAATGGAGGTAAAAAGAATGTTTGTGGAAATTCCGCATAGAGGAAATGGAATTGCTGGAATAATCCTTGATGAGTTAGAAAAATGGACAGTTGAATTATTCTATTTAAAATGTATTCTTGAAACTGGACAAAAACAAGTTGAAGCTATTCGACTTTATCAAAAAAAAGGATATTCAATAACACCAAATTATGGGCAATATATTGGAATTGAAAACAGCATATGTTTTGAAAAACACTTAAAATTTTAAAAAAGAAATTCAATTATAAAAAAGAAATTCAAGAGCTCATTTTTCCAAAATAATCTCTGACTTCTATTGCTTCTTCAGGTTTTATTTTTTCAGATAGGATTAGTCTTATTTCCCTTCTCCTTGAAGCACCTTCGTACAACCTGATTTCTTCTTCTGTTTGGGGTACAACTTTTGGGACTTTCGCTGGTTTTTTTGTTTCATCATCGATGGATACAAAACTTAAAAAAGCACTATTTGTTTTTTCTCTAATTATGCCTTTAATATCGGATCTAAATACATTCAACACGACCTCTAAAGAACTATTAAAGGCTCTAGTAACAAAAGCTTCCAATGTGATAACATCACCTAAATTAACTGCCTTATTGAAAGAAATGTGATCTACAGATACGGTAACAACATGAGAATTGCAATGCTTTCCAGCACAGATAGCACCTGCAATATCCATCCAGCGCATTAGATTCCCGCCCATCAAATTGCCCAAAGGATTGGTGTCATTTGGCATAATCATTTCTGTCATAATTGTTTTAGACTCTGAAACGAACTTTTCGTTAATCATACAATGTTATATTAAATGTGTTTTCAAAAGATTTTTTCAATAAATTTTTCACTTCTGCGTAATCTACTTTTTGTCCAATTTCTTTTTCCATCGATGTAACCTCTTTATCAAGGTCTCCAATTCCGCATGGAATAATTTTATTGAAATATTCAAGATCTGTATTTATATTAAATGCCAACCCATGCATTGTAACCCACCTAGATAAATGAACACCTATTGCACAAATCTTCCTTTCAGGCATGAATTCTTTTTTGGGAAGCCATACCCCAGTAAATTCTTTTATTCTTTGTGCTGGAATATGGTATTTATCTAAAACATCAATAACAGTTTGTTCTAAAAATCGAACATATTTGTGCACATCTGTAAACATCTCATCAAGATCAAAAATAGGGTAAACAACAATCTGTTCTGGGCCATGATATGTTATGTCACCTCCTCGATTGATTTTAAAAAATTCAATATTCTGCTCTCTTAATTGCGATTGATTCAGCAATAAATGATCGATTTTACCACTTTTTCCAAGAGTAAAAACAGGATAATGCTCACAAAATATTAAATAATGTTTCTGTGGAATTTTGGTGCCATTTTTTCTATTGGAAAGTTTTATTGATTTCAATTCCTCATGCAAAACAGTTTGTTTTTCCCATGCTTCTTTATATGAAATTTTCCCCCAATCAATAAATTGTACTAATTGTCTTTTCATTCCTTTAAAATGTCTGCCACAAAACTAGCTAAGTTTTATAAAAAGCGTAATTTTAACTAATTAAACATATTGAAAATGAAAAGGATTGTTAAATTATTCCTATTTACCTTCTTTACTAGTATTATTTCCGCTCAAATTGCTCCGAATTTTACAATATTAGATACAGATAATAATTCCATAAAGTTATACGAAGATCTACTAGATCAAGATAAAATTGTAATTATCGATTTATTTTTTGTGATTTGTCCCTTATGCAAACCCTATAACGCACCGTTTCAAGCGTTGTATGAAGAATTTGGATCAGGAACACAAGATGTAGAATTCTTATTGTTAACTACCAAGGATTGGGACAGCAATGCGCAAGTTGCAGATTACAGAACACAGTATGGTTTAACTTACCCCGGCTCTGGAACAGATGGTGGCGGTTTGGCGGCTGCTGGGCCTTACATTAATGGCGATTTTGGGACTTTCTTTGGAACTCCGACTTATATTGCGATTGCTCCAAATCGAAAAGTATATTTTAACATTGGTGGCGGAGGAACCACCGCTACTATGGATAAGATTCGTTCGAAAATTTTGGAAATTAGAGCAGGAATCGGTGCAGACAGTCACACTCAAATTACTATTAATTTAGAAAGCTATAAAACAAATGTTGAAGTTCCAGAACATACTTTTTACTTAAGGTCCGGTGACGATGTTAATAATAAATATGTAGTCCCTACAAGTTTTGAATATCCGAGTATTCAATATCCAGAATTAAGTAACCCTGAAATTGTAGTTGATATCCCTCAAATTAACAATTCCAATATTTCTACATTAGATTTATTCACTATTCAAAGGAATTTATTAGGACTCGAAACTTTTGATAATTTTCAAAAACATGCTTCTGATGTGAATGGATCAAATAGTATTACTGCTTCTGATCTTTTATTAATGAGAAAACTCATTTTGCAACTGGAAGATAAATTTCCCGTAAATAAATCCTATTTAAGTCTTGACTCTTCTTGCAAAACTGAGGAAACAAAGTGTGTTTCATCAATTAAAATTGATTTAAACAAAGCCAATCAGACAATAAATTTCACCGTTATAAAAATTGGTGATGTCAAATAAAAAGCTTTTTTAACCATTTATAATCTCATTTCTATTAACTATAAATCTTTTATTGATTCAAATCTAAACTAAAAGTGAAAATAAATTAAAATTCTGGTTGATGGGTTGCCTGAAAAACAATCTAAATTCTGCTTATTTTTTAAATAATATTCTAATAAATCATTCACTTTCAATTCATAATGTATTAATTTCACTAAATCAAAAATAATTAAGTAAAAATCATATTATAATTTTATATAATATGGCACAATACTTGTAATATTTCTTATAACCGCTGTAACGGTTAAAAACCAACCAATAAGGAATGCTTCTGTTAAGGCATTCCTTTTTTTATTATTGAAATTATCCTATGTTGAAATTAGATTTTTAATATAAGTGCGATAATAAAAACTGTTGAATTTTAGGAATATTTCCTTTTTGCAACTCTAGATGGTGGAAAGAGTTGAATTATGAAGCGTTCCTTTTTCTTCATAATTTCTAAAATCAACAGCGCTTACTCCTGAGATGCCTTTTTGCTGCATGTAAACGCCATATAACACATCAACTTCAGCCATAGTAGATTTGTTGTGAGTAACAATTATGAATTGAGATTTATCAGAAAAAGTACGAATGATATTGGCAAATTTTTGAATATTAATATCATCTAGAGGTGCATCTACCTCATCAAAAATGCAAAAAGGAGCTGGCTTAAGTAAATAGAGTGAAAACAACAATGCTGTAGCTGTTAAGGTTTTTTCTCCCCCTGATAATTGACTTAATGATTTTGGCCTTTTTCCTTTCGGTTTTGCGATAATCTCTATTTTAGAGTTTAATGGGTCGTTCGGTGATTCCAAAATCAAATCACAATCGTCGTCAATTGTAAAAAGGCTTCTAAAAACGACGACAAAATGCTTTCTAACCTGATCGAATGACTCCAAAAACAGCTTGGTCGCCGTATCTTCAATTTCTTTTATTGTACTTAAAAGACTAATTTTGGCTTCATTGATATCATCTCTTTGAGCTTTTATATGAAAAAATCGAGTTTGCATTTCATTGTAAGCTTCTAGAGCTAAAGGATTGATTTCTCCATAATTATCTAATCTCCTTTTATATTTCTCGACTTCGATTTCAATTTCTGTTTCTGTTCTGCCTGATGGCAATTCGGCATTCAATAATTCCTCAATTTCTACACCAAACTCAATATTCAACCGCTCTTTTATACTATTTTTGCTAAATTTAAAGTCATTCAATTTATCTTTTAATTGATTGATTAAAAATTGCTTTTCATTTATAATTTTAGTTACTTTTTTTATTTCATCTTCAATTTCACTTAATACAGCCCTTGCTTTAAAATAATCCTGTTCAGCGCTACCTAAAAATGCTTGTTGCTTGTTCTTTTGATTATATTTATTTTCAAGAAGAACTATTGTTTCTTTAAGTTGTAGGTTCGAAGTTTCTAATTCTTTAATTTGAACATCTAAAATGTTTTTTGAATCGTATTTATTCTGATTCAGCTCATTCATTCTATCATTTTGATAATCAATGTCTTTCTTAATCGAAAGGAGATGATTTTCAGTTTGAATTAAATAAATATTTTGTTTATTAAAGGCATCTCTAGCTTCTGATAGTTTCTGATTTAAAGACTCAATTTCAATATTCTGATTAGAAATGCTTTCATTCAAAAGCTGAACTTTTTCAGCAATATGCTTTTTGTCTTTAAAGTCTTTCTCTATTTTTTCGTTAAGATCGAGTTCAATTACTTCTAAATCTTTATTCCTTTCCGTAAATTTTAAAATATTAGAATCTGCACTTTCGAGTTTTGACTTAATGATTAATTCAAGTTTTTCGATATTTGATTTTTCTCTCTCCTTATTTTTAATTTCAGCATCAAATCTGGCATTTTTTAGATTTTTTAGCTCTTCAAGCAATATGTTTAACTTTTGAGTTTCATTGCCAAAAACTGATTTTTCTTTTAAAATAGCCTTATTCAAATGATCAATTCTTTTCTTTCTTCCAATCTTTTTTCCTTCAAAAAGACCAATTGATCCTCCGGAAATTTGAGTTTTATTTCTTAATAAAGAGCCATTTGTATCAAGTAATGTTATTTCAGGATGATTTTCAAACAATTGATCTTCATAGAATCTTTGTTCAGAAACCATAAATACATTGTGACAAATCAAATGAATCAGGTCAGAATATCTATCCTCTACTTCTATAATATCCGTTAATGGGCTCAATCCAATTTCTGAAGTGTGCTCCACATATTTTATCCTATCCAGAATAAAAAATTGAGCTTTTCCTTTTTGAGAATTCTTGAGTAATTCAATAGCGTTTTCTGCTTCTTTTGTATTTTCTACAATAAAATAATTTAGATACGGTTGTAAAAATTGTTCGACTGCTGCTCTAAATTTATCCTCTGTATTAATAACATCTGAAAGCATTATTTTCTTAGATGTCCATTTAGCATGCAAAAATTTAACTGATTCAGGAAAACCTTCTAAATTTTCAACCATACTAACCAAGAGGTTCTTCTCATTTTCTAATGCATCGATATTTCTATTCAACTTAGAACAACTGTCTCTTAAAATTGATATTTCTGATTCAATTCTTTCAATAGAAGCTATTCGATGCCTTTCCTTTTGGGTTAGAGAAAATATTTCATTTTCAAATATTTTTATCTTTTTGTGGAGATGTTCTTGTTCTGTTTTTTGCCCAAATGTACCTTTTTGGATTTGTTCAATTTGGTTTAGATTATTGGTTTTTTCCCTTGTGCAAGCTTCCTTTCTATTCTGTATGACAGCAAGTTGCTTATCTATTTCAAAAATTTGGTTCTTTAATATTTGAAGTTCATTGTATTTTAGTTCTTGGAAATTTTTGTTTTTTGAAAAATCCAAATGAATAGCATCCAAGGACAATTGACAATCAGCTAGTTTAACATTTGCATGTTTATAATCCTTTTCTTTCTGAGCCAATTGTTCTTGAAGACTAATTTTTCGGTTTTGGGTTTCTAATAATAGTGGTTCGGTTTTTGAAATGTCCACTTCGGCTTTTTCAATATAATTCTTAGAAAATGCGATCTTTTGATTTACTAAATTCTTTTCATTTTCTAGCTGTCTAATAGAATCTAATAATAGGTTTAAAGATTTTTGAAATTCAGACAATTCTTTCTCTTCTTTTAAATTCTTTAATTTTTCAATTTCCAATCTTGCTTCGAGAGCATTCTGAAGTACCAAATGCTCATTATATTCAACAATGGAAAGATCAATTTGATGGCTTATATTATTAGCAGAAAGTTCAATTCCTTTCCATCTTATTTTATAAAGTGAAAGGCTTTCTTCTTTATAAGCGGATTTAATTTCAAAATACTTTTTTGTCCTTTTTGCTTGCTTTTCGAGGTCTTTTAGATTGTTTTCAATTTCAAAAAGTAAATCTTCTACTCTTTCTAAATCAGAATTTGTAAGAGAGAGTTTTTGAAGAGTTTCTTTCTTTCTTTTTTTAAATTTAGATATGCCTGCTGCTTGTTCAAACATTCTCCTTCTTGCATCTTCTTTATCATGCAAAATGTCATCAACCATTCCCAATTCAATGATTGAATATGAATTAGAGCCAATTCCAGTATCCAATAATAGAGTTTGAATATCTTTTAACCTACAAATAATTTCGTTAATTCGATATTCGCTATCTCCATTTCTGTAAAGTGTCCTTGTAATTTTAACATTATTGAACTCAATAGGCAAGATATTTTTAGTGTTATCAAAAGTGATACTCACTTCAGCCATATTCGCCTGCTTTTTATTTAATGAGCCATTGAATAAGATATCGCCCATTTGTTCCAGCCTAAGTTCTTTGCTTTTTTGTTCACCAAGCACCCACCTGAAAGCATCCACAACATTCGATTTCCCGCTTCCATTGGGGCCCACAACTCCTGTTACATTCTCATCAAAATAAAGAATAGTTGGGTTACCAAAACTTTTAAAGCCTTTTATTTCTATCGAATTCAATCTCATAGCTCAGCAAAATTATAAAAATTGAAATATAAGATTCTGAATTGTTTTCCACATATGGGGATAACTATTTTCTAGAATATTGGAATGATTTATTCCTTTGAAATATTGAGCGGATTATTTTTACCAAGAAACGAACTGATTCTTTAAATTTTGATAATTTTCCAATTGAATCTATATAAAATCCAAATGCAGATCAGCAATATGAAAAACCAATAGAAAACCTCAGAAAACCAAGCCCAAATTAAATTTGCATTATAGTATTTTACAATTATAAATATATATGCCAAATAAAATACGGTCATTATGCCTTGAATTCGGAACCCCCAATTTGTAGCACCAATTCCTAAAAGTCCATTGAAAAGTATAGCCCCAATAGAAAAACTAATAAGGATCAAAAACATTACATAAAAAATAGGTTGTGCATCATGAATTATGCTCATATCAGCTTTCCCAAATATCGGATAAAGTGTTGTTTCTGGAAAAAGCACGACTGGCAATGTAATAACCATTGTAATTACAAAGTTAATAAGAACGGTTCTCCAAATTACTGGGATAACTTCTTTTTCATTTCCTGCACCTCTTATGTTACTCGTTAAAGTGTTTATCCCTGATGAGAATCCCCATGTCGGTATGGATAAAATCAAAAAAACGATCCTTACCAAATTAGAAATCTCAAGTTCTTTTCCGCCCATATTTTCTATTAGACTAAAAAAAACAAACCAAGCCCCCAAACCAATAATTACTTGCATTACAATTGGAATAGAAACTTTATATACCAATGCAATAAGAGGCAGATCTAATTTTGGAAATGCGAACAACCCTGTCACTCTCCTATCCTTTTCAAAAATCATGTAAATAATAAACGCTATAAAAGCTATAAGTTCAGCAATTGTGCTTGCCCATGCTGCTCCAGCAATACCCATTTCCGGCACCCCCAACTTTCCAAAAATAAAAAGATAATTCAGTACCATATTCACTGTAGCAAGAATAACTACATCAATCACAATGAAAGATGTTTTTGCAATTCCTGTATATAGCGCAACTATAATTACACCTAAATAACTAAAGAAAATTCCATATGATCTAGGTATCAGGTAATCAATGCATGCTTCTAATGTTGGAGGGTCACTTACAATTTTTTCAAAAAACCATTGCCCTAAAAACTGAATTAAAACAAACATTACAAATGCAAGCAAAAGCTCAAAATAAAGCAACGCATAAAAGCTCCTTACCAGGTCGTCATTGTTTCCTTGCCCAAACCTTCTTGCTATGATTATTTGTCCTCCACGCGAAAATCCATATCCAATTGCTGAAATTATTAGATAAAAAACACTCACTAAACCGATTGCTCGAAAATCTATATCATTATAATGAAACAAAAAAATGGAATCCGTTAATGCAATTATATTTTGCACAGCGCTTCCGAGCATTATTGGCACAGAAATGGAAAAAATTTGTTTATATGTGGTATCTAATTGCAAGTCTTATTTTTCAGGTGTAAACTTCATTATTTATTGGAACCTTCCAAAATCTAAAATTTTAATCTTCAAATTTTGCCTAAAGATAATCTTCTTTAAAAGATATCTTGATTTCCACAATATTAATTATGGCTAATACAATTTCCTATTTTGAAGACGAAATTATTTTAACAGTCAAAATTTCAACTAATTAATTTATAAATTATATATCAGAACATTCTTGGCAATTCTTCATTTTCCGAATACCTTGCCGTCTCAAAATAAAAAAAATTATGCTTAGTCAAATGTTGAATAAGAATATTAAAGCTCCAGTTGCAGAGAAAGAAGCTGAAATTTTAAGCATTCATGGTGATGATCGAATGGATAATTACTATTGGATGAAGTTGTCTGATGAACAAAAAAATGCTTCAGAATTAGATGAGCAAACTAAAAAAGTGGTGGATTATCTAGAAGCAGAAAATGCCTATACTAAACAAATCCTTTCCCACACTGAAACTTTCCAAGAAGAACTTTTCACTGAAATCGTTGGCAGAATCAAACAAACAGATATGTCGGTACCTTATAAAGAAAATGGGTACTATTATATTAATCGGTTCGAAGAAGGAAAAGAATATCCAATACATAGCAGAAAAAAAGAAACATTAGAATCAGAGGAAGAAATTTTATTGGATGTTAATGAGATGGCTAAGGGTTTTGAGTTTTATAATATTGGCACTAGGACTATTAGCCCAGACAATAAAATTTTAGCATATGCTGAAGATACGTTGAGTAGAAGAATTTATGATATAAAATTTAAGAATCTTCTTACTGGAGAAATGTTCCAAGATGTTATTCCAAACTCTAGCGGAGCAATAGTTTGGGCTAATGATAACAAAACTTTATTTTATTCAGTAAAAGATGAAACTTTAAGGCCATATAAAATATTCAGACACATTTTAGGAACTAATTCTAAGGATGATGTTGAAATTTATCATGAACAAGATGGTACATTTATAAATTTTGTCTATAAGACTAAATCTAAAAAATACATTATTATTGGTTCTCATTCCACATTGTCTCAGGAATACAGTTATGTTAATGCAGACCGTCCTTTCGACGAATTTGTTTTATTTCAACCTAGAGAACGAAATTTAGAATATAGCATTGGACATTATGAAGACAAATGGTTTATAAGAACCAATATGGATGCAAAAAATTTTAGGTTAATGTCCACTTACGAAGGTAAAACTTCTAAAGAAAATTGGACGGAAATGATTGCAAACAGGGATGATGTTCTTTTTGAGGGGATGGATATTTTCAAAAATTTCTTAGTTGTTTCAGAAAGAAAGGATGGTCTAACTCAGATAAGAATAATGCCTTGGAATGGGGATGCTGAACATTATATTTCATTTGGTGAAGAAGCTTATTATATGTTTACTTCCATAAATCCTGAATTCGATACTGATATATTAAGATTGGGTTATACTTCCATGAAAACGCCTAATTCAACTTATGATTACGATATGGTTTTAAGAGAAAAGACACTACTTAAACAGGAAGAAGTAGTTGGTGATTTTGAAATAAAAAACTATCAAACTGAAAGATTAATGGCAACAGCTGAAGATGGCACAAAAATTCCAATATCAATTGTGTACAAAAAAGGAACAAAATTAGATGGAACTTCTCCTTTGTTGCTTTACGCTTATGGCTCTTATGGTCATTGTATGGATCCATATTTTAGCAGTGTGCGACTAAGTTTGTTAGATCGAGGATTTATCTATGCCATTGCGAATATTCGTGGTGGTGAAGAAATGGGTCGGCATTGGTATGAAGATGGAAAGCTGCTCAAAAAGAAAAACACTTTTACCGATTTTATTGATTGCGGCAAATATCTAGTTGAAAAGAAATATGCTGCAAAAAATAATCTTTTCGCTATGGGCGGAAGTGCTGGTGGACTGCTTATGGGAGCAGTGATCAACATGGAACCGAAAATGTGGAAAGGCGTAGTTGCTGCAGTGCCATTTGTCGATGTGATTACAACAATGTTGGATGATACTATACCATTGACAACCGGAGAATATGATGAATGGGGAAATCCAAATGAAAAAGTTTATTATGATTATATAAAATCGTACTCTCCATATGATAATGTAGAAAAAAAGGAATATCCAGCTTTGATGGTAACAACTGGGTACCACGATTCTCAAGTTCAATATTGGGAACCTGCAAAATGGGTTGCTAAGCTAAGGGAAATGAAGACAGATCATAATCCATTAATTTTGCACACCAATATGGGAGCAGGACATGGAGGGGCATCAGGAAGATTCAAAAGATTTAGGGAAACAGCTATGGAATATGCTTTTATTATTGATTTAGCTGGAATTAAACATTCATAATATACAATTGATTTTAATTTTTTCGTGATTGTACAATTGAATAGAGGTTATTTCAAAGTTTAAAAAGTGGGATTTTTTTCTAAAGCTCTAATGGTTAATCTAGAATTAAGATTTTTTTTAATAAATCATTACCTAATCTAAATCCAAGTTTCGAATAATTGATTTTTTAAAAAAAAAGGCATTTGCCACTAATACAATTTGTTCGTGTAACAACCGAATTACTGTGATAAGTCTACCCTATTCCCTCTTAAAATCAATTTCATCTCGAACCATTTTGTTGAAATACAATTGATTTAATACATTTCTTTTGTTCTGGTAAAATAAATTCAATAAATTGAAAGAATTAACAACTTCTAAATTGATTAATTCTTTTGCACATACCTCTAAAACTGTAGTTTGCATAGCCCTTCTTTGGGCTTGGTTGGTTCCATTATCGTCGCAAGGTCAAAATTATCCAGTTGGAATTAATTTGCAAGTCAATCAACCACACAGCCCAGCTTATTATACTTTTACTCAGGAAAGTTATTCCCAAAGCAATAAAATCCAACTTTCACTCTACCTTAAAGATTTGTTTATTTCGGAATTAACCCTCGGTTTACAGTTGGAATTAAGAGGTCCAAACGGCATTTTTCGCTCTGATCCTAACTTTATAAATAATCCATTCTTAATAGTTCAAGGAATTCCAACTATACTTTCAAATCATCAATTGTCTGAATATTTTCTTTCAAATGGAATGATCGAAAGTTCAATTTATAACAATGGCTACCTGCCTGAAGGCGAATGGGAAATTTGTGTAACCGCATTTGAATTATTGAATAAGGAACAAGTATCCAAAACTGAATGTTTTTATATGTTCTTGGAAGAATTTGACCCTCCAGAAATAATATTGCCATACGACAGTATTCTACCTAATTTTCCTCAAAACATTCAAATATCATGGCAACCACTTCATATAGGAACATTTCCAGTGCAATACGAAGTCAATCTTTATGAATCCATTGAAAATTTCACTGATCAACAAATTGTAGAATATACCTTACCTTATTTTTCAAAAACAATCAACCAATTAAGTTCCATTTTTTTAACTGCATTGGATCCACCTCTAAACGTCGGAAAAGAATACATCATCCAAATAAAGGTTGCAGACATGGTGAATGGTCCAATAGGCCCGCCAATATATGTATTCAAAAACAATGGGAAATCAGCTATACATAGATTCAAATATGGTATGTCCATCGAAAATGAAGCATGTATTGACCCAACAATGCCAAAATATGCTATTGATGACAATTTAAAAACATATGTTTTTTGGGACAATGGCAAACCACCCATTCCTCTAAACATTCAGAACAATGCCATTAGCTCTTCTGATTCAATTTCTACTAATAGCATTTTCGAAGACAAAATAATTTCGGCAGATTCTGCTATTTCTAACTCATTTCAATATCCAGAATTCTCTGGATATTATAAGATGTTTTTCAAAGAGCAAGGAGCTGAAAACGAATACTGGGAAAGCTTTGAAACAGAAGAACCTTGGGCTCCATTAGATCATTACAAACGGGGTAAAAGTTATGAAATTTATGTGAGTAAAGTTTGCTCAGCAGAAGAAAGGTCAAGCGATACAATTATTATTGAAATTCCTAAATTTCCACCCAGTAGATTATTTGAATGTGGGATGCCCCCACTTGATATTGATCTTTTGAATTTTGATCCCTTGTTGGTCTTAAAAGTGGGAGACACCATCATTGCCGGCGACTTTAGGGTTGTTGTCTCAAAAATTGAGGGTGGTAATGGTAGATTTTCAGGTGAAGGATTTTTCCAAACTCAACTATTTATGGCTAAAATCGGTGTGGAGTTTGAGAATATTCTGATCAATGATGAATATAGAATGGTAGAAGGATTCATAGAAACAATGTTTGATCCTTTAGGGGAGAATATCCTTGCCACAAATGATTTTTTAGATCTATTTTCTGGTTCAGTGGACCCTTTTCCTATAATTAAAATGGACACCCTCGAAAAAGTAGAATTCGCAAATGGAAAAGTTATCCTTTATCCTGGTGGCGAAACTTATGATTCACCACTTCGAATTCAAACGCCTAACGGCGATATTCTTATTACTGGAGGAATGGCCATAAAGGAAGACAAAAATTTTAAACCACCAAAAGAGCTCTCAACTAACTTCGGGTGCAAATTTTCACCAAATTCAAATGGACTGTATGGTTTTGATGAAGTAGATCAAAAAACTCCAAAAAACTATAAAAGTCTTGGATATTCAAGAATTCCCAACAAAAGTATCGCATATGGTGGACGAGACTATATCAATGTCCTTATAACAGAATCTAATGTTCAGTGGAAAAGCAACAACTGGGATTCTGTGAAAATTATGACTCAAAATAAGTTTCAATTAGATTTTCAAGTTCATAATGAAAAAGAAATTACCATTCTATTGCCCGGGATGGAGGAAGAAGAAATGGTCTTTATGATGTTCAATGAGCAATGTATTGGTGCTTTCAATCTAGCACCTTACAAGTTTACGAATTATACCATCAACTTAATTCCTGTGAATGGTATAGGAACTGCTATTGATATAACATCATTGCAAACAGAAATAAATAATATCCTTAATAATGGAGTTGTTGGTGTTGAAATAAATTTGAAAAGTTCTGAAAACATTATAGATGTTGATACTGATGAAAATATTGAGGCTGATACTGAACTATTGACCAATTACAGTGCAGATATGCTTCGGATAATGAACAATCATTTTTCCAAATTTGGCCAAAATGAAAATGAACTTTATTTGTTCATGGTTGACAATATGAAAGATAATATTTCTGGTTTCATGGCTGAAGGACAAACCGTTGGATTTATTGACATTAATCAAGATATAAAGTCAACTGCAAGGATAATAGCACACGAATTGGGGCATGGAGCTTTTACGCTTAATCATTTTTGGAATGAAAACCCAACCTATCCGAAGGGATCAAGTAAAAACTTGATGGATTACAATAATGGAGAAAGTTTAAACTATAAACAGTGGAATCGGATGCACAATCAAAAATTTCCTATACCATGGTTCAAAGCTGATAATGATCAAAAATATGTTTCGTTAGAAATTTCTGAAATTTTTAATGAATATGAAGAGAATGGTTTCTTAACTTTCTTATCTAATACTGGAAGACCTGTATCTATAAAAGCTTCTCAAATTAAAAAATTAACGTTTGCAACTGGTGGTGAGACTTTTATGGAATCCAAAAAGCAAATCCCAATCGGTACTTTAACATTTTTTACAATTAAAAATGATTCATTTGAAATTGAATACGCCAACAACGGAAATGGCTATTATTATGAATACCCTTCCAACAATAGCAGTAAAAAATATGATTTTATAAATGAAGGATTAATTAGACCTGTAATCCTAAGACCAAGTTTTAGCAATGGCAAAAATGCCATCCATATAGTAGGAATCAATGACTATTCATACAATGATGTTATAGGTGCACAACCTTTCGATTTTCTTTTAAACCAATTTTACACTATTGAAAAGGACAAATATGAATGGAATGGAAAAGTTGTTCCGTTCGATGTGATTGAAAATATTCAGTTGGGGGCTGAGTTCTCTTCTACGATGTATCAATCCTTGATTTCAAATCATAAGGCATTTGCGGAAGCAAGTCAATTAAGTAGTTTCTATATAAATGGACTAGCTTTTTTTATGAATAATCATCAAGAATATTTTAAATCCTGTGATCCAAGTTCAAGTTTAGATAATTTATTTGAAAATATTTTGATTCTGATCAACGCCGAAACTAGGACTTATCCCGTAGGTAATGGTTTTAATGTACCCTCTGCAAATAGTACTTTTGATGATTTGGCAGAACTTTTTGTTGCATTACACAATGAACAAGAAAATGAAGTTGAATACTTAAACAAACTTGATCTATTAAGGATCACTTTAGCAAGGTCTGACCTGATAACGTCTTACCAAAACTTAATCGATAATTCAACTAATTACAACGCATTAAAATCTGGGCTTAAAGAAGCTATTTTTGAATTATATGAATGCGAATTCCAGCAATTGATTTTTCCTCAGAATACTATAGAAGAATTGATTGCTTTTATGATTTTCGAAGATTATTTCTGGGTGAATAATCGAGAAGAAAAAATCATCATCAATCTCCTCCAAAGAATTAAACCTGCTGATTACGACCATTTTATTTCCTTTTTGGAAAATACCAAATCAGAACAAGTTTACAATTCACAAAGTATAAATTATTACGACGCTTCACCACCTGAAATTAAAGTCAAATGGCTATGGGAGAAGCTGATTCAAAGAGTTGACAATTCAGTATTTGATAATAATGGCCAAAGTTTTATTGTTGCACTATCCAAAATTTGGAGCCTTGCACCATCGACAATTGAAAAATTAAAAAACTCAAGCGAACAATTTTCTCAAGATGCAGAAATTTTAATATCACAAGGAGATACTGAGATCAATCAGATTCTCTTTCAAAAACTTTGCTCGAAAATTGTGCCTTTCTATTATGAAGGTTTTTTAAATAGGATCAATTGGGTTTTCATATTCATGAATCAAGCCCATTTAGCATTTCCTACTACTCCTATTACGGGAGTTTCCTTAAATGATAATGGAACTTTCGACGCTAAGATTCAGAACAAAATATTATTCTATACTGAAAATATTGATAATGCAAACAGTTTTGAAGGTTTAAAGCCTTTTGAACCAATTGTAATAGATCAAAAGTCAAAATTTGGAACTGCCAAAGAATTGTTTGGTCAAAATGACTTCAAAGCTTACCCCGCTTTTGTACTATATTATTTGCATGAAAATGCTGAAAGAAGAACACAGTCGGATCTTTTTTTTACTTCGCTTGATGCAATTAGTTTAATTGTTCCTGTTGCAGCAATTACAAAATTGAATTGGCTGAATAGAGCATTGCTTTATGCGGATAAAGTTTCAGCCATTACAGGAATTGCTGCTACCTATTATCAAGAGCAAAACAGCGAACTATCTAAAGTTCTAAATGCTACAAGTGCTGTTTTGGGACTTACAAATTTGGGTTCTATCGGCATTCAAAAGTTAGCAAAAATAGGAGCTAAACAAGAATCGACGTCAGAATTATTAAAGTTCTTAAAATCTTCAGAGATCAATTCTCTTGAAAATGGGAGTTTAAGGAGTGAAAGATTAGGAGACTTGTTCACAGAAATAATCAATTGTAAACCTGATGAATTAGCAAAACTAAGCGATAGTGAAAAGGCGGTTTTGGTTAAAATAATTGAATTTGAATCTGACGACATTATCAATTTGGGCCAAGTCATTGATGATGAAATTAAGGCTGCTGCAATTTCAAGATTGGGGGGAAGTTTGTTAAAATTAACAGATGATGCAATAGACCTTTCCAATGAAGGAATCAAGGCTAGCATATTGGCCACTTTATCAAAAAATAACCAATATGAGAAAGTATTGGGCAATGATTTGCAGGATGTTATCATCCATTCTACTGGAGATAAATTCATAATCGATGGTATTGAGCAAAATATTAGTGAGCTTGCGACCTTACTATCAGGAAATTCGAATGCAATTCGACTGCTCTCCTGTAATGACATAGAATCAGCTAAAGAACTGGCAAAATATCTTGGAAAAGATGTCATTGCCAATAGTGGATTGACGAGAATCCATATGGATGGACAGATTTCTGTATTTCCGAAAGGCAATTCTGGTACGGAATGGCGTCGCTTAAAACCAGATGGAAGTTCGGAGTCTTTTTCATTCTATGTTTCCCAATCAAAGTATGCTGAAGATTATATAGAATTAGGCGCAAATGTAAAATTAAATGGATTTTCAAAAATTTGTCCAGCTGATTATGTTCGTAGATTCGAAGATTTGGGTTTTGATATTGACGAATTAAGGTTGTTTTTTGGGAATTTGGAGGATGATTTGGCTAGTGTGGATAAGGTTTTGAATATTTTGGAAAAATTGAAAAATTCTTCAGATTTACCTATATTGGTTTCGGATTTAAAGAAATCTGAAGGACTTGATTTTTTAAAAAAATTAGGCACAGTTGAAATTGAGGAAGGCGAAAAGTTGGTGGAGGCGTGG
>JAHEAQ010000145.1 GCA_024642705.1 Bacteroidota bacterium | reverse complement strand
TGAAACAAAAATAAAAGATGGTAAATCCATCTTTTATAATGAAGGAAACGAGGCTCCCGCCGAGGATGCGATGGCCTATAAATATTTGATAATATGATTAAGATTTTTAGACACATCCGTCATCGACTTCTCTCTGAAAACAAATTCAGCAAGTATTTACTTTATGCAATCGGTGAAATTATACTTGTGGTTATTGGAATTTTAATTGCACTTCAAATAAACAACTGGAATGAGCAGAGGAAGGAAAATTTACGCGAAACCAAACTTAAATCAGAATTAATCGAAGAGTTTGAGAAAGATCTTACTCAGTTAGAAAGCAAAATAGAAATAAGAAATCGCCTGATTAAAGCTAGCCTTAAGCTCCTTAGCTATATCGATGATGAAAATATTCAGGATGTAGATAGTATCAGACAGTACATGTCCTTGACGTCTTTTAGACCTACCTTTGATCCTATTTCTATTGAGATAATTGACAAAAATGATATAGGAATTATAAAGGATGACCCGTTACGAAGGTTGTTGACTGCATGGAAGATAGAGGTTTTGCAATTGAGAGAAGATGAATTGATTTGGAAAAACTACGTAGCAGAGCATAAATATGCATATGAGTTAAATTCCGCTCCGGGTTTAGCGAGGAGCCTACTAATCGAATTTTGGAAAGACAAAAGTTCTAGCCTTTTCTTGCTAGAAAGCGATTCTTTCAAAAAAATAGAGCTTAATGCCAATAGCACTAAATTGGATTATGTGGAGATTTTAAAATCACCCTTTTGGGAAACCTATTGTACAAGAGCAATACAATTGAGTAATGATGCGAATCTTAACTCAGAGGTATTAAAACAAAGAATATTGCAAATTATAAAACTATTGAATAAATAAAATTAATACTCTTAAGGCACACTTAAAAAAGACGAATGTGTAACAAAGAACTGAGGATAAAAACAAATAAAATCGATTAAGTTTTTGCTATTGTACTTTCATGGATTTTACCATAAAGTATTTGAGTGGCACAACAGGAAAGGATACAAGAAATATTAGCTACTTTTAAAATTAATTGGGGTTGGTAAGTTGACTCTTGTTGTACGTCATTAAAACCAACCACTAACCAATTATTAAATTCTGTAAATGACTGAATGGTTTTGTGAAACAAAAAAGAAAGATGGTAAATCCGTCTTTTATAATGCTGGAACTGAGGCACCCGCTGAGGATGCGATGGCCTATAAATATTTGATATCATGATTAAGTTTTTTAGACACATACGTCAGCGACTTCTCACTGAAAACAAATTCAGCAAGTATTTACTTTATGCAATCGGAGAAATTATACTTGTGGTTATTGGGATTTTGATTGCCCTTTATATAAATAACTGGAATCAAAATTTAAAAAATGACAAGGCCGAGAAATACTATCTAGAACAAATGAAAAATGACCTTATCACAGATAGCCTATTCCTTTCAAATGTATCTTTAAACCTTAATGAAAGGCTACCCGTTATTCAAAATTTTCTTGATGAGCTTCATAAAGACAATAATAAAAAAAGGTTTAATGATGCCTTTATGCAGTATATAAATATTAATTGGGTAGTGTTATTTTTTGTCAGCAATAATGCTACTTATAAGGAAATGGAATCAGGGTCAAAACTTGGAATTATTAATGATAAAGAATTAAGAAAGAATATAATTGATTTATACAATCACTTAGAAATTACTAAAAATATATTCTCTGTGAATTATGAATTTATGCGACCTGTCGATATAGAATTGATTTATGGTAAAGGATTGGCTAAGTATCAAAAAAATCAAAATGATTTGTTCTCCTCCTATCTTTCTGACGACGAAATTTATAAGCTAAAGGAAATCAAGTTTGAATTAGAGAGTAACATTGCAAATTGGAATTGGACGGTTAAAGATATGCAACCAGTAGTTGAATCTCAACTCTCAGAAATAAGAGATATGATTGCTAAAATCAACAAACAATTAGTCAAGAAAGAAAAGTTATTTTAACCAATTCACTCATTATTAATCTCAGGAACAAAAAAATAACGAAAGCACAACAATGGTAGCCGTTGACAACCTACAATTAAGTGAACAAATTTCAAAAATTGCTTATATCAGGCTTCTTTTAAGCTGTTTTGAGTGTTGTGATTTTATAATATATCCATTTTAAATAAAGGATTTGAATGCCTTGTGAGGTATTTTGAACCATAATTGTTCTTGGTAGCCTTGTAAAGGAAATGTAGGTTATAAATTGCATCCAATCTGCACTAAAAATGTTCTTGAGGAACTAGTCTGTCTAAGAAGCTTTGCTAAAACAACTTTTGAGTATATATTTTACTTCCTTCCATTTCTTAATATATTTACCCAATAATCATTACAATTTGCTAAGAGGAAAATGGGATTATTTCAATCCATCCTCCAGAAACCAATTCATCCATTTACAGAATTCTTACTAATAAGATCTAAAAAAACCAATTTGCTGTAACATTTTAGAATTTTTGTTCGTCTAAAGAATAATTGCGATCTTTCAATTCAAATACAGAATACCCTTACTACTCAAAAAGTCATAAACCCAACGATGAAGACCATAATACCCATTCTACTTTTTTTCCTTTCAACAGCTTTGCTTTCTGCCCAGGATTACCAACTCATAAGCGGTCAACTGCTAAATAAAGAAACAGGTGAAGCCATACCCTATGCCAATATTGGTATTCCGGAGCGTGGTATTGGAACTACTTCTAATGAAGATGGAAGATTTACCTTTAAAGTGCCTGATTACTATAGCAATTCCACACTAATTGTCTCAGTTATTGGGTTCAAAACATTTAATAGTCCGGTGAAAGAATTTGGAAGTTCCGTGATTATTGAACTAGAACCAACAAGCTATAGGTTGAGTGAAATTATAATCGTTGACGAAAACGGCGTAGAGAATATAATCAGAAAGGCAGTAGCCCGAATTCCTGATAATTACCCAACATATTCTACCAAGGTCCTTGGATTTTACAGGGAATCACGTACAGATTCGCTGGACAACCATGTTTATCTCGCGGAGGGTGTTCTGAATATCTACAAGGAAGGTTATAAGAAGTCAGAAGAAGGCATGGTAAGTCTCGTTCAAGGACGGAAAATGAATCTAAAGAACCCCCTTGATACCATCATCAGAGGAGGCTTTAGCTCCGGGCATATGGCGGCACATCGTTTTGACTTTGTAAAGAATAGGGAAGACTTCATTGACGAAGATTACTTTCCTGCGTATAAATACTGGATAGAGCGTATCACGACTTACAATGATCGGGAAGTTTATGTGATCGGATTTGATAAGGACCCTAATGGAACTGGGCTTAAACGGAAAAAAATGAAGGATAGATCTTTTTTTGAAAGATTATTCAGGGGAAATAAAGACGATGTTTTGGATGCCCGACTCAAAGGCAGAGTCTATATTGAAAAGGAAACCTATGCCTTTATCCGGGCAGAGTTTGAAGTGACTAAAGAAGGATTAAGACGCTATAATGATTATCCATTATACTCGGGAAATTGGACTTTCAATAAATATGTGGTCAACTACCAAAAAATTGAAGGGAAGTGGTATTTTAGTGATGCATTACGTGAAGGAGGCATAAAAGCAGGTGGCGTATATTCTAACGAAATCAAAATTACAGAAGTTGATACCAAGAAGGCGGGTTCATTGCCTTATCTTGATCGATTGGAGCGGGAGGAAGAGTTTGTAGATCTAACAGGGGAATATGATGAAAATTTTTGGAAATCTTACAATACGGTGCAAATGAGCGAAAAGCTCAGCGAGAGCATACAACAATTTAAGAATGCATCAAAGGCAGAGCAGATTTTTGCAATAGAAAAGATGCAGGAAATACAAGAACTAAGAGACTCTTTGGATATCGCCAAAAGAATAGCACAAGCGCAAAAAGCAGCAGAAGAAAAGGAGAAGCCTTTCGATCCGGAATCCATCACTTTTGGAGAGCCAGGAATGCAAAAAAAACGAAATCAGAGCTTCAATATAGACAACATGTTCGGCGTAGGAACGAACCTCATCGCGACGACTCCTACACTTTTAAATATCTCCTACCTGAATGCTGACTTGGATAATACCTTATTGCATACAAATGGAATGATTAATGCTCGTGAATTCGAAGCGATATACATAGGAGATATGAATTTTGTGTTTAATAACCGATGGTTTATACGTTTCAGCGGAGCGAGAGATTTTGGGCGAACAATTTTCAAGGAATCCGCTTCAGGACTTGGTGTCCAATTTAATCTTTCGAGACAGAGACCTGTTTTTCTAAAACTTTCAGCACAACATAGTAGTAAAAGATATGCTCGAGAAGTGGGTTTGGCAAATAACATTGAAAGTCCTATTTTAATCAGTAGCAAGAATTTCAATTCAAAAGAGATTCGAATCTTTTACGGCAACCGTACCCGACAATTAAAATTATCGGGTGAATTCACCATAGAATTGAAACGGAATAAAGAAATTTATTTTCGAGGGGCTTATTATCTGCCGTATGCGGAGTATCAAGAGGTTCATTTTAGGGAAAAGCCTTATTTCTTCAGAAAGAAAGTCAAGTATAGGGTGGATAACAATCGGGTGTTGGTTACCCAAAATGATGAACCTTTTAATGGGAGTATTTTTCAGCAAGGTGAATTACAATTTACTGTAGGGTATGTCTTTAAGTAAAATGTTGGATTAAAGGATTCAATATAAATTACTCTAATTGTTCATGTTTTTCTTTAAGTTGTTTTGAAACTTTGTTAAATGTTAAAGGAGTTATTTTTTTCTATCGCTGCCAATTCACTCTGATATAATACATTCTAAATCATACTAATCCAATAAGTTATTGTCATTGTTTACAACAAAGCCGTAAATCGTACAAGGTAAATATGGAGGAGGCAGGCGGCAAGAGTTTGATTTTATTTATCTGAGAGATCTGGTGCAATCGGACAATGAAAAAAAATAAAAAGCAGGCCCCAATAGCCGGTGACATCCAGGAAGTTCCATTAATTATTGGGTCACGGTTAAAATGCTGACCCAGAAATTTACACACATTGATCAAAGTAGTTTTTTAACTCAAAAAGTCCGTTGAATTGGGTTAACTTTACAAAGTTAGGTATGTGTAATTGCGTATAGGAATTTGAATCGTAAAACTAAATTTAACTTAAATTGACAAATACAAAAGAAAACGTCGTTTGGATAACAGGAGCTTCGTCAGGTATTGGCAAAGCTATGGCCTTTGAGTGGGCAAGATTAGGATATAAAGTGGTGCTTTCTGCTAGACGTAAAGAATTATTAGAAGAAATTGCTGTTGAGATTAGGAATTCGGGTGGAGAATCATTGGTTGTACCAGTTGACATTATGGAAGAAGAATCAATAGCAGATGCTGTTCAAATAATTATAGCGGCTTGGGGGCGTTTAGATATTGCTGTAGCCAATGCTGGATTTGGTGTTTTTGGAAGTATAGATACGTTGACTGCAAAAGATTGGAACAGACAATTACGAGGTAATGTCAGTGGTTTAGCATTAACAGTAAAATATGCACTACCACATTTGAAGAAAAACAATGGTCGTATTGGTTTAGTTGGCAGTGTTGGAGCTTTTCTTCCTAATCTTAATGTTGGAGCCTATGGCGCGTCAAAAGCTGCTGTACATTCAATAGGTTTGACATTGCAGGTTGAATTAAAAGATACTGGTGTGAGTTGCACAACTATACATCCTGGATTCGTCGTGTCTGAAATTGCCAGAATAGATAATGAAGGTGTCTGGCATCCTGAACGTTCAGATCCACGTCCATCAAATTTAATGTGGCCAACGGATAAAGCTGCTAAAGTTATGGTAAAGGCTATTATTAAGCGAAAGAGAAATTATATTTTCACAACCCATGGGAGAGTTCTTGTTTGGCTGCAGCATTGGTTTCCTAGCTTGGTGAGAACTATTGTTTCAAAAGGTCCAAAACCAGAATAAAAAAAGATTAT
>JAHEAQ010000088.1:20273-23339 GCA_024642705.1 Bacteroidota bacterium | reverse complement strand
CAAAAGTTAAATATCATCGGGGAACAAGTACAAAAAGCAGGTCTTGGATTTGCCTACCACAACCATGGATTTGAATTCGATGACCACAATGGTAAAAATGGTTTCGACATTATTTTGAATGAAACCGATTCTTCGCTTGTTAAAATTCAATTGGATATGTATTGGGTAATGCATTCCTCCAAACAAACTCCTAGTGAATTAATCAATGCAAATCCTAAGCGATATGTGATGTGGCATATTAAAGATATGGACAAAATAACAAAAGATTATTCTGAAATGGGTAATGGCTCTATTAATTATGCAGAATTACTTCCAAAAATTGACAAATCGGGACTTGAATTTTACTACATTGAACAAGGAGGTAATTTTTCTACAAACTCTATGGAAAGTGCAAGAACAAGTGCTAATCATTTTAAAAAGCACTTACAAAAATTAATTTAGCTCAATTTTTTTAATCCATTTATTATTAATCGAGATTAATTTAGAGTCTTCATCAAAAGAATTAGTGCACGATTTTATCCTTTTTAATAAGTTATCCCTACCCCACTGTTTCTTCCAAAATCTCAACCACAAAACCATCTGTATTTATCCGTGCCTTTGCACCAATCGGAAAAGTAAAATTGTGATCCACATGCCCAAAATTTAGGCCATACATTGTCGGAATATTTAATGGTAACAATCTATCTTTCAAACATTCAACCAAACTCAATGATTTTTCTGGATCTTCAGGGTTGCATCCTCTAAATTGGCCCAACAAAATTGCTTTTGCTTTCTTTATATCAGAACCCTCGATTAATTGGGTCAGCATTCGATCAATACGGTACGGCTCTTCTCCTATGTCCTCAATAAAAACAATCTTATTTTTGAATTCGACTTCATATTTCGTACCCACCATTGCAGCTAAAAGCGAAAGATTTCCTCCTGCGGTAATTCCCTCTCCTACTCCTTCCCTAAAAACCTGCAACGGTTCATAAGGCTTTTCCATAATTTCTCCAAATGGTTCGATTTTGTAATTATTAGTCGGACTCATAAGTAAGTTGTAAAAACCTAACTTATTGTAATCATTTGCTGTTGAAGAAGCTACAGGGCCGTGAAAACCAATAACTCCAGTCTCTTGATAAATAGCGTTTAATAATGCTGTAATATCAGAATACCCAATCAATATCTTTTTATTCTTCTTGATGAGGTCATAATCCATTGAACTCAACAACCGTGTGCAACCATAACCACCTCTCACACACCAAATTGCTTTTACATTTTTATCTGCATACATGCTGTGTAGATCTTCCAACCGTTGTTCATCTGTCCCAGCCAAATAACCATATCTTTCTCTTAGATGCTTTCCTTCTTGAACTTTAAAACCCAAAGCAGCGATATTCTGAATGGCTGTTTGTATTTTTTCTTCCGAAATTGCTCCTGATGGTGCAATCAACCCAACGGTATCACCAATATTTAATCTTGGCGCATTTAAAGATTTCTTTTGATAATCTGGTATTCTTGAGGAAAGATTAGATGCAAACAAGGTTGGTGTCAGCGCTATAGCAGTATTAAATGTTCTTCGGTTCATATCAATTATTTAAACCCCAATAATAGCTATTATTTTTTGATGATCCTTGAACTGTATAATATTTCTTGATGCCTTAACAATCTAACAAAATAGTATCCCGATTCAATGTTGTTCAAAGAAATTGCATTTCCATCCAAAGAATTTTGAGCAACCAACTTCCCTATTATATCATAAATTTCATAATCTGTAATCAATTCTCTTAAGCCTTCAGTATTAATAAAAAGCAGATTTTCAACTGGATTAGGAAACAATACCAATTTTTCCTTTTCCATATAGGTTTCGTTAACGTTAACGGAGCCCACTCCAAACTCATCAGCTCCAATATCAATTCCATCATCTTGAATTCTATCTCCCCCATCAATATCATTAAACCCGTAATTGAGCCCATTGCCACTTAATCCTGCATCAATCATTGGTGAATTGGATTTCAAATGCAAATTAATTTCATCACCTACCATTACAAATCCAGGAATATCTGAAACATTATTTATGAATTCCGGCACGTCATTTTTGAAATCAATTATAGTTTCATATCCCTTTCCTTTATAATGGAATGCCCCATACCAAGGTAAATCTTTTGCCAACCAATTGTTATTTTGGAATTCAATGCCACTGCTTTCTGCATTGAGATCTTCAGAAGAAAGCAATACTCCCTGACCATTAGTAGCCACGAAAATATTATTGTAAATCCTCAGACTTTCATTGTAACTAAGATATATTTCACCAGAATTTTCATCCTCCATATCATTGCCATAAAAACTATTGTTCACGACTTGTGTAAATCTAACTTTTCCACTTCCCGATGGATAATCATAACCTCCTACGTGAATCCCTGAACTGATATTGTAATAGATAAAATTATTTCGGACCACAATATTCTCAGCACTTTTGCCAATATTTTCACATCCAACTTCTATACCCCATTGATTGTGATGAACCACATTGTTTTCAATTATAATGTCTTTTCCACCATCCACATAAATGCCTGCGGCTGTTGCATAGGGCGATTGACAATTGAAAACTTCATTGTTTTTTACTTTTCCGTTTCTTGCCTGATCTTTTGAAGCATCTTGACAAGTACCTTCATGTCCAATAATATCTATGCCAATATTTGAGATATCACTAATTGTATTATCCGAAACAATAAAACCATTCACATTTCCATTTATTGCTAATGCTTCGCTAAATCCTGTTCTGCAATTATAAATTGTATTGCCGCTAATTTCTAAATCTGTAATGGCGTAATCAGAATCTGTTCCATATACTATTAAGGGCTGAGAATTTGTGCTCTCAGAAACATTTGCATCTTCATCTTCGGAAAAATTGATTTCCGTGATGATACAATTCTTAATTTGAATATGATTTGACGCACCTTCTATCCAAATTCCAACGGCATCTTTTTCTTGAAAATTTTGAAAAATCAAGCTTTCAATACTAACATGATGTTGATCTATAATCTGCAATAATGCTTGTCCATCTGCATTAGCGCCATCAATAAA
>JAHEAQ010000088.1:19037-20173 GCA_024642705.1 Bacteroidota bacterium | reverse complement strand
CTTAACAAAATTGGCAATTGGGCTAATGTAGGAGTTGTCCAATACGGTATACATAAAATTCCGCCGACTAAAGCTGCAATTGCCATAAAATAATTTACGACTACCACTGGATGATCTCTTTCTCCTATTGCCCTTAGATAAATATAAACTAGTCCACTAAAAAATGCAGAGGCTAAAATTAAGGTTAGACCAAAACCGCTCACTCTAGAATCGAAACCTTTGATTAATAATACGCCAAAAAAAGATAATGCAAAAAACAACCATTGAATAGGTTTAACTCTCTCCTTAAGAAAAAAAATAGCCATTGCAGCAGCAAAAATGGGAGCCAGATACCGTAATGTAATCGTAGTTCCAAATGGAACAATTTTTATCGCTGTAAAAAATAAAGCCATGGATATTACACCAGCGATACTCCGTCCAATCAATAATTTGTTTTGATTTCCAATAAATGAAATGTTGTTCACTTTTAAATAAACCATACTTATTACCAAAGAACCTAGACACCTGAAAAAAACTAGTTCAAAAGCGTTAATTTCAACCAAATACTTCACTAAAGCATTCATTCCTGCAAAGGATAAAGTGCTTATCAACATATAATGTAGAGCCTTCCATTCTAACAATTTGGAAAAAAAACTTGAAGCTTCAATTTGGTTTTTAATAATCAATGAATTTAAAATGCATTAAATGAAGAGGTTTTAAATAAAAAACGCTCAAGTTTACAACTTTTAATTAACATTAGTTGTCTCCTTGAGCATTTTGATCAGATCCTAAAAATTAGGGATTTTTAGGTAATTAGTTGGTATGATTTAGCTATCCTTATCTATTTTAGCTATAATTCGTCTTCCTTTAAGGTCTACATCTTCAAATAAAGTATCTACTTTTTTTGCTAATCCTTTATCTAATTCGAATAAACTATATCGCTTGTTAACTTCAAAACTTCCAATTTTAGACTTTGCTATTCCAGTATTTTTATGAATAAAATCCTGTAAAGCAATATCTCCAAAACCGTCTGAAAACCCAATGTTTATAAAAATATCCGTAAAGTCTGGATTATGCGTTCTTGTTCCACTCGATTTATGTTCCTTCTTATGGTCTTTTGTTCTATCTCTTTCTTTACCTTTCTTTTTAGATTTATT
>JAHEAQ010000088.1:0-18937 GCA_024642705.1 Bacteroidota bacterium | reverse complement strand
ACCCAATGTTTATAAAAATATCCGTAAAGTCTGGATTATGCGTTCTTGTTCCACTCGATTTATGTTCCTTCTTATGGTCTTTTGTTCTATCTCTTTCTTTACCTTTCTTTTTAGATTTATTCGAATCACCTTCAACATCTCTTCTGTTAGACTTTCTTTCTTCCGTTTTATCGGACCATTTATCGCTTTTACCTTCTTTTCTTTTATCTGACCTCTTTTCATCTCTGCCTCCTTCGCGTCTGTTAGATCTTCCTTCACCACGCTTATCTGAGAAGTCATCTCTTTGTCTTCTTGATCTTCTATCGCCTCTATCACCTCTGTCATTCTGGCTAAATCTGTCAGAGTCTCCCGATTTTCCAGCATACTTTAATTCCCTTTCTGTTGGCCCCAATTGAGTATTCACAATTAATGACATCAAATCTTCTTTGCTCCAAACTTCTAATTTTTCGCTAAGTACTTTCAAGGCTTTTTCGTCGGCACCTGTGATATTTTCTGAATTTTTAACAATCCATTGATCTACTTTTTCTTCAATCGAAGCAGGTCTCAAATCTATGTTATATTCTTCAAATTTGATATTGAGCGATTTCTCTAGCTGCCTAATCTTTCCTTGTTCAGATCTACCAATAAAAGCAATTGAAATTCCATCTTCACCAGCTCTGCCAGTTCTTCCGCTTCTGTGGGTGTAATATTCAAAAGTATCGGGTAATGCGTAATGAATAACGTGGGTAAGGTTTTTTATATCCAAACCTCTAGCAGCTACATCAGAACCAACTAGAATATTGGTTTTTTTGCTCCTAAATCTTTTGATTACTTGTTCTCTTTTCGATTGAGAAAGATCTCCATTAATGGCTTCGGCTTTATATCCAGCTGCGCTAAGATCTTCAGCCAACTGCTCGGTGTCACTCTTCATCCGGCAAAAAATAACACCATAAAGATCTTCTGCTTGGTCTATAATGTAGGTAAGTTTGTCAAACTTGTTTTCCCGATTGATCAGGGTGTACATATGTTTGATGTTCTTGTTTACCTTATCTCCCTTATCGATAGATACTTCAACAGGGCTCTTCATGTATTTTTTAATAATACTTCTGATCGAAGAAGGCATTGTTGCAGAAAACAACCAAGTTGATGCGCCATCATCAGCAAATTCAAGGACTTTCTGGATGTCTTGCTCGAAACCCATATTGAGCATTTCGTCAGCTTCATCCAAGATGAAGTATTTTACATTTGAAAGGTCAATGGATCCTCTTTCAAGTAAGTCAATAACTCGACCGGGAGTCCCAACAATGATATGAGGTGCATTTTTTTGAATTCTTTTTGCCTGAGCCATAACTGGAGTTCCTCCATAAACATTTTCCATGTTCAATTTGCCCAGATATTTCGAAAAAATGCTTAACTCTTTAAAAGTCTGGATGGCAATTTCTCTTGTAGGACACAATATAATGCCTTGAGTGGATCTATTGGCTACGTCAACTTTTTGCAATAATGGCAATCCAAAAGCAGCTGTTTTTCCAGTGCCTGTTTGTGCTAATCCAATAAAATCAGTTGGCTTTTCTAATAAAATAGGTATTGCTTGCTCCTGAATATCGGTGGGTTCCGTAAATGCTCGCTCTACAAGCACTCTTTCAAGGGCCGGAATGAGCCCTAATTCATTAAAGTATTTCAAAAATTCTATATTTGCCGCAAAGGTACTATTTTTTCTCAATTAAGTACTATAAATCAGCAGTTAAGACTTCATTTTAAATTTCATAAAAAAATACATTTTATTCAAAATCATCAATAATTTATAAATTTCATACTTAATGATCTGTTTCTTTACAAAAATCAAAACAAACAATTCCTTTGTTTATAGTATTGAAATATTTAATGCTGTTTATGTTATTTTTATTTATTTTGAAGAAATCGATTTACTGAGATGAAAAATGAGATTTAACAAGCTCAAATTTATTCATTAGTCATTTTATCGGCATAATACAATTCACTTTCAGCAGCAATAAAACCAAAAGAATTCCACGACGCATTTTCTTTTAATTTCTTCCAAATTTCATAAGCTTTTTCCTTTTTGTCGTTGTAGAAATAATAATTCCCCAACCCATATAATATGGCATCATTGGCAGAAGCATCAACTTCAGTTTTAGTTAACTCTTCTTCTGAGATTTCACCTTTGTAAAACAGACACAACATGTGATAAGACTGATTTTCAATCACATTCATTTCTTTTGTAATAGGCTCGAGAACTAGCTTTGCTTCTTCTGGTCTTCCAAGTCTATTTAAAATCATGTACAACCAATGCGTAGCTGAAACTTTATTATCAGGTAATTCGCCAGTTTCTAAGCAATTCTGATAGGCCAATAGTGCATTTCCAAAATCTTGTTTTAGGTAATAAGCCAATCCGAGATGATAATAAATATTTCCATGATTTGTACTTACAGGAATATTTTGCGCATTGGGCATTCCGTCAGGTTCAATCTCATTTTCTTTGCCTTGTATCATAGCTGCTGCCTTAGACAAATCATTTATCGCATCGCCAAAATTTCGAATGGTGATGTATCGGTGCCCTCTATGCCTCAACAATTTTTCTTCATCTGGAAATCTTTCGATGCCTTCAGAATAGATGTTTATCGCTTCCTTATATTTTCCTATATAAGCAGTAAACCTACCGTACCAAATCAGATTATTGATGTCCGATGTATCCTTAAGGTAAATGTCTTTGTAACCTTGATACTTTGCCAACAATTCTGGAGAAGGAGGATTTGAAATGAAAGTTTCACCATCCAAGCCAATAGCAGCATAGGCTTCTGGCTCAGGAGTAATCTCTTTTTGGTTCCCACTGCATGAATTGAATACCATAAAGAATCCGACGCAAATAAATACTATAAAATACTTCATAGGAGCAAGATAAAAATCAAAATCCAATAATTAACATTAATTACAAACTTGTTTATTGATTGCATTTTAATTATTAAGCTATAAGCAAATTAAAATAATTTCTAATATTCAATAAAATAAAGTTAGGATTGGTAAAAGGTAAACCAACACTCAATTTCTTTATAAAGAAATCGAAAACACAAATAAAATTATAATCCTACTCAAGTTCAAAAAGACATTTTCTTAACTCCTTTTGTTAATGTAACTTAAAAAGCTTATATTAACAAAATAAGTTTTTAACGAAAAAAATTTCAAAAAATGAAAAAAATAAACTCCCTACCCCATTTATTAATTTTCATTTTCTTTTTTTTCAACTTTTCTTTAACCTTAAGATCCCAAAACGTTGGAATTGGCACTGAAATACCATTAGGAAAGCTGGAAATAAATCACAATAGTTCTCTGTCTGCACCTCATATTCTTTTACATGAATCTGGGAATGATTATTCGCGCATTAGATTTGAGAATATAAATTCAGACAATTATTGGGCTATTGCTGCATATATTGCATCAAATAATAAAAATGATCGTCTGAATTTTTGGAATGGTACAGGTGGCGATTTACTCACTTTAACTGGAGATGGTCAACTTGGATTGGGAGTTGGAATTAGCCCAAAAACAGAACTTCATGTAGGAAATGGTATGCGAGTTCTTTTTGGAGCAGATACTTTAGGAAATGGGGACAAATTAATGTTCCTTCCTGATTTGCATGCTTTCAGAGTTGGAACAGTCGCTACAGGGGCTGCAAGCACATATTGGAATAGAGATAGTATTGGATTATATTCCTTCGCTTCAGGGCTAAATACCAGAGCTCAGGGATTCGGAGCAACTGCAATGGGAAGAGATACTGAAGCAACAAATAGTTATGCTTTTGCTAGCGGGTATTTTTCAAATGCTGATGGACAATATTCAACAGCAATGGGATTTAATACGGATGCTTTGGCCCTTGGAAGTACCGCGTTGGGGTATTCAACTGACGCAGAGGCAAATTACTCCTTCGCTGCTGGCTACTTTGCTGAAGCACAAGCTATTTATTCTGTTGCCATAGGCAATGCCGTTCAAGCCCAGTCTTATGCTTCCATGGCCGTGGGTCGCTATAATGTAGGCGGAGGTAGTGCGACTTCTTGGGTAAATTCTGATCCGATTTTTGAAGTGGGCATCGGTACAGGACCAAGCTCACGATCAAATGCCATTACGGTGAGAAAGGATGGTAATGTAGGAATAGGGACTACTTTTCCACTTGCAACTCTTCACGTAAATGGACAAATACGTTTTGCAACAGTTGAATATTTTGAAGATGGCGGAACTAATGAAATCGCTGCCAGAGGAGACCTACGCCCAACCTCAGATAATACATATGACTTAGGAACCAGCGTCCTTCGCTGGGATGATGTCTATGCCACAAATGGAACTATCAATACCTCAGATAGAAGAGATAAGGAAAATATTCAAGATCTTGATTATGGATTAAAAGAAATTCTCCAGCTTCGCCCTGTCCGATTTAACTGGAAAGACCGTCCTCAATCTGGTGAAAAGTTAGGTCTTATTGCGCAGGAAATTCAGCCAATAATTAAGGAGGTAGTCAAAACCTTTGATTTTGATGCCACGGAAGAAGACGAATCTGTATTGGTCAGAAAAGAATTAGATCGCCTAGGTGTCTATTATTCAGATTTGATTCCAGTGCTTATCAAAGGTATACAGCAACAACAAAATCAAATTATTTTATTAAAACAAAAAATTGAAGAACAAAATAATACAATCACTAAATTACAAGAACTTTCTGTCGAAGTGGAAATGATAAAAAATTTATTGCAAAATAAAGATTAGAAACCACCTTGGGTAAATCCTTGAATTATAGCTTTTAACAGACGAATTTTTCTGTTTCCAGAATTCTTTTAAATTTTAAATAGGTCCTTTACTCAAAGGCCTCAGCTAAAGATGCTCCAACTTTAATATCTGTTATTTTTCGATTGCCTCTTCCTCCAGACAACATTAGACCATTATAATCTGCGTATTCATTCCATGGATTAGAAAATCTTGGTATTTCATCTGCAAAACTAGAAAAGAAATCCCATTGCACAACCAAGCTAGATTCCTTATCCACATACACATGATATTTATTGTCAGGAGTAACTCCTATATTATCAAAGGTTAATTGAATTATATCTGCTTTTGTGCCTTCCGAAGTTTCTCCTTCCCCAATATATTTAAGTGTCACCCCGGAATCTTTTAATTTAAATGGCATAAAAATCCAATATGAATCATTGATCCATTTATCTTTACCGCGTTTTAAATATGCTGCTTTAGAATCTAACTCACCCAATACTTTACCTTTTACAGTTACTTCGCCTTCCATAGTATTAAGATTCAAAACAAATTTTGTACTATCTGCCATATCATCAATCACAATATCTCCAGTTGACTTGTTCCAAGTATGCTTTCGAGCACCAAAAAACGTCCAACTTAAATATTGAGTGCTATCCCAAGTTGCTCTCCCACCTGAAGCAGCCATTACAGCGTCTGCAATTTCAATGGCTTTAGGGTCACTCCCTTCCATATTAAATCCTGGAGCTGCAGGATTGATTTCTTTTTGAGGAGTGCAAGCAGCAAAGGATAGTATGGCTGCAATAATTATTATAGAAAATGGTACCTTTTTCACTTTTATCGATTTTATATGGCGAAGATATTAAGTTTAATTACTTCAAAACAAATATTTCCTGAAAATTTCACTTTACACATTTATTAATCCTACTTTTTCTTTTTCAACTACCATTTCAACCAATAATTTGAGGTAGAACTTAATAGTAAGGGTTCAAATAATAAAATTAACCGCGAGCTCTTAAGCCCACGGTTAAACTTGAATTACTAAAAAATGGGTGAATAATCTAAAAATTAGATCAAGGAATAAATTCGAATTATGAAATAATTATTATTAAGTAAAGCTGAAATATCAGCAAGCTACTCATCATCACATAATTTCTTTTTTCATCAATAATAGTTCAGGTTTTTTTGAGTTTGTTGTACTGGCTATTTGCAGCATTTCTAAAGCTTTTTCTTTGCTGTTTAACTTATGGTATATTTCTGATAGGCTCAAAGCCAAATCTATGTTATTAGGTCTTTTTTCATATTCCAATAAGGCATATTCTAATGCTTTATCATAATCTTCAATTATGTCTTTGTAAATGTGTAAATATTCTAAATTCATATTGTGACCACTTTGCTCATCATCTTTTAACATTTCAAATATCTCAGGCATTAATTTATTCAACTCATCTAATCTATTTTCTTTCTTAAAGAGAATAGCTTTGGAAACATAAAATCCTACTTCTGGAATAATTGATATGGCTTGATCTAATTTTTGCTCAGCTTTCGCATTGTCACCTTGTTTAAAATATAAAGCCCCTAATCCTCCAACTGCAAATGGATAATCTTCTCTCATTACCAAAATGTTATTATACAGCGCTTCAGCTTTCGCATATTCTCCATAATGAGCATATAGATCTGCCAATGTTTGCATTGCCCAAGCTGTTTCTTCAGTTCCTGGATATCCAGATTTTACTGCCATCGATAATGCTTCAATGCTGCCAGGCACATCACCATAGATTTCTCTTAGATACGCCACTCTAGAATAACTCCGAATATCTGGCTTTAACTGCACCATACGATCTACAAGACTAACCGCTTTATCGTAATCACCAAGTTCTACATTGGCATCTACCAAAACGCCATGTATTTGAGCATTGGCAGGATTTAGTAATACTGCTTCTGTACCAGTAAGTTTTGCTCCTCCAAAATCATGTAAAGACAATTGAACTCCAGATTTAGTCATCAATGCTAAAAACTTAATATCACTGTCAATAGAGTCAGAATCTAATACTCTATTTAGTACTTTTAAGGCAGCAGGATAATAATGTCCATGCTCGCCCGTAACTCGAGCTTCTTTGATAAACAGTTGCGCTAGTTTTAATTTCGATTCATAATCGTTGTCATTTTTATCTATCGCTGTTATATATTCTGCATAAGCATTCTGCACATTATCCCACTCTTTGCCATATTGTATTTTTTCATTTCGCTGTAACAATTCAGCTAATTCAGATTTATTGACCGAAATAGCGTTTTCATCTTGTATACTACATTTAAGTAAAAATACTGTCAGTAATAAAAAGAAGAATTGTCCAAATCTTTTAGTTTGTGTATGTCTAATTTTCATGTTAATTATTTTTAAGTTCAATTATTATTTTAATATTTCCTATAACAATTTGATTTACGAGACAAACTTTAATATTGGATTTTATTTTTTTAATAATATTTATTATCAGATGAGAATATAACTGTTGGTTCCAAAAAAAATAGGCTGCACTCAATCAAGAATGCAGCCTAAACCTTAAAAATAATTGTTATATTAACATGTTAATCAATTTTTGCAAACTTGATAGTATGGTTCACATTGTTACTGATTATCGTCATGAAGTAAATACCATTCGCAAAATTACTTGCATTTATAGTCGACATATCACTATCAACAGTTGCCGATAATACTGTTTGTCCTCCCATATTTGTTATTTGTACTTTTGCATTTTTATAAATATCACTATTACCCAAAATCTGTAAACTAATGTTATTAGCCGTTGGATTAGGGAACAATTTGATATCTAATATTCCAAGATCTGTTTCTATTATTGCTGAAACTGGAACTAAAGGACAATTTGGATCCTTTACGATTTGTCCCCTCAGCTCTCCACCAGGATTGTTAGCCGTATGAACATTCACGTATGCATTTTCATTTTGAATGATTGATGCTAATGCAGGCGTAAACTCATCTGTAACATAAAAGAATGCACTGTTGTTTGACCATCTATCAGTCAAATTAAACACAACAGGTCCATCTACTCCAACTGCAGCATTGTGAATATGCGCTCCAACAAAGTCTGAGCTTAAACTATTCGCTACTACCATCATGTGCATCTCATCAAAATCTCTATTGAATGCTATCATTCCTGAACCGCTTTCATCTTCTGTACCAGTCACGGCTCCCACTTGTTGGTCTTGACAAAGATCATAAGCGTAACCATCTCTAGCTATTCTATACAATTGTCCTCTGACTTCTCCAGCAGGATATTGTGCCGTGTGAACATTCAAGTATAAATTACCACTTAAATATTGCGATAATTGATCTGCTGTAATTGCTATCGGTGCAGAAGTGCTTACAGTATTACCATCAATGGCATTTGTCAAGTTAATCGAAACTCCACCAGCTGTGCCTAATGCTCCAAAATGTAAATGTGCTCCTGTCAATGGTCCAGAAAGATTTCCAATGACTGAATTAACACTAATGGTAGATAAGTCTGATGACACACTTCCCATAGCCAATCCTAAAGATTGTGCATCATTGGCAGGTGCTTCTTGATTTCCCGACAACCAAGTGTCAAATGTTAAACCTGATCTCGCAATCAATTGGCCTCTGATCTCACCTCCAGGGTTTGCAGCTGTATGTACGTTTACATAAATATTACCAGCTATCAAATCTGCTATGTAGTTTTCACTAGGAGTCAATTTTATGTCTATCCGTTCATCATCTAAATATGCAGTTAGGTTTTCTACTACTCCACCATTAGAACTTGGTTCTCCTTTGTGCAAATGAATACCTGTAATCGGTCCACTTAATTCTGAAGCGAAGATGCTCAATTCAAGTATATTGGTATTGCTGGTATAATGCACAGATGCCAATCCTTTTCCATTTGTTGTTACCGCTGGCACTTCATTCATTCCTGATAAACTAGCTCCAAAACTCTTAGCTGCTTCTAAAGATAAGTTACCTCTTAATTCTCCTCCTGGATTATTAGCAGTATGCAAATTGATATAATATGTACCATCGATGAATTTAGCAACATCTGTCTTAGTGATATCAATGCTAGAAGTTACTCTTCCTTTTTTATAATCTTCGGTAAGATTGAAAATCACACTACCATTTGTGCCTGGAGCACCATCATGGATATGAATACCCGTAAATTCAGATGACAAGTTAGACACTGTAGCATTTACAACAGCTTGAGTATAATCATCATTAAATGTGATGCTTGCTACACCATCCGCTGAAGTAGTAACTGCCGGCACTTGGTTTCCACCTGTCATTTTTGCTGTAATGATAAAGTCATCTGAAAAGTTTGGATCAAAAATATCTACATAAGGAGAGGTAATAACATCCATTTTATTGTCTAAAAAGATCGCAGACGTCCCACCAAATGTCATATTGTAAGATGGAGCTGTATTGCCTTCATCAGAAAGATTAAAAGCCAGTACTCTACCGCCAGAATTAGCTCTTTCAGCTATTAATATAGAATTGCTATATGCATCATATGCGATATCCACAGGGTTTCCCAATGCAGTAAGATCACCACCAACTCTTCTTATTTCATCCACGGAAATTACACCATCACCACTTTTAACAGTAAAGTTTTCAATTACAAAATAAGCACCATCTACAGCACTACTCGCATCACCTACATCAGTCAACAACATCAAGTCTTGATCCTGAATATATGTGATACCATGTGTTCTTACCAGGCTGTCAATAATGATAGATCTGCTCACAGTTAAGTCTCCACCATCTTTGTTGAGAAAGTTAGAAAATACCGCCAATCTATTTGATACATCCTCCACAGCATATAAATTATTACTTGTTAAATGCATACCCCAAAGTGCTATTGGTACTACATTCTCTTTCACAAGCGTAATTTCTGTTGGACTGATCCTATAGGTAACAAATTTGTTAATCAAACCATTATTATCGGCAGCATCTTGAGCTACGACTAACATGTCACCTAATACTGCAATCTCTCTTCCATTTGTAAAATTTGAAGTAGATGTTGCCGTTAATTCAGGATCGTTACCTGCCTTCAAATTAGCTATTACATTACTGTAAGCATTGATCACATTATCTGTTCTATTAAGTTGATACATTACATCTGCATCGTTATCAAAATAGATACCATCAGCATCCATTGCTTTACCCAACCACGAATAACTATTTACTATACTATTGTCATCTAAGATGTCAAATACTCTAATATCTGCAGTGGTATTAGAAGAAGTAAAGAATCTAGATTTAACCTCGTCCTCTGTCGGTAACACTTTAATGATTTCACCACTGCAATCACCAGTTCCACTGAATGGCATTGCTAAATAAGGGAAAGAACTAGAAAATGGTCTATCATTCTCTTCTACTCCTGTAGTAAATGTCAATACGTTTAACAAGTTTTGTGTTAATGGGGAAGGACTTGTAGCTGGATCATAATCATCATACCATAAACCTACTGCTGCTAATACAACTCCGCCTACTGCTTGCAATTCAATTCTGGTAACATCATCTTCTAATCTTCTTCCGTTTGGAAATCCATCCATGTTAGGTATAAATTCTAAGTCTGCCGTTGTATTAAAAGGCGCTACTGTTAATCCAATTGCTGCTGCTTGTACCAATCCCAAAGAGCTAAAATTAGCATCATCTCTAGGTGTAACAGGCACAGCCATATTTAATCTCAACATATCGCCACCGTTTGGCAAAAAGTTGTTGATAAAAGGCTTTCCAGCAGCTAGAGGATTACCATCTTTACCTGTCGCTAATTGATAAGGTATTGCATTAGGTACTCCAGTATGGAATATTGGCCATAAATCCACTGATCTAGGTTTACCAGGTATTAATAATAAATCTCCAAAAGCTTCAAAAGCAGTACCTGTAAGGTCACCGCCTTTCAAGGCAGATACACCATCGGCACCATTCGTAAAATCAAATGCTCCAAGTGCTGCTTTTTGAATTCTTAAAGAAGCAAACGCTGGAACTGCACCACCAAATTGGTCATCATCCATGTATAAAGCTAATTCTGGATTGTAGAAAAACTCATCCATCTCAGTCTCCCCAATTTCATCATATGGAGTGATACTGTTCCAAAAATCTTTGTAACCAATTGGAATAACAGCTTCATTAGTCAAGGGCATGCCTAATCTTGACACTTGTACCCAATCTCCATCATAGTTAGGATTGGCAGTATTACTCAATGTAGTTATTGCAGGTCTGCTAGCCGAAGCCCAAAAACCTACAACATAATTAGGGTCTAAAATATTACTTGGAGTGCTAGATGCACCAGCTTTTAGTAAAGTTTCTATTGGAATTTGGATAGCTATTGCACTCACATTGTAGCAAGCTAAACCATCAACTGCTTTTCCATTTTGTCTAGGAGCATCTCCTAAATCAAATATTCCACCTAAATCCACAAAAAATGGATCATCTGTAGGCCCTGCAAAAACAGTTTCTCCAGTCGTAGACATAGTTATACCAGCATTCCAAAGGTCCGCATAAGAATTAGCTCCTAATCCAGCGCCACCTAGGATGGATCTGTCCCCTATATTGTTAGGAGGTACAATTCCATTTTGCACAATCATTTGGAAGGTTTGACCACCATCCATACTTCTCTCTAGATTGTAAGTCAGCTTTTGATTTTGCTTACCCAATCTTATATAAAAGAAAGTAGATGGATCTTCATTTACCACATTAAAAGTAAATCTGTAAGTAATTTCATCTCCCGGAATTGAAGCATCATTATCTACGTGGATTTCATATCTAATGTTTTCCCCAAAAGAGTAATAATTAGGTCCTCCATGAGGCAATTGCATTGGTACATATGTAGCAATAACAGTAATTGTGTTAGGATTATCCGGACTTCTAAATGCGTACAAATCGACATTGTCTGCCAATGGGTCATTAGAAATCAGTGGGGCTTCTCTATGGCTCGATGCATTGACCGTGATGATAGTCATCAGGACAAATAAAAGCCCAAAAAATATTTTTTGTAATCTTATATTTTTCATTTTTAAATAATTTGCGCCTTTATGAATATGATTTAAATACTTATTTTTAAATCGCTTCTTAGGCTATCATTAAAATTTTTAGTTAGAAAGGAGTTTTATTGTCTTAATTCTACACCACTCCAAGGCATAGCCACATAAGGAAAAGTTGATAAAAACGCTTTATCATTTTTCTCTACTCCTGTGGTAAAAGTTAATACATCCACTAAGTCAGTTGTAACTGGACTAGCGCTTGTTGCTGGATCATAATCATCATACCATAAGCCAACTGCAGCTAATACAACTCCACCAACTGCTTGCAATTCAATCCTAGTAACATCATCTTCTAATCTTCTACCGTTTGGAAATCCATCCATGTTAGGTATAAATTCTAAGTCTGACGTTGTATTGAATGGCGCGACAGTAAGACCAATTGCTGCTGCTTGTACCAATCCCAAAGAGCTAAAATTAGCATCATCTCTAGGTGTAACAGGCACTGCCATATTTAATCTCAACATATCTCCACCGTTTGGTAAAAAGTTATTGATGAAAGGTTTTCCAGTAGCAAGAGGATTACCTTCTTTACCTGTCGCTAATTGATAAGGTATTGCATTAGGGACTCCTGTATGGAATATTGGCCATAAATCCACTGATCTAGGTTTTCCTGGAATCAATAATAAATCTCCAAAAGCTTCAAAAGCAGTACCTGTCAAATCACCACCTTTTAATGCAGATACACCATCAGCTCCATTTGTAAAATCAAATGCTCCAAGTGACGCTTTTTGTATTCTTAATGCACCAAATGCTGGCACTGCACCACCAAATTGATCGTCATCCATGTAAAGCGCTAATTCAGGGTTGTAGAAATATTCATCCATTGTATTGTCTACAAATTCATCATATGGAGACATTCTGTTCCATTTATCTTTCATTCCAATTGGGATGACTGCTTCGTTAGTCAATGGCATACCTAATCTAGATACTTGTACCCAATCACCACTATAATTTGCATTATTCCCCGTGCTAAGTGTTTTGATAGCGGGTCTACTTGCTGATGCCCATACTCCAATGACATAATTTGGATCCAAGATATTTACTGGTGATGCTGCGGCTCCATTTTTCAATAAAGTAGCTATCGGAATCTGGATACAGATAGAATGCACATTGTATTTAGCCAGACCATCTCTAGAAGGACCATTTTGTCTTTTTGCATCTCCAAGATCGAATATTCCACCAAGGTCAACAAAAAATGGATCGTCAACGGGACCTGCAAAAACCTTCTCACCTGTAGAAGCTGTAGTAATAGCATTGGCAAAAATATCTGCATAAGTAGTATTTAATCCAACACCAGACTCTATAGATCTAGGACCAATATTAGTAGGAGGTACAATGCCATTTGAAACAATAGTTTGAAAACTAATTCCTCCATCGATACTTCTTTCTAGAGTATAAGTTGCTTTTTGATTTTGCTTACCTAACCTAATATTAAAAAAAGTAGTAGGATCTTCATTTACGATTTGAAATGTAAATCTGTAGGTGATTTCATCACCTGGAATTGAAGCGTCATTATCCACATGGATTTCATATCTCACATTCTGTCCAAAAGTATAATAGTTTGGTCCTCCGTAAGGTATTTGCCCTGGAATGTAATTGGCAATAATAGTAATGGTATTGGGATCATCTGGGCTTCTAAAAGCATAGAGATCTGTATTGTCCGCAAGTGGGTCATTGGCAATTAGTGGTGCTTCTCTGTGAGAAGATGCGTTCATGCCGGACAGAAATGAACAAAGTAGCATAAATGCTAAAAAAATCTTTTTCATAAAATATTAAAATTAAAGATTAGAAAATTGGTGAAACATACTTAGATATGCTTCTTCAGAATGACATACGAGGAATGGATTTTAATCGGATTTATAAAAAGGAAAAAAGATTTCAATATCCTATAATTAGAATGGATATCATTCATGGTCTTAAGAAAAGATAACTCTTTTAGGCAATTGATATTTGGATTACCCCTTTTAATATTCAAGAGTGAAAAGAAAAGTTTTTATATTAAAAAGAAGTATATAAAGAATGATTATTCAATTTCAGAATTACAAGAAATAAAAGTATTCTGCTTTTAATTCATTTGAACCCGCATTATGCATTTGATATCCCCGCCTGCCTTAGTAATTGTGGCGAGTAAGTATTACGACCAAAAATGTCTTCAAAATAGGACGCAAGCTGGATTTTCTTCTTTCGCCATGGCGGTTACTATGGTTCAATCACAAAAACCCTCATTTTATTGACTTTTTAGCTCTCATCTCTAAGATACAATGCATAATGTGGGTTGAAATTCAAAAAAACAAAAAACGATATAACAAAAAGTGATTTTTTGATCACATTTATCTGCCAGGAATTGATTGGAATTGATTTAAAAAGTTGTAATTCATATATTGTATGTTTTGATAAAATTATAATTATCGAAACTCCATCAATTAAAACTTTTCCGATTGTTGAAAAAAGAATGATTATTGCTATTAAAAGATAAGTTGTTCAAAACTTTCTGAGAAATCAATAAGAAGACAAAGATGTATTTATTGGGCTATTTTAAATTTGATGTTAATTTACTCATATGAAATAAGATTGAAATCTCAACTTAAACCCCTACTGTACCAATCAATTGCTCTAAAGTAGGGCTTTCTACTCCTCCTGATTTCTCAATGGTAATGGCATAAGTCTTTGTCCCATCAATAAACCTGACTGGCACAATTTCTCCTTTCTCTCCTGTAAATACATCAAGAGGAATAGGTGCTTCGCCATCTTTTAATGACCACAGTTGGAATGCTTGGTTCGATTGTATCAAAGGCAAATTATTGATTTGAATGAAATTCTCTTTTTGTGAAGGATTATAATAAAACTTCAATCCAACTTCTGGATAGCCTGGTGTCGGAGTAAAATCCAATTTGGTAGTTTCAAAAGACAACATACTTTCATAATACTTGATGTATATCTTATTTACCCGATCTAATGAATCGCATGCTGCTGCAGTTTCTTGAATGGTTGATTTTAAATCTTTGTTTTCATCAGATAATTTATAACTATACCAAATTGCGGCAATTACCAATAAACCTAATAATACTGAAAGTCCAGACCAAAAGTTTTTGTTATTTGATGGTGCTTTCTTATTATCAATTGAGCTATTTTTTGCAAACCCTCCTTTTGATCTAATCTCCTCAAGTATTCTATCTTCTAAATGAGATTTGGGTTGAATCCCATAAGTCTCAGCGTATTTTTGCAATGCGTTTTGTATAGAAAATAAATCATTTTTCAATTCTGGATATTGTAACAAATATCCTTCCACTTGTTTCTGTTCTACTTCTGACAATTGTCCTAAGACAAATTGTTCTAACAACCCTGATGCTCTTATTTCACTTATATCCACAACAATAGAATTAAGATATTAATAAATGTTCCCAAAAAAAACATACCAAAAAATGTTTTCTTTTCTCCTCTAAGATGATCTCTCAACAAATCAATCGCTTTTTTAACCCTTGTTTTGATGGTTCCAATTGGTAAATCCAATTTTTCTGCCAATTCACTTTGAGAATACCCTTTTAAATAAAGGTGTTCTAAAATAACAGAATATTTTTCATCCACTTTAGAAAGTAAATAGTCAATATCTATTTTAGAATGATCATCACTAATCGCTTCTCCCTTATATACGTTTGGTTCTATAGAAATGGTTTTGGATTCTTTCGCAAAAGATTTTAATCGTTTAATATCTATCGCTGTATTCCTAACAATATTAGACATCCAGGTGAATAAAATAGATTTGTCAGAATCATATTGGTCTATATTATTCCATATCTTTAAAAATGATTGTTGAAGTGCATCTTCAGCAAATGCTTCGTTGTTAAGCACTCTAAATGAGATGCCAAATAGTGAATTGGAGTAATGCTTATATAGCAACCTCAAGCCTTGCTCGTCTTTCAGCTTAATAAGCTGGATTATTTCATTATCAGTGGTCAAATCATAAATTATTTCAAGGCTCTTTTTGCCTAAATTGATAAGAAATAAAGGTATGAAAAATGTAGATACATTTTTTAATTTCTATACAATTAATGCGATTAAAGGAAAAATGTTTGATTTCTTGTTATGTTTTTGCATAATTAACTTCTCTTAAACACAAATGGGCCGCTTTATAAAATTAATAAATAATGCACTTATTAAAATCCATAACCAAACTTATACTCGTATTGATTTTAGTTGGATTTGTTTGAAAAATTATTAGAATTTAGACAGGTACCAATTATTATTAAAATTGATAATTATCTAAAAATGAATTACCCTCTTCATCGCTATATCTATCTTTTAATTATCCTTAGCCAGTTACCTGCGAATATTAATGCCCAAAAAGTAAGTGGCTATATTACAGATAATAAAAACAATAATATTGAAGGCGCATTCTTGTACAACACTGCACAAATTCATACCCATACTGACCATAATGGATATTTTAGCATTGACAATTTAGCAGATCAAGACACCTTAATTATTACTTATCTTGGATATGAAACTATCAAATTACCAGTTTTTCTGCGAGAAACAACTAATCCAGTTCATATAAAAATGTTAGAAGCTCCATTTATGATGGACCAAATACAAGTCGTAGCCCAAACTAAAGCTTCTAGTGAAGTTTCTAAGATCGACATCTTAACTAGACCAGTGGCATCCTCTCAAGAAATATTGGCAAGAGTACCAGGATTATTTATAGCTCAACATGCTGGCGGAGGAAAAGCTGAACAAATATTTTTAAGAGGATTTGACCTTGATCATGGCACTGACATAAGCATTCAAGTTGATGGCATGCCTGTAAACATGGTCTCTCATGCACATGGGCAAGGATATGCAGACCTCCATTTTATTATTCCTGAGACAATAGAAAATATTGATTTTGGCAAAGGACCTTATAATGCAAACCAAGGTAATTTTGCCACTGCAGGATTTGCAAATTTTAAAATAAAAGATGACATAAAGAAAAGTTCTATTGGCCTGGATATTGGAGAATTTAATTCTAAACGTTTAATAACGCTCATAGATTTATCATCAAATAATAATGAAAAATACAATGCTTATATTGGAAGTGAATATTTGCTATCTGACGGGCCTTTTGAATTCAGCCAAAACTTTAATAGATGGAACATTATGGGAAAAATCGTAGTAAATCCTAATGATGCAAATAAATATTCATTGACCGTTTCAAATTTCATTAGCAGTTGGGATGCTTCAGGCCAGATACCCCAGAGATTAGTGGATAATGGTACCATCTCTAGATACGGAAGTGTCGATCCTACGGAAGGTGGATCAACGAGCAGAATGAATGTGCAATTTAACCACAGACGTTTTCTAAGTAACCATTCGTTTATAAAGACCAATGCTTACTTTAGTCAATATGATTTTGAGTTATTTTCAAACTTCACATTCTTTTTAAATGATCCAGAAAATAGCGATCAAATCAAACAAAGAGAACATAGAAATATTTTGGGGGTTAATACAGGATATTTTAATTCATTACAATTATTTGACAATGAATTTGAGTTGGAATGGAACATTGGAATGCGGTCAGATAATGTAAATGATAGTGAATTATCACATACAAAAAACAGAGTAGAAACCCTAGAAAGAATAGCTCTAGGGGACATTAACGAAACCAACATATTTAATTTCTTTTCTTCCACATACACTATTGGCAGAACGATAATAAACCCAATCATAAGAGCAGATTACTTTGACTTTGGATATCATAATAAATTATCACCTTCCTATGAATCTAAAAATTTCAATAAATATCTAGTAAGTCCTAAAATCAATATTTATCATAACATTGCTAGTAACTTACAATTGTATGCAAAGGCTGGATATGGCTTCCACTCTAACGATACAAGAACTATAGCTGGAATAAGCTCGAATGAGATTAACGACTTCGTTCCCAAAGTGTTTGGTAGCGACTTAGGCATAGTATGGAAACCAATAAATAAGATATGGATAAATACAGCTTTATGGTATCTACATTCTAATCAAGAGTTTACGTATGTAGGAGATGAGGGAGTTGTTGAGCCAAACGGAGCCTCCCAAAGGACAGGAATTGATTTTAGTTTGAGGTATCAAATCACAAAAAGATTCTTCTTGGACACAGATATAAACAAATCCAATCCAAAGTCTTTAGAGAATGAAAAAACATCCAGAATTCCTTTAGCCCCAAGACTTACTTCATCTGGTGGCTTGACTTATTTAGGCGCAAAGGGTTTGTCAGTAAACATGAGATACAAGTTTATTGACGATAGGCCCGCCAATGAAAGTGGCTCCATCATTGCCCAAGGGTATAAGCTAATTGATCTAAATACCTCCTATGAATGGAAAAGTTATATCTTAGGAATATCTATAAACAATTTATTTAATTCTGAATGGAACGAAGCTCAGTTTGCTACTACTTCAAGACTTCAATACGAAGAAAACGCTACAGAGGAATTGCATTTCACACCAGGTGCGCCAAGAAATATAAAAATGATGTTGAGATACATCTTTTAAAAAAGAAATACTAAACTCAAGTCATTCATGAAACTTTGGCATGGGGTTGTGAAGGAAAATTCTCAATGTTATAGTTCAACATGTTGCTCTACCACCTGAAGCTGCCATCACAGAGTCTGCAATTTCTATGGCTTTAGGGTCACTCCCTTCCATATTAAATCCTAGAGCTGCAGGATTGATTTCTTTTTGAGGTGTACAAGAATAGAATAATGATAAGAAGATTGCTGCTGGAATATTTTTCACCTTTTTATATTTAGTTGAGGTGAAAATATCAAGTTTAAATTTTAGACAACAATAAATTACAAATAATTTCTGGTTTTATCAGTTCGCAATAGGCAACAACAAACCATTTTTTTTAAATTTTCATTTTATTTACATCTCAGTAATTTTAAGTCGAGAAGAATGGGATCACCGATTTTAACTGAAAAAGAAAGAATCGCTTGAGACCATTTTGTATTGAGATTCTTAGTATCCCAAAGGTAACGATGCTGATTTTTTTTCCTGGAATATTTTTCTGGCCGATCAAACTCAACAATACTATAAATTCCTGGTTCCAAGCTAAACAAAAAATTTCCCTTCGGATCTGTTGTAAAACTCAAAATTGCTT
>JAHEAQ010000087.1 GCA_024642705.1 Bacteroidota bacterium | reverse complement strand
GCTTCAAAATTAAACACTACCTTAAGTTTTCTTCAGTCGTCATAGTAATAACTATGATTCCTTCACAAAACTTTTAATTTTATTGCCTTTTCAATTCTCATTACGAAGGCCTAAAACCAATAATTCAGGTTGAAATCGCAGAAAATCGGGAAGCCTTGGACCGATTTCCCGATTTTTATTTCTGGTTTTCCTTGGGAATGAATTTTAACTGTTTAGATGGAATTCGTGCTTGTGTAAATAATCTCGAATACTTTAAACAAGGAAAAATGCCTTTGAAAAAGGGAGTCTTTTTGTTTCGTTTTTTGCTCATTCAAAAAATGAAAAAATACAGTCTTTCTATTTGATTAAAATTGTCTTTCAACGTTCAAATATTATTGCCCATCCAAGGTTTACAACCAAAACCTAATGAATAATTCGGATTGCATTTTCGGAGTATGAATCAATTCAGAATATATTTGCGTTTTCCAAATTCATTTTCAAAACTAAATCAAATCCTTAACTTAATTACATTGAAACTTCGGATCAAACCAAAAAAAAAGACCATGCTCCCCTGCATGGTCTTGTCATTTTCACTATAGTCCTATCTGATTAACCAACAAAAAGCTGGCCAATTATTCTTAATTCATCACCAATTTTGGTGCAGTAGCTCTTTTTCTATCATTTTCGTTCAAATAAATTTTTCTCAAACGAATATTTTTAGGTGTAACTTCTACATATTCATCTTCTGCAATGTATTCCATACACTCTTCAAGAGAAAAAATAGTAGGAGGCGCCAATTTCGCTTTATCATCAGCTCCTGATGAACGCATGTTGCTCAATTTCTTTGATTTAGTCAAATTGACTACTAAGTCATTGTCTCTATTGTTCTCACCAACGATCTGGCCTTCATAAATCTCCGTTTGTGGAGAAATAAAGAATTTACCTCTGTCTTGCAATTTGTCCATAGCATAAGCAAAAGCATTTCCTTGCTCCATTGCTACCATCACACCTTTGTTTCTTGAAGGGATTTCTCCTTTCAACGGTTCAAATCTATCAAATCTATGAGCAATTATAGCTTCTCCCGCAGAAAGGTTCATCAACACTGTTCTCATTCCAATCAATCCTCTTGAAGGAATTTCGAATTCTAAATGGATCAAATCTCCCTTAGGCTCCATGATGTGTAAATCACCCTTTCTTCTTGTCAAAGCCTCAATGACTTTACCACTGTACTGTTCTGGAACATCAATTGTTAATGATTCCATTGGTTCACATTTTACACCATCTATTTCTTTGATGATTACTCTTGGTTTACCCAATTGTAACTCGTAACCTTCTCTTCTCATGGTTTCTACTACAACTGATAAGTGCAAAATTCCTCTTCCGAATACATTAAATGCATCGGGAGTATCACTTTGTTCAACTCTAAGAGCTAAGTTTCTTTCCGTTTCTTTCTCTAACCTTTCTTTGATGTGTCTAGAAGTAACAAAGTCACCTTCTTTTCCGAAAAATGGGCTGTTGTTAATGGTAAATAACATGCTCATTGTCGGCTCGTCAATAGGAATAGCAGGCAATGCTTCAGCATTTTCAAAATGACAAATAGTATCACCAATTTCGAAATCTGTAATCCCTGTTACGGCGCATAAATCTCCACATGAAACAGAATCTACTTTTTGTTTTCCTAATCCATTGAATACAAATAATTCTTTTGCTTTAGTTCGAACAACAGATCCATCTCTTTTTACCAATGAAAGCGGAGTTCCAATTGCAAATTCACCTCTGTGTACTCTTCCGATAGCAATTCTTCCAACATATGAAGTGAAATCAATGGTCGTAATTTGCATTTGCAAAGGACCTTCATTTACTGCAGGTGGTTGAATATTATCAATGATAACATCAAGTAAATGTGAAATGTCAGTAGCAGGATTTTTCCAATCACTTCCCATCCAGTTTTGTTTCGCAGAACCATATACTGTTTGGAAATCCAATTGCTCTTCAGAAGCATCAAGATTGAACATCAATTCAAAAACAGCTTCATGAACTTCGTCAGGGCGACAATTTTCTTTGTCTACTTTGTTGACAACTACGATTGGTTTAAGCCCTAGTTCTAAAGCTTTGTGTAAAACGTATCTTGTCTGTGGCATTGGACCTTCGAACGCATCCACCAGTAAAAGTACACCATCTGCCATGTTTAAAACCCTTTCTACCTCTCCTCCGAAATCTGCGTGACCTGGAGTGTCAATAAGATTGATTTTAACACCTTTGTAGTTTACAGTGATGTTTTTTGCAAAGATTGTAATACCTCGTTCTTTTTCAAGATCGTTGTTATCAAGGATTAAGTCACCTTCAGGAAGTTTTTCACCATCTTTACAAAAATGGATTAATTTATCCGTAAGTGTCGTTTTACCGTGGTCAACGTGGGCAATTACTGCAACATTTCTAATATTAATCATATGATTTTTAATTGAGGGCACAAAAGTAGTCAATAAAGATGAAGAAAAATACTTATTTGCTAAAATTATTATTTATTATTAAAATAGATAACTTATTGAGTAAGAATAAATTATTCCACATATGAGGTTAATGAAATTTGTTAACAAAATAGTATCCAAATACTTATATTTAAAATGAATCAATTCGAGCAATTCTATTCTTTAATTGATCTTACTTTCCATATCATCTTCTGCAAATACCACAATACGGAAGATTCAAAAATTGAAAAGTTATTCATATTGATTTGCTGTTTTTTTCTATTCTTTTAATCAAAAAATTTTTTTTAAAATACCAAAATTCAGTAGGGGATACAATTCTAATATTTGTCTTGCAAATGGAATATTGTTTCAAAATGTACCAAATGCTATAAAGATTGCCTTGAAATTTCGGAATTTTTAAAAGGCAGAATTTTATTGTTTGGAAGTGGCAAAAACTTAAATAAATGTCATAATTGTTAAGAAACAAATAAAAATTTATTAAATAATTCCATGAACAAAATAAACGCCACGTGTTTTACTTTTTATAGAAGTTGAGTTTAAGTAAAAACTAATTTGATGCCTGAAGCTAAGATAATAATAAAATCAGTACGGAAAGCTCCTCGAAAAATTACCATTCGCAGGAACTTCTTAAGTTCTAGTGATCTTAAGTCGCTTACTAAAAACATTATTCGCTTAAATAGTCATACCCCTCTCCAGCAATCCACTTTAAAAGATCTCTTTGAGCAAACTTCTAAATATATGAATCAACTTCAATCTGAAAGAAGCCCTCTAATCAAGATTAAAAATATCAGACTTTTTAGAGGATCTAACTGAATTTTAAGATTAGCAAACGCAGAATAATTTTAAACTATTCAGCAATATTTTTTCCTTTTAATGCCTCATTTATTGCAAAATCCAATGCTTTCTCAGCCAACGGCGCTGAAAATTCATTCAAAATTTTCATATCCTCATTAATGGCATCTTTATCATTGCCTTTAATGCTATTTTCTAGACTTGTCGTTAATTTAGCAAGGTTTTCCAATACGTCTGGAGAAAAAAGGGCTTTATTATGTACAACGAATTTCTTAGCAGATAACACTACATTATTCGCTTCGTTTCTAGCTTCTAAAAGTGATCTATTTTTCAAATCTTCTTCAGCATGTTGGAATGATTCAAGCAACATTTTTCCCATTTCTTCTTCACTCAAACCATATTGAGACCTGATTTCTATTTTTTGTTCCACACCAGATCTTAATTCAGAAGCCTTCACAATCAATATTCCATCGGCATCCAGAATAAATTGAATTTCAATTTTAGGAATTCCTGCTGGCATTGCAGGGATATTCCTGAGTATAAATTCTCCCAATTTACGATTGTCATTTACCAAATCTCTTTCGCCTTGGAAAACACTAATTTTTAAGTTTTTTTGGCCATCTACCGAAGTGGTATAATTCCTGCCTACTTTTGATGGTATCTTTGAATTCCTAGGAATAATGGTATCCATTAATCCGCCAACTGTTTCAATTCCTAAGGATAGTGGAGTAACATCAAGCAATAAAACATTTTTTTGCTTTCCTGCTAGCACATCTCCTTGAATTGCAGCACCTAAAGCAACCACTTCATCAGGATTTATTTCATCATTTAAATTCTTGCCGAAAAAGGAGCTTACCATTTCTTTCACCACAGGCACTCGGGTTGAACCACCGACCATCACCACATTTGAAATGTCAGATTTGGAAATTTGAGCATCTGTAAGTGCCTTGTTGCAAGCGTCAATTGTTTTTAATACCAATGGTTTAATTAATGCTTCAAAGGTTTTTTTTGATATTTTCAGTACAAAATCTTTATTTGCAAAGTCATATATTTCATTGCCAGAAAGATGAGTTTTAGCTTTTTCTGCCAATAACCTTACTTGCTGTTTATAAGAATTGTTGATATTGAATTTTTTTGCATCAATCTGATTATTTTCCATCCAATAATCTATAATAGCACGATCAAAATCATCTCCACCTAAAAAGGTGTCACCATGTGTCGATTTTACCTCAAAAATTCCCTGACTTATACTTAATATAGAAACATCGAATGTTCCTCCGCCCAAATCATAAACGACAATTGTTCTTTCATCATTTGGATCCACACCAATACCATATGCTAAACTTGCAGCTGTGGGTTCATTGATTATTCTAAGCACATCAAGCCCAGCTAGCTTACCCGCATCACGAGTAGCTTGTCGTTGAGAATCATTAAAATATGCTGGAACCGTTATAACTGCTTTTTGAACTGAGCGCTTAAGCCGCTTTTCAATTCTTTGTTTCAATGCTTTTAAAATTTCAGCTGAAAGATTCACAGGGGTATAAAACTTTGATCCAACTTGAATTTTTACTAAGGCATTTTCATCATTATCTATGATGCTATAAGCAAGGTAATTTTCAAAATTGTGCACATCATCATAAGATTTTCCCATTAATCTTTTGACGGAATAGATGGTTCTTTCTGGGAAAGAAATTAATTTTTCTTTTGCCAAATCGCCAACTAGAATATTTTCTTGTTCATCAAAATGAATGATGGATGGAACCAAAGTTCGAGTGCCGTTTTCTTCTTTAACTGCTTCTGCATTGCCATTTTTGATATATGCAACCAAACTGTTAGTAGTGCCTAGATCAATTCCAACGATCAATTCTTCTTCTTTTTCAATGTTCCCTGTTGAGAGATTGATTGGTATTTTTGCCATAATAATTTTTGTGGATGCAAAGATAGTTAAACTGATTTACAGTTAAAAAGTTTGTCAAAACATTCCATTTGTTCAATTTCTCTTAGTTAATTTTTTTTGACAGATTAAGAGATAAGAAAATTAACTTGGTAGTAAATTGGAAAAATATTAAGTTTAACTCATGGCGCACATATTATCAAATAAAGTAAACAAACTTTTTCTCGTTTTAGGTGGATTTTTTGTTGCAAATGCAATCATTGCTGAATTCATCGGAATCAAAATATTCTCACTAGAAAAAACACTAGGTTTCGAACCATTGAATATGGAATTTTTTGGAGTTGGAGGCTTGGGGTTTAGTTTGACGGCAGGTGTTTTATTATGGCCAGTCGTTTTTGTAATGACGGATTTAATAAATGAATATTTTGGAAACAAAGGTGTGAGGTTCCTTTCTTTTATGGTAGTTGGTCTAATCATTTATGCTTTTCTTATGGTTTATTTCGCAATTTGGATAAAACCTGATTCTTGGTGGCAAGATGTTAGTGGTACTTTAAGCAATGACCCTGGAATGCATGTAAAAGATATGAATGTGGCATTTAGAAAGATTTTTGGCCAAGGTTTATGGATCATAATGGGCTCTCTTGTTGCATTTTTAATTGGCCAAATTGTCGATGTTTTTGTTTTTCACAGCATAAAAAAAGTTACAGGTGAAAAAAACTTGTGGCTAAGAGCAACTGGGTCAACATTTATTTCTCAATTTATTGACAGCTTTGTGGTTTTGATAATTGCCTTTTATATTGGAAATGATTGGGACTTAGTGAGAGTTTTGGCAATTGGATCAGTAAATTATATTTATAAATTGGTAATGGCAATAGTATTGACACCTGTTATTTATGGAGCACATTATGCAATTGAAAAATACTTAGGCCATGATGATTCAGAAAGGCTTAAAAAACAAGCCATGTATAATTAAGCAATGCTGATAGCATCAGCTTGTCTCAAATTCAAATTACAAAAATAGATAGTTTGTTTTATCCTAGATGGTAGAACTATTAATTTTAAAGGCAAGAACTTTTCAATTAGGGTATATAGATTTAGTCAATTCTTTTTAGTTACCAATCGAATGTAGCTAATTATTGTATGGTTAAGACCAAAATACCGCCGTAAACAATCATTTGTTTTATTTTATATGCAAATTTTGTGAATTGAGTTTGAGCAAAAAAAGATTGTTCTCAATTATTTTGAGTGCCTAATTAATGCTTTCCCAATTATTTTTTTACTTAGTTTTGAGTCTTAATTACATCGAAATATGGATACAATTACAAGTAAAGTTTTTATGGTAAGACCATCTAACTTTGGATTTAATGCGGAAACTGCTCAAAATAATGCATTTCAAGACAATTCAGGTTCATTGACCAAGTCAGAAATCAATTCAGAAGCAGTAAAGGAATTTGACAATTTGGTTTCTAAATTGAAAATTCATGGAATAGAAGTAATTGTTTATGAAGACTCAGCCAAACCTTTAAAAACGGATGCGGTTTTTCCTAATAACTGGATTACTACGCATGAGGAAGGCATTATAATTACTTATCCTATGTATTCAAATAACAGAAGATTGGAAAGAAGTTCGGTAATTATTGAAGATTTAAAGCATAAATTCGGTTATGACAGACATTATTTTTTTGAACATTATGAAACCGAGGATAAATTTCTTGAAGGAACAGGAAGTATGATTCTTGATAGAGAGAACAAAATTATTTATGCTTGCTTAAGTGAGCGCACTAATATTGAAGTTTTAGAAAAATTTTCTGTCTTGATGTCTTATAAGAAAATTTACTTTCATTCAAATGATGATAAAGGAAAAGCCATATATCATACCAATGTAATGATGGCGTTAGCTGAAGAATTTTGTATAATATGTATGGAATCTATTGCTAGCGAAGTTGAAAAATCGGAGATAGAGCAGCAATTGAAGCTCAATAATAAAGAGATAATTGAAATTTCGCAAGATCAGGTGAATCATTTTGCTGGTAATATGTTGCAATTGAAAAATACTAAAGGAGAAAGGTTCTTAATTATGTCAGAACAAGCCTATCATTCTTTGCATGAGGATCAAATTGCAAAAATTCAAAGCTATTGCAGAATACTCCATTCACCATTAAATGTTATCGAAAAATATGGCGGGGGTAGTGCTAGATGTATGATCGCAGAAATATTCCAATAAGTTAACATTATATTTACATATTATTTATATGTTTTTTTTCTATATATAATTAAATAAGAATTACTTTTGCATAAAATCAACCAAAGAATATTCTTATGAAAAAATTACTTACACTTATTATGGTGGTATTTGCCACTGCAAATCTTTTCTCGCAAGGTGTTACTACTTCTTCGCTTAGAGGAGTCATTGCGGATGAAAATAACACTCCCTTAATTGGAGTTAATATTTCTGCTGTTCATGGTCCATCTGGAGCATTTTACGGCGCTTCTACAGACCTAAATGGTGCTTATAGAATTGACAACATGAAAGTAGGTGGACCTTATACCATCAAAGCTTCTTATGTTGGGTATGGCGAAGTTACTGCTACCAATGTTTTTTTAAGACTTGGGGAACCTTACATTTTTAATTCGTTAATGGGAGATGCTGCTCTTGAATTAGACGAAGTTGTCGTTACGGCTAAAGCTGGATCAACCGGAAAAAATGCTGGTTCAAGTACTCAAATATCTTCTGAAGATATTGATGTTATGCCAACCTTAAATAGGAACATTGAGGATTTCCTTAGACTAACGCCTCAAGCTAGCACATCTGGATCTGGTATAAGCTTTGCTGGAACAAACAACAGATACAATGCAATTTATGTAGATGGCGCTGTGAACAATGATGTATTTGGTTTGTCAGCTTCTGGTACCAATGGAGGTCAAACTGGTATTTCGCCTTTTAGTATTGATATCATAGATCAGTTTCAAGTGGTACTATCTCCATATGACGTTAGTTTAGGAGGTTTCGCGGGTGGCGGAATAAACGCGGTAACAAAATCTGGAACCAATGATCTTTATGCTTCAGCCTACTATTTCTTACAAAATCAAAAAATGGTTGGTAAGACCAATGGAAAATTAATTGAGCGCTTAGGTCAAACAGATGATGATAGAACTGCAGTTGACGATTTTTCTAAAAAAACCTATGGCGCTTCACTTGGAGGAGCCATTGTTCAAGATAAAGTATTCTTCTTTGTAAATGCTGAGATTCAGCAAGATCAGATACCTAGTCCTTTTGATCCAGCGATTTATACTTCTGAAGCTAATAGAGCGTCAATAGCTGATTTAGAAGCTCTTCAAAGTAGATTGATAAGCAACTATAATTACGATCCAGGAACATTTGGAGATACTTCAAGTGATTTAGATGGTGTAAAATTATTTGGTAAAGTTGATGTGAACTTAAATAACAACAGTAAACTTACTTTAAGACATCAGTACACAAAAGCTGAACAATTCAGCAGAAGTAGTGGTGGTTCAAGGAATATAAATTTTTCAAACGGCGGAATATATTTCCCAAGTACTACCAATTCTTCCGCTTTAGAGTTGAATACAAGATTGGGAAATACAATGTCTAATAATCTAATTGTTGGTTATACAACTGTTAATGATGACAGAGACCCAATTGGTTCTGATTTTCCAACTGTAACAATTTTTGATGGAAATGGGAGAATTTCTTTTGGTTCAGAAGCATTTTCAACAGCGAACGTATTGGAACAAAAGATTTTTACAGTAACGGATAATTTTAAATTTTACAAAGGAAAAAATACTTTCACTTTTGGAACTCACAATGAATTCTATAAAATTAGAAATGTATTTTTACCTCAGAATTTTGGTTCTTATGAATTTTCTAGCTTAAATGATTTTATGACTGGTGCTCCAGCCAGTGGATATGATCGAACATATTCTTTGTTGGATAATGTTGCTGGAGATGAAACTGCTTCTGCTGCAGAATTTAATGCTATGCAATTAGGCTTTTATGGGCAGGATGAAATAGAAGTGAACAATAAATTAACAGTTACAGCTGGTCTTAGATTAGATATTCCTATTCTGACTTCCCAACCTGGAGAAGCTCCTCGATTCAATGGTGAAGTAATTCCAAGATTAGCAGCACAATATGAATTGGCTAATGAAGTACAAGCAGGCAAGGCTCCTAGTGGTCAATTAATGTTTAGTCCTAGACTTGGATTTTCATATGTCATTGATAAGTCTTCTACACTTAGAGGTGGAATTGGTATTTTCACAAGCAGAATACCATTCGTATGGCCTGGCGCTATGTACAATACTAATGGACTTTCCTCTACTTATATTGGTGAGTTTGCAATACCAGTTGTCAATTTTAGACCAGATGTTCAAAATCAGTATACTTATGACAACCCAACTATACCTAGTGGAGACATGAACTTATTCACAAAAGATTTCAAATATCCGCAGGTATTGAGAGGTAATATTGCTTGGGATAAGGAATTTGGTGATGGTTGGATAACTACTTTCGAGGCATTGTATACAAAAACCTTGAATAATGTGAATTATTCAAATATCAATACTTCTACAGAAGTCGACTTTACTTGGACTGGAAGTGGAGACAATAGAGCAGTTTATAAAAGTGCTGAGCTCGACCAAGATGCTTTTGGAGCTGTATATGTTGGGTCTAATACAAACCAAGGATTTTCTTATAATTTATCAGCTGCTATTGCAAAGAGATTTGATTTTGGACTTAACTTAAGTTTTGCTTACTCCTATAATGATGCAACTTCTCTTGTGGATGGAACATCTTCTCAAAATTCTTCTCAATGGAGAGGACAGGTGCACATTAATGATAGAAATGATCCAACATATGGAAGGTCCGATTTTGCATCTGGTCACAGAATTATCGGAGCCTTTGACTATAAAATAAAATGGGGTGGAAATGAAAACATTGCTACCACAATTTCACTTTTTTACAATGGACAAAGTGGTTCAGCATTTTCATATGTAATAGGAGGAAGTAGAGCAAGAAATATAGGAAACCAAAGAGGAAGTACTTCAAGAAATAGATCTTTAGTATATATTCCAAATAGTGCGAGCGATATTAACTTAGTGGATTATACTTCAGGAGGTACCACTGTGACTGCAGCTCAACAATGGGCTAGTTTGAATGAATTGATCGAAAGTGACCCAAGTTTGAAAAACAATAGAGGTTCATATGCAGAAAAAAATGGCGCTGTAGCTCCTTTTGTAAACTTTTTTGATCTTGCTATCAGACAAGATTTAGGCGCAAATGTTGGCGGCAAAGACCATAGATTGCAATTGTCTTTTGATATTTTCAATCTTGCTAATTTAATCAATAAAAACTGGGGTGTTAGATACAGTATACCTGGCGATTTTAATAATTACTTCTTATATGATTTTGAAGGTTATGCTGCGGATAAAACAACACCGACTTTTACTTATAGAGAAGCGGATCAAGGAAAAGATAGATTTGATATTAGTAATTTTTCTTCAAGATGGAGCATGAGAGTTGGTCTTAGATACATTTTTGGAAAATAATAATTAATGTAATTCATTCATCAGTTGAATGAATCAAAATTTAAAAAGCCCACGACAATTGAAATTGTTGTGGGCTTTTTAGCTTGTAAATTCTCACATTTCAAACATATATTTAAATAATATATGTACTTTAGCAATATATTACTTAATAAATAAAGCTCCCATTAGGATGAAGAAGTTTTACGCACTAGTTACACTTTTATGTCTGGTTTTCACATATGCTAAATGCCAGATTGTTATTTCTGAAATCATGTATAATCCACCTGAGTCAGGAAATGATTCATTGGAATACATTGAATTATATAATTTGACCAATTCGAATGTTAACTTAAATGGATATAGTTTTTCTCAGGGCGTGGTATTTACATTCCCAGATACTTCTATCGCTCCAACAGGGTTCCTCGTGGTAGCTGTTAATGCTGGGGCATTCAATAATGTTTTTGGATTCAATCCTCTTCAATGGGAAACAGGTGCCTTAAGTAATGGAGGAGAAGATATTATTTTAATTGATCCGAACGGAAATGAAGTTGCAATTGTAGATTATACACCTAATACTCCTTGGCCAACTTTTTCTGATGGTACTAATGGGGGAGGATCTTCCATCGAGTTTTGTATAGATGAAATGGATAACAACGATGCTTTGAATTGGAGAGCATCAACTGCAAGTACTGGGATAATTATCAATCAGTTTGAAGTCAAAGGAACACCTGGAAGTGAAAACTCCGTAAGTTGCGGCATCATTGCAGATGCAACAGTGATCCTTTCTGGTTTTGTTTTTTCTCCAGCTGATATTACTATTAATGTTGGTGAAACAGTGCTATGGATTAACCAAAGTGGTACGCACAATGTCAATGGTTCTTTAGAAACTTTTCCAAATAATCCTGAAGGTTTTTTTAGTGGAAATCCCAAAGCAGACCCTTTTGAATTTTCATTTCAATTTACCAAACCAGGCTTTTACAATTATCAGTGTGATCCCCATATGGATTTGGGAATGGTTGGAACTATAACAGTAATTGGAGAGTTTCCAAAACTTGTTTTTACAGAAATTCTCTACAATCATCCGTCTTTAGAATCTTCAGAAAGTTTAGAATTTGTAGAAGTATATAATGCTGGCGAATCAGAAGTAAATTTAGGAGGAATGAAGTTTAAAGGAAATAGTATAGATTATACATTAGAAGACGCAATTTTACCCGCTGGTGAATTCTTAATACTCCAAAAACAAACATCATCTTATTTTAATGAAATGGATTTAACGATCATGCAATGGTCCACAGGAGATTTGGATGACGACTCTGATGCAATTTCCTTACTAACAAAAGATGGAGAAATCATTGATTTAGTGGTTTATGGAAATGCTGCTCCATGGGACTCAAATGCCAATGGAACAGGAAGATCATTGTCCCTTTGCAATTTTAATGGAGATAATGAAGATGCTTCCAATTGGCAAGCAAGTTCAAGTATTATGGACTTTAGTTTTGGAGATGGAGTTTCACTTTTTGCAAACCCAGGAGCATTTAATGCTTGTAGTTGGGACATCGCAACTGCTACAGAAGTGGATGAAAATGGGGTATCTATCCTCAATGGAAATAAAGTTATTCTTCAAGGTTTTGTATATGGAAATAATTTGAGGACAGGTGGACTTCAATTTACTTTGATTGACGATTTAAATGAAGGAATAGGTGTGTTTAGTAATACGGAAGAATTTGGTTATACTGTAACTGAAGGGGATGAATTAATTGTAGCAGGAACACTTGACCAATTTAATGGATTCATCCAAATTTATATAGATACTTTACAGCTAATCAGCTCGGGAAATACCTTGATTGAATCAGATACAATTACAATTCTCGGAGAAACTTCTGAGTCAAGTTTAGTTACAATAAAGAATGTCAAACTTACGAATCCCAGCCAATGGTCAAACACTAATTCGAGTTCAGGATTTAATGTCACTGTAACAAATGGTTCAGAATCATTTGAACTTAGAATTGATGCAGAAGTAGAAGAATTGTTTAATGGAAGAGCTCCTGATGGCACTTTTAATGTGACCGGAATTGGCGGACAATATGATGTTTCATCTCCTTATACTTCAGGATATCAATTATTACCTAGATATGCAGCAGATATTAACCCGTACATTCCAATTGAAAATTTATACCCTCTTAAAACTATTACAGAAGTAAGCCAAATTGATCAGAATGGCGAAGGAACTGCTAATGAAATGAAATGTGAAGTAGTTGGAACTGTTTATGGTATTAATTTTAGACCTGCAGGGCTACAATTTACACTTATTAGCGAGACCAATGATGGAATAGGATTATTTCTTTCTTCAGGTAATTTGGGATATGAATTTGCGGAAGGAGATGAAATTAGCGTGAAAGGAACTATGAATCAATTCAACGGACTTATTCAAATTATCCCAGATTCAATAAAATTATTGAGTAGTGGCAATAGCCTTTTTGATCCAACACCAGTAGCTATTTTAGATGAAAACAGTGAATCTCAATTGATTAAAATACAAGGAACAGTAACAAATCCTGGTCAATGGACTGGAAATGGAAGTAGTTTTAATATTGAAATATTAACGCCTGAGGGAGAAAGATTAAGTGTAAGGATCGATTCAGATACGGAGTTGGCTTCAATGCCGTTACCAGGGACAATTTTGAATATTACTGGACTTGGAAGTCAATTTGATAATTCATTACCATATGATTCAGGATATGAAATGTATCCAAGATATGCAGCAGATATTGAAATGGCCAGTGGTACTAAAGACAATTTGGAGGCAAGTGAATTTGTCAAGATTTATCCAAATCCTGTTCATCACTTATTACAAATTGAATCAAATATTGTCGTAGAAAATGTTAAGATTTTTAATAATATAGGTCAATTGGTCATTAGCAAGAGGAATTTGAAGAACCTGGTGGATGTTTCTGGATTAGAAAAAGGATTGTACTTTGTTCAATTAATAACTAAAGAAGGCTTAGTAACAAAAGAAATTATTAAACAATAATTCTAATTTTATAATTAAAATCCTGAGTGAAGTGAATGACTCGCTCAGGATTTTACTTTTCAATTAACCAGCTCTATTATTTAAATTTCTTTTTATATTAAGTTGACTGAATAATTTCCTTTTATTGAAATATCCACTTTGATATTTTCTTTCACCGTTGTTGCCAACTCAAGCCCCATATAATCCACTTTCACAGGAAAACTTTTATGTTTTCGATTTATTAGGACAGCAACTTCGACCCTTTTGGGTAAAACTTCAAGAATAGGTTTGAAAGCATAAAATATGGTTCGCCCAGTATTTGCTACATCATCAACGATAATGACTGTTTTATTTTTTAATTGTTGAACGCCATCCTCTATATATATGGGATCACTAATAGGATTTGCTGGATTAATAACAATTCTTTTCAGGATTAAATCTTTATCATATATTTTATTCATCTCTTCAGCAATTAATTCTGCAAATGAATACCCAGTTTTATTCATTCCAAGTAGAATAATTTCTTTCATTTCAAAATTTTGCTCTAATATTTCAATGGCAATTCTTTTGATTTTTTGTACGATTTGATTGTTTTGTAAAACAATAGTTGATGTTGTTTCTTCCAATGGATAAAATATTTATTCTAAATTAATCTAATTATTACAAAGGAAAACTATAAACCCATTATAACCAAGTTTTTTATTTTAATTCCTCTTTTTTAATACTTAACGGTGCATTTCTTTTAACTTTAGTTGGATTATTTTTCTATTATTAAATTAAAATTTGCAATTTTGACTTAGAGTCAAAAAAATACCATTATGAGTGTTCAACAAGTATTTTTTATCATTATCACTATAGGTGCTTTTTATGCTGCTTTAAGGCAATTTTCAAAACTTCGAAGAAATATATTTTTGGGCAAGGCTGAAAAAATTCAAGGAAATGAAAAAGAGCGATGGCAAAATGTTTTACTTGTTGCTTTTGGTCAAAAGAAAATGTTTAAAAATTTCTTACCTGCAATTTTCCATTTTTTTATTTACAGTGCATTTTTATTGACTCAAATTGAATTGTTAGAGATATTAGTGGATGGATTTTTTGGTAAACACAGATTTTTTGCACCTTTTTTAGGAGGGTTTTATACTTTTTTGTTAAATTTTATAGAAATTTTATCTGTTTTAGCTTTCGTTGCAACCATCATTTTTCTAGCGCGAAGAAATTTGCTTAAAATACCAAGATTTGTAAAATCCGAAATGACAGGATGGCCCAAACTTGACGCGAACCTCATTTTAATTGGTGAATTAGCATTGCTTTTAGGAATTTTCACTATGAATGGTGCCGATGTTGCTTTACAAAGTATGGATTCTGAACATTACCATAGTACAGGTTTTCTTGCCATTAGCAGCACCATATCTCCTCTTATTTTTGGCAATATGTCAGAAGGATTTTTGATATTTCTGGAAAGAAGTGGTTGGTGGTTGCACATTCTTACGGTTTATGCATTCCTTAATTACTTGCCCAAATCCAAACATTTGCACATTTTATTCGCATTTCCAAATGTATATTATTCCAAATTGACGCCAAGAGGAGAGATGGAGAATATGCCAGAAATCATGAATGAAGTAAAATCTATGATGGGATTAATCCCAGAATCTGAACTTCCCATGACAGAGGAAATCCCTGAATTTGGAGCAAAAGATGTTTTTGATCTTTCATGGAAAAATTTGCTGGATGCCTATGCTTGTACCGAATGTGGCAGATGTACCAATGAATGTCCTGCAAATATTACAGGCAAAAAATTATCTCCTAGGAAGATAATGATGGATATAAGAGATAGGCTGACAGAAGTGAGTACAAATATTGATTCAGGAGATGCAAAATTTATTAGGGATAAAGATAAAGGTGAAAAGGTGAAACTTAAAGCAAGCAATTACGATGATGGAAAATCATTGTTTGATTATATAAGCCGTGAAGAATTACACGCTTGTACGACTTGTAACGCTTGCGTAGAAGCTTGTCCAGTGCTCATTAATCCATTGGAACCAATATTGAAGATGCGAAGGTATGAAGTGTTGACCGAATCCGCAGGTCCTAATGAATGGATGTCGATGTATACTAGCATTGAAAATAGTGGTACAGTATGGCAAATTCCAGATTCTCGGGATGATTGGACAAAAAATTAATCGTATAATCATTTTAAACATAGTCCGAATCTGAATCGTTAAATAACTAAAAAATAAATTCTCATGAATGTTCCGATAATGGCTGACTTGGTTGGGGAGGGCAAAAAACCAGAGATACTTTTTTGGGTTGGATGTGCTGGAAGTTTTGATTCAAGAGCACAAAAAGTAACCATTGCTTTTGCTACCATTCTCAATAATGTTGGCATTAATTATGCAATTTTAGGTAATGAAGAAAGTTGTACAGGGGACCCTGCAAGAAGAGCTGGAAACGAATTTGTTTTTCAGATGTCAGCACTTCAAAATATTGAAACATTGAATATGTATGCTGTTGAAAAAATTGTTACAGCTTGCCCTCATTGTTTCAACACACTTAAAAATGAGTATCCAGCTTTAGGCGGTAATTATGATGTGGTTCATCATTCACAATTTTTGCAAGAGTTAATTGATTCGGGAAAGTTAAAAGTGGAAGGAGGAAGTTTTAAAGGTAAAAAAATTACTTTCCATGATTCATGCTATTTGGGAAGAGTAAATGGCGAATATATTGCGCCGCGCAAAGTTTTAGAAGCTCTAGACAATGACTTGTATGAATTGAAGCGATGCAAAACAAAAGGATTGTGTTGTGGCGCAGGCGGAGCTCAAATGTTTAAAGAAGATGAACCTGGAAATAAAAGAATAAATATTGAAAGGACAGAGGAAATTATTGCATCGGGTGCAAATATTGTGGCAGCTAATTGCCCTTTTTGCATAACAATGTTACAAGATGGTATAAAGGCCGCTGACAAACAAGATGATGTAATGGTTTATGATCTTGCTGAATTGATTGTTCAAAATAATAAATGGTAATATGACGGATTTGATTGCTTTAGATGATTTATCAAAGATTTGGGTTTATCAAGCTTCTGAAAAAATTCCAGACGAGAAAATATCAGAGGTTAAATCTCACATAAATAATTTTGTAAATTCTTGGGTGAGCCATAATAATGCGCTTCGTGCATATGGTAATATTTTTCATAACAGATTAGTATGTTTATTTGTAGATGAAAGCCAGGCAGGAGCAAGTGGTTGTTCCATTGATAGTTCAGTGCGGTTTATGAAAAAGCTTGGTGAACATTATGAAATTGATTTTTTTGATAGGATGATATTCTCTTATATTAAAAACAATGAGGTTTTTTCTGTAAAAAAATCAGAATTGAAAAAGCTGTATGAAAGTGGAGAAATCGATGATCACACATTCTTTTTTGACCCTCTTGTGAAGAATAAAAAGCAATTTATAGACCAATGGCTTGTTCCACTCGGCGAAAGTTGGCATAAAAGAATGATTTAAGGAACAGAATCACCGATCTTTCGGTTTTGTATATAAACAAATATATTATGCTAGGTAAAGTAAAAAATTGGCTTGGAATCGAAGGTGTTAAAATGGAAATTGAAACACCGGAAAGAGTAAAACTAAATGATGGAGTTTTGAAAGGTGCCGTACTTTTCCAAAGTATGAATGATAAAACCGTGACAAAAATTAAACTGACATTGTTTGAAAAGTATAGCAGAGGAAGAGGGAAAGAAAAATTGATCAATGAATATGTGTTAGGAGAACTTGAAGTTACAGATGTTCTTGAAATAAAAGCTAATGGCTTATTAAGGTTAGATTTCACACTCTTGTTTAACCCAAAAGAATCAGAAATGGATCAAATGGGAAGGAATATATTCTTAAGAGGACCTGTTGCTCTAGCTAAATTATTCAAAGGAGCAAAATCTCAGTATAGATTAGAAGCAGAAGCAAGAGTACCAGGAACTGCTCTTCACCCAATTGCAAAAAAAGAAATAATTTTCTATTAAAACCTTAATATTCGCAGCTTTCAGTTGTCAGAATTGGGGTTTTTGGGGTTAAAGGATTTTGGAATTTTATTTTTTTTGCAACTCACTACTCTTAGCTTACAACTAAAAACTTACAACTAAAAACTTACAACTCCCAACTAAATACTAAAAACTAAAAACTCTCAAGTTGTCTGAATCATGATTTGTGGGATTAATGAATGTCGGAATTTTATTTTTTTTGCAACTCACTACTCTTTGCTCACAACTCACAACTTACAGCTCACAACTTACAGCTCACAACTTACAGCTCACAACTCACAACTCACAACTTATAACTAAAAACTAAAAACTATTTCTTATTGGCTTCAATCATTTTTAGCACATCTTCAGGGCTTTTACCCAAATTTTCCAAAGAGAATCTTGCATCATCTGCAAAATCATTGTCAGGATATTTTTCTAAGAACAATTCATATGCAGCTTTGGCCAATTCAATATTGTTCATCTCATTTTCAAGGATAAAGGCCTTGATGAAAAGTGCTGAAGGCGTTTTTTTATAATTTGGATAGCTTTCAATTAACCAATCATAAATATTCAGAGCTTTGTTATTGGTTTTTAGCAACTTAGCCATTTCCGCAGCATCGAACAATAATTCTGGTGATTTTTGATCTGTTGGATTAGCCAATGCATATGCTTCACATGCATCCACATACTTAAATGAAGCGACAGAATTTATACCATACTGATCAGGATTTTCTAATCTATCAATGGCTAATTGATCAATAATTTGAATAGGTAAAATACCTCCAAGGTTTGCGCTTATTTCAGCGCTTTTTGGATCATTGGGAAATTTTTGCACGAAACTTCCAAAAATAACATCTGAAGCTTCTTTTTTATTTTGAATTTTTAGGACATCACCTAATTTCAATAAATATTCTGCAGTTTTTTGATCATCACCAAGATTATCCCTTAAGAGTGCATTTAGATAAATGCCTATTGACTCTTGTTTGTATTGTTCAGATATTGCCAAAGCTTTTTCTAAAATCGGATTTATAAGCTCTTTTTTATCTTTATTTGTGCTTATGTAAGAATTGTAAGCATGAAGTAGTTTGTTTATGTTTTCCTCTGAGACATCTGTTTCAACAATTTTTTCTAAAGCAATATATTCAGCCTCGTCACTATTGTTATTTGCACAACTTTGAACCAATAATATTCCAAAAACTAAAAATATTAATTTGAATGTATTTTTCACTTTTTTAAAATTTATGCTGCAAAAATAGATTTAGAAATTAAACTTAACAACGAAAACCCAAATTACTTTATGGTGTTCTTTGGTGCTTTACTTCAATTCTTTTTTAAAATTTTACGTAAATTTAGTACCAGTAAACTTAAAATGTTGATAATCAACTGCATTTTTGGATGTTTTACTGAGATTTTATTCCTGATCAAATGGCAATAAATTTTATTTAGATTCTGAATATTACCCTATTATTCCGAAAATATAAATTGAATTATGAAATGGTTCATAAATCAGTCTTTTGTTGAATCTGATCAACTACAAATTATATGCTATTGCAAAATGCTGGAATCTAAATTTTTTTTGATTTCTTGATGTGATTCTACAATTAATTTCGAATCAACTGATTTGTATTGACGCACTTGCTGATAAGTTCCACCCAATCATTAATTGATTATAATATTCAGAAGTACCTAATAAATGCTTTCCAAATCAAGCTGTTTTCCCTCATCAAATGCTTTTTTGTCCATTGAAACTCCAACCGCAATCCCAATTGCCATACCAATAGGTATTCCGATTGCCAAAAATGACATATTTCCCAAGCTAACACCAAAAGCCGCACCCATAGGAACTCCAAATACAGACATTCCTAGAACCATCCATCTATTTCGGTAAAGGTTTTTAGGGACTAGCTTAAGTTCTTTTTCTATTAATTTCAATATATTGGTTGCCGATTTTCTTAAGAGTTTGCTCCATTCTTTATTCGAACCAGCAAATGTGTTAATCTGCTCAACATTTTCATTTATTGATTGCAAAATGCCTGGAGGAATTTCTCTTTTATTTAATTCTACAATTAGATTTTTTAGATCGTCATATTTTTTTTGGAGTTTTTGGTCGTTTTCAATTTTTGTATTTTGATTTAGCTCTTTAATTTTCATATTTTCTTATACTATTAATTTGTTCCAAAGTAAGAATAATAATAGGATTAACTATGAGGACATCCGGTATGTGGATAATAAATTTTTTCTTTTTTTTATAACAATATTTAATAAAGGTATCAATAATTCCATTGGAAGAAGGCCTACAAAGTTGAATTTTCCCGTGTTTTTCCTAAAGATTATAATCCGTAATTAATGTCCACCTATTATAAGAATCAACCATAGATAAAGGGAGCATTTTTGTTTCGTTTTTTTTGCTCAATCAAAAAATGAAAAATAACTTTTTGAAGGTGAAAAGGGTAGGCAATATAGCACTACAAGTGTTATGGGAATTATTAATAAAGCTTCAAACAAAGCAAATATAAAAAAGAAAAATTCGCCGCATGTGCTCCATCATAGTTTTGCGACACACTTGCTGGAAAATGGTACGGACCTACGCTATATTCAGAGTTTACTTGGACATAGTAGTACATTAACAAAAGAAATTTATACTCAAGTAGCCATTAATCCTATTCAAAAAATAGTAAGTCCCATAGATTTGATTAAATTGGGTTAAAACTATAATGGGGATATGCGCATTGCGCATATCCAATTGTTAGGGGCAATTTAACGCACTTTAAGAACACTGAGAATGAAAAAATCAATTTGTTTATTTCTTGTTACTATCTTTTTTTCTTTACATGTAATAGCACAGAAAGAAATCAAAATAATTAGCTATAATGTCTTGGAGGGACTTGAGAATGAAGAAAGTTATGGGGAAGGCAGACATGAGCGCTGTGTAAAATGGCTTCAGGAACAAAATGCCGATGTAATTGCACTGCAGGAATTGTATAGAAGTGAAGAAAAGTTGTCTGCAGATGCGAAAGAATGGGGGCATAAGTATTATGCAAAAGCAGGTCCTATTGGGTTATCTTCCAAAGAACCTATCGAGCTTGTAAAAAAATACAAAAAGGGCTTATGGCATGGTGTTTTGCATTGTAAGACTTATGGAATTGATTTTATAGTGGTTCATCTTAGCCCGTCTGACTGGAAGTATCGTCTGCGCGAAGCAGAAATTATTAAAGGGATTATTGATTCTGTGAAACAAACCTCAAACAGTTATATAGTGCTAGGCGATTTTAATGCTCATTCACCTTTTGATGGGGAACTCTACAAACAAAATCCTGAGTTAATCGAGAAGTATAAAAAAGGAAGTCCGAATAATTCTAGTCCAAATTTAATCGGTGATTATCCGGATTACAGTGTAATGTCTTTTTTTTATTCTTTTCCTTTAATTGATATTACTGAGCGATTCGTACCATGGTACCAGAGAAAAACATTTCCAAGCCCAATTTTAATTGGTGTATGGCGAACAGCTGGTAGTATTGGTCGCACTCCAGAGCGGATTGACTATATTTTAACCACCCAGGAGATGAGCCTTAATTGTAAAAAAGTAACAATACATAATAGTGAAGAAAACGATTTTATTTCTGATCATTATCCATTAGAGGCTGTTTTTGAAATCGGGAATGATTAACCCTCTAGATAATAAAGGCGGGTTATTATTGTAGAAGATAACTGCCTACAATATTATGTATAAAATCATAACCGTACAAAGCAGACGCAAGAGCCAAAGCTAAAATTCATTAAGCGTTGTGCTTCATTTCCCACATTTGTCCAACCAAAATTGATCATAAAAATATAAATTTTTCCATTGCAAATTAATTTTCCTTGCTGACATTGGCTTTTTCGAAAAGATAATTATCTTAGTAATATTACTTAAAAAGACGCTTTTTGATAATCAACAATTTAACCTACGTTAGTCAGAAATATAACGAACCATTGACCAATGATAAAATTCGTTCGCAGAATAAGACTGAAGTTACTCGATGAAGGAAATCTAAAAAGATACCTGTTTTATGCAATTGGAGAGATTGCATTGGTAGTCATTGGAATATTGATTGCACTTCAGATAAATAATTGGAATGGGCAACGGGTTCAACATAAATTAGAAAAGTCTACTCTAATGGAAATTAGTTTGGCTTTGGCCTCGGATACTGTTCGTATAATTAATACCATCCAACAATTGCAAAATTCACTAAATAATATTACTAGGTTAATTGACCATATAGAAGCAAAAAAGCCTTATGTAAATGAGTTATCTGATTTATTTAAATACTCCTATACCTTCCATGCAGCTACATTTGGCAAAAATAATATTGCTGCCTTTGACCTTTTAAAGGAGCGAGGTACTGATATCATTTCAAATCCAGAATTACGCAGAAAGATTGTTGAACATTACACCACTTCGTACGTTGAGAATGAAGAATGGTTTACGAATCTAAAAAATGTGCATTCTCTCGAAGCTAATAGAATTTACAGCAACTTCAAAATAACTGGAGATATAAATGAGGGAATATCTATGTATCCGTATGACTACAATGAGTTGCTTGAAAATGAAAAGCTAATGTATCCATTTCATCACTATAAATCACTAGCTTTAAATGGTATAGAAAAACTAAAAGTTTATCTAGGAAAAACACAAAAAGTCCTCCAACTTATTGAAGCAGAATTGAAAAAATAAAACGAACCATCAACAAAGTATATATTGTGGTCATTAGAATAAAAAGAACAAAGAATCCATGATAAAATTCTTTCGAAAAATAAGGCAGAAATTAGTTAATGAGGGGAATCTAAAAAGATACTTCATTTATGCAATTGGGGAGATACTACTCGTGGTAATTGGTATTCTGATTGCATTGCAGTTAAATAATTGGAACGAAGAACGGAAGGACAATAAAGCTTTGATGTCCATCCTGGAAAATGAAAAATTATCCATTGCTATTGAAATCGAAAAGGAAGAGACCCAAATTAAATTAATTAGTGGGTGGATAGATACTGTCCTTAATGCCCATATCATTATTGAAGAGGTTGATGCGCCCACATCTCAACATCAAAAGGTGCTAGAAAGCGCTTTTGAGGTATTAACTTACCTAGGGCTCAGAACCCGTAAGATTGAAAATTTACAGTCCTTGTCTCAAAGTATTTCCAGATCAAAGTTAACCGGTAAAGACGAGGTGGTAAGAACGATAAACCAGCTAATCGATGGTTTTGGGCTTGGAAAAGATTTACTAGATGTACATCAAGAAAATCTTCTTGGCCATGATAAATCCCTAAATAGTGATGTCCTAAGGTTCAATTCTAAGAATGAGGCCATTTACAATTTTGAATTAATGAAAACCGATTACCAATTTCAGCACTACTTAAATAGGTCGAGGCGACATAAGATTTACTCTCGAAATACAGGTCGTAAAATAGTTGAAAACTATAAATTATTAAACGATCAGATTGATGAACTCCTTAAAGAATTGGAAAAATAGAAAACGAACCACCAACAATTTGTCTGACGGTCATGCCCGGCCAAAGCTGGTCACGCCGCATTCTCGTGACGTTAGCCTTAATTACTAATAGCTTTCATTACAAACCGCTTAGCTGTGTTAAAATTCTTTATATTACTGAATGGTTTTGTGAATCAAAAATGAAAGATGGTAAATCCATCATTTATAAGGAAAGAACCGAGGCTCACGCAGAGGATGCGATGGCCTATAAATATTTGATAACATGATTAAGTTTTTTAGACACATACGTCAGCGACTTCTGA